>CAZSZO010000048.1:0-27225 GCA_964611125.1 uncultured Phycisphaeraceae bacterium | reverse complement strand
GTTCCGGAGTTGTCGAAATCCGCACCGGCTTCCGGGGGAATGCTGAAGTACGCCCGGACATAGTCGGAGAGGTCGTCAGCGTCCAGAAACCCGTCGCGGTTGAAGTCCGCCCCGCACCACCCCTCGCACGAATCGAGCTCCCCGTTGTTGTTCATGTCCGGCCCCGGGCTCGCCGGTCCAATCTTGTAAAAACCTCCCTGCCCGCACAGGTAGATCTCCCCATTCAGATCCTGCGCAAAGCCGAAGATCGCTGTCGGCGCCGTCGTGACGAGCTGCCGGGCCGCCACAGCCGTCCCGTTCACCTGCCGCAGGGCCCAGATGAAATCCGGCTGCCCACTGATGCTCCCCGCGTCGCCGAAGATGTACCAGTCCCGGAGCTGCGGCAAGGTGCATCCGTGGTACACATACCCGCCCAGGATCGCGCTCCCGACCGGGATGTTGAAGGGCGGGTAGGGCGCTCCGCCCCCGCCGAGCGGATAGCTCGCGATCGGCGCCGTCGCGGTGGTCAGCGCCGCGCACGCCGTCGTTGATCGATAGCACCGCTCGCCTTCAAACGTCGCCCAGCCGTAGTTCCGCCCGCCAACGTACCCCGCCATCCCGGGCAGTCGCCCCGCTACGTGCGCCGGCTGAAAATCGATCTCCTCCCGCAGGGCTTCGCCCACATCCCCGATCCACAGATCGCCGGTGTGCTGGTCGAACGAGCAGCGGTACGGATTGCGCAGCCCATACGCCCAGATCTCGTCCTCGCCGGGCGCGCCCACAAAGGGGTTATCGCTCGGAATCGTGTAGTTCTTATTCTCGTCTGCGGGGAAGCCGTCGTCGTCCGCCGTGCCGGGGATGCCGTCAGGTCCATCCACGTCGATGCGGATGATCTTGCTCAGCAGGTGATCGGTCCGCTGGCCGTTGCCCGAGTTCCCGACGTCCCCCGTCGAGTAGTACAGCTTGCCATCGGGGCCGAAGCCGATCCACCCGCCCACGTGCTGGCCGCCGAAGGCCAGAGCCGGGATGCGGATGATCGTGACGATCGCGCCGCTCGACGTCGTCGCCGTCGTCGGATCGCCCGCGGCCTGGATGCGGGCCACCGACTGTCCGCGCGACACGTACACATACCCATTGGTCGCGTAGTTCGGGTGGAACGCCAGCCCCGTCACGCCGTTGGAGGCGCCATCGCTCGGCACCGTCGCGAAGAACCCGGGGACGAACTGGCCCGTCGCGAGATTCACGATGCGAATGCCACCGCTCCGCGTCAGCACGAACATCCGGTCGGGGTCCCCCGGCGGGCAGGCCGCCGCCGAGACGTTGAGCGGCGAATTGGCATATCGGGTGAAGGCCAGCTCGCTCTGAGCCAGGGCCGACCCGGCCGAGGTCAGTGGCCCGGTGAACGCCAGGAACGCAGCGGTAACGATCGCACGGCACGGGGGAAGGGGCATGGCGAGACCTCCAGGAATCGATCGGTGATCTGACAATACCCGCGCCACGGGCCGATGCCCATGCCCCGCTCAACCTTGGGTGACTCGTCGGGTGAGTTGTCGAGTCGCCCCTCACCTCTGCCGCCGCATTCCCCGCCCGGACATCATCATCAACGACGAAGATCGCCCCTCTATCATCGGTCGGTGGAAGTTGGGGCGGCCCCACCCTGTGCCAAATCCCCGGTCCGGGCCAATCGGTCGTGAGCGGTCGAAAGCGGAGCGTCACATGGCGAAGCGCGGCAACAAGTCCAAGAGTCCCCCCAAAGGGGCCCCAGCCCGCCGCGCCGTACCCGCCGCCCCCCTCGCCGCCTCCAATGGCCGCGCCCCAGCCCACCCCAAGCCTGCCCATCCCAAGGCCGCCCGCACTCGGACCGCCCCCGCCCCCGACCGCCTCGCCTCCCCCTCCCTCGCCGGCGTCTGGGACTACGCCCCCGCCCCCGAAACCGTCAAGATCGCCATCGCTCCCCGTCACGCCCATTTCATCGCCGGCCGCTTCACTGACGCCGTCGACCACTTCCCCACCATCAACCCGGCCAACGAAGAGCACCTTTCCGACATCGCCCTCGGCTCCCCCGCCGATGTCGACGCCGCCGTTGCCGCCGCGCGCCAAGCCCTCCCCAAGTGGGCGGCTCTCGACGGCGCCCAGCGGGGGAAATTCCTGTTCCGCATCGCCCGCCGGATCCAGGAGCGGGCCCGCGAGCTCGCGGTGCTCGAGACCCTTGACAGCGGCAAGCCCATTCGCGAATCGCGTGATCTCGACATCCCGCTGGCGGCGCAGCACTTCTTCTATCACGCGGGGTGGGCCGACAAGCTCCAGTACGCATTCCCCGGCTCGGGCGGTCGGGCGCCCAGGCCTGTGGGCGTCTGCGGGCAGATCATCCCGTGGAACTTCCCGCTGCTGATGGCGGCGTGGAAGCTCGCGCCGGCCCTGGCCTGCGGCAACACCTGCGTCCTCAAGCCCGCCGAGACGACGAGCCTCACGGCCCTGCGCCTGGCGGAGATCATGCAGGAGTGCGAGCTCCCCCCCGGCGTCGTCAACATCGTCACCGGCGCCGGCGCCACGGGCGCCGCCCTCGTCGGCCACCCCGGCGTCGACAAAATCGCTTTCACCGGCAGCACCGAAATCGGCAAGCGGATCGCCGCGGCGGTCGCGGCGACGGGGAAGAAGCTCACGCTCGAACTGGGCGGCAAGTCGGCCAACATCATCTTCGACGACGCCAGCATTGACCAGGCTGTCGAGGGGATCGTTGAAGGAATTTACTTTAACCAAGGGCAGGTCTGCTGCGCCGGCTCGCGGCTGCTGGTGCAGGAGGGCGTCGCGGGTGAGGTTATCAGCAAGCTGCGTCTGCGCCTGGCGAGCCTGCGCGTCGGCGACCCGATGGACAAGAACACCGATGTCGGCGCCATCAACTCGCGGGCCCAGCTCGACCGCATCGAGCGCTACCTGAAGCTCGGTCGGGAGGAAGGCGCCGAGCTCTGTCAGCCGGGGCATGCGGCGCTCCCCAGGAAGGGCTTTTACTGCCGCCCCTGTTTCTTCACCGGGGTGCAGCCGGCGCACACGATCGCCCGTGAGGAGATCTTCGGCCCCGTGCTGGCGGTGATGACGTTCCGCACGCCTGAGGAGGCGATCCTGCGTGCCAACAACTCGCCCTACGGGCTCGCCGCGGGGGTGTGGACGGACAAGGGCGGCAAGATCCTCGACGTGGCCCGCCGGCTGGAGGCGGGGGTGGTCTGGCTCAACACCTACAACCGCTTTGACGCCGCGAGCCCGTTCGGGGGTTTCAAGGAGAGCGGCTTCGGTCGCGAGGGCGGTCGGCACGGGCTGGCGGCCTATGTGCAGATGGCGTGAGCGATCGGATCGCCCGAGCGTCAGGGCTATACCGCCAACGGAAGACCGTCAATGGCCGATCGCGGGCAACTGGCCCGCCGCCAGCGCCGCGCCGATCTGGGCCACCGCCGCCACGCACGGGAATGCCGAGATCGCCACGGCGAGCACCGCGATCCGGCGGCCGAGGGCCTGCTCGCGCCGCCCGACGTACTCGCACACACCGATCACCGTCGCCGCAGTGAAGAACTTGAAGCCGATCAATCCCCACAGTCCGGCGAGCTCGATCACCGCCAGAGCGATCAGGTTGACCTCCCGGCCGCCCAGGTGGGCCAGGATCGTGGCCGTGAGCATGATGTCGAGAGCGCACACCAGCACGTACCAGGAATAGTGGTCAGGGAACAGGGCGGGGCGGCGAAACGCGAAGAGGGCGGCGTGCATAACGCCTCCGAGGACCTTTAGCGGTCCTGCTGGCCGCGCGAGAGCAGCGTTTCGCGGGCCACTTGCTCAAAGAGCCGCACAGGTGCGGGCTGCTGAGTCCATAAGCGGAACTGCTCGCCCGCCTGGCTAACGAACATCGTCAGCCCATCCACGACGCGGGCCCCCATGCGGGCCCCGAGCTCGAGAAACGGGGTTTGCAGCGGGTTGTACACACACTCAACTACGATCCTCGGGGCCCGCAGGTTCCCGATCCACTCCGCCGGAACCGGGGAGTTTCCTCGGTCCTCGCCGGGGCCCCCGGTCGCCATGCCGGCGCTCGTGCAATTGATGATCGCTCCCGCGCCGCTTGGGGGCGGGCCGGCGAGGTCAGCGACCTCCGGCGGCGGCTGCGAGGTGGCCCGCGCGATCTCCGCCGCGAGGGCCTCGGCCCGCTCGCGCGTGCGGTTGGCGATGATCACCCGCCGCCCGCGATGGAGCAGCTCGGTCGCCACCGCGCGGGCCGTGCCCCCGGCGCCCAGCACGATCACGTCGCGGGCCTCGTCGCCCAGCGCTGCCGCCGCGGCGGGCCCGTCGGTGTTGGCCACCATGAGCCTGCGGGCGCCCCCGCGCGGCTCGCGGTCTATGACCAGGGTGTTGGCCGAGCCGCACCGCTGGCTGAGCACGTCGAGCGACCAGCGGCCGTCGCCGGCCTCCCATTCCTCCTGGGCCAGGCGGACGAGGTGCTCCTTGTGCGGCATGGTGACGCTCAGCCCCCGCAGGTCGAGGTGCGGGTGGTCGACCATCGCCAGCACCGTCGCCTTGAAGTGCTCATACTCGGGAGGAATCGGCAGCGGCAGATAGACCCCGTCGTGCCCGATGGCCTCGAACCCCGCGTTGTGCACATGCGGAGAGAGCGAGTGCTCCACCGGCCACCCCACGACGCCGTAGACGCCCGTCCCCGTGCCGATCGAGCGGAAGCGGTAGAGGTCCAGCAACTCGCTGAGCACCGGCTGACCGGGCGCCGTGCCCGAAGAGCGCCGCAGCGAGGCGAAGGTGAGAAACGCCCCGAACTTCGGCGCCAGCACGCGCGACATCAGGCCGAAGGGGCCCATGGCTAGCGCGATGATCGGCTTACCGCCCCCGGCGCCGGCCTGGTTCTCCGCGACGATGTCGAGCAACTCCAGGTTGTCCCTCAGCGAGCGGGCCCGGTAGGCAACCTTCACCACCCGGCACGCCGGCTCGGTGTACATCCGCTCCAGTTGCCGGATGAGGTCGGGCGGGCGCGAGTTGAAGTCATGCGCCGAGAGAATCAGCGACGCCCCGAGGTCGCGCAGCTGGCCGGGGTGATCGACCGCGAGGTTGACCTTCTGCTTGATGTTCGCCGAGCGTGTGTACGTCGCCAGCTCGACATCCAGATAGCGGGGGGGATGCTCGCGCTCCGGCAGCGGCGCGGCGTTCCCCAGCCGCTCAAGCAGAGCGATCCGGGCTGAGTCGGGGCCGCCGTAGTGCCCGCCTTCCAGCACGGGCCGGCAGGTGACGATGCACGGCAGCGGCGAGAGCGCGATCAGCCTCAGCAGCGCGTCAGCCTGCGATGGCCCGGCCCCGCCGGCGCCCGCGCTCTCGAAACCATCCCCCGTGAAATAGGTATCGATGCGGAACTCGACCAGGTCGGCGCCGCCGTCGCGCGCCGCCCGCGCATCGGCGAGCGCATCGTCCGGCGATTCGACGAAAATGGGCACGCAGACCAGGGTCATCGCGGGCACTGTACTCCCGCCGGGGGCTGTCAAGTCAGTCTTCGCCGCCGCCCTTAATCGCCCCGAGCAGGGCCGTCGCGGCGCTCATCCCGGCCACGAAGCCGCTCGCCCAGGCCCACTGGAAGTTGAACCCCCCGATCCGCCCGTCAACGTCGCAGATCTCGCCGCACAGGTGCAGCCCAGGGCACGCCCGCGACGCCATCGTCTTCAGGTCGAGCTCCTCCAGCGGCACGCCACCGGCGGTCACCTCCGCGAAGGTGAAGCCGCGATGCCCGGTCACCGGCGCGACCATCTCGGCGGCGGCCCGGGCCAGGCCGCGCCGCCGCTCGCGGCTGAGGTGCTCGGCGGCGGCCGACGGGTCGACGCCCGCGAACTCGCACACCGCCCGGGCCAGGCGCTGAGGGAGTGCGCACGGGGGCTCGCTGAGCACCCGCGCCGGAGAGACCTCGCGCCGCGCGATGAGCGCCTGGTCGACCCCCTCCAGCCCGGCGCCTGGCGCCCAGTTGATGACGAGCTTCGCCTCGGGATCGGTGTGCGAGGCGTCCAGGTAGTAGCGGCTGGCGTCGAGCACGCTGGGCCCGGACAAGCCGAAGTGGGTGCACAGGGTTGAGTTTGAGAAGCTCGCCAGCTTCCTGCCCGTCCCCGCCCGCACCTCGACCGTCGCCGGGGTCGTGAGGCCCGAAAGCCCGCGGATCAGGCTGCCTTCACCGAGCGTCAGGGGCACCAGGGCGGGGAAGATCCGGCCGGTGGTTGAGTGCCCCAGGGCCCGGGCCAGCACGTACCCCGCGCCGTCGGAGCCAGTCTTGGGGAGCGCCATCCCGCCCGTGGCCAGGATCACCCGGTGCGATTCCACTGCGTCGCCCCCGGCGCCCTCACGTCCGATCCGGAAGTGCTCGCCGCGCCGGTCGATCGACCCGCACCGCCACGGGTGGACCAGTTCGACCCCCACCCGGCGGGCCTCGCCCAGCAGCGCGTCGAGCACGGTGCGGGCGCTGTCGGTCACCGGGAAGAGCTTGCCGGTCTCCTCGCGCTTCAGCTCCACCCCCAGCGCCCTGAAGAACTCCACCGTGGCGCGGACGTCGAAGCGGCGCAGCACCCGCCGGATCGCCCCCGGCGTCGATCCGGCGTAGGCCGTCTCGTCCACCGCGTGGTGGGTCACGTTGCACCGGCCGCCGCCGGCCACGAGGATCTTGGCTCCCAGCTTGGCCGCGCCATCGAGCGCAATGATCCGCAGCGGCCGCCCGCTGTCCGCCGCGGATCGCCCCGCCGCGATCGCCGCCATCAGCCCCGCCGCGCCGGCCCCGACCACCGCGATGTCAAAGACCTCAGCCATCACGCCGCTCCGGGGCGCGGGCCCGCCGCGGCGTCTCCTGCTCGGGGCCGATGGGCGTCATCGGGCGAGCACCAGCAGCACCACCAGCGCCAGGTGCACCACGAGCGAGAGCCCCGCCAGCAGGATGCCCACGATGGCGTGGACTCGCCCGTGTGCGCCGGGATTCCGCCTGGCGGCCGCCAACCCCATCGCGCCCAGCACCAGCGCGAGCACGCCCAGCAGCACCCCCAGCGCCGGGATCAGCGAGAACACACCCAGGTAATAAGCCGCCAGCGCCGCGCCGTTGCGGTACGGGATCACCGCTTCGATGACCCCATCGTTTGGCGCGGGCTGCGGCGCCGTGCCCCGCATCGTCGGCGGGGCCCCGCCGCCAGGCGGGGGCGCCGTTGCAGGTTGACTGACCAGGCCCCCGCCGAAGCGCGGGGCGAGCTCCGGCATCCGCGCCGCGGCGGCCCATTCGGCCATCCCTTCGCGCCACACGAGCGTGTCGGCGCGGATCACCCCACTCCCGACGAGGTCGTGGACCACCGGCTCGCTGACAGGCCCGCGCCGCTCGGTTCCGAGCGCGTACCACCACGCCCCGCCGGGCCGTGCAGGCTCGGGGGCCGGTTCGGAGGTCGGCTTGCCGGCCTCGCTCGCTGGCCCGCCTGCTGAAGTCTCGTCTGGTCGAACATCAGTCATGGTTCACCTGCAGGGGTGAAGAGTGGGGGGGAAAAGCGGGGGGCGAGTTTGGCCAGACCCGTCGTTCAGAGCGCCGCCAGGCGGCGAGCGGTCTCCTGCTCGATCAGCGCCTCGTGCAGCAGGCTCAGGTCGCCGGCGAGCACATCGCGCAGTTGATATTCATCAGGCAGCCGCTCATCGGCCACGATTCCTTCCTTGTAGCGGTACGTCCGGATCTTCTCGCTGCGGTCCCCCGAGCCGATCTGGGCGCTGCGAGCCGCGGATCGCTCCGCCTGCTTCTTCTGCAGCTCCGCTTCGTACAGGCGGGCCATCAGCAGGCGGCGGGCCCGCTCGCGGTTCTGCTGCTGGCTCTTGGCCTCCATCATCTTGATGGCGATCCCCGTGGGCTTGTGGAAGATCTGCCACGCGGTCTCCACCTTGTTCACGTTCTGGCCCCCGGGCCCCTGGGCCCGCGTAGCGCCCTCCTCCACGTCGCGGGCCCAATCAATCTTGAGCTCAACCTCCTCCGGCTCGGGGAGCACCGCCACCGTCGCCGTGCTCGTGTGGATCCGGCCCTGCGCTTCGGTCGCCGGAACGCGCTTCACGCTGTGCACGCCCGACTCGAACGACAGCGCGGTCCACACCCCCGACCCCTTCACGCTGGCGGTGGCGTTGCGCACCCCGCCGGCGTCGCTCTCGGCCGTCAGTTCCAGCACCTCAACCGACCAGCCGCGCCTGACGGCGCACTTCTGGTACATCTCAAGCAGGTCCCGGGCCCACAGGGCCGCCTCATCGCCGCCGGTCCCGGCCCGCACTTCCAGGATCACCGACCCCACCTTGTTGTCGTCGCTCTGCACCAGGCCCGATTTCAACCGCTCCAGGATCGCCGCGGCGGCCGCCTCGGCCCCTGGCAGCTCGTCGCCGGCCAGCGCCGCCAGCTCCCGGTCGGCGCCGCCCAAGGCCCGACGGTACTCCTCGATATCGCGCCGCAGGGCCCTGAACCGCGCGTAGTCCTCCGCGAAGTCGTCAAGGGCCGCCTTCCGCACCGACAGGTCCCGCACCCGCCGGTGATCCATCACCACCGCCGGGTCGACCAGGTCCGCCGCCAGCCGGGCGTGCTGCTCGGCCAGCTCATCGAGTTTGCTCTGCACCGCAGGGGGAAGATCGAGAGACGACATCACCGAACCGTAGACCCGCTGCAACGACCGCCGTCGATTTCCCAATACCCAGCCGCGGGCTGTCCCCGCGCTCCCGCGCTCCCGTTCTCCCGCGTCGCCGGGGCGGGCGCCCGCCGACCCCTCCCACGCTACCATGGGCTCCGCTATGGTCATGAGCTCCAACACCCCCGCCATCGCCATCCGCGGCGTCACCAAGACGTTCGGCCCCAAGTTCGCCGTCAAGGACCTCGACCTCACCGTACCCGTCGGGGCGCTCTGCGGCTTCATCGGGCCCAACGGCGCCGGCAAGACCACCACGATCCGCATGATCATGTCGATCATCTTCCCGGATCGCGGCGAGATCTCCGTCCTGGGCAAGGCCTCCGCCGTCGAGAGCAAGGACCGCATCGGCTATCTCCCCGAGGAGCGCGGCGTCTACCGCAAGATGAAAGTCGGCGCGTTCCTCAACTACATCGCCCGCCTCAAGGGCGTCGACGGGGGCGCGTCGGACCGCAAGGTGAAGGACTGGCTGGCCCGGGTCGGCCTCGCGGAGAGCTACCGCAAGAAGTGCGAGGAGCTCTCCAAGGGCATGCAGCAGAAGGTGCAGTTCATCGCCGCGGTCATCAACGAGCCCGACATGCTCATCCTCGACGAGGTCTTCAGCGGCCTTGATCCGGTCAACCGCCGCCTGCTTCGCGAGCTGATCGACGAGCAGCACCGCGCCGGCCGCACCATCATCTTCTCCACTCACGCCATGTTCGAGGCCGAGCAGCTCTGCGACCAGATCTTCATGATCCACCAGGGCGTCAAGGTGCTCGACGGCTCGCTCACCTCGATCCTCGCCAAGTTCGACGCCGGCTCGCTCATCGTCGAGCCCGTCGACCCCGACAGCGAGAGGGCCCTGCGGGCCATCCCCTGCGTGCAGGACGTGCTGCCGTCGCCGGCGTCGGGCCAGCAGACCTTCGAGGTCGTGCCCCGTCCCGGCTTCGAGGGCCATGCCGCCATCGCCATGATCGCCGCCGCCCTGCCCGTTCGCCGCCTGGAGTTGAAGCGCGTTTCCCTCGAGGAGGTCTTCATCGACCGCGTCCTCGGCGCCGGGGCATCGTCGGGGACCGATCGTGAACGCCTGCGCGAGCAGCTCGTCGCCGCCGGCGCCCAGGAGGCCTCCTCATGAGCCGCATGCTAATGGTCGCCTGGCGCGAGTTCGCGTCGGTGGTCTTCACCCGCGGGTTTCTGCTGGGCGTGCTCCTTCCGCCCATTTTCACAGGCATCGCCATCGGCGCCGTCGCCCTCATGAAGATGCTCCCCGCCCCGCGGGCCGTGGGGCGCATCGCGCTCATCGATCACACCGGCGTGACCGCGCCCCGGGCGGTGTCGGCCTTTTCCGCCGAGCGTGTCGGCGCCGAGCGGGCCGAGCGTCAGGCCAAGGTCGCCCAGGCGATCGACCAGCAGGCGGCGCGTTTCAACCTGCCGCCCGAGCAGCGCGAGCAGGCCGCGTCCATGGCCAAGAGCCAGGTGGACCAGGCCCTCGCCGAGCCCACCGACCTCACCCTTGAGGTGCTCGCGCCCGACGCCGACCTCGCCGCCCTGAAGGAGTCGCTGAAGGCCACGCGGATCGTCGCCAAGTCCGACCAGACCGCCGCCGACTCAAACCCGCTCCTCGCCATCGCCGTGATCCCCCCGGAGGCCATCAAGGCCGACGCAGACGGGCGATTTGGCAAGTTCGACCTGTTCGTGGCCTCCAAGCTCGACGTGCAGATCCAGGGGACCATCGAGCGCCGCCTCGGCGGGGCGATCGTCGACACCCGCGTCGCCCTCGACCCGCGCGTCACCGGCGCGGGCCTGAGCATCAAGGACCTGAGGGCCCTGCTCGACCGGCCCGACGTCCAGCCCGTCACCGTCTCCTCCAGCGGCGAACGCAAGTCCATCGGCGAACTGCAGATCCTCGTCCCCATGGGCTTCATGCTCCTGATGATGATCTCGGTCATGACCACCGGCGGCTACCTCATGACCACCGTGGTCGAGGAGAAGTCCAACCGCGTGATGGAGGTGCTGCTCTCCGCCGTCTCGCCGTTCCAGCTCATGTGCGGCAAGGTGCTCGGGCACATGTGCGTCGGAGCCCTCATCATCAGCATCTACGGCGGCCTGGGCGTTTCGGGGCTCATCTACTTCGCCCTCTCGCAGCTCGTCTCGCCTCTCATGCTCGTTCTGCTGGTCTGTTACTTCCTCATCGCTTCGACGACCATGGCCGCGATGATGGCCGCCATCGGCAGCGCCGTGAACGAGCTGCGCGAGGCGCAGACCCTCCAGACCCCGGTCATCATGCTCGTCATGCTCCCCTGGATGATCTGGTTCGTCATCCAGCGGGCCCCCAACTCCATTCTCGCCGTCACCCTGTCCTTCGTCCCGGGGATCTCGCCCTTTGTCATGGTCCTCCGCATGGCCGGGTCGGAGCCCATCCCCCTCTGGCAGCACCCGGTGGCCATCGCCATCGGCATCGCCACGGCGCTGGCCTCGCTGTGGGCCTCGGCGAAGATCTTCCGCATCGGCGTCCTCATGTACGGCAAGCCCCCGAACTTCGCCACGCTGGTCAAATGGGTCCGCATGGCGTGAGCCGCGCCCGAGCCAAGTCACCGCGTCCCCGCGCCACTGATGTCGCTGCTCCGAGCGATATCGGTGCTCCCCACCCCGCCCCCTCCCCCCAAAGGGCGCCGCGCCCTCTCCCCCCTCGCGACTCGCGTCTCGCGTCTCGCGACTCCCCGTCTCTGACCCCCCTCGACCTCTACGAGCTCACGGTCCAGAATCCCAGGGCTCTTCTCCCGCTCCTGCTCGCCATCCACGCCGGCGACCCGAAGGCCCCCCTCACGCTCGCCGAGGACTTCTGCGGCTCCGCAGCGCTTTCCCGCTACTGGGTCGCCACGCTGCCACGGGGCCGCGCCATCGCCACCGACGTTGATCCCGTTCCCCTCGACCACGCCCGCCGCTCCGCCTCACGCTCGCCACGCCTGAAGCTCATCCAGGCTGATCTGCTCAAGCCCTTCCCCGCCGCCCTCCGCGCCTCTTCCCCCCGAGCCCCCCGCCCCGACATCGTCTTCGTCGGCAACTTCTCCATCGGCGAGATCCACGCCCGCCCCGCCCTCGTTCGCTATCTCCGCTCCGCCCGCGCCCGCCTCGCCAAACGCCGCGGCGTCTTCATCTGCGACACCTATGGCGGGGCGTCGGCCTACGCGTTGGGCGCCGTGCAGCGCACCCACCCCGGCCCCCCCTCCGACCCTTCCCTGCGCATCCGCTACACCTGGGAGCAGCGCGAGGCCAACCCCCTCACCGCCCGCGTCGTCAACGCCCTCCACTTCCGCGTCATGCGCCACAGCGAAGTCGAGCAGGAGCTCACCGACGCCTTCATCTACCGCTGGCGCCTCTGGTCGATCCCCGAGCTCCGCGACGCCATGGCCGAGGCCGGCTTCACCTCCACCGCCGTCTACGCGCAGCTCCCCGACGCCCAGGACAGCGAAGGCCGCTACCACATCCGTCCCCTGGAATCCCCCGAGGACCTCGAAGAAAGCTACATCGTCTGCGTCGCCGCCCGGGCGTGAGGAAGATCTTCACCACGAAGGGCTCGAAGAACACGAAGAAAGACGAGAGGGTGAAAGCTCAGTTCTGTTGCTCGATCCGTTGCTCTTTCCCCGTCTCTGCCCCCCTTCTTCCTCTTCGAGCCCTTCGCGTTCAATCCTCCGAATCTGAACCTCAACCGGCCCGCTCTCCACTCGCGTCTCGCGACTCAGGCCTCGCGACTCCCCTGCCCCAAAAACGGCCGCGGGCCGCTGCTTTAGGCAGCGGCCCGCGTCTGGGTCGAGCGTGGACGATAAGCCGAGTTCTGTAACGCCGGTGGTTCCTGTGAGTGTTGACGGGGGCTCCACAGGCCTTCCGACGCCCGCGACCATTTCTCTAGCCGCGCCGTTGCCGACGCGATCTGCAGCGGTCTACCCGTCCCCTTCCAGCCGGACAGGCCGTCGGACCCCTTTCGGAGCCCGCGAAGACTGCATGACCTTTCACGCGGCGGGGCTTGCCGTGCCCCGACTGTCGCCAGCCGGGCGGTGCGCTCTTACCGCACCTTTTCACCCTTACCTGATCGTCCCCCTCGCGGGCGACGCCATCGGCGGTGTGTTCTCTGTGGCGCTATCCCTCTTGATACCCGCGACCCTGCGGGCGGGTGGGCGTTACCCACCGCCGTGTCCTTTCGTGCTCGGACTTTCCTCGGACCATGCGGGATAACCCCGCCGGCCCGCGGCCGCGTGTCCACGCCCGTATGCACTTGTCAGCCCGATTCTAGGTCCGCCGCGCGATGCACCCGCGCCGCCCGGCGCAACCACCCCCTCCCCGCTACCCTCCCCGCGTGACCGACCAACCCTCCGCCGCCGCCTGGCTCAACCCCGACCAGCTCCCGCTGCTCCAAGCCGTCGCGGAGCTCGCCGGCCTCAACATTGTGTCCGTCGGCACCGGCCACACCGGTCAATCCACCCGCCTCGCCGAGGCCCTTGGCCCCTCCATCTCACCCCTCGACGACCTCCGCAACGCCGTCGCCTCCACCAAGTGCAGCCTCCTCCTCCTCCTCGCCGCTGATGAACTCGGGGCCGCCCGCCCCGCCGAGGACGCCGACGTCCTGCGCCAAGCCGAGGCCCGCGGCGTCCGCGTCGCCTCGCTCGAGCCCCTCCCCGCCGCCCTCGCCGAGCTCGCCGCCGGCGCCCCCGAGGGCGACCTGGCCGACCTCAAAGGCGCCGGCAACAGCCTCGCCCGCTGGGCCCGCTTCGTCCCCCTCTCACGCGGCACCCGCGCCCTCCGCGACGCCACCGACGTCATCGCTCAGTTCGGCCCGGTCCGCTCCGCCAGCATCGAGTGCCTGGGAGCCCCCGCCCACGGCACCCTCGGGGCCCGCCTGCTCGACGCCATGGACCTCGCCCTGAACCTCGTCGGCGACCCCGAGACCATCGACGCCGCGTTTGTCGGCGCCCACGCCGGTCAGGCCGTCCATTCCCTCCCGGGCGATACCCTCCGCAACCTCCACGGCGACCTCTCCGCCCACCTCCGCTTCGCCGATGGCCGGGCCTGCACGCTCCTCGCCAGCAACCAGGCCGGCCGCTGGGAGCGGGTCATCACCCTCATCGGCGCCGGCGGCCGCCTGAGGATCTACAACGACGGCTTCGAGTGGATCGGCATCGGGGGCGAGCGCGTCGATCAATCCCGCCCGCGCCGCTCGCAGAAGCCCGCCTTCAAGCCCCCGACTGCCAAGGCCGCCGAGGCCGACGCCCCCGCCGGCGCCGCCGCGGCCATCGCTGATCAGGTCAGCACCCTGCTGCGCGTCGGCTCGGCCGACACGGGCTCGAGCAGCCTCGACCTCGCGCGCGTGCTCGCCCTGTGCCAGACCGCGCTGCTCAGCGCCCGCACCGGCGAAGGCGAGTCCCCCAGCACCATCCTGCGCATGGCCGGCGCCTGACTCGGCCCGCCCGCCCGCCCGCCCGCTTGCTCGCTACGCGCCGATCGGGTGCCACACCGTCTTGAACTCCACCAGCGGCTCGATCCACCACGGCGATTGGCACGCCTGCGCATCAAACCAGTCCACCCCCGCCCGCAGCGTCACCCGCTTGAGGTTCTCCGCCGCGCCCAGCCGCAGCGTCTTGGCCTCGTTCTCGCCCGACTCGCCGACCCCCTCCCCAGCCGGCCCGCCAACCCCCGCGCCTGGGCTCATCCCCGCGTGGATCGCGTCCACGTCGCGATGCTGCGCCAAGACCGGCAGCAGTTCCTCCTGCCCGCCCGTCAGCAGGTTCACCACGCCGCCCGGCAGGTCGCTGGTTGCCAGCACCTCCCCCAGCGTGGAGACCACCGCGGCGTTCGCCGGCGAGATCACCACCGCCGCGTTCCCCCCCGCGAGCGCCGGCGCCGTAAGGCTGACCAGCGCCAGCAGCGGGTGCTCCACCGGGCAGACGACGCCCACCACCCCCACGGGCTCGGGGGTGGTGATGCTCCAGTAAGGACCCGCGACGGGGTTCTGGCTCCCCAGCACCTGGGCGAACTTGTCGGTCCACCCGGCGAACGCCACCAGGCGATCAACCGCCGCCGTCACCTCCCGCTCCGCCCCCAGGCCGGCCCCGCCTTGGATCAGCAGGTGCTCGAACTCCCCGCGCTTGGCTTCCAGCATCTCGGCCATGCGGTAGAGGATCTGTCCTCGCAGATACGCCGTCGCTCCGGCCCACCCTGGCAGCGCCTTGCGGGCCGCCGTCACCGCGTCGCGCAGATCCTTGCGCGACGCCTTGCATGCGTGCCCGACGACCTGCCCATCGGGCCCCGTCAGCGGCGTCGAGCGCCCGCTCTCCGAGCGTGGAAACGCCCCGCCGATGTAGAGCTTGTAGGTCTTCAGCACGCTCAGTCGGTCGCTCATCGCCGCTCCTCCGCCGCGGCGAGCGGCAGTTCCAGCTCCAGCTCATCGCGAATCGGAATGCCCCCCCCCGCCCCCCCCGACCTCTCCGGCAGCCGCCACCCTGCCCGCCGGTACTCATCCATCACGCCCAGGTGCACCCCCGACAGCCGCCACCCGCGCCGCTGGTACAAGCCCAGGGCCCGCAGATTGTCGTTGCTCGTCGTCAGCACCAGGCGGCGCAGCCCAAGCCGACGCCCCTCGGCCGCCGCGGCGTCCAGCAGCATCGTCCCGATCCCCTGACCGTCGTGCAGGCTGCTCAGCGTCACCACCTCGCCCTCCCCCGCGGGGCAGGGCGGCTCGGCCGCCAGCGTCAGCAGCCCCACCCGCCCGCCGTTCCGCCACGCCACCATCCCAGGCAGCTTGTCGGCCTGATACGCGAGCCGGCGCGACCAGATCGTCGTCGTCCCCCAGTTCCGCTTCAGCTCGCTCCGCACAAAGGCGCTGTCTCCAGGCCCGATCGGCCGAATCGTCACTGTCATGCGGGCCCGCACAAAGTCGAGCACCGTCGCCGCGTTGCGATCGGGCGGAAACACGGGGTACCACAGCCGCTGGATCCGCACCTGCCCGCGGGCATCTTCGTTGGTCCCCTCGGTCCGCTCGACGAACCACGCCATGCGCTTGATCAGCTCGCTCGGGCCGCCGCTCTCAACCGGGAAGCGGAATGTCGGCAGCTTCATCGCCCGCGTCAGCGTCAGCTCGCTGTCGGAGAGCAGCTCGTAGGGAATGAGCATGCGGCTCTTGAACTCCCGCTGGTGCTCGCTGGTGTTCGTGCTGATGCCCAGCACGTCCACCCCCAGTCGGCGGAACTCGCCATGCAGGTCGCCAAACCCGCACGCCTGAGGCGTGCAGCCCCGCGCCCCGGGAATCTCCTCCCACGCCTCGCCCGCAAAGCCCCGGGCCGGCGGCTGCCCCGGCACGCCCGTGCGCGGATAGAAAAAGATCACCGTCGGCCGCTCCAGGGCCGCCAGGTTCACCCATGGCCCCGACGTCGATCTCAGCCCCACCCGCGGAAGCGCGGCGCCTCCCTCCCCCCCGCCCCCGACCCTCCACAGGTGCGCCGCCAGCCCGTCATCCACAGGCGCCGGCAGTCCCTCGGGCAGCATCGTCGGATCGTGGCTCACGCCCGATGGTAGATTCACCCCGCACCCTCCCGCCTCCACACCCCGCCCCCACCCCGCCCCTACATCGCCAGTTCCCCCGTGCTGTCGGCGAAGCTCGCCTGCGGGCATCCCGCCCTCGCCAGCATCGACAGGTACAGGTTGCACAGCGGAGTCTCACGCGGCGACCGCACCACCCTCCCGGTCTCCACCGCGCCCCCTCCAGCCCTCACGCCACCCCGACCCGCCACCACGATCGGCAGGTCCTCGTGGTTGTGTTTGTTGCCGTCGCTGATCCCTCCGCCCAGCAGCACCAGGGTGTTGTCGAGCAGCGTCCCCTCGCCCTCGGGCGTCTCCGCCAGCCGCCTCACGAACCGCGCAAACCGCTCCACATGAAAACGGTCGATCCGCCGGATCTTCTCCACCATGTCCTCGTCGTTCTGGTGGTGCGACAGGTGGTGGTGCCCTTCCTTCACGCCGATCTCCGGGAACGAACGGTTGCTCCCATCCACAGCCAGCATGAGCGTGCTCACCCGCGTGGTGTCGGTCTGGAAGGCCAGCAGCAGCATGTCGTACATCAGGTCCATGTGCTCGCTGATCTTCTCGGGGATCCCCGCCGGCGGGACCCCTTCAGGCGCCTTGCGGGGCGTCGCCTCCATCCGGGCCCGCTCCACCCGCTGCTCGATCTCGCGCACCGCCGTCTGAAACTGGTCCAGCTTGCGCCGGTCCGCGCTCCCCAGGCGCCCGGACAGGGCCTTGGAATCCTCCATGACGAAGTCCAGGATGCTCCGCCGCCGGCTCAGCCTCTCCTGGGCCGCCGCCGCCTGCGTGGCGTCGCCGAAGAGCCGCTCGAACGCCGCCCCGGGGTCGATCACCTTGGCCATGGGCGTCGTCTCATCGCGCCATGAGATGTTCGATGAATACGCGCACGAGTACCCCGAGTCGCAGTTCCCCGCCGCCGGGCCGTGCTCGCAACCCAGTTCCAGCGACGGCAGCCTCGTCTTCCGGCCGATCTCGGCCGCCGCGACCTGGTCGACGCTCACGCCGTTGCGGATGTCGTTCCCCGCCGTCTTGCGGGCCTGCCGCCCCGTGAGAAAACTCGCCGACGACCGCGCGTGGTCCCCTGGCCCATCGCCGTTGGCCCGGGCCTTCTGCAGCGTGAGCCCGGTGTAGATGTTCACATGCCGGCGCACCGCCTCCAGCGGCTCAAGCGTGGGCGAGAGCGTGAACTCCGCCCCCTCGCCAACCGGCGCCCACGCGTCGTAGTTCACCCCGTTGGGCATGAACACAAAGGCCAGCCGCACCGGCGCCCCACCGGCCGCCCCCGCCCCCCCCGCTCCCCCGGCCGCAGCAGCCCCCGCTCCCGCCGCCGCCGCCACGCGCGACCCCCCTCCGACCCCGCCCCCGGCCATGATCTCCAGCCACGGGAGCGCCATCGTCACCCCCAGGCCCCGCAGCGCTGCCCGACGAGAAAGTCCGTTAGTCATGGCTCGGTCTCCTCCCCCTGCATGTGCGGAACGTCTCACTCAACACCACCGATTCAACCAGGGCCGCCAGCCGGTCGCCCTGCTCGCGGGTCCGCCGGGCGATCAGGCGCACCGCCGGCCGGTCGAAGGGCTCTACGCCCCGCCCCAGGGCGTAGGTGAGGACCTTGCCGCTCAGCGCTTCCACGAATTGGTCGGCTCGCGTCAGCAAGCTCCGCTTCAGGTCCGCCGCGCCGCTGAGCGACTCCCCGCCCGGCAGCGTGCCGCTGGCGTCGATCGGCCGGCCGTTCTCCTCCTCGCGGTAGCGTCCGATGGCGTCAAAGTGCTCAAGCGCCAGCCCCAGCGGGTCGAGCCGGTTGTGGCACGCCGCGCACGTGGCCACCGCCACGTGGGCCGCCAGCCGCTCGCGCACCGTCGCGTGCTCATTGGCCTTGGCCGCCTGCTCCAGCGGCGGGATGTCCGGCGGCGGCGGCGGCGGCGGGGCGCCGAGCAGTTGATCCAGCACGAACAGCCCGCGCTTCACCGGGCTGGTCCGCGTCGTGTTGCTCGTCAGCGTCAGCACCGCGCCCATCGTCACCACACCGCCCCGCGCTGACCCCTCGGGCAGCGCCACGCGCCGAAACCCCTCGCCCTCCACCCCGGGCACGCCGTAGAACTCCGCCAGGCGCGCGTTCAAGAACGTCTCGCGGCTGCTGAGGAACTCAAGCACGCTCCGCCCCGACCGCAGCACATCCCCGAAGACCTCGGTCGCCTCCATCACCATCGCCGCCCGCAGCTTCTCGTCGTAGTCGGGGAACCGCCCGCGATCGATCGCCACCGCCTCCAGAGCCCGCAGCTGCAGCCACTGCCCCGAGAAATTCTCGATGAACGCGTCGCTCCGCCGGTCCGCCAGCATCCGCCGCGTCTGCGCCGCCAGCACGTCGTCGCGCAGCAGCGAGCCGTCGGCCGCGCTCTCCATCAGCGGCCCATCAGGCATGCTGCTCCAGAGGAAGTACGACAGCCGGCTCGCCAGTTCGTAGCCGTCGAGGGTGTGCCGCGCTCCGGGGTTGGCCGCGTCGGGGTGGGCCACCGACCGGAACAGAAAGCCCGGCGAAACCAGCGCCGCCGACAGCGCCGTCCGCACCGCCGGCTCGAACGGCCGCCCCCGCTCCCGCTCCGCCCGGTACACCTTCATGAGCCCCGCCGTCTGCCCGGCGCTGGCCGGCCGGCGATACGCCCGCCCGGCGAACGCGCCCAGCACCGCCGCCGCGCGCTGCTCGTCGCTCGCCCCGCTCCCGGCCGCCTCCCCAGGCGCGAACACCCGCTTCCACTCCGCCGGCCGCTCGGCGCCCGCCTCATCCAGCGGCCCCGCGATGCTGATGGCCTCGACCCCCAGGTTCCGATCGGCTTCGTCCTTCACATAAAAGTCATTGACGAAAAACGCCCCGATGGTGTGGGCCCCGCGCTTCAGCCGCACCCGGGCCTCAAAGTCCTGCGGCTCCTCCCGCGTCCCCGAAACACTGAACTCTTTCACCGCCCGCTTGTCCACCCGGAGGCTGAGGCGGGCGTTCTCATCGCCCCCGTGCGTCTCCCACGCGCGGATCCGCACGAGATACTCACCCGTGAGCGGCGCCGTGAATGAACCCGTCGCCGGCCCGTTCGAGAGCAGGAAGACTCCGCCGCGCGGAAGCGGTTGTCCGCCGCCCGCCAGCGGCCGCAACTGGCGCGGGTGGTCGCCAAACTCCACCACCGGCCCCAAGGCCGCCTCGATCGCCCGCTCCGCGGCGTCCAGATACTGCTCGATCGCCAGCGGCGAAGTCGACAGCACATCGGCCATGTTGTCAAACCCGTAACCCGTGTCGTCGCGGGGGAGCTTCGCCGCCAGGTCCAGCTCGCGCGGATCGATCCCCAGCAGGTCGCGCAGCGTGTTGCGATACTCCGCGCGATTGAGCCGGTGGATCGTGAACCACCCCGGGTCGATCGCCGCGTCCGCCGGGACATAGGCCGTCATGGCGTCGAGCCACTGGGTCAGGATCAGCCGCTCGTGGTCGGTCGGCTGCGGCTTGCTCCGGGGCGGCATCGCCCCGGTCCCCGCCAGCTCGCGCACCAGCCGCAGATCGACCTCCCCGGCCAGCGCATCCTTCACGGTCTTCAGCCCGTCCAGCCGCAGGTCGCCCTGCGCGTCCTCGCCCTGATGGCACCCCAGGCAGTACTTGGCCAGCAGCGGGGCGACATCCTGTGTCAACTGGCGGCCCAGCTCCGCGGCAAGCTCGTCGTTTCCGCCCGATGCTCCCGGCGGCCCCTCACCCCTCGCCCCAGCCGCGGCGCCGACCTCGACGCCCGGTCCTGGGGCCCAGCCGAGACCCGCCACCAGCACCAGCAGCGCCCCGGCGCCGACGGCCCCGCCGGCGAGCATCCGCACGGCGAGATGGGCAATCCGAGTGTTCATGGACAAGTCAAGGTTATGACCCCATCGGCGCCGCGTTGGGTCAACGCTTGAATACGCTCGCCATCGCCTGTTCGTTTCCCGTGTTCCCCTCCTGCGACCGTCGCCGGCGTCAACTTCATGCCTTCCGCACCCCAGCCTGCATCCTCCCCGCCGCCGTTCCCGCCACGCGTCGTCCCAGCCCGCCTGCTCACCGAAGACGTTCCCCCTGTTCGGGGCGTGCTCCGCCAGCGCCCTGAGGACTTCCTCGTGGAGGAGCTCCCCGCTTACCCGCCCTGCGGCGAGGGTGAGCACATCTACCTGATGGTGCAGAAGACCAACCTCTCGACCTTGCAGATGGTCGGCATCGTCGCCCGCCATTTTCGCGTGCCGATGGGGTCAGTGGGCTATGCCGGGCTCAAGGACAAGGTCGCCGTGACCCAGCAGGTGGTCTCCGTCCACACCCCGGGCAAGACCCCCGAGGACTTCCCCAGCCTCGAGCATCCCAAGCTCGCCATCATCTGGATGGACCTGCACACCAACAAGCTCCGGCGCGGTCACCTGCGCGGCAACCGCTTCTCCATCCGCATCCGCAACGTCGAACCCACCAAGGTCGTCTACGCCAAGCGCGTCCTCGACCGCCTCGCAGCGTCCGGCATCCCCAACCGCTTCGGCGAGCAGCGTTTCGGCCACGTCCTGAACAACCACCTCATCGCCCGGTCAATCCTGCTGGGCGACGATCAGGCGGCCGTTCAGGAACTGCTGGCCCCCGCCGCGGACCTCCGCTCCGAGCACGCCGAGGGGCGCCGCTTGTTCCTGGAGGGCAAGTACGCCGACGCCGCTCGCCTGATGCCCCCCGGGGCCGAGGCCGAGGCCGCCGTGCTGCGGGCCCTCGCCAGCGGCCGCCCGGTCCGCAAGGCCCTGCAGGCGATGCCGTACTCGGCCCGGTCGTTCTACTTCTCGAGCTTTCAGTCGGCGGTCTTCAACCATGTGCTCGATGAGCGCCTGGCCGACGGCACCTGGAACACCCTGCGCGAAGGCGACCTGGCGAGCAAGCACGAAAACGGCGCCGTCTTCAGCGTCGATGCCGCCACCCTGGCCGATCCGGCCACCGCCGCGCGGCAGCAGGCCATGGAGATCAGCCCCTCAGGGCCGATGTGGGGCCTCTCGATGCCCCACCCGACCGGCCCCGTGGGGGAACTCGAAGCCGCGGCCCTCGCCGCCACGGGCGTGGCCGATGACGCTTTCGCCGCCCTCAAGCGCGAGTGGGGGGAGGAGGTCCGGGGCGACCGCCGCCCGCTCCGCGTTCCCCTCGGGCTCCCGGTGATCGAGGGCGGGGCCGACCAGCACGGCGGCTACATCAAGTGCGCCTTCGACCTCCCCGCCGGGTCGTTCGCCACCGTGGTCATGCGCGAGATCATGAAGCCCGACGGCGCCTCGCTCGAAGCCCCCCCGCCCCCAGCCGACGCCCAGGCCGAGGATCACCCCGACGGGCACGCCGAGGGTCACCCATGAAGCGCGACCACATCGACCTGGTCGTCTTCGACGCCGGCGGGGTCCTGCTCCGCATCTGCCGGTCGTGGGCCGAGGCCTGCGAGCAGGCTGGCGAGCCCTTCCACTCCGACATCGCAAGCCCGGAAGCCATGAGCGCGCGCAAAGCGCTGGTCCGCCAGTACGAGGTCGGCGGGTTGCCGTGTGAGGCCTACTTCTCGGCCCTCGCCGCGAGCACCCAGGGCCGGTACTCCGCGGCTCAGGTCGAGCGGATCCATCGGGCCTGGATCATCGGTGAGTATCCAGGCGTGGCCCGGCTGGTGGCCGACCTGCATGAAGCCGGGCGGGCCACGGCGCTGCTGTCCAACACCAACCATGCCCACTGGGAGCAGTTCCCGACGTTCGAAGTGATGCGCACGCTGCGCGCCCGGCACGGGGAGAACGTCCACGCCAGCCACCTGCTGCGGTGCGCTAAGCCCGATCCGACCGTCTATGAGCGGTTCGCGCAGGCGACGGGCCAGAGCCCGAGCGGCATCCTGTTCTTCGATGACCTGGCTGAGAATGTGCACGCGGCCCAGGCAGCCGGGTGGTCGGCCGAATTGATCGATTTCCGGGGCGATACTGCGGCGCAAATGCGGCGGGTCTTGCGCGCGGTCGGAATGTTGTCGATTGGTTAAGGCTGGTCGGCGTCTCAGATAGGGCGGAATCCCCAATTGGATTCATATCTGGTCGCGAATCGGATTGTGACCCCTTGCGTGAACGTCTAAACGGTAGTAAGAACTAAGCGCGTCGGAGCCTCGACGCTCAATCGCATGGAGTGAACGATGTCCCGGTTGTCGGTCAGCATTGAGATGGTCGGTGCGGTGCTGGTGTTGCGGATCGTCGGCAATGCCAGCGCGGTCGATTGCGACGTCCTCGACCGCAAGGTTCGCGAGGTCGCGGTGCTCCGCCCCCGCAAGGTGGTCGTCGACCTCGCCGAGGTCACGTTCATCTCGAGCACGGCGATCAGCCTGCTGGCACACCTGCATCGGGAGCTCGGCCACGAAGGGGGCGGTCAGATTGTGCTCGCCGCGGCTCGGCCCGCCATCGCCGAGGTCATCCGCTGCTGCCGGATCTCGGACCTGCTGCCCATGGTCGAATCTGTCGAAACAGCTGCAGCGGCAGGGGTCTAGCGTGTGTCGGGGGCGCCTCGGGGCCCATCGAGATGAACTGCGGCCGCAGACCGTGATGGCAAGCCCTGATGGCAGACCCTGATGGATCGCTCGCTCGTGGAGGTCGAAACATGGATGTTCCCGGACCCGCTCTCCCCCCTCACCCTTTCCGCGTGGATGTCGATCAGCAGCGTCAGGCCATGGTGGTTCGCCTGCACGGCGCCGCGGGGATGACCGCCAGCGACGATCTGGACCGGGCCGTACGGCTGATCAAGGTCCGCCGCCCCCGCCGGCTGGTGGTCGATCTGGCCGGCCTGACGTTCATCGCCAGCCTGGGGCTCACGCTGCTGCTCGGGTTGCGGATGGCGATTCACCACGATGGCGGAGAGTTCCGCATCGCCGGGGCCAGTCCGTCGATCGCCGGGGTGGTCAAGCGGTGCCGGCTGGACCGCATCCTGCCGCTCTACGCGAGTGTGCAGGAGGCGATGGACGCCATGCAGGGCCCGGCCGAAGGCCAGGCCTTCGGGGCCAGCCCTACCGCCAGCCCCACGCCGGATGCCACCCCCCCGACGACGGTGTGACTGCCCGGGTAGACTCCGCCCGGGCGTCGCGCGATCCGGCGGCCGCCCGGAGGGCCGCACCATGAGCGCGTTCAAGGTCGAGCTTCGCGACGATCCCCGCGGCCTGGTCGTCCGCCTGACGGGTTCGCTGGCGGTGACGGAGGTCGATGGCTTCATCACCACCGTGGATGAGATCGTGGCCCGCAAGCCGCGACTGGTGGCCCTGGACATGACCGAGCTGGGCTACTGCGACAGCACGATGCTGGGCATCTTCGTGCGACTGAACCGGGGCGTGACCGGCCAGGGAGGCTCCGTCCGCCTCGCCAGCGCGCCCCCGGCCGTGGGCAAACTGATCCAGTCCATGCGGATGCACAAGGCGATGCCGATGTTCCCCAGCGTGGACGCGGCGCTCGGCTAAGCGCATCCCGCGGGACCGATCCTTCAAGCCCCTCAGGGCCGTTCACCCGGGTTTTCCGCCCCAGGCCGGTCAGTCCGCACCCCGGCCAGCTCCAGCACCTTGCGCTGCGCGGCCGACAGCGCCAGGCTGGTGATCGCACCGGGCTCGAGCCACACCCTGCCGCCGGTCTTGCGACCGCAGCGGGCCGCGGCGCCCGCAAACACCGCAAACTGCAGCCGTCGGTGGGTGGTCTGGTGGGTGAACGCAGCGTCACCTCCAGCCTCCGCCCCAGGGGCCGGCGCCACCGACTCGGCGCCCTTCAGGCGGGCGAACGCGCTGACCTCATCCGCCGTGGCGGGGCGATCGGCCCGTTCCAAGGTCGGGCACTGCCACAGGCCCGCCCACATGCCCGTGCCGGGCCGCTGTTCGAGGAGCACCCGCCCCCGCTGGTCGCGGATGACGACGGCGGCGCAGAAGACTTCGCGATCGCCGGCGGAGCGCTTCTTGGGGCGTGGGATCCGCCCCTGGGCGCCCTCCGCCCGGGCGCGGCAGCGGCCCGCCCAGGGGCACGCCTCGCAGCGCGGCGCCGCCGGCGGCGGGAGGCAGACCGTCGCACCGAGCTCCATCAGCCCCTCGCTGACAATTCCCGGCCCGCTCGGCCCGCCCGGCCCGCCCGGCCCGCTCGCCCCCCCAGGCCCGCCTGGCCCGCCCGGCCCCCTGGGGCCCTCGGCGTGGGCCGCCGCGTGGGCGAGCTCGGTCGCCCTCGCCCACGCCCACTCGACGGTGGCCTTCTCTGATGGGTCGAGGTCCTCGCCGTGCACGCGCAGGAGCACCCTGACGACGTTGCCATCCACCGCCGCCTCCGCTCGCCCGTAGGCGATGGAGGCGATCGCCCCGGCGGTGTACTGCCCGACGCCAGGAAGGTCCGTCAGTTCGCTGGCGTCCGCCGGCACACGCCCGCCGAAGCGCTCGACGACGAGGCGGGCCGCGCGGTGGAGGTTGCGGGCCCGCCGGTAGTACCCCAGGCCCGCCCAGAGGGCCAGCACTTCCTGCTCGGGCCCCGCGGCCAGGGCTTCGACGGTCGGGAATCGGCCGACGAAGCGCTGAAAGTACTCGACCACCCGGGCCACCTGGGTTTGCTGGAGCATGGCCTCGGAAACCAGTGCGAAGTACGGATTCCGGGGCGCCGTGCGCCAGGGCAGTTTGCGGGCGACTGGCGGAAACCAGTGCTGAATGGCGGTGGCCAGATCGCTGGCCGATTGGGTGGCCAGCTGCGTGGCCAGTTGGTTGGCCAACTGATTGGCCGGTTGGCCAGCCCGTCCGCGCGCCGGCCTGCCCGGCGGCCTGCGCGCCCGGCCCGAGCGCTTCTGCTGGCTCAAGGGACGCTCGCCAGGATGCCCTCGACGGCTACTTTGATCGATCGCCAGTCGGCCTCGGGCGTCTTATTCACCGTCAGCCACCCCGCCCCGAGCAGGATGGCGCTGACGCCCCGCACGGCGAGGAACTGGGCGGCCAGCGGGTCGGCGGCCGCCTCCTGCGCCGAGCGGAAGGACCGCGTCGCGAGCGGCGCCGGCAATGGATCGCCTGACGACCGGTCGAGCACGGCCTTGATCGCATTCGGATTGGGGGTCTCTTCGTACCTGATCACACGCAAGGCCATGACGATTTTCGACTCCGAAGGGCTGCGACAGGCGAATGTTGGATCATACCGATCTTCCGACGGCCGATGAAGGGAATGTCCGATGAGGTCGGCTATCAATTGTTCTGCCGGACCAACGGGCTGCCCGCCCAGCCGCCCAGCCGGCCCTGGAGCCTGTCGTTCGTGACCACCCTTGACCGCATGGCGCAGTTGTTCGAGCGGATCGCCGCCTACCCGTGGTGGCAGGTCGCTCTGGAGTTGCTGCTCATCGGCGCCGTGGTCTACGCCGTGGTCCGGTTCGTCCAGGGCACACGGGCGGCGGGGGCCATCAAGGGGCTGTTTCTGCTGCTGGTGATCGCCACCTTGCTCACCCGGATCCTGGGCCAGCGAGAGGCCTTTCAGCGGCTGACATTCCTCTATGACAACTTCCTGACCATCGCGGCGATCGCCCTCATCGCGATCTTTCAGCCTGAGCTGCGCCGCGGTCTCACCCGCCTGGGTGAGGCGCCGCTGTTCCGCCGGCAGGTCAAGCCTGTCGACGCCGTGGTCACCGCGGTCGTCGACGCGTGCAAATTTCTGGCCAAGGCCCGATTCGGGGCGATCATCGTGCTGGAGCGCGAGATCCCCCTGAGGGGGCTGGTGGAGGGCGGTTCAACCCTGAACGCGGAGGTCTCGGCGCCCCTCCTGCAGACGATCTTCTTCCCCGGCTCCGCACTGCACGACCTCGCGGTGGTCATTAGCGGCGGGCAGGTCGCCTCGGCGGGCGTGCAGCTGCCGCTGGCCGAGCCCGCGGCGATGCCCGACGGCTCGCTGGGCTCGCGTCACCGGGCGGCCGTGGGGCTGAGCCAGGAGTGCGACGCGATCGTCGTGGTCGTCAGCGAGGAAACCGGGATCATCAGCGTCGCCGAGCGGGGCCGGCTGCTGCGGGGGCTGACCGCCGACCAGCTGGGCGAGGTGCTGCGGGGCAAGATGGCCTCCGCCCGGGCGACGGCCCACCCCGAGGACGACCGGGCCGAGGACAGCGAAGAATCTCACGGTCAGACCGCCCACGCCTCATGAGGGAGCCTCACCCATGATCGAGCACCTCAAGACCATTGGCCTGGTGATGCTGGTGACGGTGCTGATCTGGCTGTGGGCCGAGTCTGAGAGCCTCTCAACCGACCGGCTGCAGCCCCGTATCGAGCTCAAGGCCCCGCAGGACCTGGCCGTGCGCGTGGGCGTGGGACAGACGAACTGGACCGGCGCCGCGGTGGTGCGCGTGCGCGGGGCGACCAACGCCCTGGACCGGGCCCGGCGCCTGCTGAGTGAGCCCATCCGGCTGCGCGTCGGAGTGGGGGGGATCCCCTCCTCGGCCGGGGAGCACGTGATCGACCTTCGGGAAGCCCTGCGGGCTGATCCCGAGATCAGCCGGTCGGGCCTGACGATCAGCGAGGTGGATCCGCCGACGCTGACCATCTCCATCGAACCGATGGTCGAGCGGCAGTTGCGTGTGCGGGCCGCCGTCAAGACCGCCGACGGCCAGCCGGCGGAGCTCGATGGCGAGCCCTCGATCTCCCCGTCGAGCGTCACGGTCCGGGCGCCCAAGGCCATCGCCGACAAGATCCCTGAAGACGCCGAGGTGTTGGCGGTGGTCGATCCTGAGCGGGTTGCGCGCCTTGGCGACCTGGCCCCCGAGACGGTGGATGACGTTCGCCTGGTCCTTCCGGAGTTGCTGGCTGGCGGCCTGGCTCAGCCCGGAGCGGGGGCCGGCGGCGGGGCAGGGGGGGGAGGGGGAGGAGGGGCCGGGGCGGCGAACGGCTTGGCGAGTTCCTCAGCTGTCACGGTGACGCCGCCTCGGGTGTCGATGGTGGTCCGCCTGAAGTCGCGGGCGCAGTCGTGGCTGCTGCCAACGGTCCCGGTGTGGATCTGGCTC
>CAZSZO010000047.1:0-27804 GCA_964611125.1 uncultured Phycisphaeraceae bacterium | reverse complement strand
GGCCGTGCTCCTCTGCGATGCGGGGAAGTTCGGTCTTCTCGACCCGCGCGATTACTGCGGGCCCGACCTGGCAGCCAGCCGGCTGTCGGACGCGGCCTTCGCCCGCCGGGTCGAGGCCCTCAAGGCGCGCAGCGGTCAGGTGGTGTCGCTGCGCGGGACTATTCTTCGGCGCGAAGGCCGCATGGCCCTCGAACTGTCGGGCGGCGAGGCGGGACTGCCCCCGCCGCAGGCCCCAGGTGCGCCCGCCTTGGCGACGATGACGCTGACGACCGAGCAACTGGGCCAGGCGACGCTGCGGGGCGAGATCGTCGACCCCAAGTGCTTCTTCGGCGCCATGAAACCCGGCAGCGGCCAGACCCACAAGGCCTGCGCCGCCCGCTGCGTTTCGGGCGGCATCGCGCCGGTCCTGGTCGTCCGGACCTCCGCCGGGGAGTGGGGGTGCTATACGCTCGTGGATACCGCCGGCCGTCCGGTGAACAAGGCCGTACTGGGCCTCGTCGGCGAGCCGGTTGAGGTCTCCGGGGCGGTCTCACGGCGCGGCGGGCTGCTGCTGCTGAGCATCGATCCGGCGCTGATCCGGCGGCTCTAAGCTGGACTTCGCGGCGCGGTGGGTGCAGGGGCGGAATCTCAGGAGTTACCGATGATCAGGCAGGACAAGTGCGGGTGCGGGGGCGAAACGGGTTCGTGCGCGGGCGGCGCGCCAGCGCGGGCGCCGTCGGAGGCCCTCGCCGCGGAGGCCTTGCTGCGGCAATGCGCCGGGTTGCTTCAGCACACGCCGAGCCAGGCGTACACGACGCCGTCGCAGATCCTGCCGGGGGGCACGATCGGCAAGCACGTGCGGCACCTGCTCGACCACATCGAGGCCGCGGCGAACGCCGAGGAAGTCATTGCCTACGACCAGCGGGCCCGCGACACCGCCGTGGAATCCAACGTGCTCGTCGGCCTGGGCGTCATCGATCGCCTGCGGCGCCGCCTTCAGGCATTCTCGGGCGAGGCGCTCGCCCGGCCTGTGCGGGTGCGATTCATGGTCTCGGCGGATGGGGCCGAGTGCGAGACAGGCTCCACGCTGGGGCGCGAGCTGGTCTTTGCGACTCACCACGCGGTGCACCACCAGGCGATGATCGGCGCCATCTGCCGGGAACTGGGCGTCCCGGTGGATGAGGGCTTCGGCAAGGCGCCTTCGACCGCAGCGCACGAAGCGATCCGGTCGGTCTGAGCGAGAGCGGCCCCTGACCCTGCGAAGGGCGGCCGGCCAAGGAAACCTCCAGCGTGTGCACCGTCTCGATCATCGCCCTGAAGCCCAGCGAATCACTCGACGCCAGCGCCGGCTTCCGCGTCGTCGTCAACCGTGATGAGGAGCGCGATCGGCCCCCCGCCCACGGGCCGCGCTGGCGGGACCTGGCGTGCGGGGCCCGCGCCGTATGGCCCACCGACCCGCTGGGCGGCGGGACCTGGATTGCCGCGAGCAGTCGGGGGCTGGTGCTCTGCCTGCTCAACGGCAACCCCGAGCCGCGCCCGCCCCGGCCCGAGGCTGGGCGCGTGCTGTCGCGCGGCGTGATCGTCCCGGGCCTGATCGACGCCCCCGACGCCCAGGCGGCCCTCGACCGGGCCCGCGGGCTCGAGCTCGACCGGTTCCCGCCGTTTCGGCTGCTGGCGATCGACTCCGGGGGGCCATCGCTGTCCGGGGCAGGGCCGCGCGTGCTGGACTGCAAGTGGAACGGGCGTGAGGCCGCCCTGGGCTCGCGCGTCGGCCCCGCCGCGTGCTTCGTGAGCAGCGGTCTGGGCGACCGGTGCGTGTCGGTGCGGCTGCCGCTCTTTGAACGCATGGTGCTCCCGGCGCCCACGCCTGAGAGCCAGGACCTCTTCCACGCCCACCGGTGGCCCGAGCGGCCGGAGCTCAGCGTGCTCATGAGCCGCTCGGCGGCCCGCACCGTGTCGCGCACGATTGTGGAGGCCGGCGCCGGGGGCGTGAGCATGCGGTACGAGACCGTGGACGAGCCGCTGGGCGTGCCGCGCGAGGGCGATGCGAGCTTCCGGCGCGTGCGCTAGCTGGGGGGGAGAGGGGGCGGTGGAGGGGGTGGGGGGGAGGGCCGCGCCGCCGCCCAGCGCGCGACGAATGCCTCGTACTGCTCGGGGGTATCGATCCCCGCGTGGGCCGAGGCGCACAAGCCCACGGCGATGGCGAAGCCGTGCTCAAGCACGCGCAGCTGCTCGAGTTGCTCGGCCTGCTCAAGGGGCGTGCTGGGGAGCTGCACGTACCGCTCCAGGAACGAGCGCCGATACGCGTACACACCCACGTGCCGCAGGGGGCCCGCCTCCGGTTGGCGCCGCGCGTCGCGATCAAACGGGATCAGGGAGCGCGAGAAGTAGAGGGCCCGCCCGTCGAGGCCGCGAACGACCTTGACCACGTTGGGGTTCGCGGCGTCGCCGGCCTCGGACGCACCAGGACCACCGACGGAAGTGTCGATCGGCGCCGCGACCGTGCCGACCTGGTAGGGTCCGCTTAGGAGCGCGATCACCGCGGCGTCGATGACGGCCCCGGCCATCTCGGGTTCGTCGCCCTGCGCGTTCACGACGATCTCGTCGGGACCCAGTCCGAGCTTGGCCGCGGCCTCGTGCAGACGGCTGGTGCCGTTGGGGTGATGGGCCGCGGTCATCACGACGGGCGTGCCGTAGGGCGCCAGGGCGCGGGCTACTTGTTCATCGTCGGTCGCCACGGCCACGAGGCGGGCGCAGCGAGCCTGGGCCGCGGCCTCGGCGACGTGCTGCACCAGCGGCCGACCGGTCCGGTTCGCCAGCACCTTCCCCGGGAACCTGGTTGAACCCAGGCGGGCCGGGATGATGACCACCGCGCTGCGTTCAGGAGGCGTGGGCAAGCCTCAGCCGCCGCTCTTGAGGCGCGCCGTCAGGGCCTTGAGCTCGTCGCGCCGGGTGCGGATGTCCTTGAAACTGATCTGCTGCACCGCGATCTGGCCCGCCAGCTTGCCAGCCTCCTCGGCGGCGGGCAGATCCTTGCTTTCTTCCGCGTATTTCTGGAGCGAGCAGAGCAGGCCGTAGCGCAGCTCCAGCCCCTGGGCGTCGTTGGCGTCGCCGTGGGTCTCCAGGGCCAGGCGGAAGGTGCCGATCGCCTCCTCGTGCCAGGCCTTGGCGGCGAAGGCCCGCCCGAGGTAGCTCATGACCGTGGCCCGGTTCTTGGCGTCGTCCTTGGCCTGCTGGAGAAGGTCGATGGCCTCGTCGAAGCGGCCGACCTCGAAATAGCGCTGGCCGAGGTCGGCCTTGAGCACCACGTTCGTCGGGTAAGCGGCTACGCGGGCTTCGAACTCGCCGATTTCCATATCAAGCAGCTTCTGGGCTGCGCTGGCGGAGGTGGCCTTGGCGGCTTCGTCGGCGGGGTTGGCCGCCGCGGCGGCCTGCAGGGCCTTGAGCTCGCGCCGCGCGATCTTGAGGCGGATGTTCCCCGCGTCCTGCCGGAAGCCGAATTCCTGCGTCTCCTGGTACGCCTTCATCAGCACGCCGATGGCCGTCTGCTCATCGTCGCCCGCGGCCCGCTGCACGAGCGCCGCGGCGTACCGCCTGATGACCGTGCGGTCCTGCGGGCGGGCGTCGTACTCCGCCTTGGTGGAGGCGACGATGCGGTCGGCGGCGCCCTCGCTGCGGACCACCCGCTCCTGCTCTTCGAGCTGGCGCTGTTTTTCCGCATCCCTGATGTTCGACCGGAACCCGCCGTCCTGCCCGGTGTTCTCGTAGCCGCCCTTGGACATCGTGCTCTGGGCCGCGAGGTTGCGGACCTCAGTCGAGAGCTTGCTGTCCTCGGGCGCCAGGCGGATGGCCGCCTCCCCGGCGCGGACCGCCATCTCGAAGATCCCCGCCTTCTTGCACGCCTCCATCAGACGCAGGAACTGCTCCTTGCGGGGGCGCTTGTCGTTGACGGCCACACGCAGGGCGATGGGGGCCAGGAATTTCACCACTTCGGTCAGCCCGATCTCGCTGGCCGCGGAGAGGGCTCGCACGGCCATCTCGGGGTCCTCCAGCTTGCAGGCGAAGTTGAGGAGCGCCACCAGGAACTTGTCGACATCGGTCTTGCCCGCCGCGGCGGTCGAGAGCTGCTTGGTGATGGCCCCGCCGAACGACTGCGACGACTGCAGAAACTGCTTGAGGGCGTCGAGGTTCGTGGGCTCGAATCGCAGGCCTGAGAGCCAGCAGGTCATGGCGTACTCGTAATTGCCCGCTTCGTGCTGCGTCCGGCCGTGGTCGAACCATCGGGCCGCCTTCTCAGGTGAAAACTCGTAGACGCCGGCCCCGGCGCCGGCGCTGGGAGCGGCGCCGCTCTTGTCACCGGGGCCTTTGTCGCCGCCACCGGGGGTGTCGCTTGTTTTCTTCCAGCCGAACAGAGCCAAAGTGCATCTCCCGATCGCGTGAGTCCGGGGTGGGGGCCAAGGGAACCGGCGTCGCTTCGAGGTTCCGATTGCTGTACGCACCGCTGCCCGCGATCGTTGCCAGGCGATCGGCGGAACCAGCCGGTGCGCGAATGCTAGCGGGAACGTGGGCCGCACGCGAGCGGGGGGGCGGCGGCTGATCATGGGCGGGCGGCTGGCCCCGCCGCGACCGTCTGGGCCAGTCCGGACCGTCTGGCCCTGATTGGGCCCGTTTGGGCCGCGGCGTTCCTATCCTGCTGGTCGATGTCCCCGCCCCGCCCAGCGTCGTCCCAATCGGCCCTCCCCACCCAGGCCCCGGCAACCGTGCCCACCCCAGTGCCCCCCGCCGTGAACCCGGCGGCGCTTCGGATTGTGCATTATCCCGAGCCGGTGCTCCGCAAGCGGGCTGCGCCTATTCCGGCGGTGACTGACGAGGTCCGGGCCGTCGCCGTGCGGATGATCGAGCTGATGCGCGAGGCCGAGGGGGTCGGTCTGGCTGCGCCCCAGGTGGGGCTGTCGTGGCGGATGTTCGTCGCCGAGGTGTCGGAGGAGGACGGCCGCTCGGCCTCGGCCGACCCGCCCACCGCCACCACGACGCCCATGGTGTGCATCAACCCTGTGCTCACCCGGCCGGAGGGGCCTGTCGAGCCGTTCAAGGAAGGCTGTCTGTCGCTCCCCGAGATCCGCGGCGAGGTGCTGCGGCCGCCGGTGGTCACGCTCTCGGCCCTGAACCAGTTCGGCGAGCCGTTCACGCTGCGGGCCGGCGGCCTGCTGGCCCGCTGCTGGCAGCACGAGGTGGACCACCTCGACGGGGTGCTGATCATCGACAAGATGACGCAGATGGATCGCCTGAAGAACCGCGCGGCGGTCCGCGACCTGGAAGGGTGATCGGCTAGCGGCCGCCCTCGTGTCCCTGGCGGTCCCCCGCCACGCGTCAGGGCGTGAAGTACGCCGCGATGAAGTCGCTGAGGTCATCGGGGTCGATGAAGCCATCGCCATTGAAATCGGTGCGCGGGTCGGGCGGCGCGGCGAAGAACCCCCCGATGAAGTCCGAGAGATCGTCGGGATCAACGAAGCCGTCGCCGTTGAAGTCGCGGGAGTCGGACGCGCTTTGGGCGCGCAGCGGCTCGAAGTCCTGAGGCCGCAGGCCGGCGCCGGTCGGCACGGTGGACGGTGAGACCGTCGGCGTAGTCTCGACCCGCCGGTACTCCGACACGAATGACGCCAGGCCGACCGCCAGGTCGCCATCATCGAAGACCGCAAGGGCCCTGGTGCTGGGAGCCGCGCCCAGCGCTGAGAGATCAGCGATGCAGGGGTCCGTGTCGCCCGTCCCGAAAACCGAGACGTCCGCCGCGAAGCCCGGCACGAGCACGCTCGGCGCCAGCGTGGCCCGGTCATATCGGATGAGCGAGTACACCCAGGTGTTGCGGATCGGGGTCCCACCGCCCGCGGATGAGAAGAACGCGCCGAGCAGGGCCTCGATATCGCCGCTCGGCGTGAGCGCGAAGCTCCCGATTGACCGGACCGTCGCTGGCGGCAGGAGGGTGCACGCGGGCAGCGGAACGGGCGGCAGCGGCAGCGGCTGGGCGCTGGCGAGTGGCCTGGGCAGCGGGCCGCGAGGGTCGAGCAGCACGAGCACGCCCGAGTCGCGCCGGATCACCAGGCGCCCGTCGTCCATGGCCAGAAGGCGGGTGGCGTCGGAGAGATCAAAGTCGCGAGCCACCATCGTGAGCGCGCCCGTGGCCCGGTCGTAGCGGAACACGATGCCCTCGATCACGCTGAACACCACCAGGAAATAGACCTGCCCGTCGGGGGTCACGGCGACATCCAGCGGCGCCGAGCTGAAGCTGCCGTTGCTGAACGTGGCCCTGACGATGTGCAGGTCGAGCGTCGCGGGGTTGATCATGACCGACGGAAACCCCGCCAGCCACACATCGCCTGAGGCGCTCCGCCCCACGCCGCCATAGATCACGGCGGGCATGCACAGCATCGCCTCCGGCGCCGCCGGCGGCAGGTGCCGCCACAGTCCGTTCTGCTGGTCGGACGCCAGCAGGCCCGACACACCCGGGCCCGGCTCAGGCGGCACGAACAGCGCCGTCAGACTCGCCACCGCGCTGGTGCATGTCGCCGTGCCTGCGACCGGGTTGAGCGCGGCGCGGCAGGAGCCTTCGTCGCGCGGGCCGGCGGGCACCGTGAGATTGATCGCCAGGGTGACGACCCCGCCCGGCGCAAGCCCGCCGGTAAAGCTCAGCGTCCTGGTGGCGGAGTCGTACGCGGCCCCGGCGGGCGCGGGGCTGACGAGCGCCGGCTCGGCCGGTTCGAGGCCCGGCGGGATCTCAAGGGTGAACGATCCGTCGGCGATTCCCGACGCCAGGTTGTTCCGCATCGTCGCCTCGTAGCGGATGCTCGCCCCCTGGCGCACCGCCTGATAGCTCACGCCGGTGACGCTGCCGCCCTCGGCGACCGGGCCGACCTCGGCCGGGCTCGACGAAGTCAGGATCGCCGTGGTCGACAAGGGCTGGACCACCGCGATCGCCGGGAGGCTGGGCGTCGACGCGACGGCCCGCGCGCACGGGTCGGCGATCGTGATGGCCCGCCCGCGATTGAGCCGCGTCCCGGTCACGCTTGCCGGGAAGCACTCGACGATGCGGACCCTGAAGACCAGCCGCGCGGTCCCGCCGACCGGCGTGCTCAGCGCCCAGCTCAGGGTCCCGAACGGATCGATGTTCGCGACGCCCGGCCCCTGGTCGATGACCGTGTCAAACTCCGCCTCGTCCGCGAGCCCAGGGGCGAGTACGAGCTGCAGCCGGTCGGCGTTGATCGGCCCCGTGTTGGTGAAGTCCACGGTGTACTCGATCGTGTCGCCCCGCGAGAGCGGCCCGGGGCGCGACGGAACCGCCGAAACGGCCAGCGAACCCGTCGGCAGCGGCCGCGCCGTCACCGCGACGCTCACGCTGGGCCCGTTGAAGAAGAACGTCCCATCGCCGATGGTCCGATAGTTCGAGTTGGTCAGCGATCCGCCGGCCAGGAAACACGGCGCCGTCACCGTCAGCTCCCGGGTCACCGCGGCGCCGGGGAGCAGGCGGCCCAGGCTCCAGTTCACGTTGCTCCCAGTGACCGATGGCGAACCGGTTGCCGCCACGAACGCGGCGCCCCCGGGCAGCGTCTGCGCCAGTTGCACGTTGTTGACCGCAATGAGCCCCGGATTGGAGACCGTATAGACAAACGTCAGCGGCTCGCCGGCGACCACGCTCGCCGTCAGGGGCGACGCGATGACCGTCAGCACCGGCTGCGGCTGAGGACACGGATTCGGCGTGCACGTGCCCCCGGGCGAGAAGACGCCCACCGCCGGGGGGCAGTCGCTCGCGGCGGTAATGGTGCACCCGCCCAGCGGGGTGCAGCACGATCCTGTAGGGGGTTCGACAATGGTCGCGCAGCCCCGGGGCAGCACGAAGGTGCGATTGACAACGTTGCTGGTCACGAACTGAATCGTCATCAGGTCGCCCGAGCAGGCGCTCACGCGGGCCACCGCGGAGGTCGCGGTCACAAACTGGTCGTCAATCAGCAGCGCGATCGATTGTCCGAACGTCGGCGACGACGGAACCGCCGAGACCAGGTCCAGATTGCTCTGCGTGGGCTGTTGGCACGGCAGATCGTGGTTGACGACGAGGTACGAGCCGCCCGCATCGATCGTCAGCCGGTTGTCCTCCACGCAGCGGCGCAGGCGGAAGGTCGCCCGCCCATCGAACGTGCTCGCCGGTGTTGCGTCGTTCAGGTCATAGATCCGCAGAAAGCCCCCCGCGGCGTCGCTGCTGCGGGCGATGTAGATGCTGTTGCAGGGAATCTCGCCTGGCCTGCGGCCGGCCGGCGTCGTGCACTGGCCGGTCAGCAGGTTCCGCTGGCAGAGCCCCGATTCATACCACCGCCCGTTGCCGTTGAGCACCCCGCCGGGAAGGCAATCAGTGTGGATGACTTCGAGGGAGCTCCCTCCGCCGGTCGGCACCCGGAGCAGCACGATGCTCGTTCCGCTCGCACAGGGCGGCGCGCTCGGCGCCGCGGTGGCGAGCACAAAGCCCAGCCCAGGTGAGAGGAAGTAGTTCACCGCCCCGGCCGCCGCGGGTGGAAGGGCGAAGGTCGCGTCAGGAATTCCGTCGCCGTCGCGATCAAGCTGCAGCGCGTTCACCACGCCGCCCTGGGCGACCGGCAGCACCCCGGTCAGCCCGCCTGGGCCCGAAAAGTTCGAGTCCAGCGGCAAGAAATTGACGCCGGTGATGCAGTTCGCCGGGCCTTGCGCCGCGGCGCCGCCGGCGAGACAGAGTCCGAGAAACGCCGCCAGGGCGATGAGCACGGCGCGCAGGCTCCACCCCCGGCCGGAGCCGCCGGAGGTATACGCGTGCGGATGATCGGGCTGGAGAGGATTATCGGTGGGCATAGTGTGCTCGATTGCGGATAGTGTGCTCGATTGCGGACCCCCGCCGGCGGGCGCGAGCGCTGGTCCGCCCCAAGGAGCGGAATCTTGAATCCGCAGGCGCATCGACGTGGTACGTTTTCGGCATGCAACGGGAGGTGATCCAGCCGCCGAACGCCCCTCGCACGCCCCACGCGGGCGTCTCCGGCGCCGTTCCCCCCCACGCCCTCGCCCCCCCCGCCCCCCCCGACACCCCCGGCGACACGAGGGCGCCCGAACCCTCATCACCCGACCGTGCCGCCCAGGCCGTCTATGTTGAACTGCGGAACCTCGCCGCCGGCTTTCTGCGCCGCGAGCGGGCCGGCCACACCCTTCAGCCCACCGCCTTGGTCCACGAGGCCTATTTGAGGATGGCCGACAAGACCATCGTCGCCGGCCAGGACCGGAGCCATTTCATCGCCGTCGCCGCCGAAACGATGCGCCGCGTGCTCGTGGATCACGCTCGTACTCGTGGGGCCCTCAAACGCGGCGGCGGGCGGAGTCGAACCGGCCCCGATCCCGACGCCATCGCCATCGACGCGGAGGTCGACATGCTCGCCTTGGATGACGCCATCACCCGCCTGGGCCGCCTCGACGAACGCCACGCGCGGGTCGTGGTGCTCAAGTTCTTCGGCGGCCTGTCGGTCGAACAGATCGGCGGCCTCCTGGGCGTGGCGACGCGGACCGTCGAGGCGGACTGGGCCCTCGCCCGGGCCTGGCTCCGGCGCGAGCTGTCGGCCGGTCACCCGGAGCGCCCGACGTGACGCCCTCCGACTTCCAGCGGGTTCGGGAGGTCTTCGGCCTGGCGATCGACACTCCCCCGTCAGGTCGCGACGCCTGCCTCGATCAGGCCGGTCCGCCCGGCTCCCCGCTTCGCCGCGAAGTCGAAGCCCTGCTCGCCGAGTCCGCGTCCACCGGCGGGCCCCTCGACGCCGCCGCGGTTGAGGACGGGGCCGCCGCCGAGCTCGCTGACGTCGCCCTTGAGCGGGCGAGCGACCCGATGCTCGGCCGCTCCATCGGCGGGTGCGTGCTCAAGCGAGTCATCGGGGCCGGCGGCATGGGTCGGGTGTATCTCGCCGAGCAGGCGAACCCGGCCCGGACCGTGGCCGTGAAGCTGGTGCGCGCCGCCGGGCGAAGGGCCGAGCGCGAGGCCGCCGCGCTGGCCCGCCTCCGGCACCCGGGCATCGCTCAGATCTATGAGGTGGGGCGAACCCCCGATGGCTGGGTCTACCTGGTCATGGAGCTCATCGAGAACGCCTGCCCGGTCACGATCGCCGCGGCGCGGCTCTCGATCCGGGAAAAGTGCCTGCTGCTGGCTGACGTCTGCGATGCGGTTCACCACGGCCACCAGCGGGGCGTCATTCATCGGGACCTGAAGCCCGCGAACATCCTGGTCGAGCCTGGTCGCGCCGGCCCTCCGGGCCTTGCCAACCCCCTGGGCCCGGCCAACCCTCCGGGCCTGGCCGACACGCTGGCCCCAGGCGGTAGCCCCGCCGCGCCGCTCGTGCCCAAGGTCATCGACTTCGGGATCGCCCGCCTCACCGAGAGCCAGGACACGGTGACGGCCCAGCCCGCCGGGACCCCCGCGTACATGAGCCCCGAGCAGTGCGGCGGCGACCCGGCGGAGCTCGACATCCGCGCCGATGTGTACGCCCTCGGGGTCGTGCTCTACCAGACCCTCAGCGGCGAGCTGCCCATCGATGTCCGGGCCCGCACGCCGCTGGAGGCCGCGCGGCGAATCGCCGACACCCCGCCCCGCCCCCTCGCCCAGTCGGACCCCCGCCTGGCCGGCGATCTCTCGACCATCGTGCACAAGGCCATCGCCAAGGACCGCGCCGATCGCTACGCCTCCGCGGCCCACCTTGGCGCCGACCTGCGCTGCTGGACGCGCCACCAGCCCATCGCCGCGCGCCCCCCGAGCATGCTCCACCAGGCCCGCCTGCTGGCCCGCAGAAACACGCCCCTGGTGCTGGCCGGCGCCGCCCTGGCCCTGGTGCTGGCGGGCTCGGCGGTGGGGGGGGTGCTCCTGGCCGCCCGCGCGACCTTCGCCGCCGAGGAAGCCCGCGCGGCGGGCGCCATCGCCCGGGCCGAGCGTGACCGGGCCCTCCGCGTCGCGGCGTTCATGCAGGGCGCCCTGGGGTCGGCCAATCCCTTCCTGCCCACTGGCGTTCCGGCCGCCGTTGCTTCCTCGTCGTTCGAGCCCTTCGCCGATTGGCGCATGACCCCCTGGCCCTCAAGCGGAAAGCCCGGGCAGGCCGCCACCGTCACCGATGTCATCATCGCGGCGACCTACCGCCTGCAGGACGCCTTCGCTGACGACCCCGCTGAGCGGGCCGCGCTCGGAGACGTCCTCGGCCGGTCGCTCTACAACCTCAACAGCCCCGCCGACGCCGGCCGCACCCTCGCCCTGGCCCTGCGTGACGCCAAGGCCGCCCACGGCGAAGATCACGAGCTCACGATCCGCGTCTCGCTGCACTATGCCGAGTACCTGGCGTTCTACAAATCCGATGAGCCCAGGGATCAGCTCTTCGCCAGCGCGATCCGCGCGTGCCGAACCCTGTACGGCCCGGGCGACGCCCGCACGCTCGACGCCCACCGCCAGTACGCCTATGACCTTTACGCCTGGCGGGCACAACCGGCGCAGGCAGCCGACCACCTCTTCGGGGCCGTGCAGGAGGCCATCGCCGCGGGCGCTGGCGAACAGCCCGTCACCCAGCAGACGCTGGCGTATGCGGGTTTCCTGCGGGCCTGGGCGGGCCGCGTCGACGAAGGCGAAGCAACGACGCGCGCAGCCGTCGAGAAGCTCGAGAGCCTCATCCCCGCGGGCGCGGCGCCGACGCCCGAACTCGCCGAAGCCTGCCGCCTGCACGCCATGGCCCTCCGCCGGCGGCCGGGCAGCGCCCGCGCGGCGGCCATCAGCCAGACCCGCGCTGCCGAGATCTTCGCCGCGGTGTTCGGGCCCGGCTCACACCGCGCCGTCACCAACACTGTCGAAGCCGGCGGCTGCTGGTACGAGGCCCGTGAATGGCCCGAGGCCGAGCGGCTCTTGCGCCGGGCCGCCGATGGCTTCGCGCGGCTGCTGGGCGAGCATCGCTTCGAAACCCAGCAGGCCCGCCTGCGGCTGTGCGGGGCGATCTTCAGTCAGGATCAAGATCACGCCGAGCTCGCCGCGCAGACCGGCGCCCTCCTGGCGAGCCTGGCCAGGGACCCCAACCGCCTGCCCGCCGAGACCTGGTCGGTGAGGTTCATGGAGGCGTACGCCCACGCGGCCCTGGCGCGCCCCGGGGCCCTGGCCCGCCTGCGGGACCTGATCGCCGAGGCCGACTCCCGCCCTCAAGACGTGAGCGATGTCTCCCGCGCCCGCGCGCGGATCGCCCTGGCCGAGCGGCTGCTGGCTCTGGGCGCGCTCGCCGATGCCCAGACGCTGGCCCAGGAAGCCCGCGGCCTGCTCGCCCGCCCCGGTCTCGATTCCGCGGCCGGGGACGCCCTCACGCGGCTCGACGCCAAGCTTCCAGCGCGGCGGTAGCGGGCGAGTCGGCCGAGGACGGGACCGTTCCCGATCGCGGGTCGTGGCGGAGCGGGCGCCGTTGTCGCCATAAACGACCAGTTTTGTCGTCCGCTGCCCCTGCTGGTTTGCCCCGCGCTTTGGGTCTGGATAACGGCACGGTGGATTGTCGATAGACTTCAGCGGACCATTCGGAGCACGCGGCCGATGCCCGGCTTGATGATCGGGCGCGGGTCGATCGACCAGACTGTCGGAGGCCCCTCGAATGCCCATTTCCGACAGGTGGTAGGGATTCCAGGTTCCGGGAGCGACCATCACCCTCAATCCACGTCAGTGGCTTCGGGGTCTCGATCTGCTCGGTCACCGCACAGGCTCATCTTTATTCGCGTGTGTTGGCTGAAGTACTTCACGCTTTTCTCGGAGTTCAAGAGGTTCAAACGTTCGGCCTCGCGATCCGCAGTAGCCTTGTCTCGATGCACATGCAGAACACTCACCGCCCACTCGGGGTCGAACGATTCCGGATCCGAGCTCCAGCGTGCAAGGGCGTCTACGTTGAGTCTGACAACTGCGAATGCGGGTTGGTGTCTTGCTTGATGTGCCATGAAAAACCTGTGTTATCCGATGACCTGCCCGAGCGGCTGTCCCGCATGCGACCTTGCCCACTATCAGAGTGCGGAGGTCCACGATGGGCAGAAGGAACGTTACGGCGGAGTTCAAGGAGCAGGCGGCGCGGCAGGTGATCCAGGGCGGGCCGTCGTTCCGCGAGGTCGCCGACAACCTTGGGCTCGACCAATCGTCGCTGCGGCACTCGGTGCGTTTGGCCCGGGCGTCGGGCGCGGACGGGTCGCGCGCCGATCCCCCTAGCATCGCCGCCATGTCCTGGATCGACTCCGCCTTGAACCAGCCGACCGTCGCCGGCTCGTTGATCACCCTCGGGGTGGTCGGCGCCTCGGGCCTTGCGCTTGGGTCGATCAAGGTCCGCGGGATCGGCCTGGGGGTGGCGGGGGTGCTCTTCGCCGGGCTGCTCGCGGGCCGCATGGGCGTCCCCATTGAGCCTGATGTCCTGCATTTTCTGCGCGACGCGGGGCTGATTCTGTTCGTGTTCGCCATCGGCCTGCAGATCGGCCCCGGTTTCATCGATTCGCTGCGCCGCAGCGGGCTGCGGCTCAATCTGGCCGCGGGCGGCGGGGTCGTGCTGGCGACCCTCCTCGCCGCGGCGCTCGCGCTGGCCTTCGGGCTCAAGCCTGCGGTGATTGTCGGCGTGCTGGCCGGGGCCACCACCAACACCCCCAGTCTCGCCGCGGCCCAGGCGGTCCTGACTGATCGCCTCGGGCCCGACCAGAGCGCCCTGGCCACCGCGGGATACGCCGTCGCTTACCCGATGGGCGTCCTGGGGACGATCGTGGCGATGCTTCTGATTCGCCTCGGCCTGCCCCGGGCCGCCGCGGTTGACGCCGCCCAGGCGCCGGCCCGCCCGCTCGCCCGCGCGAGCATCGAGATCACCAACCCCAACATCCACGGGGTCGAGCTCGCCAGGCTGTCGCTCCTCGCCGATTCGGGCCTGGTCGTCACCCGCCGCCTGTCTCAGGGCATCGTCACCGTCCCCGATGGGCGGGCCCGCCTCGAGACCGGCGACGTGCTGCTGGTCGTCGGCCCCGAATCCCGGATTGAGGAGGTCGCCCTGCTCCTGGGCCGGCGGAGCGAGATCGATCTGCGCGAGGTCCCCTCCGAGATCACCTCCCGGCGGCTCGTCGTCACCCGGCGCGAGGTGCTGGGCCGCTCGATCCGCGAGCTTGACCTCGCCGCGCGGCTGGGCGTCACCATCTCGCGCGTCGCCCGCGCTGGCGTGGAATTGGCCCCGACCGGCGACTTTCGCTTCAACTTTGCCGATTCGGTGCTCGCCGTGGGCCCCGCTGAGGGCCTCCGCCAGCTCGGCGTGATCCTGGGCGACTCGGCCCGCAGGCTCGAGCACTCGCACCTCATCCCGCTCTTCTCGGGAATCGCCTTGGGCGTCGCCCTCGGAAGCGTGCCCATCACCATCCCCGGCCTCCCCGGCACCGTCAAGCTCGGGCTGGCCGGCGGCCCGCTCATCGTGGCGATCCTGCTCGCCCGCGTGGGCCGGATCGGCCCAGTCGTCTGCTATCTGCCGACGTCGGCGAACTTCGCGCTGCGCGAGATCGGCATGGTCCTGTTTCTGGCCTGCGTCGGCGTCGGCTCCGGCCACGCCTTCGTTGAGTCGGCGGCCTCCTGGGCCGGTTTGAGCTGGTTCGGCGTCGGCGTGCTCCTCACCTTGCTCCCGGTGCTCGCCGTCGGCGTGGTTGGGCGGTTCTGGCTCAGGCTCGACCAGCCCACCCTGCTCGGCCTCATCGCTGGCGGAATGACCGACCCGCCCGCCCTCGCCTTCGCCAGCTCGCTTACGCACTCGGAGTCCTCGAGCCTGTCCTATTCAACGGTGTACCCCCTGACCATGCTCATGCGGATCGTTTGCATCCAGATCCTGGCGATCCTGCTCACCTGACCCCCTGAAACCCCCGGCGGCGCCTCTGCAGCGCCGCGCCCGGCCTGGGCGGTAGACTCCCTCCATGCAGACCACGGGTGATGGGTCCTCGCGCATCGGTCAGTCGGGCTCGTCGGCCAGTACGCCACCGCCGCCCCAGCCGGGCCAGCCGGCGCCCCCCTCCGGCGACCAGCGTCGCCTCGCCGCGATCCTATTTACCGACATCGAAGGGTCCACCCGCCTCAAGAAGGAGCTGGGCGATGAGGCCTATCGCCAGCTCCTCGGGGCGCCTCACGACCGCCTCGCCAACCAGCACTTGGCCGACCGCGGGCTCTTTTCAGACCGGGCCGGCGACTCCTATCTGGTGGTTTTCGCGTCTCCGGTCGACGCCGTGCGCGCGGCACTGGAATTCCAAGATGCCCTGCGTGCCCACCGCTGGGAAACCCCGCAGCCGCTTGGCGTCCGAGTCGGCGTGCACATCGGTGAATACCTGGAGGCGAAGGCCGACCCGGGGCGCAAGTCGAACCTCACGGGGCTTTCGGTCGACATGGCCGCGCGGATCATGAGCCTGGGCAGGGGCGGCCAGATCCTGCTCAGCCGATCGGTTGCTGATAGCGCCCGCCAATACCTCCGCGGGCCCCTTGATGCGGGAGCGGGTGGCGGGGGGGGGGGGGGTGGGGGTGGTGGTGGCGCCGTGCGGTGGCAATCGCACGGTTTGTACCTCTTTAAGGGCGAGGAAGCTCCGCTTGAAGTTGTGGAAGTCGGCCGCGACGGCATCGCGCCGTTCGACCCTCCGGGCGACTCCGAAAAGGCTTGGAAGTACACCGGCGCGCCGTCCGGGCCGGAGGTCGTGCCGTTGGAGGCCGGCCGGGCTGTGCCGCGCCGCGAGGGCTGGGCGTTGGTCAAGCGGCTGGGCCAGGGCGGGTTCGGCGAGGTCTGGCTGGGCGAGCACGCGTCCACGGGCGAGCGGCGGGCGTTCAAGTTCTGCCTCAATCCCGCCCGTCTGGCAGGTTTGCGCCGGGAGGCGGAACTGCTCGGCATTCTCCAGTCGCGCTTGTCCAAGCGGGCTGACATCGTTCGTCTGGTGGGGTGGGAGCTCGATGGCGAGCACCCCTTTCTGGAGATGCCCTATTGCGAGTTGGGCGACCTTGTGACGTGGACCGAGTCGCAGGGCGGGTGCGGCGCGGTGGGGCTGGAGCGCCGGCTGGAGCTGCTTGCGCAGATCGCCATCGCCCTCGATGCCGCCCACCAGGCCGATATCCGCCATAAGGACGTCAAGCCGCAGAACATCGTCCTGGCGCGCTCGGCTGCGGGCGAGGTGCGGGCCCAGCTCACCGACTTCGGCGTCGGGATCCTGGACGAATCGGGCGATGCCGCGCCGCTGACCACTGCGGGCACGTCTTCGAGCACCTCGCTGGTCGGGACGCCGATCTACATCGCCCCAGAGGTGCTGGAAGGGCGGCGGGCCTCGGCTCGGTCCGACATCTACTCCCTGGGGGTGGTGATCTACCAGGCCGTGGCGGGCGACCTGCGGCGGGCCCTTGGCGGCGGCTGGGAGCGAGACGTTCCGCGGGCCGACCTCAGGGCCCTGATCGCGTCGTGTGTGGATCGCGAACCGGCCCGCCGGCCCGCCTCCGCCGGCGACGTGGCCGCCCGTTTGCGCGCAATCGCGGCTCAGCCCGCGGGGCCCGCGCCCGAAACGCCCGCCGCGCCCGCCCACGCGTCGACCGCGCAAACGCGGGCTGACGGTCACGGTGGTGGCGGTGGCGGACATTCGCGCGGCGGGCCCGGCGCCCCGGTGGTGGCCATCTTGGCGACGCTGAGCGCCCTGGGCGTGCTGGTGCTGGGCGGTTTCTGGGCCGTGTCGCACTGGTGGCCCCCGGCGCCGGTCAAACTGACCCAGTCGGAGCCCGCGGACATACCCCGCCCGCCGCCTCCCATCGCGGGACCGAGCAAACCCGCTGAGGAGCCGCCGCCGCAGCCGAAGCAGCAGCCGCCGGACAAGCCGGCGGCTACCAAGACGCTGGACGAGCCGAAGTCTGAGCCAGTGACGCCCGTCACGACTCCCACACCGCCGGCGCAAGCCACACCGACCGCCCCGGCGACACCGCTCATCGATCGGGTCCGCCGCGCGGCGCCGCTGCCCCAGTTGCAGTTCAGCCCGCAGGGGGATGACTCGGTCGTGGTCAGCGGTGTGGTGGCGGGGCCAGCGGAACTCAAGGCCCTCAAGGCCCGCCTGGCGCCCCTCGGGGCCGGCGTGATCATCGAGGTCAAGGGCGACGGCCCCGCGATCGAGGCGGTTGAGCGCGCGATTCGGCAGGCGGTTGAGAAGCTCGGCGCCACTGGAGTGAGCGCCAACGCCCGCTGGACCCGCCCCGATGGCGATGTGAAAGCCGTCCTCGTGCGGTACAAGGCCACGAACGGGGCCAAGGCTGGTGTCACGATCGACCAGGTGCGTGAGGCGGCCCGGGCGTTTCTCTTACAGGGCGAACTCGTCAGCGTTGAGGCGGGTTCTTGACCGGCCCCGCGGGACCCGCTGGCCCTGCGGGCTCGGCCGGTCCAGTCGGCGGCGGATCGACCAGCGGGAACTCCAGCATCATGCCTCGGGCGATGTGCTCGGGCAGCACTGGCAGGCTTGTGCGGCCCGTCTTGATGGCCATGCGGACATAGGGCCCGCACATCCCGCAACCGGTGGTGCAGCGCGTCTGCTCGACAATCTGCCGGAGCGAGAACCCGCCCCGGCTGAGCGCGAGGATCTGGCTGAAGGGCACCTTGTGGCAGATGCAGCGGTCCACGGCCATCGGGCGGCGCTCCAGTGGTGATCAGTCAAAGTCGTAGAGGGAGTTGTCGTCCGCCTCGCCCGGCCAGCCGGTGAGGGGATCGGTGGCGATCTCGCCGTACACGCCGCTCGAGTGAAAGGCGGCCCGACCGGACCCCGAGGCATGCCCGTCGAGGTACGCGCAATGCGCCTGACCTGGTCGACCATTTCCCGCTCCGTGCCGGAAGTGGAACGATGGGTCGGGCCGCTGGTCAGGGTTGCCGGGCCACCACCGGGGCTCGAGAAAGGAATACTCAATCACGCTCGCCGGTCCCGACGGGTCCAGCAGTGCGGTGTCGGCGAACGCCGCCTTGCGATCTGGCCGGTTGAACCGGGCGATGGGCGAACCGGTGCGATCGGTGATCTGGGTCCAGAGCCCCGGCGCCTCGCGCCGGACGAGCGCCCCGAGGAACCGGGCGTTGTAGCCGTACCCGCCGCAGTTGCGCTCAAAGCCGCGCCGGGCCTGGGCGAGGGTCATGAGCGTCGGCGCGAAGGTCGGGCACCACCGGGCCGTGCCAGCGGAGGCGTTGGCGACGCCGCCCGCGCCGTCTCCATCTTCGCCCAGATAGGGCGCAAGCGCCCCGCCGCTTGACACGAAAGGATCGGCCTGGCGGGCGCGGGCGCCGTGCCAGCGCTGCAGGTTCCGCAGCGCATCGGCCGAGGCGGGCGGGGCCAAGCCCTTGAAGTCACCGGCATAGGTGTGCAGGGCCAGGGCCAGTTGCCGCAGGTTGCTCAGGCACTGGGCGGTGCGGGCCTGTTCCCGTGCCGAGCGCAGGGCGGGCAGCAGCAGGCCCACCAGGAGCGCGATGACGGCGATCACCACCAGCACCTCGGTCAGGGTGAAGCCTGGAGCGGGGAAGGTGGCCGAACGCCGGGATGGTCGGGGGGTGTGAATCAAGGGACGGGCCCGCAGCGTTCTAGGTGGCAAAGTACACGCTGATGAAGTCGGAGAGGTCATCGGGGTCGATGGCGCCGTCGCCGTTCCAATCAGCTCGAGCGCACGCCGGCGCAGCGAAATAGCACGCGATGTAATCAGACAGATCGTCAGGATCAATGAACCCATCGCCGTTAAAGTCCGCGCCGTGCGCCCCGGGGGGCTCCGGCCGCACTTCGGCGACGCCGGAGATCTCAGTGGAGCGCTCGCCGAAGATCGGGTGAACCGCGTTGACCCCCGTGGTGATCCTGACGAAGTCGATCGCCGCGAGGGTCGCCGGCAGGCCCGTCTCCGGGTCCAGGGCCCAATCGAGGTCGATGGCGTCGCCGCCGCCGCTCCCGGCGGAGATCCCCACCACCAGCGGGTCATCGGGCCTGGTGTAGTAGGCCTCGGCTGAGAGCGTGAGGTCATCGGCGAAGCCGTCGCCATCGAGATCGCCCAGGGCCAGCGTCGGCGTGCAATCGGCGTAGCCGAAGAAGCCTTCAACGGGCCCGCCGCCCAGCGGATTGGTGACGACCGGGCCGCCGAAGACCGCCCCCGGCAACTGGTAACCCCGCGTCGTCCACATGCCTGACCGCCCCGCAGGGATCCACGAGGCCGTTACCGGCGGAAACTGCGGGTCAGCGATGCGGTCGTCCCACGTCTGCGTGCCGACCAGCGCGCCGGGGTTCGGCCCGAGGTGCGAGCCGGCGATGACATACCAGGGGTCGTCAGCGCGGCCGTTGCCGTTGGTGTCGGCGCTCACCTCGACGACGCCCGCCTCAGCGAAGCGGCGCTGCGGATCGCCCCCGACGAAGAGGGCGTTTCCGAACACGATCAGGTCGAGCCCTTGCGGGTTCGCCGGCGTGCGCGGCTGGTTCGCAATCGGGTGATCGAACCCCAGCGTGATCGACCCCCCGAAGCCGCCGAGCGTGACGAGCTTGCTGTTGTCGGGCGAACTGAGCGACCCGCCCGCGGGGGCCCCGAGGGCCGCGAGGGGGTCGCTGAAGTCCGGGCTGTTGACCACTTGCCCAGGGGCCGGGTCATAGGCGAGCACGCGCGTGGCGAAGGCGGACTGCCCCGCGCTGCTCGACGCAGCCGCCAGCAGCACGCCCAGGGACGCAACCGGGCCGGTGATCGCCGCGGCGCGGCGGGTGGTGTTACGCACGCCGGCGCCTCCCCGTAGCAATCAGCCCCAGCAAGGCCAGGCCAGCGCCCGCCGGGGCGGGCACGGCGTACCGGTAGATCGTGGCCCCGTCGGCGATCAGCAACTCCCCAGTCGGCGCGTTGAAACGGATGGAGTAGAACGCGCTCCCGGCAGGGCTGAGGCGCAACTGGGCGCTGAGCGGCGGCACGGCGCCGCCAGCGAGCGCGCTGTCGACAGCGGCGCGGTCGATGATCGCGGCGCTCCCGGCGTCGACGCCGGTGAAGAAGTCGCCGCCGCCCACGAGCAGATTTCCACCCGCGTCAAAGCCCAGCGAACTGCCCGAGAGGGCCGTCGCCGCGAGCCCGCCGGAGAAGTAATCGAGCGGAGGGGCCCCGGGGCCGCCGACGGCCGCGAGGGTGCTGAGGTCAAACGCCCGGACCTGCCCGGTCCGCCCGCCGGAAGGCCCGTCGAAGCCGAGGCCGACATACAGGCGCGACCCGTCGGAGGCGACGCCGCCGGTCCCGCCGCCGATGTTGGTGATCACGGTCTGGGCGACGCCCGAGGCCGTATCGATCCGGGTCACCACGGGCCCCGAGCCGAACCCCGCAACGAACAGCGTCGATGCCCCGGTCCACGCCGCCTCGGCGTTCGGGGCGTCGATGGAGGTCACCGACGAGACAGCGCCCGGCGAGAGCAAGCCGGTCGAGACGATGTGCACCCGGGCGCCGGCGCCAAAGTTGTTGTCGCCGATGGCGATCCGGGCCCCGTCGGGGCTCACGCTGACAAACGAGGCGCCGAACGTTGAGATCAGGCCCGGATCGATCCCGCCCAACGGCGTCGGCGCGGCGGTCGAGCGCACATCGGCCGCGACCAGGGCCCCTCCGGAGATGAAGACCAGCCGCCCGTCGGGCAGCACATCAAACGTGCCCGACGGGCTCGCGTACTGCCCGACGAGCTGATAGGGCGGGATCGCCGCCTGCGCGGGGGCCGCCATCGGGATGGCGACTGTTGACAGCACAAACCCGCCCGCGACGAGCGCAGCGCACGACCAACGAGATGATGACATGAACGACTCCGAATCGACGTTCCGATTCGCGCGGAACGGCTCCCGATCATGCCCAGCGTGGGAGCGCTGGGCGGAGCCTTCGCGGGGAAAAGTCGGAGCGGGCCCTGCGCCGGGAGCGGGCGAGGACACACGCCGACACCCTAGTCGCGAGGGCGTACCGGCACGATGTTCCCGGCAGGTCTTCCGGCTCGGGGCTGGTGACCCGCCCGGCTCGGCCTTCCCGACCAGCCCGGTGAACCGGGCCCGTCAGTGGCATGTTGAGCCGGACAGTCGCCCCTCACGGCGGCGCGTCCGCGGTGGAATCGGCTGACCCGCGATCGGGCCCGCCTCACCACGCTTCCCTTTTCAGCCCGGGCAGATGATCCTGCTCGGGCACCGAGAACACCAAGACCATAACCGCGCCGGGGCGTTTGTCAACCCAGCGGTCGGCAGGCCCTTTCGTGGAGAACTCGCCACCAGCTTCCCGTCGCGGGGTCAGCTCTTCTTGGCGGCCTTGGCCGCGGCCTCGCCTGCGACTGCGGCGGCCAGACCGTCGGCGAAGGTCGCCAGGTTGGTCTTGGCCTTGCGCTGCACCGCATCGGCGAAGGCGAGCAACTGGCGCGTGAAACGCACGCCGTGTTCCTCGACGGGCATCGCCTCCGCCTTGCCGACGAGGTCCTTGAAGACCAGCTCGGCGGGCTTCTCGTAGTCGTAGAAGAGCATCCCCTCGTCGCCCTCGATGGCCAGGGTGAAGCGCGAAGTCTCGGCCCAGCCGCTGGCGACCACCGCCGCGACGCCGGCGGGGATGTTGGCCGAGGACCCCTTCTTGGTGCTCTTGAGCAACACCGTCGCGGCGGTCTCGGTGCGGCCCTTCCACTTGTGGGCGAAGACGGCCCCGAGCGTGGCGCAGGGGCCGACGATGAAGTGCAGGAGGTCGAGGCTGTGGCTGCCCATGTCGAGGTACGCCCCGCCGCCGGCCTTCTTGGGCTCGCTGAACCACTTGCCCGAGTGCGCGGGGAGGTCGCAGGCGAAGACGTTCTCGAAGCGGGTGACCTTCCCGACCTTGCCCGCTTTGATCAGGCGGTTGATCTCCAGCACCGCCGGGGCGAAGCGGTGGCAGTAGGCCACGAAGCTCGGGACCTTCTTGTGCTTGGCCGCCAGCGCGGCGAGCTTCCTCGCGTCGGCGAGGGTGTGGGCGATGGGCTTCTCCATCAGCACCGGCAGCTTGGCCTTCAGGCATGCCGCGATGATCTTGATCCGGACGCTCGGCGGCGTGCACACGACCACGGCGTGCACATCCAGCCCCGCCGCGACGGCCTCCACCAGCTGGTCGGCCGAGCCGAAGACCTGGGCCCCGTGCTCGTCGGCGAGCTTGTGGGCCGCGGCGGCATCAGGATCGACCACCGCGGTGACGGCGACCCGCCCCCCGCTGGCCTTGACGGCCCCGTTGTGGGCGCCGGAGATGCCGCCGGCGCCAATGATCGCGATGTTGAGGACGCTGCTGGACTTGGAAGCCATGGTCTGCGGACTCCGCGGTGTACTGTCAGGTCGGCCGGGGCCCCGGGGGCCCCTGGCGGCTTGGTCGGAACGGAGCCAACAGTACACCGGTCGACGCGGCCTGCAAGCAGGAGCTTTCAGATGAACCCGACAGCGATGGATGGTCGGCTGGAGAAGGGCCGGACTCAGGGCCGGACACGGGCGTGGGCCCGGGGTTGGACGTGGGCGTGGACGGTTCAGCGGACCTTGCTGGCGGTGCTGGCGCTGGCGCTTGGTTGCGGTCCGCGCGCCACCCTGGCGGCGGAACAGCCCAAGCCCGAAGTCCGGGGCACCTGGCTGACGACGACGGCCAATGACGCCATCGCGACGCCCGAGAAGACCCGGGCCACGATGCGCCGTCTCAAGGACATTGGCCTGAACACGGTTTATGTCGAGGTCTGGAAGAACGGGTACACCCAGTTCCCCTCGCAGGTGCTCAAGCGCGAGATCGGCCTCGACCGGCGGCCCGCGCTCATGCCCCAGGACCCGGCCGACAAGCCCGAGGCGATCGCCCGCGAGGGCCGCGACCTGCTGAAGGAGACCTTGACCGAGGCCCGGGCCAACGGGCTCGTGTACATCGCCTGGTTCGAGTACGGCTTCATGGCCGCGCACAAGAGCACGGACAACCACCTGCGGCGCATGAAGAAGGAGTGGCTGTCGCTTGACAAGGACGGCAACGAAGTCGCTCCCAACGGCTTCGTCTGGATGAACCCGCTGCACCCCGAGGCCCGGAAGTTCCTCCTCGACCTCGTGCTGGAGGCGGTGAATACCTACGAGCTCGACGGCATCCAGCTCGATGACCGCATCGTGTGGCCCTATATCACGATGGGCTATGACCCGTATACCAAGAAGATCTATGCCCAGGAGCACGCTGGAAAGGAGCCGCCGCTGGACCACACCGACCCTGAGTGGGTCCGCTGGCGGGCCGACAAGGTCAACGAGTACGCCCGTCTCTTCGTGGAAGAGGTCCGGCGGGCCAAGCCTGGGCTGATCGTCTCCCTCAGCCCCGCAGTCTATCCGTGGTGCTACGAGCACTATTGCCTGGAGTGGCCCAAGTGGGCCGCTTGGAAGCCTGGGAACACCGAGGGCGCCAAGGCCGCGCGCCCGGGCGGCGGCGCCGGGGTGTGGTGGGATGAGTTCATCCCGCAGTGTTACCGCATGAACTACCCGGCGTTCGAGCAGACGTGGCGCGACCAGGTGAAATGGATGAAGCAGGATGGCGGCGGACGGGTCGGTGACATGCTCGCGGGCATCCGCGTCGTCGGCGACGGCCCCGATGCGACCTGGGAGGACGTCCGCAAGTCGATCGAACTGGTCAGAGCGACTGGTGGGGGTGGGCACGTCCTCTGGTTCAGCCGGGGCGTGCTGGACCTGTATCCGGAGCAGCTCAAGACCTTCTACGGCGGATGGGTTGAGCCGGGGCGGCGCGCCAAGCGACCCGAGTAAACCAGTGTGACCGGGGGTGGTTCACCGCTTGTCGCGGTACCGGGCGTGGCAGTCCTTGCACGACGCGGCGACCGCCTTCCACGCCGCTTCCATTTCGGCTGGCGAGGCTTTCTTCCCGAAGCCTTGTTCGAGCGTGCTGGCTGCCGCCACCGAAGAGGCCAGGCGACGGGCGTAGTCCTCGCCCCAGGGCTTGGTCTTCGGGTCTTCGCCGCTCACGCGCAGCAGGTCTGCAAGGCGGCCGGCCTCGGCGACGGGCACGAGGTCGGGGTGATCGCTGGGGGTGGTCCACCCGGCGGTGCGGATCTCGCCCAGCAGCTCATACACGCTGTCGATCTCGACCATCGCGCTCGTGATGCCTTCGGGCCGGCGCACCGCTGGAAAGTCGCCCGGGGCGGAGGCGAGCCGCTCGGGACTGGCGGGCCGGGCGGTGGCGACGCACTCGTAGAGCCCGGTGTAGTTGGGCGCCGTTCCGGCGACCTTCATGAAGGCCACGCCCTCCTCCGGGGTGATCTTCCCCAGCAGCACCGCGGCCGACGCGATCGCCGCAGGTCCGCGGTGCTTGCCGTGGTGGCAGTGCAGGAAAATGGGCCCGGGCAACTCCTTGACGGCTCGGGCGAGCTTGAGTTGCTGGTCGGGAGTCACTTCGGCATAGGTGATGGGGATGTGCACATAGCGCATACCGCGGGCTGAGGCGCGGGGCAGATCCGGCGCGGCGCCGTCGACGGTGATGATCGTCCTGATGCCCATCGCCTTGAGTTCATCGAACGCGGCGTCACCTTCGGGCGCGGCGCCGGAGACGAGGTTCTCGCTCAGGCGGTGCACGTTGTGCAGGGCGTGAGCGTGCGCCGGGGCCGCGGCGGCCGGGGGGGCGGTGGTGGCCGTGGCCGTCGATGTCGAGCCGGTCTGGGAGACCGTACTGGCGTCCCTCAGGGCTGGCGCCGGGGTGCAGGCGGTGATGACCGAGGCGACGGCGAGCGTCAAGGCGGGCAAGACCGGGGGCGACTTGGTCACAGTGGGTGCTCCTGACGGTTGAGAATACGCGCAGGCAGACACCGCGGGCGTGGGCAGGTGTGCCGGGCTGGGCGCCGATCTGGCCAATGAGTTCGCAGGACGCAGGATCATGATCTAGACTGTGCCTATGCGTCTATCTTGCCCTGGTCTGGTTGGCGGAACCCCGGTTTTGGGGGGCGCGTTGGGTATGAGGCCGATCGCGCGTCTGAGGCTGCTTTCGTGCGTCCTTGCGCTCATGGTCGTGGCGCTCGGCAGTCGGGCATGGGCCCAGGCGATCATTGTTGAGGACATCCTGAGGTCAACGCCCGATGGCCCGATTCGCGGGTTCATCGCGACGGTGGACCTGACCGATCCGACCGTGGAGATCGTCACCACCGGTCCGGGAACCGGCGGGTTTGAGGCTGATCTCAGAGCGGTTACGTCCTGGCGGACGAGCGTGGGCGCCCGCCTGGCGGTGAACGCGAACTTCTATGGCGGTGTTGCGGGCACACACGCCGACATCATCGGGCTGAGCGTGAGCGACGGTGTCGTGGTCTCGCCAGCGCGCCAGTTTGGTGGTCTCCCAGGCGACCCGGCGCTGACCTTCACCCAGGGTCGGGTCGCGAGCATCGGCTACGTCGCGCCCGGCGAGCTCAACGGCGTGTGGGATGCTGTAGCGGGCGTGGGACCGAGCGATAACGACCCGGTTCCGGGGACCCTCCTGATTACCGATGGCGTCAACACCGGCGCGACGGCCCGGGTGCAGCCGCTCGTGCGCAACCCTCGAACGGCGGTAGGAATCGACCGTGCGGGGAGCCGGCTGTACATCATCGAGATCGACGGTCGTCAGCCGGGCTGGAGCGTTGGGGTCACGCTCCCGGAGCTGGCTGACCTGCTGCTGCGCAAGGGGTGCTGGCGGGCGGTGAACCTTGATGGCGGCGGCTCGAGCACCTTCGCGTATCAGAACGACTCGGGGACCGTCATCACCAATCGGCCCAGCGACGGGACCTTTCGCGCCGTGGCCAATCACCTTGGGATCAAGCTCAACCCGCCCGCGGCCGTCGTCGACCGCGCGACCCGGCCGATCAGGGGGGCGTGGATGCGGCCGCAACCGACGATCGCGCAGTTTGAGCTGATTGTCGCGAGCGTCGCCGCCGCGGGCATTCAGGACATCTACCTCGAGACGCTCTACTGGGGGCGCGACACGGGGACGACCGGCGTCCCGGCGTTCCCAGCCCGCTTCAACTTCGATTACCTGGGCCAGGCCATCGCCGCCGCGGCCAAGTATGGCTGCCGGGTGCACGCATGGTGCGAGACGGGGTATCTGGACTTCGGGACCAATCCCTCGGCATGGCTCGCCGCGAACCCCGACTTCGTCGTCAAGCATCGCGACCCGGCGAACACGACCACCGGGGATGTCGCCAGTCAGCGGTTCGTGAATCTGGGTAACCCGGGGGTGCGTGAGGCGTTGAACGGCTACTTCGCGGCCCTCGCAACGCGCTACCCCGGGCTCGAGGGGATCCAGGCCGATTACCACTTTTTCCCCCTGGCCGGGAGCAACGCCGCGGTCTGGAGCTTCGATGCGTGGGGTCGGAGCGCGTACCAGGCGCAATACGGCGTTGATCCGCTCACCGAAGTCGGCCTGCCCGGGACGAACTACCCCGCCCGCTGGCTGACCTTCAACCGGGGGAACGTGACCGAGGCCCTGGTGCAGCTCCGGCAGGCGGTGGAGGGGGTCTCGTCGAGCCCGACGTTCACCGCCGTGGCGTTCGCGGACTGGAGCAGCGCGACGCACACGAGCAAGATGATTGACCTTCCGTCGTGGGCGTCGCTGACGGCCGGCGAGGCGTTCGTGCCGATGGCGTACTTCACGTCAACGACCAACATCAACGGGTCCAACCCGCCCCGGAACCGGGCGATCGACACCGACATCGGGCGGGCCCTGACCGCGGCGCCGGGGAAGCGGATCGTGGTCGGGCTGGCCAATCTGACCAACCAGACGCGCCCGTCGGTGACCGTTCAGCTCGACACCGTCAAGGGGCGCGGGATCGAGGAGTTCATCTGGTTCAACGCCGATACCTTCGCCGGCAACGCGCCGCTTCGGGACGAACTGCGGACCTGGCTGAGCACGCGGGCCCAGCAGCTCACGGGCGATGTCACCGCCAATGGAACCGGTAATGGGGCCGACGGGCGGATCGACGCCCGCGACCTGGCCTGGTTCGCGACCGTCTTCACCGGGCAGCCGGTGGCCCGGACGAGCAGCAACGACCGCTGCGACCTTAACCGTGACGGGGTCATCGACGCGACCGATCGGGCCCTGATGAACAGGTCGTTCAACCGCTTTCATTTCGGGGAAGATGGCGTCGTGGACGCGCGTGATGTGCAGGCTGTCATCAACGCATTCACGCCGGGGCCCGCCCCGAACCCGGCGATCCTGAACCTGTGGGATCTCAACGGCGATGGGCGGGTGGATTATGCCGACCAGTTGATCGTGCACGCGGCGCTGACGGTCGCTGTAGCGTTTGATTTCGACGCCAATCGGGACGGGATCGTCGACGATCGCGACTTGATTGCGCAGGCAGCCCGCGCGATCGACGTGAACCGGGACGGCGTGGCTGACGCTGCGGATGGCGCGGCTCTGGAGGCCGAGATCCGCACGCGCGAGGTGCAGCGGATGGCGGAGCCGCAGCGGTAGGGGCGCCCTGCAAACGCTTTCATTTCCGCGCGGTTTTTCCCCGGGGCCCGGGCGATTTCTCTGGCGGTCCTGCAAGCTTGTTATAGAATATCGATATGCAGGGGTATCGGTGCGCCTTTGGGCGGCCGGCCCCGCCTCGGCCCCGCGCGTCACGGGCCGGGACCGATCACACCGGTGGACCCATTTCAGGGACTCCCACCGGAAGGAGCAGCCCATGCAGAAGAACTGTCGACTGGCCCTCGCCATCGCCCTCGCGGCGGGCGCCGCGGCCCCCGCCCTCGCCCAGCAGAACGTCACCCTGGTGCTGGAGCGGGTTGAGGACTTCTTCAACCTGGTCGCCGCCCGTGACT
>CAZSZO010000046.1:0-28868 GCA_964611125.1 uncultured Phycisphaeraceae bacterium | reverse complement strand
GCCGAAGAGCCGCTCGATCAGCGGCTTGATCTGGGCGGGGTCAAAGTCCCCCGCGACGACGAGGGCGCAGTTGTCGGGGGCGTAGAAGGTCGCGAAGAAGTTCTTGACGTCGTCGACGGCGGCCGCCTCGAGATCCTGATGGGTGCCGATGACGCCGTTGTGGTAGGGGTGGTTCTCGGGGTAAAGCAGCTGGTAGGTCGCCTCATAAGCGCGCCCGTACGGCGCGTTCTCGACGTTCTGGCGGAGCTCATTGCGCACGACATCACGCTGGAGGTCGAGCTTCTCCCTGGTCATGTTGACGCCCAGGTCCTCCAGCCGGTCGGCATCGAGCCAGAGCAGCAGCGGCAGGATCGACGAGGGCCCGGATGAGAAGTAGTTGGTCCGGTCGAGCGAAGTCGAGGCGTTGTTGGAGCCGCCGCCGGCCTCCATCAGGTTGTCAAAGTCCGACCCGGGCACGCGGCGCGTGCCCATGAACATCAGGTGCTCAAAGAGGTGGGCGAACCCCGAGCGACCCTTGGGCTCGTTGCGGGCCCCGACCCGGTACCACAGATTGACCCCCGCGACCGGCAGCGTGCGGTCGGGGTGCAGAATGACCGTCAAGCCGTTGGGGAGCGTAAACCGCTCATGACTGAGCGACTGTGCCGCGGCCGGCGCGGCGAACAGCAAGGCCGCGAGCAAGAAAAGAATTCGTGAAGTCATGCTCGAGTCTAAGCCTCCCGCCCCCAGCCCACTTGCCCGCCTTCCCAACGCCCCCTTTGCGGTGGGGAAATCACTGGTCTCCGGATCGATCCGGCGCATAATGAACATCACGGCATCCTCTGCCGCACACGAGATCTGGGGAGACGATCCATGCTCACGCTCCGGCACGCGTTCCTTGTCGCAGCGCTGGTCCTCGCCGCCGCCGGGCAGCTATGGGCCCAGCCCGTGCTGGTCACCACACCGGTCAGCGTGGGACCGACCGACATCACCATCCTGGGCACGCCCCTGGCCACCGCGCAGATCACCGTGCAGGGGACGACCCTCACCATGAACGGCCGGCACGCCATCGCTTCCCTCTCGTTAATCCGGAACCCCGCGAATCAGCCCGGTGTGCTGACCCATGCCGCGGGGGCGAGCTTCGATTATTCCGGTGGTCAGGCAACCGACATCGTCGAGGGCCTCGAGCTCAGGATCACGGGCGATCTGGTGATCGAAGGCCCGGTCGTCGACTTCGTGGCCAGCCGCATCGATCTCGCCGGCCGCGGCTTCGGCCCCGCGGCGGGCCCCGGCGGCTCGCTGAGCGCACCGTTCAACGACGCTGGCGGCGCCTCGCACGGCGGCAACGGCGGCGTCGGCACGCAGGGCGGCCCCGGCGCAACGTACGGGTCGATCCAGCAACCCAATCGCCTCGGCTCCGGCGGCGGTTCCTTCGGCGGGCTCGGCGGCGGTCGAATCCGCCTCGCCGTCACCGGCAACGCCCAGGTCAACGGCGTCATCTCCGCCGACGGCGCCCCCGGCTTCGGCGGCGGCGGCTCCGGCGGGTCCATCTTCCTCGCGTGCGCCCAACTCTCCGGCGCAGGCCGGATCTCCGCCGATGGCGGCGGGTCCGGTAGCGGCAACCGCGGCGGCGGCGGCGGCGGCCGCATCGCCGTCACCGTTTCCGGTGACGCGTTCTCCGGCGTGGTTCGCGCCTTCGGCGGTCCATCCGATGTTCCCGCCCGCCGGGGCGGTCCCGGCACCGTGTATCGCCGCATCGCCGCCATTCCAGGCGGCGTCATCTTCATCCAGAACACCTCCCTCGAGGGCGAGGCGGCCATCTTCAACGGCGTGCAGGCCTACCCCACCGACGTGCTCCACATCCTCCCCGGCGGCAAGGTCAGCCATGACCATGGCCAGTTCATGGACCTCTCCGTGCTCGGCGTCACCGTCGCCGAAGGCGGCGCCATCGACGTGAGCTTCCGCGGCTTCCCAGCCGCCAGCGGACCGGGCGCCTCGCCCAGCGCGCCGTTTAACGACGCCGGGGGCGCCGCGCACGGCGGCAATGGCGGCGTGGGCGCGCAAGGCCCGTCGGGCGCCACGTACGGCTCGGTGCTGCAGCCCGCTGCGCTCGGCTCCGGCGGGGGCTCGGGCGGTGGGACGGGCGGCGGGGCCGCGCGCATCACGTGCGTCGGCAACGGCCGGGCGATTGTGAACGGCCAGATCCTCAGCGCCGGCGGCCCCGGCTCCGGCGGCGGCGGCTCCGGCGGCAGCCTTTGGCTCTCGGCCGGCACGCTGAGCGGTTCGGGCCTCATCTCGGCTCCGGGCGGCGCCTCCGGCAACGGCAACCGGGGCGGCGGCGGCGGCGGACGCGTCGCCGTTTATTTCGACCTCTCCAACTTCGCCGGCCTGATCCGCGCCTTCGGCGGCCGAAGCGATGTTCCGGCCCGCAACGGGGGCCCCGGGACCGTCTTCCTCAAGAACACTTCTGATGCGTTAGGCTCCATCATCATCGAAAACGCCTCCACCGACGGTGAAGCCGCGATCCTGAACGGCGAGCAGTCCTTGCCCGCCTCCCTTGTCATTCGCCCCGGCGGCAAGCTCAGCCACGATACCGGCCAGTCGATGAATCTCTCCCTCGCCGGGGGCCTGATCGTCGACGCTGGCGGCCTCATCAACGCCTCCGGTCGCGGCTTCGGGGCCACCCAGGGTCCGGGCGGCTCCCCCAGTGCCTCGTTCAACGACGCCGGCGGCGCAGCCCACGGCGGCAACGGCGGCCGCGGGGCCCAAGGCCCAAGCGGCCAGACGTATGGCTCGGTCACGCAGCCCACCCTCCCCGGCTCGGGCGGCGGGTCCTTTGGCGGGTCCGGCGGCGGGGTGATCCGCATCACGGCGGCCGGCGACGGCCAGATTGACGGCGAGATCCGCAGCGACGGCGCCGACGGATTCGGCGGCGGCGGCTCGGGCGGCTCCGTCTGGCTCGCCTGCCGCGACCTGACCGGCGACGGCATCATCGCCGCTGATGGCGGACGTTCCGGCAACGGTAATCGGGGCGGCGGCGGCGGCGGACGGGTGGCGGTCTACTTCCGCTCGAGCGCCTTCTCCGGCGCGTTCCGCGCGTTCGCAGGCCTCAGCGATGTCCCCGCGCGGAACGGCGGCCCCGGCACCGTGTTCCTCAAGGACACAGACCTCCCGGTGGGTACGATCATCATCGAGAACTCCACGCTCGAAGGCGAGGCGGCCATCCTGAACGGGGCTCAGTCCTTCCCCGCGATGCTCCGCATCAGGAGCGGCGGAAAGCTCAGCCACGACGACCGGTCCTCACTCGACCTGACGCTCGCCGGCGGCCTGTTCGTCGAAGCTGGCGGCCGAATCGACATCGCCGGCCGCGGCTCACCCAGCGCGACGGGCCCGGGCGCTTCGCCCAGCGCTCCGTTCAACGACGCCGGCGGCGCCGGTCACGCCGGCAACGGCGGGCCAGGCGTCCAGGGACCCGGTGGCCGCACCTACGGCTCGGCCATCCAGCCCGATCACCCGGGCTCCGGCGGCGGCTCCTTTGGCGGCGCCGGCGGCGGCGTGCTCCGCGTCACCACCAGCGATCCCATCCGCGTCGACGGCGTGATCACCGCCTCGGGCGCCGACGGATTCGGCGGCGGCGGCTCGGGCGGCAGCGTCTGGCTGAACGGCTCGGCCCTCCTCGGTGCAGGACTCATCGCCGCCGATGGCGGCGGCTCCGGCAACGGCAATCGCGGCGGGGGCGGCGGAGGGCGCATCGCGGTCTACACCCAGGTCCCGAGCCAGTTCACCGGCGCCATCCGCACCTTTGGCGGCTCGAGCGCGACGGCCAGCCGGAGCGGCGGGCCCGGCACGGTGTTCCTGAAGGCCGCAAGCCAGCCGCTGGGCGAGATCGTCATCGAGAACAACACGCTTGCCGGCGAGGCCGCGATCCTCAACGGCGAGCAGTCCTTCGACGCGTCGCTGCGCATCAAGCCCAATGGCAAACTGGCCCACGACCCCGCCGGCTCGCTCGCGCTGTCGCTGGCGGGTGGACTGACCATCGACGCCGGTGGTGAATTCAACCTTTCCGGAAGGGGTTTTGCGCCGACTCAAGGCCCGGGCGGCGCGGCCAACGCCGCGTTCGGCGATGCCGGCGGCGGCGGCTATGGCGGCGCGGGCGGGCCTGGCACGCAGGCCTCCGGAGGCCCGGCCTACGGCTCGGCGGATCTGCCCCTTCAGCCAGGCTCCGGCGGCGGATCTTCTGGCGGGTCCGGCGGCGGCGCCCTGCTGCTGGTGGCCCAGGGGCCGGTCGCGATCAACGGCGTCCTCAGCGCCAATGGAGGCGCCGGCTCGGGCGGCGGCGGGTCCGGCGGCGGGCTCATCATCCGCGCGCCCAGCCTATCCGGATCGGGCATTATCTCGGCCTCGGGCGCCCCTGGCGGCAACAGCAACCGCGGCGGCGGCGGCGGCGGACGCATCGCGATCTACAGCTGCGACCTTCAGCTGCCGCTCTCGAACATCCTCTTGGATGGGGGCGGCGCGGGCATCCGCCGCGGCCAGGATGGCACCCTCCGCTTCGGATCCGGCGCCGTCACCATCACCTCGCAGCCCGTCGCGGGCAGCCAGTACCTGTTCGGCGAGCCCATCGACCTTGAGTGCTCGGCGACCACGACCCAGATTCCCCCGACGCTGAGCTTCCGCTGGCGGCGCGACGGGCAGCCGCTCTTCGACGGCGATCTGGACGGACGCGTCTCCGGCGCCGGAACGCCAAACCTCGTCATCCTCGGCAGCCGCTGCGGCGACAGCGGCGCGTACGACTGCCTGATCAGCGATGCCTGCGGGGGATTCCCGACCAATCCCGTTCAGGTGCGGGTGCGCTCCCGCGCTGACTTTAACGGCGACTTCGAGCTGACTCCCGACGACCTCTCCGACTTCATCTCCGCGTACTTCAGCACGCCGCCCGGCGCCGGTACGGACTTTAACGGCGACGGGAACGTTGACCCTGACGACCTCTCGGACTTCATCACGCTGTACTTCAGCGGTTGCTGACTGAACTGCCTGACGGGCGCCGACTGAGTGATTGGCCGACCGGTCTCTCAGCGGGCGCTCACCGTCACCTCGACCGGGCTCTCGTTCCTGGCGGCCTGCTTGTGGAGCTGCTTCACGCGATGGGTCGACCAGTCGGTCACCAGGAGGTCCGGCGCGCCGGCGCCCTCCTTCACCGACAGGATGTCGTAGGTGTTGTTCCTCTGGGCCGGCGTGTAACCGCTCTCGCGGATGAGGCGGCAGAGGACCGACTCATCCAGGCAGTAGGTCGTGCCGGCGGAGGAGACCACGTTCTCCTCCATCATCACGCTGCCCATGTCATTGGCCCCGAACTTCAGGCCCACCTGGCCGACGTGCGGGCCCATGGTCACCCAAGAGGCGCCGATGGAATAGACATTGTCCAGGAACAGGCGCGACAGGGCCTGGGTGCGCAGGTAATCCGTGCTGCCGCCACCGCCGCTCATGCGGACACGCTTGCCGAAGAGGCTCGCGGTCGGGTACGCCGCGGCGTCAAGCCCGCGCGGGTCGACCTCCTCCTGATCAAACGCCCCGGGGCCGCCGGCCCGACCGAAGTCGTACGCCCGGGCCACCGCGTCACCCGGGAACTCGCGCGCAAGCTCAGCCGGATCAAGTCCCCAGTCGGGGACGCGCCCGAGCGGCGTGTTCTCGCGCTGGAAGGGCCAGGAGATGAAGCTGACATAGTGCCCGAACGGCCCCGACCCCATCGCCTCGCCGTGCTCCCGCAGGGCCCGTTCCTGCCACTTGCGGACCAGCCACAGGTGGTGCACACGGTCGGCGTAACCCTCGATATGGCCGAACATCATCGTCGCGCTGGTGAACATCCCCAGCGAGTGGGCCGCGTACATGGTGGTCAGCCAGGCCTCGGCGTCGCACTTGCCCAGCCCGATCTTGCGCCGCACAGCGGGGGCGAAGATCTCACCGCCGCCCCCGGGCAGCGAGTGCATGCCGGCGTCCTTCAACCGCACCAGCACCCAGCGGACCTTTTCCAGCAGCGTGCTCCCGGGCGGGTCGAAGAAATGCACGAACTCGATCATCTCCGGCGGGCTGAAGGCGTGCACGTGCACCGTCGGATATGCCCCGCGGATGGCCCGGAGGAGGTCGAGGTACCAGTCGAGGGGAAGGGCGGGGTTCATCCCGCCCTGCATGAGGATCTGCGTCCCGCCGATGGCGACCAGCTCGCCAACCTTTTCAAGGATCTGGCCGTGGGTCAGCGTGTAGGCGTCGTGCTCGTGACCGTCGCGCCGGAAGGCGCAGAAGGTGCACCGGGCGTTGCAGACGTTGGTGTAGTTGATGTTGCGGTCGATGATGTACGTGCGGAAGCGCTCGCCGTGCAGACCCCGGCACCGCTGGTCAGCGAGTCGCCCCAGCTCATGGGTCGGAAGCCTGGTGAGGGCCTCGAGTGCCTGATCAGGCGTCAGTCGGGCCGCGCCTGAAGCCACGGCGTCAAGCAACCCCGGATCCGCGCCTGACAGGGCCGGGTGCTCGGGGAGTGGTTGGTGAATCGATCGCATTGAAACAGCTCCCAGCAGCCCGGATCATCCCGGGCCCGACTGAGTTTCGAAACTTTCAGTCGGATTTGAAAGAACGATTGCCCGTTCATGGGACGGAGTCAAGGCCTCCCCACCCTCAGATTCAGCCACTCGTTTGGCTCGCGTTCGCTTAGGGGGGCTTCATCACCCCTCCTGAATCACCGATGACAAAGAAGCCCAATCGAGTGAGATTATGTCACCTCCCAAGCCGCACATCTCGCCCGCCCTCGTCAGCCTCGGGGGCTGGGTCACCGCCTCTGGCGCCATTGTGATAGCGTGCGCACTGATGCAGCTGTGCGTTTTCGGAATGATCCGGTACACGGATCTGCGGGTGACCCGTCTGGAAGGGCAGCCCAACGACGCCGTGGTGGCGCCGCGCGAATCGGCGGAGGCGGAAATCGAAACCACGCCGGCCCCGGTCGTCGCATCATCCAAGAAGTCGGCGCACAAGGCCGCCCGTCCCCACGAAGCGGTCGACCCCAACAAGGTCGCGAGCGTGGCGGATCGCAACATGGACCTCGCCAGCACGTTTTCGAGCGCCGCGGGTCTGGTCGGGGCGTTCCTGCTGGCCGTCCTGTCATCGCTGGGCGTCATCATCGCGGCGGGGGCCAGCGTCCCGGGCGTGCACCAGGGCGTGCGGGCGTGCGTGTTCTCGATCACGGCCCTGCTGCTCAGCTTCCCGTGGAGCGGGGCCGCGGGGGCGAGCATGATCCCCGGGGTCTTCTGCGGGTACGGCTGCCTGATCTCGGGGGCCGAGGGCGGCGGCGGCGTGCCGATGTTCATGACCTTTGTGCTGCTGCCCCTGGGCGTGATGGGCCTGGCGGGCAGTTCGGTGATGCTCTTCCGCCGCGGAGTGCAGGCGGGCATCATCCTGACCTCGCTGAGCGAGGTCGACGAGGCTCTGGAGCGCGAGATGGCGATCGTCCGGCAGCGCGGGGTCGGCCGGCTGACGCCTGGTCAGGCCCGGACCGCCGGGGCGCTCTCGCACACGCTCACCGACGAACGGCTGGCCGCGGTGGACGACCCGCCGCCGCTGCGCCGCGCGGTCGGAGCCGAGTCCATGAGCCCGTCCCTCGACCCAGCGATGAAGCGTCGGCGGTCGGGCGACTTCGACCCCTCGTCGAAGCGGCCGATCTAAGCGGCGCCGGAAGGTCGCTGGCGGGCCCAGGCATTATCGGACAACCGGCTTCGCCTACGCTCTGGCACCCATGGCCAAAGATCGCCCCTCACGCAAGCCCTCTCGTGGCGCCCCGTCAACCTCCGCAGGCTCAGGCAAGGCTCGCCCATCGGGCAAGGCGCGCCCATCGGGCCGGCCGGGCAAACCTGCCCGCGCTGGCGGGCCTGGCCAGGCCGCACCTGGTGGCCGCGCGGCGCGCCCAGCCAAGAAGGCCGCGGGCATGGCGGGCAGGCCCGCCGGGGGCCCGGGCGGCAAGGCCGGTGTGAAGCCGGGTGGCAAGCCGGCGGGCGGGCCACCGGGCATATCGGCGGGCAAGCCCGCGGGCAGGGTGGCCGGCAAGTTCGGAAGCAAGATGGCCGGCAAGCCGGGGGCCAAGAGCGGTGGCGGGAACAAGTCGAGCAAACGGCCGGCGCGCCCCGGCCAACAGTCGAGCAAGCCGCCGCGCCCGCCGGCCCGCCGGGCTCGACCGGTTGACCCGGATGCCGTGACCGCCGGCCCGATCGAGACCATCGAAACGATCGAGACCATCGACGCCCCACTGGCGACGCAGGAGGGCGAGGACGACCTTGCCCGGCTGGATGGCGCATCGCCGGCTGAGGCCGCTGGTGAATCGGCCTCGCCCGACCCCCGCACGGCGGAGGACGTCGGCGACGAGGACGACGACGAAGCCGACGAGGACGACGAAGGCGGTGACGAGCTCGCTGAACGCAGCGATGGCAGACCCGACGGCGGGATCTCCGGGCCCGGCGCCGGCGCGCCAAACCGCCACCGAAGGACGCCCGGCGAGCAGGCGGCCCAGCTGGCCCGCGCCAAGATCTTCGCGATCGAGGCGGCCCGCCTGTTGTCGGATGACCGGTGCGAGAACGTGGTCGTGATGGAGGTGAAGGACCTGTCGCCGATGTACGACTACATCGTGGTGGGGTCGGGCACCTCCGACCGGCAGATGCGATCGGTGATCGACGAGGTGATCGATCTGGCTGAGCGGACCGGCCACGGCTCCTTCCGCCGCAACGTTGACGATCGCACCACCTGGTGCGTGGTGGATTTCGTCGATGTGGCGGTGCACGTCTTCGAACCCAACACCCGGGCCCACTACGACATCGAAATGATGTGGGGCGATGCGCCGCGCATCGACTGGGCCCGCCCGGCGGGCGAGAAGGCGCCGGCCCGCGCCAACATCCGCTCCTCCACCATCAAGGCCATGAACGATGGCGAAGAAGACCAGGCCTAAGCCCAAGCCGCCAACTCCCCGCGCCCGCCGCGCCCGCGCGGTTGGCGGCGGCGTCGGCCCGGTCGAGGTCGTGAAGGTCAAGACGCCCGGGCGCGTTGGCGCTGCATATGAAGTGCGCATCGGCCCCGGGTTGCTGCGCAGCGCTGCCGACGGCCTGCTGGGCCCCGGGTGCGCCGTGCTGGTGGTGATTGATTCCCGCCTGAGCAGCGCGTTGATCGAGCCGCTGCTCCGCACGCTTGACCAGGCCCGCGCGGCGTGGGGCGTCTGCGTTGTCACCGCCAGTGAGGCTGACAAATCGCTGGCGACCGCCGAGCGAGCCATGGGCGAAGCCGCCCGGCTGAAGCTGGGGCGCGACGGGCTGGTGATCGGCGTCGGCGGCGGGATCGTGTGCGATGTCGCCGGATTTGTCGCGAGCGTTTTCAAACGCGGCGTGCGCGTCGTGCAGTGCCCGACCACGCTGCTGGCGATGGTCGACGCGGCGGTGGGCGGCAAGACGGGCGTCAACCTGGCGGTGACGGCGGGTCCGGGCGAGAGTGATTCAGGAAGGCCGCGGCTCATCAAGAACGCCGTGGGCCTGTTTCATCAGCCGGTGCGGGTGGTGTGCGACCTCGACGCGCTGGAGACGTTGCCGCGACGCGAACTGCGCTGCGGCCTTGCGGAGTGCATCAAGCACGGGCTGATCGGCGGCGCCGCGGGCGGCCCGGCGGGCCGAGGGCTGCTGGCGTGGACCGAGGCGCGATTGCCCCTGCTGCTGGCCCTCGACCGGCCATCGCTTACGGACCTCGTGACCCGGAATGTGGCGCTGAAGGCCCGCGTGGTGGCGACGGACCCCTTTGAGGAGAGCCGGTCGGCTTCCGGGGGCCGCATGATGTTGAATCTTGGCCACACCTTTGCGCATGCTCTGGAGACGCTCCCCGGGCTGAGCTGGACCGACGCTGAGGGACAGACCCAGATCGGCCCCCTGAAACACGGCGAGGCGGTGGGGCTCGGGCTGCTCTGCGCCGCCCGTGTTGCCGAGGCTACGAGGCTGGTGAAAGGCGGGTTGCGGGAGAGGGTCTCGGGCCTCCTGCGCGGCGCCGGGCTTCCCCAGACGGTGCGAGGCCTGCCGGCGCCGGGCCTGGTGCTGGAGCGGATGCTGGATGACAAGAAGAACACCGAGGGACAGCTCAGACTGATTCTGCCGGCGGCCAAGGAGACGTGCCGAGTCGTGACCAATCCGGCCCGCGAGGCTGTTTTGAACGCGATTACGGGGTTGAGCGGGTAGTCAGTGTCCCTAGGGATTGCAGCGGATGTTTGCAGGCGCAAGTTCAGCCAGCCCGATAAGACGGGGGCCGGGCCGACGGTGGATTCTCCAGCCAGGCTGATCAGGCAGCCACGGACCGGCACTCAACTGGAGCGGACCCGTGCGCACCATCGCGATCATCAATCAAAAGGGCGGCTGCGGCAAGACGACCTCAGCGATCAACCTGGCCGGGGTCTTCTCGCGGGCCGGGCTGCGGACGCTGCTCGTGGATCTCGACCCCCAGGCGCACTGCGCCGCGGGACTGGCGATCCCCGAGCAGCGGATCGATGTGCACATCGGCGATGCGCTGACGGCGAGTGACGAGAAGCCCATTGACTGGACCCGACTGCTCTGGCGGGTGAGCCGCAACCTGGATCTGGCGCCGAGCACCGTCCGACTGGCCGGTCTGGAGGCCGCCCGCGGGGCCCTTTCGACCATCGAGCATCCGGAGCGGCGGCTGCTGAGCGTGCTCTCACGCCTGGCGGACCAGTACGACTTCTGCCTGCTGGATTGCCCGCCGGCGATCGGCCTGCTGACGTACAACGCGCTGGTCGCCTGCACCGAGGTGCTGATCCCCGTCGAGACGGCGTTCTTCTCCCTTCAGGGCGCGGCCAAGCAGGTGAGCACGATTAAGGCTCTGGGCAAGCGGCTGGGGGTCTCCCCGCCCTATCGGATGCTGCCCACGCTGCACAACCCCGAGAGCATGCTCTCGCGCGATCTGCTGGCGGAGCTGCAGCGGCGCTTCGAGGGCCGCGTATCGCCGGTGGTGGTGCGGTTCGATCAGCACCTGCGCGAGGCGGTGAGCTTCGGCCAGCCGGTGGTGGAGTACGCCCCCCACTCGACGGGCGCCGAGGACTACATCGCTTTGGGCCGCTGGCTGATCGACAGCGATGAGGCCCGGCGGGCCCGACAGGGTGATGACGGAGCCCGCAAGCCTCAGAACGGGGCCGTGACGGTTCGCGATGGCGTGAGCGAGACCTTCCTGGCGGGCGGGGCGGGCGGGGCAGGGGGATCGAACCCGGGCTCAACAGCCCCCGCGCAGAACGGCCCCACGAGCGCGGTGAGCGACGCCATGACCCGCACGCGGGCTGCGGATCTGGCCGACCGCGCGGCGCGGCTGGTGCAGCGGGCCGATTCGATCGTCCTGCCGCCTCCGAGCCTCTCGGACTTTGTGCGAGGCGGGCGCGAGGTCGAGGGGATGCGCGAGCTGTACGGCGCCCGCCAGACCAGCCAGGGCGTGCTCTTCGTCCAGCCCGGCGGCCCCGGGCGGCGCATCAGCATCGCCGGCACGTTCAACAACTGGTCGGCCGACGCGACCGTGATGCGGCACAACGACCAGTTGGGCGTGTACGAGGCCTGCCTGCAGTTGCCGCCGGGGCGGTTCCTCTACCGCCTGGTGGTCGATGGCCAGTGGGTCGCCGACCAGCACAACCCCTTCAGCGAACCCAACCCCTTCGGCGGGATCAACAGCGTGCTGGAAGTGCTCCCGCTCGCGCAGCCGATCTCCGCCTGAATCACCGACCAGCAGCGCCCGCCCCGCCACACCGGCCACACCGGCCACCCGCCACACCTTTGCACCGAGGCTGATCAAGGATGATCGCCGACACCCCCCACTCTCAACACACCCACGCCGATCTTCTCGACGCCCAGCAGGGCCCGGGGGCGGACGCCTTCGACGCGCTCGCGGATCTGTTCCTGGGGGAGATGAACGCGGTGGCCTCGCATGACGCCGCGATGGGCCTCACGCCTGCGGGCCGAGCGAACACGCCCGCCTCGCCGGGCCGCCCTGACCGGCCGCCGCTCCCTCCGCGGATGGGCCGGCCCGATCACTCGGCCCGCGCTGGGCGCGCCAGCCACGGTGACCCAGGCCAGATCGGTGACGTGGGACCGAAGCTCACGCTGGTGCGCGAGCACGCGGAGGCGCTTGGCGAGCCTGGGATGGATGTCGCCATCCACGGTCTTGGCGATATCGACCTGCTTGACGCCGCGGAGGATGAGCCTCTGCTCCAGCGAAGAACCCCGCTGGGGGCGATCGCGCCGGCGCCAGCGCCGCCTTGCGTTGAGGCGCTGGTGCTCGGGCACCTGCCGGTCATGGCCGCGGCGTGGACCAATCAGTATGTCCGGCATGTCGCCGACAAGGTGCAGGGGCCGGTGGCCCTGGTGCGTGTTTCGCGTCGGGGGCTCCGCATCGATCTGCACACACCGGGCGGGGTGGCGGGGGAAGCGAGCGGAGCGTCGACGGCGGCCGGGATGGCGATCAATGGCGAGCTCGATGACGCCGTGATGCTGGTGCAGCGGACGGCCCGGCGGGTGGTCATCGTTTCAGACTCGGCTGCCGAGCTCGATACGGCGTGCCAAGCGGGTATCGGGCGGGTGACGCTGCTGACAAGCGGCGATGAAGCCGGGGTGGTCGCGGCGTACGGACTGATCAAGTCGCTCGCGCAGCGGCTGCGGTCGCGTGACGGCGGGACGCCGGGTGAACTGCCCGATGCCCTGCTGCGGATCGCGATCATGGGCGCCCCGCCCTCACGAGCTGAATATGTGCTGGCGCGTCTGCAGCGGGCCGCCCGGACGTTCCTGGGCATGTCGCTGCAATCTGAGGCGTGCATCGCCCGGATTGGCGGCGGGGCCCCGGCCCGCAACCTGTTCAGCGGGGATCTGGAGGCTCCACCGGCCGACCTGATCGCGATGCTCGCGGTGGGCGACGCGCGTCCGGCGGGCGTTGGGCCATCCCAACGGACGGGTGAGTCACCCGAGCAGTCATCGGCGCCGGTCTCCACGGCAGCGCCGACCAGGCCGACAGCGCCGGCCCCAGCCGCGGCGCCCGCTTCAGCTCCAGGATCGTCACCCGGCGCAATGGCGATGGAGCCGAGCGCGTTCTGGCGGCGGGCCGAGCGGTCCACTCCGGAGGCCGAGAGCGCCGACCGGGCGCCCGAGGGCAGCCTGACGCTGCACATCCCGGGGCTGATGGCCCTGGAGGCCCGGTGCCCCCTGGCGCCGGAGGTTGAGCTGGCGATCGATGAGTTCGGGGCCATGCACGCGCTGGCCCGGGCCGAGAGCCACGCCCAGGCGGCCCGGGCGCTGCAGCGGCTGATGATCGCGTCGAGCTGGGCGGAATCGAACCGGCGGGTGCTCGAGCTCACGCTGCGCGGCGGCGGGAGCCGCTGGATCGGGGCCGGGGCGCCGACAATGCACGTGTTCACCGATCAGCCGAAGCTGTGGCGGGGCATGCTGGAGAGCCCGCTCAAACTCCACCTGCTGGCGGTGGTCGATCGGGCCGCCAACCCCGACTGGGTGTGCGCCGAGCTGAACTGACGTCGAGAGAACCCCGGCAACGCGGCTCGGGCCAGCGTCGTGACGGGCGAGCATGAACACCGAGCCGCCCGCCCCCATCCAGTTCACCCACGCAGCGCGGCAGCTGGCGATGCTCAGCCGACTGGGCGAGCGGATCCGCACGGATCTGCGGCTGGCCATCGGCGAGATCCCGCCGGAGCGCAGGCCGACCACGGAGCTCTCGCGCTGGCTGAAGGTGAATCGTTCGATCTGCCACTGGGTGAAGGCCGCGGCCCGGCACGAGGGCGAGCCGGTGCTGGTTTTCAGGCTGCTCCCAGGCGATGAGGGGCTCGAGATGCTCCTGCGGGCCTTGCGCGGCAAGATCGTTGAGCCCCGCCAGATCGACGGCGCGCTGGCGGCCCTCAACGCCTATCGGGAGGCGATCGGCCTCGCCGGGGGAAGCCAGGCGAAGCTGGTCAGGCTGGCGGCCCGCCTGCTGGAGGCGGAGAACCAGGCCACCAGCGCCGATCCTGACCTGGACAAGCGGGAGCGGCTGTACGACGCCGCGGCGGAGTTGTGCGGGGAGCGATCGCAGGGATTCTGCCTGGTGTGCGCGATCAACCCCGGCCCGGGGCCTGATGAGGTCACCTGCGTCGCCGCGCTCGGGCAAGCGGGCGTGACGCGGGAGGCTCGCCATCTGCCGGTGGTGCTGAGCAGGCGGCGTGACGGGGCGTACGCCCGAGGCCCCGGGCAGGTGCTGGACGCCAGACCGGCGGATGGGTTTCCATCCGGCGCCGCGGGGGGAGCGATCGGGCGGTTCAGCACGCTCCCGTTGCCGGTCATCACCACCGAAGCGCGCGACCGATCACACGTGCAGGTGCTCGACCCCAGGGGCGCGACGCCGCGGGAGGTGACGGTGTTCATCGGCGAGCGGTTCACCTCGGCCCAGCCGAGGGCGGCGGGGTCGAACCCGCTGGTGATCTCTGCGATCCCGCGGGTTCCGGCGCGCTGGCTGGTGGTGGATGTGCACGTGCATCGCGATGTGCGGCTGGCCGGCGACCCGCGGGGGCTTGCGCACTTCATCGGCGCCGAGGGCGCGACGGCCGTCGCCCCCGACCAGCGGTGGTACGACCGCCTGGAGAACGGGCCCACGGTGCGCCGGTTGAGGAAGTCCCCGGCGGACTGGGCGAGCCTGGCGTTCGCCGAGTTGCCGGCGGTGGCGGGCATGGTGCTGGAACAGGCGGGGCAGGATCGAAGCCGGTACACGGGCTGGCGGCTGGAGCAAGCGTTCCCGATCTGGGGAATTCAGTACATGCTCTGTTGCGCGGTGGAGCCGGGGACGGCTTGAGGCTTCGGCAAGAACCTGGGCGGAAATGAAAAGACCCCGGCTGGCGCCGGGGTCGTAAGGGTGGGCGGCTGCCCGATGGGCTGTAAGCCGAAGCAGGCCGGCCAGTCTCTCAGGCTGGGCTCAGCAGGCGGGACCGAAGAAGAGGCCGATGTAGTCGCTGAGATCGTCGGGATCGGCATTGCCGTCGCCGTTGAGATCGGCGCGGGAGCAGGGCGGGGCCTCGAAGAAGCAAGCGATGAAGTCGCTGAGATCGTCGGGATCGACGTTGCCGTCGCCGTTAAAGTCCGTCGGACACGCGGCGACCGGGGTCAGCACGAACAGGTAGTTGCAGAGGGTGAGGCTGCCCTGGTTCGAAAGGAAGATGCGGCCCGACTCGGGGTCATAGGCGAGCGATTCGAGCTGAAGCGAGCAATCGCCGATCTCGAAGCGGGGGAGGCCGCCGGGCTGGCCGTCCACCGTGAGCAGTTCGGTGCCGAGGATGTTGCCCGTCAGATCGAAGGCCTGCAGGGCGGGGTAGTTGTCGTCAAAGCTGACCAGCACGATGCCGGGGGTGCGGCGGAGCGACGCGGGGAGGCGGGGCGAGTCGGCCAGATAGGCGACGCCCTTGGGCTGAGACGCGGCCGGGCCGCCCGGGACCGCGCCGCCGATGGGGAACGAGGCGATGAACTGGCCGGTCACGGCGTTCCAGCGCTCCAGCGTCGGGGTGTCCTGGTTCACGACGAAGAACTCTCCGCCGTTGACCGGGGCATAGGTGACATCCTCAGCGTTGGTGTTCTGCGAAGAGAGGTCAAAGGCGCAGCCCGCCGGGTTGGTCTGGACGCAGCCCGAGCCCGGGGCGCCGGCGGGGAAGGGGATCTGCACGCCGTTCTGGAAGCTGTAGGCGTAGAGCCGCCCGTCGCCGAAGCACGCGACAACGTTGCCGCCGCCGCCGAACCCGGCGCCGGTGTTGATGGTGATGCCGGTGGGGTTGAGGTCGTAGCCGATGGCGACGACGTCGTGAGCGATGATCGTGCGGTACGACTCGATGCCGGTCACCTGGCCGCCGCTGATGGCCAGGCGGGCCTCGACGATCCAGTTGTCGGGCATGCCGAAGCCGACATCGGGGATGTCATCGGCGCTGAACAGCAGGCGGTTGTCGCCGGCCCAGACGAGCCCCTCGGACTCGATGAAGGGCACGGGCGGGTCCTGGGGGAACGCCACGTTGGGCAGGAGGATGCCCGTGGAGTAGTCGATCCGCGTGACGCTGTACTGCTGGCCGAAGAGCGTGATGGTCGCCTGGCCGTGGGCGCTGCCGGCGAGGGCGACGGCCGCGGCGGCGAGGGCGGCCTGCAGCGTGCGGGTGCCGATGGACGCGAAGCGGTGCAGCATGAATCTCTCCTCAATTAGGGTGTATTTCGCGAAAGTGTGGCTGATGAAACTGGGGCTACCAGTTCAGCCCCTGCATCGTGAGCCAGCCGCCGTAGAGCTGGCCTTCGATATCGTCGTAGACCTGGACGCCCCAGCCGTTGGACAGCACCTGGGAGGTGGATCCGAACAGCCCGTCCCGCTTGATCTTGTCAGCAAGGAGCCGGACGTTGCCGTCGGCGCAAGCCATGTTGGCGTTGACCTTGTCGTGCCGGATCTGGCCGACGGTGACGAGGTTGCCGCGCCCATGGGCGGGGCCGAAATCCAGGTAGTCCTGCCGGCCGGAAACGGTGCCGCCGCCGGGCTGGCGGGCGGTTCCAGGCCCATCGCTGACGGACTTGGCGCCGGTGTAACGCGTGCCGTTGATGACCAGGGTGTTGTTGCTGTCGGCGGCCTCGGCCTTGGTGTCGCCGAACATCGGCACGGTGGAGGTGTTGGCGAAGGCGATCGAGGAGTCGCGGAGCGGCCCGCGGGTGTAGCGACGGTCCTTGTTGTCGGGGGGCCGCTGCATGGTCTTGGGGTCGGTGAAGGCCATGTACCACGCCTGGGTGTAGTTGGTGTTGAAGCCGACGCGGATGAGATCCTGAATCTCCTCGGCCGAGATCGCCCGCCAGGGGTTGTCGGTCACCTTGCTCTCGTTCCAGATCTCCGAGCCCTTGGCTGGAGAGGACGGACAGAGGAGGTCGCCGGGGATCGCGAACTGACCGTTCACCATGTCGGCGACCCAGCCGGACTTGTCGGGGGCGCCCCAGCTTCGTTGGCGGCGGTTATCCCAGGCGCCGCTGCTGAAGTAGCCCTTGTTCTCGTTGGCGTAGGCGGCGCTGCCGATCACCAGCTGGCGCAGGTTGCTTGCGCACTGGGTGGTGCGGGCGAGATCGCGGGAGGAGGCGAGGGAGGGCAGCAGGATGCCCAGCAGGAGCGCGATGATGGCGATCACGACCAACAATTCAATCAGTGTGAAACCTCGGCGCCGATGAATGGCGAATCGAGCCATGGAGAGATTATCATCCCGTTCGGGTATTCGATCAAAGCCGGCTCGGGCCGGTTGGGGCTGATTCATGTTAAGACTCTGTATCGCTGTTTGGTCCTTCCTCTCGGCGACATCGACCAATCCGATAGGTGGCCCACAGGATTCGCAATCCAACCAAGGCGTGGTGGAAGTGGTGGAAGTGGCCTGCAAGGCTCAGACTGAGCCGATCACCGTGGTCGGCGACGCCGCGGACGACCCGGCGGTGTGGGTCCACCCGAGCGACCCGGCGCTGAGCCTGGTGATCGGGACCAACAAGAAGGCGGGGCTGCTCGTGTATGGGCTGGATGGCCGGCTCCTCCAGACGATCAGCGACGGCCGGATGAACAACGTGGACGTGGCGATGGGCCGCGTTGGACCCGCCGGGTCCGGGGAGGACCTGGTCTTTTCCTCGAACCGCACCGACAACACGGTGGTGGTGTATCGGGTGAACCCACAGGCGCGCCGGTTGGAGCGGCTGACGGAGGCGACCATCCAGACGGGGCTGGATGAGGTCTATGGCCTGTGCGCCTATGTCGATGCGCAGGGGGCCCCGTGCGTCGTGGTCGGGAGCAAGGCCGGGCGGGTCAAGAGTTTCGCGATGCGGCGCGGACCCGTGGGGTGGAGCAGTCAGGCTGGCGCCGATTTCCAGGTCGGCGCCCAGATCGAGGGCCTGGCGGCCGACGCGGAGCACGGCTGGCTGTACATCGGCGAGGAGCAACTGGGTCTGTGGCGCTACCCGATTGGCGGCCCGGGCCCTGACAGGCCGGCGCGCCGGCTGGTCGACGTTGTGGCCGGCGGGGCGGCCGGCGGTGCGGGTTACACCGCCACCCCGCATCGAAGCGGCCAACTGGCGCCCGATGTCGAGGGAGTCACAATCTATGACGCCGGCGGCGGGCGGGGCTGGTTGATCGTGTCCTGCCAGGGTGAGGACCGCTTCGCAGTCTACGACCGCAAGAGCCTGCGGTATGTGGGCTCGTTCCGGCTGCACCTGTCGCCCCTGGGCGGGGAGCGCGATCAGGTGACCCATACCGACGGGATCACCGCGATGGCGGGCTCGCTGGGCCCCGGATTTCCGGAAGGCGCGTTTGTCGCGCAGGACGACAACGGCGGGGCGAACCAGTGCTTCAAGATCGCGTCATGGGCGGAGATCGCCGCGGCGCTGAAGTTGTCGCCATCGCCGTGAGCGTGGTGAAGCGGCCTCGACGCTGGCCGGGGCCGTACCATCGGCATCCAAGGAGCCCCGATGCGTCGATCACAAAGCGGGAGCGGGCAGATCGCGTGGATGGTCGGCCCGGCGGCCAGCGCGGTGCGGGTCAGCGCGGTGTGGGCCAGCGCTTTATGGGTCATCGCGGTCGTCGCCGTGGGGGGAGCCGGGGGCTGTCAGGCGACGGCCGTTTCGCGCTCGGCGATTGAGGATGACGCGCAGGCGGGAGGCGCCGGGTTCGTGCTGGCGCCCGGCGTGGTGGTGACGTGCGAACACATCGTGCGTGACGCGCGGTCGATTCACCTGGTGCTGCCCGACGGCGGGCTGGCGCCGTCGGAGGTGATCTTCGCCGATCAGGAGCTGGACATCGCCCTGCTGCGGGCGCCGATCTCGCTGCCGGCGCTCGAGCTCGCCGAGGACGGCGAGGTGGTGCGCGGCGCCGAGGTGATGACGCTGGGCTTTCCGCTGGTGGCCATCGAAGGGCCGGAGGCCAAGGCGGGGTTCGGGTTCATCAACGGAACGCGCGGCGTGTTCGCGGATGTGCGGTACTTCCAGCTCGATGTGCCGCTGCTGCCCGGGAGTTCGGGCGGGCCGGTGGTGCTGCGCGACGGCCGGGTGGCGGGAATGGTTTCGTACGTGCTGAGCAAGCTGGGTGTGCTGCAGACGCTCGGTGAGATCCCCGAGAACACCTCCTACGCCCTGAAGCCGGGGTTGATCCGCGCGGTCATCGACGCCCAGGCCGGCGCGGCGGCCCGACCGGCCGTGGGGGCCGCCCGTCGCGGTCCGACGCCTACTCGGGAGGATCTGGTGACGCTGACGGAGCGGAGCGTGGTGCGGATCGTGGCGGTGGTGGGCCCGAACCACCGGGCGCCTGAAGCGCCTGACGCGGGTGGGGCGCCCTGAGCATCGCCCTGCGGTTCGGGGGATCAGGCCGTGAGCTGGAAGGCTGGATTTGGGGTGATCGCTGTTGACAGGACGACCGCGCGGCTCAGCAGCTTGAGGCCAACCCAATAGGCGCCCGGCGTCAGGCCCTCAATCAGGTCGAACTCAATCCCAGAACCGAATGGGTCCACCTGCAGCGAACCGAGCCCCGAGAGCGTGCGGGCGCCGAGGAAGATGTCATCAGCGTCGCCGATGATGTTGTTGCGGCTGAGGATGAACTGCACCGAGAGCGGACCTGTCGGAGCGAGGCCAGCATTGCGCAACCCGGTCTCGGCAAGGAATGACTGGAACGGCGAGGTGAGGGAATAGACGGGGTCGGCGGTGACGGTCAGCGGCTCCAGGATCGGGAGCGGCGTCGCCACGTCGGTGATGGCGGCGGTGGCCGAGAGCTGCTGGGGGTTGGTGACATAGCCCGCGCCGTCAACCAGGCGCAAGACCACGGTTTCGCCCGGGTCTGCCAGCGCATCGGCGACGGGGGTGATGGTGACGGTCTTCGAGAGCTCGCCGGCGGCGAAGGAGACCGTGTGGGGAACGGCCAGATAGTCGACCTGCTCGGCGGCGTCGCCTTCGAGCACGAACGAGACCTGGAGCGGCGCCCCGGCCCGCGAACGCGTGATGGTGAACGAGAGCGTGTTGGCGAGCGTCCCGGGGACAGTCTCGGCGCCGGTCGCGTCGAGGGCGCGGACGCTGACGACCGTCACGACTTCGTTGTCGGCGATGACGGCAACGGCCGAGTCGCGGCCGCTGGGGGTGGAGTACCCGGCGGCGTCGTCCACCTCGACCTCGACCAGCTCGGGGCCTTCAGCGAGGGTGTCGTCGACGGCGCGGTATTGCAGCTCAACGCTCGCCGCGTTGGCGGGGATGGTGATGCGCCCGGCAAAGCCGTTGGCGGCCGAGGGCGCCTGGGTGAGGGCGGCGGAGGCGACGAAGGCGAAGTCCGTCAAAAGGGCGGCGTCCAGATCCTCGAGATGGAAGAGCACCTCCAGGGGCTGGGTCAACGGGCCGCCGGCGCGCGAGAAGATGAACCGGCCGCTGACGTTCGGGGTCGCTTCGGAGGCCCCGGTGGCCGTGATCGTCACGACAGGTTTGTTGTCGGTGATCGTGGTGGACACCACACTTCGGCCGGAGGCGACGGCGTATCCGCCCACTGACTGATCGGCGGCGATGCGGAAGCTGACGAACTCGCCAGCGTCGGCGCTGTCGTCGGTGACGATGGCGACGCGGACCGTGCGGGTTGCCTGGCCGGGGGCGAACTCGGCGCCATAGATCCCGTCCTCGAGCAGGACCACGTCGTTATTGGGGAAGGTGAAGTCGTCGCCGACATCGGCGGAGCCGAAGACCTCGAAGACGAACGGCCGCGCCGCAGTGAGCGGGCCGGTGCGGGTGAACGTGAGGGTGTAGAACGGGGCCGAGCCCTCCACCAGCGCCCCGGCGCCGGTGAGGCTGATGACCGGCCCGTTGTCGGTGATCGTGGCCGTTGCGGGGGTCCCGGAGGCGCCGACCTGGGGATTGTCCTGTGGGTCGACCTCAATGCGGACCGTCCGGCCGGAAAGGGCCTGATTGTCGGTTGGCGCCGAGAAGCGCACGACCTTGCTCGCTTGCCCGGGGGCGAAGCGGACCCTGGCGACCCGCCGGCCGTCGGGAAGCACCGAGGGCTGGACCGAGAGATCGGCCGCGACGAAGGCAGCCTGGTCGCTGGCGCTGCCGGCGATCAGGAACTCAACCTCCTGCTCGCCGGTCAAGGCGCCGGTGCGGGTGAAGGTGAAGCGGCCCTGCGCGACGCCGCCTTCGGCGACGGGGCCGCCGCCGGTGACGCTGACGAAGTTCTCGTTGTCGTTCACGGTGATCGTCGCCGCGCCGCCGCCCGGGGGATCGGTGGGCGCCGGGGCGTAGGCGTTTGCCGGCGCGTTGAAGGCGACGGTGGCGACCAGCGACTCGGGCCCCTCGGCGCGGGTGTCGTTGACGGCGGTGTAGCCGACGGTCCGGCTCGCCTGGCCGGCGCTGAAGCGGACAATCGCCTCCCACTCGCCGCCGACGTTCAGGGTCGGGCCGCTGAGGAGGCCGGTGAGGGCCACATCGGGGTTGTCAGCGGGGTCGACATCGGCGGATCCGCTGAAGATGATCCGCACGTCAAGGGTCTGGGCGGTCGAGCCGGTGCGGGTGAGAGTGAAGAGCCCGGCGGCGGTGAGCCCCTCGGTGACGGGGGCCCCGGCGCGGATGCTCACGACCGGCTCATCATCGTTGATGGTGGCGGATGCGAAAAGGCGGGCCGTCATCAGGCTGTAGCCCTCGCCTCGCCCGATCCGGACCTGAATCAACTCAGCTGACTCGCCGAGGGCATCGGAGATGATCGTGACCGTGCGCGTGACAGTCGCCTGGCCGGGGGCGAAGGTCACGCGGTCGAGGGGTCCCTGATCCGCGAAGATGTAGTCAACGCCTTCGGTCGCTGAGCCGGTGACCTGCATCGCGACGTCCAGGCCCTGGGTGAGCGGGCCCGTGCGGGTGAAGGTGAACACCACCGGGTTGCCCGCCGCCGTTGAGCTCTCGGCCCCGAGCGGGTCGGAGGCGGTCACCGAAACCGTCGGCCGAACGACCGAGATCGACGGCGCCGCGGAGACGGCGGTGTTGTTGGTCTCGTTGAGCTCGGCAACCTGCCCGGCCTGGTCGGCGACGAGGATCAGGTAGTAGGCGCCCGAGCCCACAAACGTGGGGATCACCAGCCGACCGGCGATGAGGCGCGAGCCGGAGTCGGCGGCGCTCTCGCCGGGGGTGAGCGCGCTCGAGGTCAGCAGGATGTCGGAGGCGTCAAAGGTGTTGTTCAGCGAGAGGTACGCAGCGACCGCGGGCGACCCGGCATTGACGCCGAGGTTGGTCAGAACGAACTGACCCTTGATGGTCTGGCCGGGGACGTACTGCCCGGCCAGCGGGGAGGCGCTGAGCGCGAAGTCCGGCTGGGCGGGGTTGCCGTTGGGCGAAACGTTGCTCACGGTGACGCTGGCCAGGGCCGAGACGAAGGTGTTGTTGTTCTCGTTGGACTCGTTCACCGCGCCGGCCTCGTCGACGGCCGCGAAGACGCGGTAGGCCCCGGGGGTGAACCCGAACGGGACGGGCAGGCGGAAGCCCGCGAGGGTGACAGTCTGGAGGCCGGCAAGGCCGGTCAGTTGCACGTCGCCGCCGGTCTCCTGGAGGCCCGTGAGCAGCGTCGCGTCGCCGGCGTCGATCGTCGCGTCGGCGGTGAGGCCGACGCGGAACGCAAAGGGCCCCGCCGGGGTCTGCCCCGCGTTGCGCAGGGTGAGCGTACCGGTGATGAACCCGCCGCGGGGGATCGAGCCCGCATTGGGGGTGAACGAGATGGAGAGATCAGCCGGGGTGGGCGCCGTGACGACCGGCCCGGCGAAGGTGTTGTTGACCTCGTTGCGCTCATCAAGATCGAAGGCGTCATCGGCGCGCACCAGCACGCTGTACGACCCGGGCGCCAGACCGGCGGGAATGGTGAAGCTCAACGTGCGAACATCGGTGGCGCTCGCGGGGACCGCGGCGTTGAGCGAAACGGTGTACTCCCCGACGAACACGTCATCGGCGTCGCCCAGCACGCGGTTGCGCGACAGGTACACGCCAACCTGCACGGGGCCCGTCGCGCCCGCGGCGGCCCGCACCGTGGCCGTTACGCGCAGGGTGAGCTCGCCGGAGGTGTCCACGGGCAGGGCCGCGCCGGCGACGGTCGACGAGACGACCAGCACATCGGGCTCGCCTGCGCCGCCGTTGACCACCGCCACCGGGGTGGCGGAAGCGAAGATGTTGTTGCTCTCGCTGCGCTCATCGACCTGGGCGTCCGCGTCGGTGATTGCGAAGAGGTAGTAGGCGCCGGTGGGGAGCTGGGCGGGGATCTGGAGGCCGACGATGCGGACCAGCGAGGCCCCGCCCGCCAGGGCGTTCACCGACGTTGACCCCACGACGACATCGCCTCCGGCCAGATCGAGCGTGCTGTCGCGTGAGAGGACGAACCGGGTGACGAACGCCCCTGCCGCCAGGTTTCCGGCGTTGCGGAGCGTTGCGGTGACGTTCACGGCGCCGGCGGGCGAACTCGCCGCCGGCGCCGTCACCGTGGTGATCTGCAGGTCGGGCGCCGGGGGCGGGATGAGCGTGAAAGCGCCGGCCCTGATGATGATGTTGTTGGACTCGTTCGACTCGGTTGCATCGTTTTCGCTGTCAATCCGGCCGAGCACCGCGTAGGTGCGCAGCAGCAGCCCGGCGGTGGAGAAGTTCAGGTTCGAGGTGAGCGTCTGCCCCAGGTTGGCCGAGATGCTGCCTTGGTCGGAGAACGACCCGCTGAAGAGCTCGATGTCGTCATCGTCGCCCAGGATCGTGTTGATCGACGCCACGAAGCGCACCGACAGCGGCCCGTCGTACCTCAGTTGCCCGCCGTTGCGGATGCTGACGGTGACGCTCGGGCTGCTCCCCTCGCTGATGGTCGCGGGAAGGACGAGGTTGGTGATCGTGAAGTCGGCCGCCGGGGGAGGCAGAATCGTGATCGTCCCCGGTCGCGTGAAGATGTTGTTGGCCTCGTTGCTCTCGGGGATGAGGTTGCTGCTGTCGACCTTGCCCAGAATTCGGTAGGTCCCTGGCGCGAGATTGGGGATGATCACCGTGTCGGGATCGGCGACGACGCTCTGGCCGCTGGAGAGGCCGAAATCGGTCGTTGTGGCGAAGAGTTCGACATCGTCGGCGTCGCCGTAGACAGCATTGACCGATGCGACGTATCGCACGGTGAAGGCCGACGCCGCGAGATTGCCCGCATTGCGATAGGTGGCCGTCGCCGTGACGCTGTCGCCCGGGCGGAACTGGGCGCCGAGGAAGTTGATCGCGGTGATCTGCAGGTCCGCCGCGGCGCCCTGCGTAGAGAGGATCGTGATCGCGCCCGGCCGGACGAAGGTGTTGTTGGACTCGTTGGACTCGCTGATGAAGTTAAGGGGGTCGATCCTGCCGATGATGCGGTAGGTCCCGGGTGCGAGCTGCGGGATGGTGACCGACGCGGGGTCGCCCGTCACGCTCTGTCCGCCGCCGAGGCCGACATCGGAGAGGGCCGAGAGCAGCTCGACATCATCGCCGTTGCCATACACCTCATCGACCGAGGCGACGAACCGCACGTTGAACGCCGGCGATGGGCTTGATCCCAGGTTGCGGTACCCCGCCGTGGCGAGGACGGTGTCGCCCGGGCGGAACTGGGTCCCGGTGAAGTTGATGGCGGTGATCTGGAGATCGATCGCGAGCAGGGCCCGCTGCTCGAGCGCATCGAAGTGGCGCTCACCGGCGCACGCGGCCGTGCGGGCATCCCACCCCGCGCCCCCCTCCGCCCCCGCCCGGTGCACGGCAGCGCCAGCGGCCCTGATCAGGGGACCGACCAAGACATCGGCCAGGCGCCCCACCAGCGGGCCAACCTTACGGTGAGCAAATGCACGCATGCGAACACCCCTTTGCTGCGAGACCAAGCCCCTCTGAAACACCGCTGAACCAGCCATGCCGCTCGGCGCCGCACCGGGCCGCCGTGGAGACGGCGGGCCCAGCACCGAACCCAGCACCGAACGCCGCGAACCGGCCGGTCAGCAATAACACCCCAGTCTGGTTGGAAGGTACATGACCCCGGTCGACTGGTCAACCCCCCGGCGGCGGTTGCCGGGCGAAAGTCTCGTCAGGATCCAATCAGGACCCTACTGATGCCCCCGGGGACTCGGGAAAGGGGCTGGGAAGGCCGACAGGCCAGGGGAACAGTCAGCCCGGGGGCGTCCCCACGCGCAAGGCGTCGCACTCGTCTTTCCAGCGTCGAGCCAGGCCCGGAAGGGTCTCGTCGGCGCTCGATTCGGCCCACGCGGCGAACTGGTCCTGCAGGCGCTCGGCGGTCTGGAGGAGCAGGGCGGGGGCGGCCTTGCCGCCCGCCTTCAGCTCCTGCAAGAGCTCCCAGCGGGCCAGGAGCCGCTGCGTGGACTCCGCGTAGAGGCGCTGCGCGGCCAGGCAATCGGTCAGCGCTCCATCGGCAAGAAGGGAGTCCGGGTGGGCGGCGCCGAGCCGGCGCGAGCGGACCTCGTGGACGCGCCGAAAGGCGGGGTCGGCGTCGGCCGGCCGGTCCTGGCGCTGCAACGAGCGCCCCAGCATGAAGAGCGACATGAGCGTTTCAGGGTGCTCGGGCCCGAGGGCGCTGCTGCGCGACTCGAAAGCCCGCCTGTTCACGGCCTCAGCCTCGCCCCAGCGGCTGGCGAGCCCGAGGGTGTAGGCGAGGCCCTGCATGCTGGCGAGGGTGTCGGGGTGGACTGGTCCAAGGGCGCGCTCGCGGGCCTGCAGCAGGGCTTCGTACTCCTTGATCGACTCGTCGAGTTTCTGCTGCTGAGACAGGCAGTACGCCACACCCTGCCAGGAGCGCAGCGTGTCGATGTGGTCGGGGCCGAGCACCTCGGCGCGCAGATCGCGCACCCGACGCAACAGCTGCTCGGCCTCGGCGGGCCGCCCGAGCTCCTGGGTGGTGATCGCCAGGGCGTTGAGCGTCAGGAGCGTGACGTCGCTCTTTTCGCCTTGGGATCGACGGGCGGCCTCTGCGTTGGCGACATAGATCTCGTGGGCCGATTCGGTTCGCCCTTGCAGGTTGAGGGCCCGACCCAGGTTGTTGCGCATCACCAGGGTTTCGCGGTCATCAGGTCCCGAGGCCTTCTCGCGGATCGGGAGCCAGAATCGGAGGAACTGCTCGGCCTCCGCCGCCCGCCCCTGCTCGAACTGAAGGACCGAGAGCAGATTGGCGGTGGAGAGCGTGTCCTTGTGCTGGTCGCCAAAGGTCCGGCGCTGCGCCGCCAGCACCTCGCTCGCCACGGCTTCGGCCTCCGGATAGCGGCCTCGCAGCCGGATCGCCCCGGCGAGCGAGGCCCGGGTCCGCAGCGTCGCGGGCGCGTCCTCTCCAAGCATGCGGCGCCTGAGTTGATAGGCCTCGGCGAGCTGAGTCTCGGCGGCCTCGCCGACGCCCAGCGACCGATAGGAGTTGCCGATGGTCTCCAGAAGCCGGGCCTGGGCGTCGGGGCGATCAGCGAAGCCCTCAGCGACCTTACCCGCGGACCGGTCGAGCACCTGCCGGACGGTGACCTCTCGGTTGCCCGTTCCGGGCTGCACCGCTGCGAGCATGTCGGCGAGGAACTGCACCGTGGCGTCGGACTCTTCGAGCGCAGCCTTGGTCCGCTCCTGTGCACGCAGGGCCGCGTCGCGCTGGGTGCGGGCCTCGAAGAAGCCAGCGAGGGCGACGAGCAACCCGGCGACGACCGCCAGCATGGTCAGGCCGGCGGCCGACACGAGGGTGCGATGGCGCCACGCGAAGCGGGAGACGATGTACGCGGCGGACGGCGGCGCCGCGCTGATGGGCTCGGAGGCGAGATGCCGCCGGAGATCAGCGGCGAGCTCGCCGGCGGAGGCGTAGCGGCGCGCGGGCTCCTTGGCGAGGGCCTTGGCGATGATGGTTTCGATATCGCCCCGGAAGCGGCGGTCGATGGCGCCGAGCGGAGCGGGTTCGCGAAGCTCGATGACCGCCGCGGCGTCGGCGATGCCGCCGGGGGGAACCTCATAGGGCGGGCGGCCGGCGAGCAGTTCGTAGGCGATCACGCCCAGGGCGTAGACATCGGTGCGGGCGTCGATGAGGCGCACCTGGCCGCGGACCTGCTCGGGGCTCATGTACCGCAGCGTGCCGACGACCTGGCCGGTCATCGTGTTGGACGCCTGGGCCCCGGCGGCCGAGGTGGCCTTGGCGATGCCGAAGTCAAGGACTTTGGGCTGGGGCGGTCCGTCCGGCTCCTGAGGATCGGCGGCGATGAGGATGTTCCCCGGCTTGAGATCGCGGTGCACGACGCCCTTGCGGTGGGCGTACTCGAGGGCGTCGCAGAGGCGGGCGAGAAGCTCCACGCACGCCTTGAGGGCGGGGGCCGACGACGAGGCGTGCTCGAGCAGCGTCGGGCCCTCGATGAACTCCATGGCGAAGAACGGCGTTCGGGCGCCGTCGAACTCAGCGACGCCCGCGCCGTAGATGCGGGCGATGCCCGGGTGCTCCAGTGACCCGAGCACCTCGGCCTCGAACTCAAAGCGGCGGAGGTGGGCGGGGTCGACCAACCAGGGGTTCATCACCTTGACGGCCACGCGCCGGCTGGGCTGGCTCTGCTGAGCGAGGTAGACGGCGCCCATGCCGCCCGAACCGATTGGGCGGAGGATCGTGAAATCGCCGAGCACCCGACCGACCAGCGAGAGGGGCTGGCGCGGGACGGTCGGCATGGTGGGCGCAGCCGAGGAGCCCGCGGGCAGCCGGCGGGCGCCCTCCTCGTGGAGCCGGAGCATCTCGTCCATCTGCCCGCGACTCGGCGTGCCCGAGCCCAGCCGCTCGTCGAGCAGCCGCGCCCGGTCCGCCTCGGGAAGGGCGAGGGCTTCGTGAAACAGGCCTTCGAGCGCGTCGAGATTGGGCGGAGGCTGGGTCACGCGTTAGGGCGCTCCGGCGCGCCGGCGTCGCTGCGCATGCGCTGCAGCAGCCACGCCCGTGCAAAGAGCCAGTCGCGCTTGACGGTGACCTCGGAGACGCCCAGGATGCCCGCGATCGTGGGCATGTCGACGCCGGCGAAGAATCGCAGCATCACCACCTGATGGCGGCGCGGATCGAGCTCCGCCAGCGACTTCAGGGCCGCATCGAGGGCCTCGATATCCACGACGGTCTCGGCCCCGTCGTCGTCGCCAGCTCGAAAATCGGCGGAGGTATCGCTCGCCAGCGCCCGGGGACGGGCCCGCCGGGACCGGGCCCGCTCGATGAGTATCCGGCGCATGCCCAGCGCCACGGCGGCGAAGAAGTGACCCCGATGCTCCCACGAAAGCGTCTCTCCGCGGCCCTTGCCGACCAGTCGGAGGAAGGCATCGTGAACCAGCGCCGTCGGCTGGAGCGTCCGGGCGTCGGCCTCCTGGGCCAGCCGCGCCGCTGCGACGCGGCGAAGGTCGTCGTACACCAGGGGCAGAAGGTCATTGGCGGAGAGCCGCCCGGCGGGACGGGCCAGGACCTCGGCGATGGCGAGCGATTCGGATTCTGGCGGGGGTGATGCCTCAAGCATGGGCTGATCCGGAAACGCAGGATTATTGGCCGCGAGGCCGCCAACGGTGATACCCCGGGCCCACGGGGATCGCATGTCGGTTGTCGGAGGCGGGCCTCAGGGCTGGGGCGCCCCTTCCGGCGAGTCGCGGAGCGTCCGCGGCCGAGGGTGCAGGCCGCGCCTGCGGGATCTCATGTTCAAACGGAGGGTTCTCATGATGCTTCGTCAGAGTCGCACGTATGCTGTCGCGGTCCTGCTGGTGGCGAGCGCCCCGGTCGCGCCGGTGCTCGCCGGTCCGCTCGATCCGCCGGCGGGCCCGGTGGCGCCGACGTACAAGACGCTCAACGAAGTGCGTCCGGGC
>CAZSZO010000045.1:0-29254 GCA_964611125.1 uncultured Phycisphaeraceae bacterium | reverse complement strand
AGAAGATCTCGTTGTCGGCCCAGTTGTGCCGGTAGCCCGGCCACATGGCGCCCCGTCCGCCATACATCGAGGTGAACCACTCGCGCCCGATCCACGGACTGCCGCAGTAGCTGCGGGCGCTGAGGAACTCATCCCCGTGCGGCTGCATCACCCCGAAGGAGCCCTTGAAATGCTCCAGGAACTCCTCCCCGATCTCCCCGGCCCGCTTGGTGGGGTCGGGGAGCATGTCGTCGCCCCCGGTCACCACGATGGGCGTCGTCGCGGGCACGATCGACAGGCAGAGCGTGTTCACCGCGTCGGCCCACCCGTTGTACGTGTCAGACCAGACGACGATGTCGGCGGGGACGTCGCCCCGCTCCCGCCCCTGGTACACGGCGGTCCTGTACCCCATGTCGCGCCATGCCGGCAGGTTCTTTCGGCACAGGCCGACGTTGGCCGACGGGATCGCGAACCAAACCTCGGGCTTCATGCGGCGGCTCCTTCGGCCCGCGGACGGGCGATGGCTTCGGGCGTCGGTCTGGTGGTGTCGCGCGCCGATATCGGCGCTGCGGCCGGCTGGTTCAGCCAGGCCCAGGCGCGCTCCACCGGCTGCCCGGCGAGGGCCCCGGTGTGGCCCAGGCGCCAGAGGAACCGCCTGAGCAGCAGGCTCTGCTCGAGGGCCGCTTGCACGAGCACCTCGCCCGGTCCGTCAAGCACGCCCGAGGGCGACTCAGCCAGCGCCCTGAACGTCGCCAGGCTGCGGCGAGCTCGGCCCTCCTCCCGGGCGACGAACGCGGCGCTGTAGCCCGATTCCTCGCCACCGAGCAGGTCGGCGCCGAACACCTCCTGAGCGCAGCGGGGCGAGATCCGCGCCAGCGTCACCGACTCCGCCCCCAGCAGCACTTGCCGGCGGAGCAGGTCGTCGGCCTCGTAGCGGTGGTCGTGCCGCACGATCGCCTCCGGCCGGTGCAGCACGCGGGCGCCGAAGCGCTCGCGCAGCCGCCACGCCCACTCGAGATCCTCGTACACCGCCCGCCCGAACCGCTCGTGGAAGCCGCACTCGGCCATCCACGCCCGCGGGGCTGAAAGGTTGAGCGTCCACGCGTGCCGGAAGCCCCAGTCCCGGTCCCGCGCCTGGGCCCGCCCCTGCATCTGGTCGTAGAAGAACACGAGCGAGGTCTCGCGCACCAGCCGATCCAGGACCCGGTCGGGCTCGTGCTGAACCCAGGGCGCCGCGCCCAGGATGAGCGCCCCCTCCCCCCGCCGCCCGAGTTCGCGGTGCGCTGCGCAGTGGCTCGCCAGCAGACCAGGCGCGGGAATCACATCGTCATTGAGCAGCAGCACCACCGCGCCCCGGGCGATGCTCAGCGCCCGGTTCCGGGCTGCGGCTGGCCCCGATTGAGCCCCGCTGATCACCTGTGCGTCCACGCCGGCGGCCCGGGCCCTATCGGCCTCCGCCGATTCGCCGGCATCGGGTCCGTCGACGCTCACGATCACCTCGAAGCGAGCGGGGGCCTCGGCCGCGCCACCCGCTCCGGTCGACAGAGCCGCCTGCGCCGCTAGGCCCCCCAAGCAGGCCCGCAACTTCTCCCGTCGGCCGCGAGTGGGCACGATCACCGAGACTTCAGGCGTCACGCGGCGGCCTCCTGTCCGGTCGCTCCGCTCGAGCGGGCCAGCTCAGCGCGGATGAATCCGATGATCGACCGCGCCGCCGATTCGTACGTCGCGTGCGAACGCACCCGCGCGCGGATGCCACCCGCCAGCTCCGCCCGCCAGCGCGGCCGCTCGATGGCGCGCTCCAGGCGGGCCTCCAGCGTCTCGCGCGTCCAGAACGTCGACTCGCACAGATCGCCCAGCAGCCACGCAGCGTCGCGCGGCTCCGGTCGGCCGCAGGTCGCCCGCCAGGGGTCGGCCGCAAGCTCGGCTGAGATGGCGAACCCCGCCGGGTCGAGCGGCGCCGAGTTCTGGTCGATCAGGGCGATCACGCCCAGCCGCTGCAGCTGCGCGACGTAGCTCATCAGCTCGCCATCGCTGGCGGTGGCGACAAACGGCCGCCCAGCCCGTACGCCGTCGGGCCGATCGGCCCGGCTGGCCGCCACGGCGTTGGCGAAGCCTGACAGCAGGGCGATGTCATCGAGCTTCAGCCGGCAGAGCGGCAGACCGCCCGAGAGCGCGCACTCGAAGACGCGCTGGTGGTGGTTGCCCGCCATCGATGCGTGGAGATGGCACGCCGCCGCCTGGTACGCCGCGCGCAGGTCTTCGCCGTGGGCCAGCGGGCCCTTTGCGAAGCGGGCGAGGGTGGGGTGCCGCTCCCAGCCGCGCCCGTACAGGTGCAGAGTCCAGCCGCGGCGCTGGGCGATCTCCGCAGCCCAGTCGAGGGTTTGGTGCCGCAGGATGCGGTCCATGAGCGGGCGGATCACCTGGTGGGTCAGCAGCAAGACTCGGTCAGAGGCGCTCGGGGCGCCGCAGCGCCGCAGGCGATCCTCGATCAGCGGTCGCATCTGGTAGCTGTAGTGCAGGCTCATCGCATGATCGACCAGCTCTTGCGCCAGCTCGGCCAGTTCGGCCAGCAGGGCCTTGCCTCCGGGATCGGGCGTGTCGTCCTGCATCCTGGCCAGCATTTCAGCGGGGGTCTGGCTGTGGTGGGTGACGCACGCGACCTCGCACCGCAAGCGTTCGATCGCCTGGGCGTCCGCCGGGCCGTCGTGAAACTTCGCGGCGCTGGCCAGCACCGGGCAGGGCAGGCACCGACGCCGGTCGCCCGCGAGTCGATCGATCAGCTCCGCGTGCGCGTGACCGACCAGGAAATCCAGATCACCGGGGCTATGGCCGGCTCCGGCCCCGGCCTCCGCCTCCCTTGACCCGCCGCCACCCGGCCCGCTGCCGGCGGAACTGAACAGATGCGGCATCGCGTCCTGCACCCAGCACACGAACGGCACGCCTGCGGGCGCCACGCCGGCGAGGTGAGCGCGCGGGTAGTTGATCAGCAGCACCAGGTCGGGCTCGAACTCCTCGATCGCCTTGGCATATGCGCACCGCAGCAGCACGCTCGATGCGTCGGGCTCCATGAACACGCGGGCCTCGCACCCCGCCGCCTCGAACGCCGCGCCGATATCGGCGCTGGCGTGCTGGATGTACGTCGAGAACCTCGATGTCGGAATCAGCACGCGCAGCGGCCTGCCCGGATCGCGCAGGCTCGCTCCTGCTGTGGTGTTCAGGGCGCCCGCGGGCTCCGCCGCCCCGTAGCGGCCCGCCCACCACGCGGCGTCCCGCCCGGCGTATCTCGCCATCACGGCGCTCAGGGTTCGCGCCGCCTCCCGGCCTTGGCGCTCTGCCGCGTCGCGCAGGATCTCCGCCGGTGACTCGCCCTCGCCCTCCATCTCGCCCCGCTTGGGTTGCGGGGGGTGGAGGCTGAGGTGGTTTGATCCGAGCTGCGTCAGCAGCCGGCTTTCCAGGCGAAGCCTCAGCTCGGCCCCGGCGCCCGGCCCGACGAGCAGTTCGAACCGCTGCTGCGGCAAGAGTTCGCCCAGCACGCCATGAGCCAGCGCGTCCAGCACCTCGCGAGGTTCCTGCACGATGGTCGTGATCCGCGGCTCATACCCGTCGCTCGTCGGCGCCCGCTCGGTCGCCAATCGCAGAAGCAACCAGGGCGGGTCGATCCCCTCCAGGTAGATCGGCGGCAGCGGTTGCCCCTTGGGGTCGTTGATCGGCAGCGGCCCGCGGGCTGCGCGGCGTGCATCGGTGAAGCTGATCCACGCGTGCGTCGCGGCGCTGCGGCGCACGACGTTGCCGTCGCCGCAGGCGAACCACTCCTCGCCGCCCGCCCGGGCCTCCCACGCGGGCAAAGCCCCGCTGAGATCAACGCCGCGCCGGGCCAGCGCCTGCACCCCCGACCGCGCCGAGGCCACCCGCGCCTCGGTTGTCAGCTTCGTCTCGGCCAGCCGCTCAATCGCCTGCCGGAGTGTCGGCGGGGCATCGGCCACCAGACTCGCCTGCTCGAGCGCGGGGGTCCGCAGCCCGAGCCTGGCATAGGCCGTGGCCAGCATCAGCCGAAGCTCGTCGTCCCCAGGCCGCGCCTGCAGCCAGGCCAGCGCGAGCGGGACAAACTCCCACACACGGCCCTGCTGCCCCAGCAGGATCAACTGCGGCCGCCCGGCAGCGCAGGCCGATGCCCCGGGGCCGGTCCCCGTCGACGGGCGCGCAGGATCAACGGTGGAGCGGACCAATCCCGAGGGATATCGGATGCCCCCGCCCTCCATCAAGAAAACGGGTGCTCCAACGCCCGCCGGACACGAGCAGTAGCCGAACACTGGTCAGGTAGGGAGACGTTAGCGCGGCAATGTGCTCTAAGGACACAAGCGCGTGGGGTGGAATGCCGATGTTATCGCCGACGGCGGAATTCCCCGCGTCGCCCGCCCGGACCTGCACCTCTGGAATACGCCGCATGCGACTGGCCACCGCCGATCGACGCCTCGCCCACCGCATCGCCGTCGATCGTCCGGCGAAGCTCCGGCGTCGGGCCGGTCACCAGTTTGAGCAGGCCCGCACGCTGAATGTCTCGACCACCGGCGCGTTGCTCGAGGTCGAATCGCTCCGCCCCGTCGCGGTGGGCGAGGCCCTCGCCGTCGCGGTCGCCTGGGATAACGGCCCGGTGATCTCCGCTCAGGCCTTCCAGACCGCTCAGGTTGTCCGGGCCGAGCGGCTCGACGATCGCCGGCAGCGCGTGGCCGTGACGTTCGTGCGGAGCCACGCCGTTTCGCTCGCGGCGTGATTCCGGCCCGTGCGCTTCCGAACACGGGACGATCGCCGGCCGTAGAATCTCTCAGATGCTTTGGCAGCCCTCTTTGCCCGAAGAGTACATCCAGGCGACCCCCGCCGCACTGGCCGATCGCATCAGGGCCCGCCGGGCCGAGCTTGGCGGCAAGCTGGTCATCCTGGGCCACCACTACCAGACCGACGAGATCATCCGCCATGCCGACTTCACCGGCGACTCGCTGAAGCTCTCCCAGCTCGCCGCTGAGAAGGTCGCCCAGGCCGGCGCCAAGTACGTCGTCTTCTGCGGCGTCCACTTCATGGCCGAGACGGCCGACATGCTCACGCCCGATGACGTTTCGGTCATCCTGCCCGACCTGTCGGCCGGGTGTTCGATGGCCGACATGGCCGACTACGACGAGACCGTCGCCGCCTGGAAGGCCATCCACGCCAGCCTTGCCGAGCAGGACTGGCGCGGCCGGATCATCCCGATCACCTACATCAACTCCACCGCCGCGATCAAGGCGTTCGTTGGCGAGCACGAGGGCGCCGTGTGCACCTCCTCCAACGCCCACGCGGTGCTGGAGTGGGCCCTCGACGGCGGCGAGCACCCGCGAAAGAAGGGCGAGGACATCAAGATCCTCTTCCTGCCCGATCAGCATCTGGGCCGTAACACCGCCTGCGCCATGGGCTACGACGCCGATGTCGACACTTGTCTGTACGACCCGCGCGCCGCGGCGAAGGGCGCCGCGCTCGGCGGCGCTTCGCCCGAGCAGGTGCTGCAGTCAACGGTGATCCTCTGGGCCGGGCACTGCTCGGTGCACAAGCTCTTCCGCCCCGAGCATGTGCGCGCCATCCGTTCGGCCGAGGCCGGCCTGCCCCAGGCCCAGCGGACCCGCGTGCTGGTCCACCCCGAGTGCGCCAAGGACGTTGTCGACCTCGCCGATGATCGCGGGTCCACCGAGCACATCATCCGCCGAATCCGGGCCGCGCAGCCCGGTGAGAAGTGGGCCGTGGGCACCGAGGTGCACCTGGTCGCCCGCCTGGCTCGCGAGGCTGAGGCTCGCGGGGTGCACGTCCGCATCCTGTCGGATTGCCAGTGCCTCTGCACCACGATGTACCGCATCGACCAGCCGCACCTCTGCTGGGTGCTGGATCACCTCGCCCAGAGCAAGGTCATCAACCGCGTCTCGGTGCACCCCAAGGCCCGCGATCTGGCCCTGCTGGGCCTCAACCGCATGCTCGCCCTCGCGGCGCCCAGGTCGGTCGACGCCGAGCCCGCCAAGCCGCCCCGCACCGGCGCCCACAACCCAGGCCAGAACCCCCAGCCGGTTCACCCCGGCCGATCGGCCGCGGCCCGCGACGCCAAGTCGCACGCCTGAACCGCGTGTTTCACGGCGCCAGCAGGTCCACCTGCGTCAGCTTTTCGGGCAAGGCGTCGAGCAGCCGGGCTCCGTCGATCCGCCAGCGGCCCACGCGGGTCCGCCGCAGACCCGCCAGGCAGCCGCCTGTCCCCAGCGCGCTGCCCAGGTCCCGCGCCAGCGAGCGGATGTAGGTTCCCTTGCCGCAGTCAACGCTGATCACCACATGCGGCCACGCGTAGCTCAACACCGCGATGGCGTCGATCCGCACCGAGCGGGCGGCCATCTCCACCGCCTCGCCGCGCCGAGCCAGCTTGTACGCCCGCTCGCCGTCGATCTTCATGGCGCTGAACGCCGGCGGCCGCTGCTGGATCACGCCGACGAACCGCGCGCACGCCTCGTCGATCGCCCGCCGGTCCGGCGGCGCGGCTGTCGCGATCTCCGTCCGCTCGCCCTCGCGGTCATCGGTCGTGGTGAAGGCCGAGAGATCAACGTCCGCCAGGTAGCTCTTCTCGCCGGCCATGACCTCTTCGCACAGTTTCGTGCAGCGGCCGACCATCACGACCATCAGCCCCGTCGCCAGCGGGTCGAGCGTGCCGCCGTGGCCCACCTTCACCTTCTTGCCCGCCCCGCCCGCGATCAGCTTCCGCTTCACCACCCGGCAGACGTCCATCGACGTCGGCCCCGCCGCCTTGTCGATGATCAGGAGACCCGATGGTCCGGCCGATTCGTCGCTCACGGGGTTTTCTCCACGATCAACCATGCCGACTCCGCCCGCCCGAGTTCGCCGCCGCGCTCGCTGGCCACCACCCGCCACGGACCCGCTTCGGCGCCGGCCGTCATCGGGATGATCGCGAGCCCGGCCGGGCGGCCGGCCAGCCAGCCGGGGATCGAGTCGATCCCCATCCGCTCAACCCGCCCCCGCGTGCCGAAGACCATGCTGTCCTCTCCGTAGACGCTCGCCAGAGGCCGTCGCCCCTCGGGGTCGATGCGCTCGAGCCGCTTCACCAGGCGCGCTGACGTCGCCCCGGGCGCGAGGGTTGCAACCGTGCTCAAGACCAGGCCCAACACCACCACCGAATATGCCAGCCCGCCCACCTGCACGCCCAGCGGCCGGCCTGTCCGAAGCCCATAGGCCACGCCCAAGCCGATCACCGCGCCGATTCCGCCCGCGATGGCCGCTCCGCGCCAGCCGGCCAGCGCCTCGCCCAGCACCACGGCGGGCGCGATCGCGCCGATCAAGGCCCACGGACCGATTTGGGCTCCGCCGATCATCCCTCCGGGCGCCCCCGCCCGCGCCCCCGCCGGTCTCCACCGCGCCTGCATCGCCAGCACCATCCGCCCGCTCAGCAGCGCCACCGCCGGCAGCATCGGCATGGTGTAGTGGGGGAGCTTCGCCGGCGAAAGCTCGAACAATACCCAGGCCGGCACGATCCACGCGATCAGGAATCGCTCCGCGGGCCTGCCCCTCCCCAGCCCCAGCCGCCAACCCCGCCCGAACGCCGCGAGCGTCAGCAGGCTCCCGGGCCAGAAGAGCGCCGCCAGCAGCACCGTGTGCGTGCCGGGCGGGGCGAAGTGGCCCTCCTTGCTCCCGGCGACGCCGCGCACGAAGAACTCGCCCCACACCAGTTGCCCGTAGGCGCCCACACCGCCCAGGTGCAGGGCCACCGCGTAGACCCATGGCCCGATCGACGCGAACAGGATCGCCCCGCCCAGCACCGGTCGCACGCTCCCGAGCCAGCTCCATCGGCGCGTTGTGACAGCGAGAAACACCATCGCCAGCCCGGCCACCATGGGCGTGACGAAGCCCTTGGTCATCACCCCCGCCGCCATGGCGCACCAGAACGCGGCGGGCCAGGCGAGCCCGCCCCGCGGCGAGCTCAGCCTCTCGGCCGCCATTCCTCCCGACATGCCCCACACCCGCCACAGGCACGCCATCGCCGCCGTTGTGCAGCACATCATCACGCTGTCAGCACGGGCCTGGTGCGCATCCCACACGACCATCGGCGCCACCCCGAGCAGCCCCGCACCCAGCCACGCCGCCCGCGCGTCCATCATCCAGAGACCCATCCGCCACGTGATGAGCACCGTCCCCGCGGCGCCCAGCACGCTGGGCAGGCGGTACATCCAGATGGCGTCCCGAAGCGGGTCGCCGCCGGTGCACACCCACGCCGAGGCGACCTGAAGCCAGTAGATGAGCGGCGGCTTGTTCAGGCGCTCGCGTTCCTGCACCTTGGGGATCGCCCAGCCGCCGTCGTGCCGAGCCGGCTCGAACCGACCAAGCCCGCCGGGGCCGACCGCTCCCGACTCGGGAGCGCGTGCGTAGACCGCCGCCTCGAACATCTGCCGGCTCGCCTGGGCGAAGCGGCACTCATCGCGATCCACCGGCGGGATGGACCACAACCCCGGCAGATACACTGCCATCGTCAGGAGCACCAGCCAGACCCCCGCGCGCGGGGATCCGGCCAGCGCTCGCCAGCGCCGGTTCTCGTTTCCGTCTCCGCCGCCAGAAAGGCCCAGCTCCGCGATGTTCAGCCACCGGATCGCCACTAGCATCGACTATAACCGGGGGCTCTGGGCGCCGATCCGCTGGCTGCACGCGGCGTGGGCCGTGCTGGGCCCGGTGCTCGACGCCCTGCTGGGCTGGATCCTCCTGCCCGCGTGCCGCGCCTGGGCCCCGCTGCTGCTCTTCACGATCGTCGCCGTCATCATCCTGCTCCCTGACGACCCGCGCCTCAGCGAGCAGGCCCAGGCCTTCTTCGGCCGGGGCGGTGGCGACCTCCGGCGTGAGCTCGAAGCCATCCAGCAGTTCGGTCAGGGTGCCTCGATGGCCCTGATCAGCCTGGCGATCTTCCTGCTCGATCAGCGTCGCCGCCGCCGCCTGCTCGACTGGGGCCTGGCCGCGCTGGTGCTGATCACGCTGTGCACGCTCGTGAAGGGCCTCGCGGGGCGCCCGCGCCCGCGCCTGGACGATCCCTTCGGGTTCATCGGCCCGCTCGATCTCTACCCGGTTCTGGAGGGCGGCCGCATCACCCTTGAGTCCGCCTGGTCGTCGTCGTCAGCGCTTGCCTCGTTCCCCTCGCGTCACTCGGCGTTCGCCACCCTCGCCGCGTTCTTCCTCACGGCGCTCTACCCGCGCCTGTGGCCGCTGGTGTGGCCCATTGCCGTCGTGGTCTGCCTGGCCCGTGTCCTGACCGGCGCACACTTCCCCACCGACATCATCGCCGGGGCGGCCCTGGGCCTGCTCGTCTCACGGCTGGTGGTGGAACACTACCTGGGCGTGCGGCTGCTGGATTGGATCTGGGTGCGGCTGGTCGATCGCCAGGCCATGCCGGCCCTCCCGCGCGTGCTTGAGGCCGAATCAGCCCCATCCTGACCAGACACATCCTGACCAGACACGTCGTGATCAGACACGGCGATCGAGTTTACTTGGGTTGTTCCACCGGCTTGGGCGCTTCCGCCGGGGGAGTTGACGGGGCCGCCGGCGGCGTCGCGAGTTGCTCGGCCGGCGTCAGCGCGGCGGGGGCCGGGGCCGGACTTGGCGCTGGCGTGGTCGTAGTGGGGGTGGTCGTGGGGGTAGTCGTGGGGGTCGAACTTGGCGCCGGCGCCGTGGTCGCCGGCGTGGTGGTCGCAGGAGCCTGCTCGCCCGACGCGCTGGGCTCGACGATGACCGGGGCCGCCGGGCGGATGAGATAGCTCAGCGCAATGGCCGTCACCAGATAGAACACAAACATCAGGATCGTCGCGACCGTGAGCGCGTCGCCCGTCCGCGTGCCGAAGGCCGTCTGGCCCGAGCCCGCGCCGGAGCCAAAGGCGCCGGCCAGCCCGCCGCCCTGCGGCTTCTGCACCAGCACCACGAGAATCAACAGCACGCATGCCGCGACAAACACCATGACCATGGCCACCGTCGCAAGCGAGCCCCAGGAAAACGAGGGCGAAGCGGCGGTCTGTGCCAGCACGTCAAACAATCCAAAAGCGCGCATACGGGAGAGCTCCAAAGCCCGTTCGGGTGACGATCGGGCCAGAATCGGAAGGGGAGTGTAGGAGGAGCGATCGATCCGGGCGATGAGACCCGACCAGACCCTCTCAGCGCGCAGCCCACCTCCCGGGCCGTCCCGGTCAGGCCTTCGCCGCGTCCCCGCCGCCGTCTGCCCGCTTCGACGCGGCCACCACGATCGCCAGAAACTCCTCCGCCTTCAGCGAGGCCCCGCCGATCAGCCCGCCGTCCACGTCCGGCATCGCGAACAGCCCCGGGGCATTGGCCGCCGTCACTGAGCCGCCGTAAATCACCCGCATCGCCCGCGCCGCGGCGGGCCCGTACATGTCGGCGACCACCGCCCGCATCTTGCTCTGGGCGTCCTGCGCGTCCTCCGGGCTGGCGACCTTGCCCGTCCCGATCGCCCACACCGGCTCGTACGCGATCACGATGTGCGACAGTTGCTCGGGCCCCACGTCGCGCAGGCCCAGCCGCACCTGCCGCTCCGTCACCGTGTCGGTCTGCCCCGTCAGCCGCTGCTCGAGCTTCTCGCCCACGCACAGAAACACCCGCAGCCCCGCCGCGAGCCCGCTGCGGACCTTTGCGTTCACAATGTCGTCGCCCTCGTGCAGCACGTGCCGGCGTTCGCTGTGCCCGCACAGCACCGCCCCCGCCCCGCAGTCCCGCAGCATCCTCGGCGAGACCTCCCCGGTGAACGCCCCCTTTTCGGCGTGGTACAGGTTCTGCCCCCCCAGCCACACCCGCGAGCCGGTCCTGGCCAGTTCATCCCGGCAGGCCAGCAGGTACGGAAACGGCGGGAAGATCGCTACGTCAACCGACAGAAAGTGCTGGTCCCCCGCCAGCCCCTGGCCGACCGCTCCCGCCAGGGCCTTGGCCGAGGCCAGTTCGGTGTTCATCTTCCAGTTGCCGCCGACCAAAGGGGTTCGCATGGCCGCACTATACCGCGCCAGTCGGTCGTCCCGGGTCGCCATCCACCCGCCGGATCATTCGCCCGCCGGTTCACTCGCCCATCGCCTCGCTGAGGTAGTTGGGCGACTCCTTGGTGATCCGAATGTTGTGCGGGTGGTTCTCAACGACCGTCGCCCCCGATACCCGGCAGAACCGCGCCTCCCGCTGCAGCTGCGGCAGCGTCTGGCACCCGCAATACCCCATTGACGCCCGCAGCCCGCCCACCATCTGAAAGACGAATTCCGCCAGCACCCCGCGATACGCCACCAGCCCCTCCACCCCCTCCGGAACGAACTTGATCCGCTTGCCCTCGGCGGCCTCGCCCGGGCTCTGCGGGCCCTTCTGGCCATAGCGGTCGGCCGAGCCCGCGTTCATCGCCCCCTCGCTCCCCATCCCGCGGTACGACTTGTACCGCCGCCCCTGCCGAATCACCAGTTCCCCGGGTGACTCATCCAGCCCCGCGAACATCGACCCCATCATCACCGCCCCCGCTCCCGCGGCGATCGCCTTGGCGATGTCGCCGCTCTGCTTGATCCCGCCGTCGGCGATCACCGTGATCCCCGTCCCCGCGGCGCCCTTTACCGCGTTCATGATTGCCGTCAGCTGGGGCACCCCCACGCCCGTCACGATCCGCGTGGTGCAGATCGAACCCGGCCCGATCCCCGCCTTCACCGCGTCGGCCCCAGCGTCTATGAGGGCCCGCGCCCCCTCCGCCGTCGCGATGTTCCCGGCGATCACCTCGATGTTGTGCCGCCGCTTGATCTCGCGCACCGTCCGCAGCACGTTCTCGCTGTGCCCATGGCTCGTGTCGACCACCAGCACGTCGGCGTCCGCCTTGATCAGGGCCTCCACGCGCTCGTACTGGTCAACGCCCACCGCCGCGCCGCACCGCAGCCGCCCGCGTCCGTCCACCGACGCCCGCGGGAACTGGCTCAGTCGATCAATGTCCCGCATCGTGATCAGCCCCGCCAGGCGGAAGTCCTTGTCCACCAGCAGCAGCTTCTCGATCTTGTTGCGGTTGAGGATCATCGCCGCTTCATCCAGCGTCGTCCCCGGGGCCGCCGTCACCAGGTCGTCGGCCGTCATCACCGCGCCCACCGTCGTGGACTCGTCTTCAACGAACTTCAGGTCGCGCCGCGTCAGGATCCCCAGCACCTTCCCCTTGGCCTCGCCCCCTTCGGTCACCGGGAAGCCCGACACATGGTGCCGGGCCATCAACTGTCGGGCCCGCCCCACCGGGTCCGAGGGCGACAGCGTCTGCGGATCCAGGATCACCCCGTTGGCCGAGCGCTTGACCTTCGTCACCTCGCGGGCCTGAGCGTCGATGGGCATGTTGCGGTGGATGATCCCCAGCCCGCCCTCCTGCGCCAGCGCAATCGCCAGGGCCGACTCGGTCACCGTGTCCATCGGCGCCGACAGCAGCGGGATGTTCAGCGTAATCGCCCGCGTCAGCCGCGTGGTCGTGTCGGCCGCGGTCGGCACCACCGTCGAGTACCGCGGCAGCAGCAGCACGTCATCAAAGGTGATCCCGTCGGCGACGATCTTCTCCGCCTGTCCCGGGATCGGTTCGTCGTGATGAGCTTGCGCGATCGCCCCCCCGCCGCTGGCCTGGGGCCGTCCGTTCGTTGTGGTGGCTTCCATTGGTCATCCTTGGCGGCGTTGGTTGAGTCGTCAATCGGCGTTTTCACGCAAGGGCCCCGCCGCCCCATCCACCGCCCCGCCCCCCGCCCGATCCCCCGCATCGGGCTCGATCAGCCCGCTCATCCTCAGCCGCCCGGCCCCCGACCAGACGACGCGAATCGAGCCTCGCTCCGCCGTGCTCCACACCTTCGAGCCTCCGAGGCCCCTTCCCGGCCGCTCGCTCTCCGGCCGCCAGGCCATCACCGTCGGCCGCGCCGCCAGCCACGCCGCCGCCGGCCCCGAGTCGCCCGGCGGGAGCTCAATTGCCAAACGCCCGCCCGGCACCGCCCCGCCCGTCGCTCCCACCCGCTCGAGGCTCCGCAGCGCCAGCTCCAGCTCGCGGTTCCGCAGCGCCCCCAGCAGCACGGCCTCCCCGTCCGCCGGGACGCCCTGTTGCCCGCCCGAGCGCACCCGCATCGTGCCCATCAGCGTCCCCACCGGCCCCGCCGTGGTTTCCCCCGCCACCCCCTCTCCCGCCCTCGCTGCGTCAAGCGTCAGCACCGCGTGACCAAACTCGAGTTCCTCACCGCCGCGCACACTCCGCACCCGCACCCCCGCCGCGCGCAGGGCCCGCAGCACGCCCGCCGCGGCGGACCCTCCATCCTGCTCACCCCGTCGCACCAGCCCCTCCGGCGCCAGGGCATCGCACACCCCGAGCGCCAGCGCCAGCCCCGCGAGATCGCCGTAACCCTCGCCGGTCCCCCCGGGAATGACCAGTGTCCGCACCCGCCAAGCTCCAAGCGCGCGCACGCCCCGCGTGATCGTCACGTCCCAGGCCCTCCCCGCGCTCGCATCACGCCATCCCCCCAGCCACAGCACGCCCTGATCACCCGACCGCATCAGGACCACGCTCCCCGATCCCGTCGCCAGCACATCCATCCGCGCGGGCTCGCTCTCGGGGTTCCCTCCAGTCCCACCAGCCATCGCCAGCGTCGCCGCGAGCCACGCGCCCGCTGCGGCCGAGGCCCACCACAGCCGCGCGTCGCGCCGGTCCCCCCAGCGGAACCAACACAGGATCACCGCCGTGGTAAAGAACGTCCAACCTGTCGACACCTGCGGCAGGTTCACCGCCATCCCCGGCTGCCCGTCCAGCCAGAAGGTCAGCCCCGTCGCGGCCCAGCCCAGGCCATCCAGCACGCCGCCGACGACCCCCGCGCCCCCGGGCCAGATCGCCCCCAGCACCAGCGCCGGATACCCCAGCCACAGCAGCAGCGTGAACAGCGGCGTCAGCAGCACGCTCGTCAGCGCCGCGAGCGGGCTCACCACCCCCACATGATGCAGCACCGCCGGGCTGGCGACCGCCCAGCACAGCACGCTCGATGAAAAGAGCCCCTTCACCCCCTCCCACGCCCCCCGCACGAGCCGCATCACACCCGGTTCGCGAGCCGCCTCCGCCTCGCCCGCGTCTCCGATGACCCGGGGCGGGAACCACTGCTCATGCACCCTTCGCCCAAGCCACAGCAGCACCGCCGTGACCCCGAGCGAGAGCTGGAACCCCGCCGTCCACAGATCCATGGGTCGCCACAGCAGCAGCAGCGCGCCGATCCACCCCAGCAGGTTCAGCCGGTCGTACCGCCGCCCGACCATCTCCCCCGCCAGCAGGCCCAGCACCATCAGGCCCGACCGCAGCACCGGCGACTGGGCCGGCACGATGAACAGATAGACCGCCACCAGACCCGCGACGATCGCCGGCTCCAGCCGCCCGTGATCGCCCGTCAGCCGCACCAGAAACAGCGACATCCCCGCCATCACCGCCAGGTGGAAGCCCGAAATCGAAAGCACATGCACCAGCCCCAGGCGGGCCATTGCCCGCGACAGCGGCCGCAGAGCCGGGTCATCGCGCCCGAGCAACAAGGCCCCGACCAGGGCCCGCTCGTCGCCGGCGGTCTCCTCACCACCCACCGCCGCATCAAGGCACGCTGACGCCCCCTCCCGCAGGCGCGCCAGCCCCGCCCACCACGCGCCGCTGGCGCGTTCCAGCGCGCCCGCTTGGCGATCATCCAGCCTCACGAGTTCCGGCGAGGGCGCCCGCACCCGCCCCGATATGCCTTCCTGGGCCGCCCACAGCCGCTCGTCGCGTTCACCTGGGTTGCGGGGCGGGCCAATCGGCGAGAAGAACCCCCGCACCGCCACCCGCTCCCCCGCCCGCCACCGGCCCCGCGCCGAGCCCCCCTCCACAAACACCCGCACCGCCCCGCGCGCCTCCACCCAGCCGCCATCCATCCGCAGCCCGCTCACCGCCAGCTCAAAGGCCACCCCACGCACATCGATCGCCCGCGGCGCCTGCGTCAGCATCCCCCGCACCTGGACCGGCGTCATCGCCGGGACGCCCTTCAGCAGGCCCGCCAGCTCGTCGGCGGCCCGCTCGCGCACCCGCACGCCAAACCAGCCCGCCCCAAGCAGCACCGCCCCAAGCGCCAGCGCCACACGCGCCCGCGGGCCCGACCCGCTCGCGCCGATCGCCGCGCACAGAGCGCACCCGGCCAGCCACACCCACCCGGGCGTGCCGTCCGCCGCGCGCCCGGTCACGCAGCCGAGCGCGAAGAGCGCGAAGCACCACACTCCGCGACGCCTGGGGGCGGGCCGGCCGAGCGGCTGCTCTTCGATGTCCGAGTGCTTTGTCTTGGCAGGCGACCACCCACGCGGTCCAGCCGCGTGCGAGAGTGACGCGGCATGGTCACCCGGAAAGCCCGGCACCCGAGAAGGGTGACGCCCCGCCACCGGGAGTCAAGCCGCCTCCACGCAGTTCAGTTCCCCGCGCTGACCAAGATGTCGTCAAAGTCGCCGTTCTTCACCGGGTCCACACCCGCGGCGTACGGCAGCGCGCCCGGCGTGGCGCTGTTGCCCTGGGCCAGCTTGGCCCCACGCTCGTCGGTGCCCAGATAGAGCCCGTTGGCGCCGGCCGAGTGAAACGTGAGCGGCCCGCGAGCCCTTCCCGGGAACGCCGGGTTGGCCAGGATCGAGGTCAGCGTCCGCACGTTGGGGTTCGTGCCGTTGCCCGGCGCATTGCGGGTCAGCATGCTGTAGGCATCGCCGTTGGTCGTCTGATTCCGCCCCAGGCGGCCGAGATTCGTCGCCTCAAGGAAGCAACTGTTCTGCGCGTAGTACACGCTCGCCAGCGTGTTGGAGTTCAGCGACGCGAAGAAGCCCTGCGTCGGCGGCACGCGCTCGTCGGTCTGCCACGCCAGGATCGGCTGCCCGAACGCGTCATACGCCGTCGGCAGAACCAGGTGGTTGGGGTCGTTCGAAAACTGCTTGCCCGCGCCCAGTGTCGCGGCGTTGGCGTAGTTCGCCGGGTCCACCGTCGCATAGAAGTACTTCGGATCCGGCCGGAAATACGCCCGGTTCGACGCCGATGCATCGCTCATCACCGACGAGCCCATCTGCTTGAGATCGACCACTACGGTCGCCTGCGGACCCACTTCGATCACGCCCTGGGCCGGGTTGGCCGCCTTCGTGGTTACGCCCGGCATCAGGTCGAGCAAGACGTTGTTCAAGCCCGGGAAGCCGCGCACGTCATTGCCCGCGCCGCCGCCCCCGCCCGACGCCCCGCTCGAGCCCATCTCGCCAGCCGAGAAGTACCCGGGCGTGCGGCCCTGGTTGTCCACGGCGAACTGCGTCGCCGCTGCGGAGAGGCTCGCCATGATCGTGGTGGAGACCGCCTTCTTCGCCGAAGACGATGTCGCCTTCAGCGAGGGCAGCACCACCGCCAGCACCACCCCGAGGATGATCAGCACGATCATCAACTCAGCGATCGTGAACGCGCGAGACGGGCTCTTGTGCTGCATGGGCTGCTCCAGATGAATCCGATCCCCCCCCAAACGACCCCCAACGACCCCCAACGTGTCCGGGCCATCGCCCCGAGAAAGGCGACGCTCCGACCGCACCCTATTCGACCACCGGCCCGCGGCTGATCCCGCCAAACCGAAGCTTGACCACCTTCACGATCCCCCGGGAGTGTAACCTCCCCCCGGACCCCACCCCGGCAACCCGTGACGACCCTAGCATAATCCAACCCATGCCCTCTGCCCTCATCCTCGGCGCCGGTCCCGCCGGCGCCTCCGCCGCCATCACGCTCGCCCGGGCCGGCTGGCGGTGCACCCTGATCGAGGCCAGGCCGTTCCCCCGGGTCAAGGTCTGCGGTGAGTTCATCAGCCCCGCCGCCACCGCCATCCTGGAAGCACTGATCGTCCCGGCCGAGCTCGCCGCCGGCGGGGCTCGCCGGATCGACACCCTTGTCTTTGAGCTGGGCGACCGGCGGGCCCAGTGGGCCATGCCCCGCCCGGCCTGGTCGCTCTCCCGCGCGGCCCTCGACACGCTGCTGGTCGCGCGCGCCGCCAGCGCGGGCGCCGTGGTTGAGCAGCCTGCCAGCGTCCGCTCCGTCGAATACGCCTCCAGCAGCGTCCACGCCCGCCTTGCCGATGGCCGCCGCCTCTCCGCCGACATCATCCTCCACGCCGATGGCGCCGGGCGGCATGACCCCGCCGGGCCGACCCCCTCGCGCCCGGGGGTCCTTGGTCACAAGTGCCACCTCCGGCTGCCAGGCATGGAGCGGACGCTCCGCATGCGCTCAGCTGATTCGGGCTATGTCGGCACGGTCGGTGTCGAAGACGGCCTGGCCACCTGCGCCCTGGTCGCTGATCGCCGGTTGATTGCCCATTGCCGGGGCGATGCCGACGCCATGCTCGCCAGCCTGTGGCCCAAGTACGACCCCGCCTGGCGCCTCGCCGCGGGCGACCGCGGCGAGTGGCTCGCCTGCCCCGTCGCGGGCTCGCCTTACCTCCGCCCGGGTCACCCCCGGTCGTTCCGCATCGGCAACGCCGCGGGCGCGGTCGAGCCTGTCGGCGGCGAAGGCATCGGTCTGGCCCTCTGGGCGGGCGCCACCCTGGGCGCGCTCCTCGCTGCTCCCCTCACCACCCCCTTAGGAGCCCCGTTTGCCCAGACGCCGCCTGACCAGCCGGCCCTGACCCCCGAGTCGCTGGCCCGCCTGCAGCGGCGCTTCGCCAGCAGCTACCGCGCCCGCCTGCGCTGGCGCCGCCCCGCCTGCCGGGCCGCGGCGGAGGTGCTCATGCGCCCCCGCCTCGCGGCGTTCCTGTGGCCGCTGCTGCGCGTCCCCAGCCTCTCGATCGCCCCGTGGTACGCCCTCACCGGCAAGAGCCTCTCGAGAGGTCTGCTGCAAAGCTGAGCCAGACTCGGCTGGCGCCCGCTCAGCTCACGCCCTTCAACGCCTCGATCACGCGCTCCGCGTGCCCGTTGGTCCGCACGTTGTCCCAGCGCTTCACGATCCGCCCTTCGCCATCGAGCAGGAAGGTCGTTCGCCTGACGCCGATCACGGTGTTTCCGTACAGGCTCTTCTCGCCCCACACGCCCAGGCTGGTCATGAACGGCGGGTCGCCCCCCGGCCGCCCGGGCGCATCGGAGAGCAGCGTGAACCCCAGCTTGAACTTCTTCACAAACGCGTTGAGCTTCGCGGGCTCATCGGGCGAAACGCCCAGCACCCTCGCCCCGACACCCTTGAATTGCGCCAGCCCGTCATTGAACCCGCACGCCTGCTTGGTGCAGACAGGGGTGTCAGCTTCGGGATAGAAGTAGATCACCGCCGGGACCCCGCGCAGGCTGGCCCGCGTCACGGTCGCACCGGTGTGGTCGATGAGCGCGAAGTCGGGGAACAACTCCCCTGCGCCGCCCGCCGCGGGACTGGCCTTTGCAGTGGCCTTCGCAGGCGGCTTGCCGGTCGCTGCTTTGGTCGGCTTGGCCGGCGTGCGGGCGGCCTTGGCGTTCGTCTTGCCGCTCTTGGCGGTCTTAGCGGTCCTAGCGGTCTTGGTCGCCGTCGCGTTCTGCTTCTTCTTCACGCTGCTCTTGGCCATCGCGCTCTCCAGCCGAAAAGACCTTCTCAGATTCGTTCGCGAACCGGTCACGCCAACTGCGCTCGCTCGATCTCAGCGTATTACCGAACAGGCCCGTCTTCTCGCTCCTCGCGGATCGCCCGCACCAGCACATCGAGCAGCCGGCGCGCCACCGGCCCAGCTTCGCCCGAGCCGATCACCCGCCCGTCCAGGCGCGTGACGCTCGTCACCATCGTGGTCGTGCCCACCAGCATGATCTCGCGGGCGGTCTCCAGTTCGCCCGCCCGCACCGGCCGCTCGACCAGTGCCGGGTCGAGACCCACCAGGATCTGCCGCGTCACCCCCGCCAGCATCGGCGCGCTGTTCAGCGAAGGCGTGGCCGCCTCGCCCTCGGGCGTCACGATCACCACGTTGGTGTACGCCCCTTCGGTCACCAGTCCGTCGCGCACCAGAATCGCCTCTTCGCCGCCGCGCTCCGCCGCGGCCATCGACACCACGATGTTCCCCAGCAGCGAGATCGACTTCACCTCGCCCCGCGTCCAGCGGATGTCCTCCTGCACGCTGGCCGCCTTCCACGCCGGCTCGTGGTTGCTCTCGAGCCCCGGGAGCGGCGTGCAGTATCCCATCGACGTCGGCACGGTTCCCGCCGCCGGCGCCCGCGATCGCACCGGCGCCCCGCTCGGCGGCGTCCCGCGGGTCACCTGCCAGTAGATGAACGCATCGTCGAGTCCGTTGGCCGTGAGCAGTTCATCGATCATCGCCCCCAGCCGCGACGCATCCCAGGCGATCCCCACCGCCGCGAGGCCCTCGCTCAGCCGCCGGATGTGCCGCCGCAGCCCGATCACCCGGCGCGACCCGTTCACGCGCACCGACCGCAGCCCCTCGTAGATCCCATCGCCGAAGATGAACCCGCGATCAAAGACGCTCACGCGGGCCTGCTCGGCGGGCACGATCTGTCCGTTCACATGCACCAGCATCGCTCCGAGCGTAGCAATTCCGCCCGCCGCCCGACTACGCTCAGACTGGAGGAAGCATGCCCGGCACACTGCCACTGCGCGAATTCGACCTCGTCATCTGCGATATCGACGGCTGTCTCGTCAGCGAGCATCAGAAGCCCTTCGACCTCGCCTCGCTCACCCGCATCAGCGAGCACAACCGCCTCGCCATGGAGCGGGGCGACCGCCCGCTCATCACCCTCTGCACCGGCCGCCCGCAGCCCTTCGCCGAGAGCATCTGCCGCCTCATCGGCTGCCTCAGCCTTCCCTGCGTCTGCGAGATGGGCGTTTGGGTCTATCACCCGGGCACGCACGTTCACCAGATGGATCCCGCCATCACCCCCGCCCACCTCGCCGCGGTGCGCGAAGTCGAGGATTGGGCCCGCGCCGAGCTTGGGCCCCTGGGCGTCACCCAGCAGGTGGGCAAGTCCGCCAGCGTCACCCTCTACCACCCCGATACCACGCTCCTCCGCGAGCAGATCGCGCCCAGGGTCGAGGCCGAGTTCGCCCGCCGCGGCTGGCCGCTGCGCGTCAGCATGACCTGGCTCTACATCAACTGCGATCTGGCCCACGTCAGCAAGGGGACCGGGCTCGACCGCCTCCTCGCCCAGCTCGGCCTCGCCAAGGCCCGCATCGCCGGCATCGGCGACACCATGAGCGACCTGTGCATCGCCCAGCGGGTCCGCTGGTTCGCTTGCCCCGCCAACGCTCAGCCGGCGATCAAGGAGCACGCCCACTACATCTCTCCCAAGGCCGAGGCCGAAGGCGTCGTCGACATCCTCGAGCGCCTCGTGGTCTGACGCAGGCGCGGCGGGCCGCAAGCCGCCAGCAACCCCGCCAACAATCCAGCCAACAATCCTTCATGCTCCTCGCCACGCTCCTGCTCTGCCTCCAGCCGCCAGCGTCACCCCCCGCCCAGCCGCCCAGCCGTGCGCCCGGCCCCGCCGCTCAGGTCGAGCAGGCCCGCCTTGAAGCCACGATCCGCGCCCTGCCCGCCAAGCGGTCGCCCGTTGGCGACGAGGACCACGAGCGGGGCCTGCTGGAGACGCAGGAACTCCTCCAGCAGGCCATCCGCGATCTGGGGTTCACACCCGTCGCCCATCCCGTCTTCTGGCGCCCCCGTGCGGACCGCCCCTCATCAAAGCCCCCGGGCGACGCGGCCACCGCGCCCGCCGCGCCACCCCAGAAGTGGTTCAACTACAGCTTCGATATCAAGGGCGTCGAGAAGCCTGAAGAGGTCTACATCGTCTCCGCCCATTTCGACGCCGTGCCCGATTCGCCGGGGGCCGATGACGACGGCACGGGCGTCGCCGCGGTCCTCGAAATGGCCCGCGTGCTCAAGTCCGCCCCGATGCGCCGCACCGTCCGCTTTGTGCTCTTCAACCTGGAGGAGTCGGGGTTCATCGGGGCCCAGCAGTACGCCGCCGACGCCGCCGAGGCCATCGGCCGCAAGGAATACGCCCTGCAAGGCATGATGAGCCTCGAGATGCTCGGCTACTACTCCGACCAGCCCGACAGTCAGAAGAACCCCATGGCCGCCCTCAAGGGACTGGGTGTTCCCACGGTCGGTGATTTCATCGTGCTCGCCGGCGTGCTCTCCGGCCGCCCGTTCATCCGCACGCTTGAGGAGCAGATGCGCGCCGCCGAGCCCGCCTGCAAGGTCTTCGCCTTCGACATGCTCCCCGTCGCGCCGCGCGACATCCTCCGCTCCGATCATGCCCCGTTCCTGCTGCGCGGCTACCCCGCCGTCATGGTGACCGACACCGCCAACTTCCGTAACCCCAACTACCACAAGCCCACCGACACCATCGAATCGCTTGACCTCGCCCGCTACACGCGAACCGTTCGCGCTCTCACGGGCGCGGTCCACGCCATGGCCGGCCCGGTTGGCCAGCCCGACGCTCCAGCCCCCAATCTTGAGGGCCTGCCGGACATCACGAAGCTGCTGCCGGCCCTGCCGGACGGCCCACCCGATCAGCCGCGCAAACAGCCGTGAAAACACACGCAGTCTCGGCGCAAGAAAAAACCCCGGTCATGCCCGGGGCTTGGAGAGCAGCGGGTTTATCGGCTCGGTCAGTGCAGCGTCGGCCTCATCGGGCCTCAGCCCTGGCGGTTGAGGTCGGCCAGCAACCGATCGATGGCGATATCCAGCTTGTCAGGGTTCAGGTACGTGCCTTCCGCCAGGGCCTGGCGGACGCGCTGGACGTTGCCGCCCTGCAGGCCCTCAGCGGCCCGGGCCTCGGCGGAGAAGTCAACGGAATCGGGACTCGACAGGGTGATGCTCACAGGCTGCTCGGGGGCTGGCGCCGCCACCCGGGTGCGGGGGGCATACGCCAAAGTGGAGGCGGAGTGCGACAGGGCGACTTGATCGACGGTGCTCATATGGACATCTCCAGACGCGCCCGAGGGCTTCGGCCAAGGGCAAGGATACTGCCAGGTTCTGCCGGCGATCCTTGCCGACTACACCGAGGGATCCGTCCAAGATCTTCTATCGGGCCAAACATGACCGGACTTTGCGACTGACCACGGCCACATGTGAGCTATCGGCTAAAGTCGGGAAATCGCTTGAGCCCGATACACTGGTGGAAGAGACTCCTAAACTCCTGCGGCGCAGTGGTTTACAGAAAATAACCGGAGACGCGACGTGAGCCAGATTTTCGACCTTTTCCGGTTGCCTCGCCGCTCGGAAGTGCGTTTAGGTATTCCGCCTGAGCCGATTTTGGGTTACACCGCGCTGGCTTTGCGCAGTGCAGCCGCTACAGCCCTTACGCTCGGAATCGCCTTATCGGGCGTTACAGGCTGCACAAACGGCACAACCGACACCCCGGCCCGGGGGAAGTACGACCCCAGCGAAGCGCCCGTCGTCTTCGGCCAGCGCGTAAATGGCGCGTCCAAGCCCGCCGCTCCCGGCCAGAATAAGACCACCCAGGCCGCCCAGTCCCCTCAGTCTGACGACTCCGAATCGCCCCGCTCACCCGCCCAGCCCGGCTCGCGCGCCGCGTCGGCGGGCGAGGAACCCTGGTCGATCGTGCTCGCCACGTTTCGCGGGGAGAATCACGCGTCACTCGCCGCCGCCGGGCTCGCCCGCGTGCAGTCGCTCGCGGGCTTTGAAGCCGCCTACACCGCGACGCGGGGCGAGTCCACGTTCATCGCCTTCGGCCGCTTCGGCGATCCCACCGAGCCCGCCGCGCAGGGCGAGCTCAAGCGCATCCGCGCCGCGGCCATCAGCGGCGAGCGGCCCTTCGCCGATGCCTTCCTCGCGCCCCCGCCTGGGCAGGGGGGGAAGGGACCAGGCGGCGCGGCGCTCGGCGCTCGTCCCGAGTACAACCTCGCCCGGGCCCGCGATCAATACGGCAAAGGCCCGCTGGTCACGCTTCAGGTCGGCGTGTACACCCGCCTCGACGTGCAGCGCCTCTCTCCGGAAGACCTCGCGGAGATTCGCCGAAGCGCTGAGGAAGCCGCCATCCAGCTCCGGCGTGAGGGCGAGCAGGCGTACTACTTCCACGGCCTCCGCCAGAGCATGGTGACCATCGGCGTCTTCCCTGAAGAGGATGTCACCGCCAAGCAGGACCTCACCAAGCGCAACAACCCCGCCGCGGCCAATCTCAAGAAGCGCTTCCCCTACAACCTGCTCAACGGCGCGGGGTACCGCACGGGCTCTGGCCCGGCACCCCGGTCCAGCGAGTTCGTGCGCGTTCCGTAGGTGGGGCCTAGGCAGCCGCCCCGCCGGGCTTACGCCCCGGTCTTCTCAAAGGCGTGTTTGCGCGGGTCGGTCTTGGCGATGATCGAGCTCACGCCCTGCTGGTTGAAGCCCTTGTAGCCGTCGTTGCGCTCCAGGTTCTCCAGGTGGCTGCCGAGGGCGCCCTGCTTGTGGAACTGCTCGGCCTGGCGGGCGGTGATCTGCCCGCGCTCCAGCAGCATGAAGATCCGCCGCGGCTCGACCGACCACTTCTCCCCCTCCGTGAACGCCTGCCGCAGGAAGGGGAAGGTCGTGAACGGGTCCATCGTCTTGATGTGGGCCTCGGCCTGCAGCTGGGCCTTGAGAAGGTGCCAGTCAAACTGGCATTCCAGGTGGTGCATGCCCGCCTGCAGGAACGCCTCGCCATGCAGCCCGCACCAGAGGCCGACAGTGCCGAGCTGCTTGCGCTCGGGCAGACCATCGCGCGTGAAGTTCCCGCGCAGCTCCTCGGGCGACATGTCCACATCGGCGAAGATTGTGATCCCCGCAACCGGCTGCTCGAGCACCTGGGCCCCCCAGCCGGCTTCGGCGCCCGCATAGAACCGCTCGCGGTCCTGGAAGCCCAGCTTGTGCAGCGCCTGCATCAGGCTCTTGAAGCTCGCCCGCGAGGAGCGGTACGTGTGGTGATCATGATTGGCCCAGCCCAGGCCCAGCTTGTCCTGGCGCGCCTTCTGCACCTGGGCCGCCCGGTTGCGCCGCTGCCAGTACTCGCGCTCGCTGGCGAAGAACAGGTCGCACGTCCAGTCGACGCCCAGGTCGTTGATCGCCGCGTCGATGAGGTCCGACGCGTGCCGAAACCCGTCAGCGTCAAGCTCGAAGTCCCGCTTGCGGCGCCGGAAGGCTTCGAGGTGCTCGACCGACTTGAGGCAGGTTCCCGGGTCCACTTTGGGGATGTTGAACGCCCGGTACCCGTGCCGCTCGATCGCCCACACCTGCGCATCCTTCCCGGAGAAGGCGCAGGCGCGCCGGAACTGCGAATGCGGCAGGCCCTCGATCCGCCCCTCAACCCGGCTGGTGAGCGGGACCTTCCACGCGGCCAGGAAATCGGAGACCGACTCGACCTTCACCCCCAGCCGGCTGGCGGGGCTCACCGGTTCATCAGACTCCGTGGCGAGCACCACCGGGGGGAACATCGCCCCATGGTGCACCCAGTGATCGTCGGCGCCCGGATGCGGCACATGGCTGAACCCCGCCGCCTGGAGCCGGCCCAGCAGCGCCTCAGTCCGCGGGGTCTGGATGTGGTCGATCCAGTCAATGAACCGCGTGCCGGTGTGCGATTTCATCTTCTCGACCAGCTCCGCCGCCGGCGGGCACGCGGCCACGATGTCGTGCACCAGTTCGCTGATGATCTTCTGGCCCTCGGGTTGGGGCTTCCATTGGAAGCGGAGCAACTCGTCCTCCCCGGCCTTCCGGGAGGCGGTAGCCGGCCGGCTCCTGGCGGGCTTGCCCGCCGAAGCGGCCTGAGATGCTGAGTGGTGACCGTTGGCCGAAGACTTCTTGGACATGGACGCTCGCTGAAAAAGTGGATAAACGGGGGACAACTGATGGTAGGTGCCCGTCGGCGCCCCGGCGGCCAGCCCCCAAACCCCGATCGCCAACCCTGCCCACTTGGACAAGTACCCGGGCCGCCGACGCTCGCGAAAGGACCGTACCTTACGGCCATGAACACGCCATGGCGAAGCGCGGCGATGCTGGCGGTAGCGGCGATGGTGATGCACCTCTGGCCCCAGTGGACCGGGGCCCAACCTCCCCAGTCCGGCAGGCCGGCCGCGCCGCCCCCCGGTTCGGGGCCTCGGCCTCCCGGCGCCCCCTCCAGCCCCCCGCCGTCGCTCCCCGCCCAGCCGCCAGGTGGCGCCCAACCCGAGAAGAAAATCACGCTTGATGACCTGCCGCCGGCGGTGCGCCTTGGGATCCGCTCGGCCCAGGTCCGGCATCAGGTGCCGGCGATCCCCACGGTGGTGATCGTGCCGGATGTGTGGTCGTATGTCGCCGCGATCGGCCGGTGGTCGACCGAGGGCCGCTTTCCGGTGCTCCTCGACGACGGCTCATGGCTCGGGCGCGAGAACATCGCCCGCTTTGTGCGGGCCTATGGGCCCAAGTCGGTCGTGCGCTGGTCGATTCCCGAGACTGAATGGCCCAAGGACCAGCTTGTGCAGCGGGTCGTGGTGGAGAGCGTGGTCGCCGTCACGTGGGGCGCCAAGGACTACGCCGCGTACCCCGACCGGCTGCGCGCCATCAACCTGCTTCCACCGGGCGTGGTGGTCGCGTCGATGCGCGACCCGGCGTGGACCGCCGCGGCGGCCCTGGCCGCGGGCCACGGCGAGTTGCTCCTGTGGATCGATGACGCACCCCAGGGCGGTGTCGACAGCGTGATGGACTTGCGGACCGCCGACGCCTTCGGCAAGTCGATCGAGGCGGCGTGCGCCGCGTCGGGCTTCCGCTGGTCGGAGCTGGGCGACGACATCGACGCCGTGACGCTGTGCCTGCAGGTCCCGGCGAAGACGAAGTGGTCGTGGCCCGAGGGGCGGCCCGCGCCGCTGGCCCGCGGGGCGATCTGGCCTCAGGCGGGGGAGCCGGTCGCGACCACCGACCTGATCGGCCGGCATGATCGCGCCGGGACGGGCGGCGGCGGGGAGCGGATGGAGCGCTGGGCCTGGGCGGGCCAGATCTTCGGCTCCTCGGCCCAGGCGGCCTATCGCGCGATGAGCGGCCTGTTCCTCAAGCCCGAGGACGGCTGGTTCTTCGACGGCTATGAGAGCAACCCGCCCTGGTCGCTCTACGACGCCACCGACGCGGCCAACCAGCTGCGCCGCTATGAGGTGAACTGCCGGGTCGACGACGAGCCCAGGCAGGGCCTGAAGGACTGGCGCGACCGGGCCGCCGGCGAATGGACGCGCCGCGCCGAGTACAAGGACCGGCGGGGCCCGGTGGGCTGTGTTCAGGCCGGGGTCATCGCCGTCAACACATCGGGCATGAGCGACAGCTTCGATCTGCGCCCGGGCAAGGGCCTCGCTGGCGATATCCCGTTTCTGGCCGCCCCCGCGATGGTGCACTTCGTGCACTCCTGGTCCGCCCAGTCGCCCACCGCCCGCTGGACCATCTGCGGCCGCTGGCTGGAGCGCGGCGTGTACGCCTACCTCGGTTCAGTGCACGAACCGTATTTGCAGGCCTTCCAGCCCACACCGGTCTTCATCAAGCGCATGATGGGCCCCATGCCCTTCGGCGCCGCGGCCCGGGTCGACGGCCTGCCGCCCTGGCGCCTCGCCGTGATCGGCGACCCGCTGCTGGTGTGGCCCCCCGCGTTCCTGGGGGCCCCGATCGAGCCCGCCAGCCAGACGGCGCCCATGAAGGACACGATCGATCTGCGCGCCGAGCTGGGTGAACTCCTCAAAGCCGACAAGGTGGCTGAGGGCTTCGCGAACCTGCTGGTGACCGGGCGCGACGCCGATCTGGTCCGCCTCGCTCGGGCGATGCTTGAGCAGAAACCCGACCAGGTGACCCCCGAGGCGGCGCTGCTGGCCCTGGGCGCCGCGCAGCGCCGGGTGGAGCTGGACGTGCTGACCGGGCTTTACGCCAAGGCCCTGCCGCTGGCGGCCAAGGAGCCAGCGATCTACGACGTCGCCTGGCACACGCTGTGGCCGAGCGCCGGGCTGCTCAACGATCAGCAGGCCGATCTGCTCGCGGCCAGCATCCGCCCCGACAGCTTCGCGCGCGACGCCGACGAAGCCTCGCGGGTCATCCGGCGCCTTCGTGGTGACGGCGGCCGGCGGGCCTTTCTCGAAGGCCTGATGGCCAAGACCACCGACGCCAACCGCCGGCGCGATATCGACGCCCTGCTCAACCCGAGCAAGTAGCCACACCGCCGGGCGGCAGTGGGGGGGTGGGGGGGTGGGGGGGCGGCCGGCAGCGGGGGTGCGGTGGGGGGAACCCGGCGGCCCTAACCTCACCCCACATGTCGCAGCTGCTCGACGCCCTTGCCAACTGGAAGCCCTTCACTGCCTTGGTCGTGGGCGATTTCATGCTCGACCGCCTGACCTACGGCAACGCCGACAGGCTCTCCAACGATGCGCCCGTGCCGGTGCTCCACGTTCAGCGCAGCGAGGAGCGGGCCGGCGGCTCGGCCAATGTCTGCCTCGACCTGGTCGCGATGCGGGGCGGCGTGCGGGCCTTCGGCCTGGTCGGGGCTGACGCCGACGGCGACCGCCTGCGGGCCCTGCTCGCGGAATCGGGTGTTGACCCGGCCGGGCTGGTGACCGACCCCGCCCGCCCCACCACCGTCAAGCAGAGCCTCATCGGCCTGGCCCAGCACCGCCACCCGCAGAAGATGTTCCGCCTTGACTACGAGAGCACCGCCCCGAGCGGGCGCGAGGCCGCGGAGCGGATGATCGCCGCGTTTGAGGTCGCCCTGCGGACGTGCGACCCGGTGCGCACCGTCGTGTGCCTCGAGGACTATCACAAGGGCGTGTGCACGCCGGAGGTGTGCGCCGCCATCATCGACCGGGCCCGCCGGGCCGGGGTGCAGGTGCTGGTCGATCCGGCCGCGATTTCGGATTACAGCAAGTACCGCGGCGCGACGTCGATCACGCCCAACCGCACCGAGGCCCAGCGGGCCACCGGGCTGCGCCCCGGCGATGATGCGCCCCCGGAGGCGTACGGCGAGACCGCCCTGCGGCTGCTCGAACAACTCGACCTTGACGCCGCGGTCATCACCCTCGACCGGCACGGCGCCCTGCTGCTGGAGCGCGAGGGCCCCGCCAAGGTCGTGCCCACCGTCGCCAGGCGGGTGTACGACGTGACCGGCGCCGGCGACATGGTGCTGGCGGCCCTCGCCGCGGCCCGGGCCAACGGCATCGCGTGGCTCGACGCGGTGAAGCTCGCCAACGCCGCGGCGGGCCTGGAGGTGGAAGAGTTCGGGGTCGTCCCCATCCCGCTGGAGCGGATCCACGCCGATGTGCTGGCCCGGGAGCGCTCCACCCGCGGGAAGCTGCGCACGCCCGATGAGATCAAGATCGAGGTCGGCGCCGCGCGGGCCAAGGGGCTGCGGGTGGTCTTCACCAACGGCTGCTTTGATGTTCTGCACGCGGGGCACGTGTCGCTGCTGCGCCGGGCCGCGGCGCTGGGGGAGTTCCTGGTCGTGGCGGTGAATGACGACGCGTCGGTCCGCCGTCTCAAGGGGCCGCAGCGGCCGATTTACCCTGTGCACGACCGGGCCCAGTTGCTGGGTGAGCTCGAATGTGTCGGGGCCGTGGTGGTCTTCGGCGAGGACACTCCCGAGGAGCTCGTGCGGCTGGTCCGCCCCGATGTGCTCGTGAAAGGCGCCCAGTACGACATCAAGTCCATCCCTGGCGCGGCGTTCGTGCAGTCGTACGGCGGCAAGGTCGAGCTGCTCGATGTCGTCGAAGGCCGCAGCACCACGCGCACGGTGGAGAAGATCCGCGGGGCCTAGGCCTGGGTGACAGGAGCGTCCGTCACAGGGTTTTAGGGTCTCAGGGTCTTACGGCGACCACGCCCCCTCCGGCAGCGCCTCCCAGGGCGGTGGAGCCACAGCCGGGCGTAGGCCGTCAACGACCAGCGGAGCCCCGCCAGCGGGCGATCGCGGGGCGAGCGCGACTATGCGATTGGCGAGCGCCGGCGCGAAGGCGAGCTTGGTCGGCCAGGCGATCACCACGCCGGCCTGGGCATGCAGCACCGGCTCATCGGGGCGGGCGCCGGCGGGGGTCAGGCCCTCGGCCCGGTCGATCCGCCCGGTCGCCCAGCGCACGCCCTCCATGCTCACCCATGGGAGACAAGCCGCCACTTCGCGCCGCGCCGCGGCGATCTGCTCCTCGCGTCCGCGGGCGACCCCTTCCTCAGCCAGCCCGCCACCCAGGCTCCAGATGACCTCGCCGGGGGGGGGGGGGCCGGGGGGCGCCGGGGGGGGGGGGGGGGGGGGGGGGGGGGGGGGGGGGGGGGGGGGG
>CAZSZO010000044.1:0-29452 GCA_964611125.1 uncultured Phycisphaeraceae bacterium | reverse complement strand
CGCGCTTGCCCAGCAGGTTCTCGCGGAAGCGGCCCTGCTTGCCCTTGATCATGTCGGTGATCGACTTGAGGGGGCGGTTGGAGGAGCCCAGGACGGGGCGTCGACAGCGGTTGTTGTCGTAGAGGGCGTCTACGGCCTGCTGGAGCATCCGCTTCTCGTTGCGGATGATCACATCGGGCGCGTTGAGGTCCATCAGCTTCTTGAGCCGGTTGTTGCGGTTGATGATGCGCCGGTAGAGGTCGTTGAGGTCGCTGGTGGCGAAGTTGCCGCTCTCCAGCAGAACCAGGGGGCGCAGGTCGGGCGGGATCACGGGGATCACGTCCTGCACCAGCCACGTGGCGTTGTTCTCGCTCCCGCGGAGCTGCTCGACGATCTTCAGCCGCTTGGCGAAGTCCTTGATCTTCTGCTTGCTCTTGGTTTCCTTGAGGTCCTTGCGGATCTGCTCGGCCACCGCCGCCAGGTCGGTCCGCTCGATGAGCTCGCGCACCGCGTCGGCGCCCATCATGGCGCGGAAGGCGTTGCCGTACTTCTCCACGGCGGCCCGGTACTCATCCTCGGTGAGCATCTGCTTGAACTTCAGCTCGGTGTCGCCCGGATCGACGACCACGTAGTCCTGGAAGTAGACGATCTTCTCCATGTCGCTGGTCTTCATCGCCAGCAGGTTGCCCAGGCGGCTGGGCACGGCCTTGAAGAACCAGATGTGCACGATCGGCGCCGCCAGGTTGATGTGCCCGAACCGCTTGCGCCGCACGCGCGAGTGGGTCACCTTCACGCCGCAGCGCTCGCAGATGATGCCCTTGTACTTGGTCCCGCGGTACTTGCCGCAGGCGCACTCGTAGTCGCGCTCGGGGCCGAAGATCCGCTCGCAGAACAGGCCGTCCTTCTCGGGCCGGTACGTGCGGTAGTTGATGGTCTCGGGCTTCTTCACCTCGCCGTAAGACCAGGAGCGGATGTCGTTGGGCGAAGCCAGCGTGACCTTGACGCTGGCGTAGTCATTGATCCGGTCGTAAACGGCTTCAGCGGCCATAGAAATCCTCCGATCCGCGGGAATTGGCGGGCCAACCCTGCCTGGACTGACGATTCCTTGTCAGGACCCAGGCGCCGATGCACGAGACGAGAAGAACGCCGAACGGAAAGCACAGACTCAGGACAGGATCCGCTCCAAGCCTGGTGAGCACGGGGAACGCCAACCAGCTCAGCAGGAACAGGAGACCAATGACGAACCTCGCGGGATGCGAAAAGGAGGTCGCCATGACTCACGGCTCTACAGCAGGCTCGCCCCCTCGAGCTTCTTCTTGCCGAAGGTGATGTTCATGCCCAGGCCCTTGAGCTCCGAGCACAGCACGTCGAAGGCCACCGGCATCCCAGCCTCCAGGGTGTTGGCGCCCTTCACCATGCTCTCGTAGATCTTCGTCCGGCCCTCGACATCGTCCGACTTGACCGTCAGCAACTCCTGCAGGATGTACGCCGCGCCGTACGCCTCCAGGGCCCACACTTCCATCTCGCCGAAGCGCTGGCCGCCGGTGCGGGCCTTGCCGCCCAGGGGCTGCTGCGTGATCAGCGAGTACGGCCCCGTGGCCCGGGCGTGGATCTTGTCGTCCACCAGGTGGTGCAGCTTCAGGATGTACATCACACCCACCGTCGTCCGCTGCTTGAACGGCTCGCCCGTGCGGCCGTCGTGCAGCTGGATCTTCCCGCCGCGCGGCATGCGGACCATGATCTCGCGCGGATGGGCCCAGCGGGCTTCCTTCTCGTACTGCTCGATCTTCTTGGTCACAAACTCGTTGGCCTCGTCGACCGCGGCGTGCACCTCATCCTCGGTGGCGCCGTCGAAGACCGGCGTCACGGCCTGAACGCCCAGGATCTTCATGGCCCACCCCAGGTGGGTCTCGAGGATCTGGCCGACGTTCATGCGGCTGGGCACGCCCAGCGGGTTGAGCAGGACATCGACGGGGGTGCCGTCGGCCATGAAGGGCATGTCCTCTTCCTGCACGATGCGGGCGATCACGCCCTTGTTGCCGTGCCGGCCGGCCATCTTGTCGCCCACCGACAGGGCCCGCTTGGTGGCGATGTAGACCTTGACCATCTCAAGGACGCCCGAGGGGAGCTCGTCACCGCGCTTCAGGTGGCCGATCTTGCGCTCCTTCTCGCGCTTGATGGCCTCGATGCGGGGCCAGAACTGGCCCTTGACGACCTCGGCCTTCTCCTTGGCCTCCTTGGAGCCCTTGATCCACTTCACGTCGAAGTTGGAGATCTGCTCCAGCACGACCTCGGGGATATCCGAGGCGCCGACCTTCTGGCGGGTGCTGGGGTCGACCATCGGCGTGCCGAGGATCTCGTTGATCTGGTTGACCATGTCCTTGAAGAGGGCGATGGCCTTGTTGTCCATCTCCAGGGAGTAGGTGTCGATCTGGTTCTTGAGCTGCTTCTTCTGCTCCTCGTTCATGTGCATGCGCCGCGAGAACCGCGACGCGCCGATGACGATGCCCTCGACGCCGGCGGGCACCTCGAGAGAGTCGTTCTTCACATCCTCGCCCGCGCGCCCGAAGATGGCGTGCAGGAGCTTCTCTTCAGGGGTCAGCTCGGTCTTGCTCTTGGGGCTCACCTTGCCGACCAGGATGTCGCCCGGGCCCACGCGGGCGCCGATGCGGATCACCCCGTTCTCGTCGAGGTTGCGGAGCATCTTCTCCGAGACGTTGGGGATATCGCGGGTGAACTCCTCGCGCCCCAGCTTGGTGTCGCGGATCTCCACCTCGAACGCGTCGATGTGGATCGACGTGAACACGTCGTCCTTCACCAGCCGCTCGTTGATGACGATGGCGTCCTCGAAGTTGTACCCGTCGAAGGTGTTGAACGCCACCAGCGCGTTCTTGCCGATGGCCAGCTCGCCCAGGCGCGTGCTCGGGCCGTCGGCGATCATCTCGCCCCGCTTCACCTTCTGGCCGAGCTTCACGATCGGCTTCTGGTTCAGGCAGGTCCGCTCGTTGAGCCCGGCGAACTTCCGCAGCTCATACTCGTCGGCGTTGTCGATGATGATCCGCTGGCTGTCGACAAACGTGATCGTCCCCGGGTTCTTGGCCTTGATGACCATACCCGAGTTGTACCCCACGTCCTTCTCCATCCCCGTCGCCACGATCGGGGGATCCACCTTCACCAGCGGCACCGCCTGCCGCTGCATGTTCGAACCCATGAGGGCCCGGTTGGCGTCGTCGTGCTCGAGGAACGGGATCAGCGCCGCCGACACGCCCACGATCTGCTTGGGGGCGATATCGAGGAACTGCACGTGCTCGTGCCCGACCTCGGCCAGCTCGCTGTTGACGCGGGCCAGGATCGTCCCGTTCTTGATCTTGCCCTCTTCGGTCAGCGAGTCGGTGGGGGCGAGGATCGCCTTCATCTCCTCGTCGGCCCGCAGGTGCACGATCTTGTCGGTGACCTTGCCGTCCTTCACCACCCGGTAGGGCGTCCGCAGGAAGCCGTACTCGTCAATCGACGAGTAGATCCCCAGCGAGGCGATCAGGCCGATGTTGGTGCCTTCGGGCGTCTCGATCGGGCAGATCCGGCCGTAGTGGCTGATGTGCACGTCGCGAACCTCGAAGCCCGCGCGCTTGCGGTTGAGGCCGCCCGGCCCCAGGGCCGAGAGCCGCCGCTCGTGCACCAGCGAGCTCAGCGGGTTGGTCTGGTCGACCACCTGCGACAGCTCGCTCCGCCCGAAGAAGAAGTCGATCGCCGAGCTGATGCTCTTGCTGTTCACCAGGTCGGAGATCTTCATGATCTCCGAGGGGTCCTTGACGCTCATGCGCTCCTGCACCGTCCGGCGCAGCTTCAGGAAGCCCTTGCGCAGCTCCTCCACCGCCAGCTCGTCGAGCGTCCGCAGCCGCCGGTTGCCCAGGTGGTCGATGTCGTCGACCTGAGCCGCGGGGAAGCCGGTCTTGGGATCAAGCCGCTTGGACCGCAGGTCCAGCAGGTACTGGATCACCCGCAGGAAGTCCTGCGCGGTGATGAACATCAGGTTCTCGTCGGTGTTGAGGTCGAACTTCCGGTTGATGCGGAACCGGCCCACCTTGCCCAGGCGGTAGCGGTTCTCATCCAGGAACTTCTCGATGAACAGGGCCTTGGCCTTGTCCACCTGGGGCGGGTTGCCCGGACGCAGCTTGCTGTAGATCTTCAGCAGCGCCCGCTCGTACTCGCTCTCGGCCTCGAACAGCTCGAGCTTCTCCTCAGCCACCGTGTTGAGGATCAGCGTGTCGGCGGGGTTCTGGATCACCTTGAGCGCCTTGAGGTTGCTCTTGGTGATCGCCGCGACGTGCTCCTCCTCGATCCGACGGCCCACGTGCACCAGCTCCTCGCCGGTGTCGGTGTCCACGATGCTCGCCGCGGCGTAGTGCCCGGGGCGGACCTGCTCAGGCTTGAGGTCGCTGATCTCGTAGAACAGGCTCAGCACCGCCTCGGTCGTGCTCACCGACTCGTCCAGGCAGCGCAGGAACGTCGTGGCGGCCATCTTGGTCGACTGGTCGATCTTCATCGCCAGCACGTCCTTCTTGGTCACCTCCAGCTCGATCCACGAGCCGCGCTCGGGGATGATGCGGGCTGAGTGCAGAGGCCGGTCGGCCTCCGCCGAGACGATCGAGAAGTCCACGCCCGGCGAGCGGTGCAGCTGGCTCACGATCACGCGCTCGGCGCCGTTCACGATGAACTCGCCGCCGCCCATCATGATCGGGAACTCGCCGAGGTAGATCTCCTCCTCGGCCACCTCGCTGGTGTTCTCGCGCCGCAGCCGCACGCCCACCTTGAAGGGCGCGCCGAAGGTCAGCCGCAGCTCCCGGCACTCGTCCTGCGTATAGCGGGGCGACTCCAGAACGTAGTAGAGGTACTCCAGCGACATCGTCCCGTCGTAGCTCTCGATCGGGAAGACTTCACGCAGGAGCGATTCCAAGCCGATGGAAGGATCGCGTTCCTGCGGACCCTTACGGATCTGCAGAAACCGCTCGTATCCGTCGGACTGGATCTTGGTCAGGTCGGGGACGGTCATGCCGTCGCCGCGCTTGGAGTAATTGCGCAACTTCAGTTCCGCCATCGTGGTCACCTCGCGATGGTGATGCAGCGACCGCGCCTGCCGTGGCCAGCCGCTGGTCAGTGAATTACCGATTGGCTTTGTTCATGCGCCCGGATCGCCTCGAGACAAGTGGGCAAGTGTACCCGCGGCGCCTCACCCTTGCAAGTCAAGTGCCAGAGAATCTTGAGCTCGCCAGTTTTGCACACAATCATCATCGTTCGCCTGCCGATCGGTTTTCCCCCAATCAGGTATCATCCACCCCGCGATGTGGATTTGAGAGGGCGATCTATCCCCTCTTCCGTGGATCTTCCGGCACATCCGCTCGCCTTTGAGGAACGAACACCCGCTTGCACCCATCAGGAATTCGCCCATGAATGTTCCGCTCAGCCTTGTCGCGGCCGCAACGCTCCTGGCCGCCAGTCCGCAACCAGCCACCAAACCGGGCCCTGCCAAGGACGCGCCCGCCTCCACGCCCCCCGCTGCCGCCAAGCCAGCCGCCCGCCCGAGCGGCTTTGCATACGAGAACACGCCCGCCAATCTCAAGGCGTTCTTCACCAAGGTCCACGAGCTCCAGTTCGCCAAGGACGAGAAGAGCACCGCCACGCTCCTCGCCATGACCCGCGAGCTGGTTCCCGACTTTGATCGGGCCCGCAAGGCCCTCAGGCCCGACCTCTCCAAGGAGGCCGAGGCCCGCGTCAAGAAGTTCTACGACGGCCTGAACGCCGCGATGGCCATCGACGACAAGATCCTCGCAGGGGTCTTCAAGCATGCCGAGACCCAGACCGAGGTCCTGGTGACCAGCGCCACCAGCGACGAACTCGCTGCAGATGTCGGCAAAGAGACCAGGTCCGACTTCCCCGGCGGGGCCAGAATTGTCGCCCAATCGCTGCTCAAGCCCGGCCTGACGGTTCACCAGGTGCGGTTCGTCGAGCCCGGAAAGACCACCGGCACGGCGTTCCATCTCTTCACGTGGGATGGGGCGCGCTGGTGCATGCTCGGCCCCCTCTGGCGGGCCGAGCCCAAGTCCGATACCCCCCCCACGCCCGCCCCCCCATCCAAGCCGCCCGAGGGCAAGTAACCGCCCGCAACCATCGAGCACCTGCAGCCCGCTGCGCCATCGGCCCAAAAACAAAGGAACCCCTCCATGCGGAAGGGTTCCTTTTTCTTGCACTTGCACCGAAAGATCGATCAGGCCAGCTCGATCGTCGCGCCGGCCTCCTCGAGCTGCTTCTTGAGCTTCTCGGCGTCGGCCTTCGAGATGCCGGTCTTGACGGGCTTGCCCGGCGCCTCGACAAAGGCCTTCGCCTCCGCCAGACCCAGGCCCGAAGCCTCGCGCACAACCTTGATGACCGCGATCTTCTTCGCGGGGTCCGAACCCTTCAGCACCACGTCGAACGTGGTCTTCTCTTCCACGGGCGCGGCGGCCGCGGCCGGAGCAGCGGCCATCATCACACCACCGCCGGCGGCGGCTTCGATGCCGTAGGTGTCCTTCATGTACTTGCCAAGCTCAACAGCGTCCTTGAGGGACAGGGCGGCCAGCTTGTCACCGAGTTCAGCGATCGCGGACATGGTTTCGTTCCTCGTTCTGGCGACCCCCGGCGTACGCCGTGGGCCGCGATGATCTCACCCGAGAGGGACCGGGACGCTCCCGGTGCTTTCATCCGCTGACGCGGACCAATCAGGTGTCGATTTCGTTCCTCGCTCCAACTGCTCCGACGCCGATCTGCGGGCGATCCCGAGCCGGGCCTCAGGCCTGCTTCGCGATCGTCTCGCCCTTCTCCAGCTTGGTCTCGATGGCCTTGATGATCCCCGCCAGGGCCGAACCCGGGCCCTTGATCTGGCCCAGCAGCTTGCGACCCGGACTGACCAGCAGCGTGACGACCTGAGCCTGAGCCTCCGCCTTGGTGGGGAACTTGCTCAGCTCCTTCACCCCGGCCTCGCCCTTGAACAGCGTGCCATCCAGCACGGCGCCCTTGAGCTCGAGCCCCGGGAAGTCCTTGACCAGGTCGACGATCTCGCGGGCGACCTCGACGACCGACTGGCCGCCGAAGGCCAGGGCCGAGGGGCCCTCCAGCAGCGGGAAGAGCGCCTCGAGGCCGGTGCCCTTGAACGCCGCCTTGGCCAGGGCGTTGCGGATCACCGCGACCTTGATGCTGTTCTTCCGCAGCTTGGCGCGGAAGCGCGTCGTGTCCTTGCCTTTGAGCCCGCGGATGCTGATCACCATGGCGTCCGAAGCCCCGCCGACGCGGGACTTGTACTCGCCCATCATGATGCCTTTAACAGTCTTGGACATGGCTTTTCTCTGGGGCTTTTCTCTGGGGCCGGTCGTCGCCGGCTGGACGGGCCCGGCCCCGTCAGGATCTGATTCGCGCCTGTTCTTACTTGGTTTCCACCGCGGAGACGTACTTGATCTGCACCCCGGGGGTCATGGCCCCCGCGATGACGACCTTCTTGATGAACCCGCCCTTGGTGCTCGCCGGGCGCATCTTCTCGATGAACGCCACGAACGCTTCCAGATTCGACACCAGGTCGGCGTCCTTGAAGCTCAGCTTGCCCAGCACCGCATGCACGGTCCCGCCCTTGTCGTTACGGAACTCGACCTTGCCGGCGACGAATTCCTTCACGGCTTCGACCAGCTTGGGGGTCACCGCGCCGGTCTTGGGCGAGGGCATCAGGCCCTTGGGGCCCAGCACCTTACCCAGCTTCGACACGACCTTCATCATGTCGGGCGTGGCCACCGCAACATCGAAGTCCATCCAGCCCTTCTCGATCTCGGCCACGAGCTCGTCAGCGCCGGCCTTGATCGCCCCGTGCTCGAGGCAGGCCTTCACCAGGTCCTCGCGGCAGAAGGCGACGACCCGCTTCTTCACGCCGATGCCCGCAGGGAGGCTCACCGAGCCGCGGATGCCCTGCTCGGCCTGCGCGGGATCGATATTCAGGTGCAGCGCCACGTTCACCGTCTGGTCGAACTTGGGCGCCTTGAACTTCTTCAGCGTCGCCACCGCCTCCGCCGGCAGGACCGGGTCCGCGGGCTGGAGCGCGAGGTTCGCCTTCATTCGCTTGGAGATTCTCGGCATGGGTTAGTTCTCCACCACGACGCCCATCGAGCGGCACTGGCCTTCGATGATCCGGACCGCCGCGTCCATCGAGCCCGCGTTGAGGTCGGCCATCTTTTCTTTCGCGATCGCCTCGAGGTCGGCGCGCTTGACCTTGCCCACCTTCTCTTTGTTGGGCACGCCGCTGCCCTTCTCGACCTTGGCCTTCTCCTTGATCAGCACGCTGGCCGGAGAAGCCTTGATCTCGAAGGTGAACGTCTTGTCGTTGAAGACCGTCACCACGCAGCCGACCACCTTGCCCTTGAGCGCGGCGGTCTTGGCGTTGAACTGCTGGATGAACTGGCCCGGGTTCACACCCTTGGCGCCCAGCACCGGACCCAGCGGCGGCGCCGGCGTAGCCGACCCACCAGGGGCCATGATCTTGAAGATCTCTTTGATTTCTTTCTTAGCCATATCGCGTGCGCTCCACCTCCCACCGGCCGGAAGCTGCTCCCCTCGCGACAGCGAGGCTTGCGGGCTTCGATCCAGCACCTTGGCGGGGTGCTGGCGAACGCGGTGGTCGTAACGGTGCCGGGCATACCCCGCCCGGCGGTCCTGGATTTGGAAGGGAAGCGTAGCACCCCGGACAGCCAAGGCAAGCCCGCCAAGACAGCCGGGCAGAAGCACCCGCCCTCGTCACGAGCAGTTATCGGGACCGGGCCGCTGGCGCCTCGACCGTCACTTCTTCGCCAGCGCCGCCTCCAGCTCGCGGATCACCGCCCGGTCGTGCCCTGCCGCCTTGGCCCTGGCCACCAGGCGCCGGGCCACATCGACGCGACCCTCCGCCTGAGCCAGCACCGCCGCCGTCAGATACGCCGACGACCCCTTGGCCGAGTTTGCGTAAGCCACCGCCGCCAGGAATCGCTGGCGCACGCCCTCGTCGGCCTCGGGGAAGTGCGTCGCCGCCATGGGCACGACCGCGAGCGAGGGGTCCGTTTGATAGGCCAGGGCCATCATGGCCACGCCCGTCGCGGGCTGGCCGCTCGACTGCAGGGCCACCGCCAGCCACCGCATCGCCTCGCCGTCGCTGGGCTGCACCGCAAGGTGGGCCCGGTAGAAGTTCACCGCGTCAGCGGGCTGCTCGCGCTCCAGGGCCAGATGGCCGCGCTCCAGCGCCGGCAGCCTGGTCTCATCCAGCGGCGGAGCCGGGGGCGCCGGGATCGCCGGCTGCGGCGAGGCTCCCGTGACGAACGGGTCCGGATCGACCAGCACGGTGCGGCCGTAGACCGGGCCGTAGTAGTAATCATCGGAGTAGCCGTAATACAGCGGATACCCGGCGCCATACCCATAGCGGCGCCCGCCGCGATAGCAGTAGCCGCTCACGCCGATATCGCGGGCGAAGCCGAAGCGATCGATCAGGAACGGCTGATCGCCCGACGTGAAGCCCACCCGGAAGCGCGACCCGGCGACCTGCCCGCGGAGGTGTACGCCGTCACCCACGTCCACCACGACGTTGCGCTGCACCGCCGTCGGCGCCCCGGCGGGGACGAAATCATCGATGTTCAGCGTCCCGGGCGGGGGCTGGGGCCCGCGTGCGAGCCGGTCCTGGAACCGCTCCGGCGCGCCGGGCGGCGGGTACGCAGGCGGCTGCGAGAGCACCGCAGGCACGCCCATAGGGATGTACCCCGTGGCGATCGGCTCGCTGCCGACTGGCAGGCCGCTGCGCGTCGGCCGGTTCCACCCCGTTCCGGGGCCACCGGTGGAAGGACCCCACCAGAACGGCGTCGCCGCGGACTGCCCGGCGATCGTGATCGGCCGGATGGTCGGCGTCGTGGCGCCGATGGGGCCCGGTCGGCCCGTACCGCCTGTTTGTGGCCCGCTCACGCCCGGCTGTCCGCCAACAGGCCGGCCCGAACCGGGTTGACCGGTCGCTGGCGTCGATGGCGAGGCAGGGGAAGACGGGGCGGAGGCAGCGGGCGAGGCGGGCGACGCCGGGCTCGCCGGCGCCGAGGGCCCTGCCGGGGCGGTGGCGGGAGAGGAGGCGGGTGACGGTGCGGGCGCGGGGCTGGACGGGGGGGGCGGGGCTGCCGCCGGTGGAGAGGCCTTTGGCGCCGGGCTGGCGGGCGTGCTTGCTGGCTGGGCGGGCTGGCTGCCCTTCGATGGCCGACCAAGCGTTCCTGGCCCGCGGGGCTTGGGATTGGTGACGGTCCGCCGCGAGGGCGGGGTGGGCTTGGCCGCCGGTGCGGGCTGAGCGGCCGGCTGGCTGGATTGCTGCGGAACCGCCGCGGAACTCGCGCGGGCGCCCGGGAGCGCCAGCAACGCGGCGCCAAGGGCCAGGGAGGTCAGGACCGAAACGCGGCGGCCAAGGCTCGGACGGTTCATGCGCAGTCTCCCAGCATCGTGCCCACCCCCCTTCCCGCATCGCCATCGATCGCGATGCGGGGGGAACGAGCCACGAACCCACGCTGACAACAGCTTACGGCGCTCCGGACAAAGGAGATGAGCCCCGGAACGAATAGAGTCAAAATCCCTCAACCTTGAGCGGAAAATCATGTCCCCCCGCCCCACAAGCCGGACTGACGAGCCCGCCGGCAAGAGTGATCAAACCCGCCCCACTTCGCTCCCCAGCCCCCCGGCCCCGTCCCCGCCCGCACGCACACCGACCGGGTATCCTCCGCACATGACCCGACCCGCCCGCCCCGCTCAGCCGCCGCGTCGCCTGGCAACCTTCCGCTGGCCCGCAGCCAATCAGCTTTTCAGGCTGAGCATGCTCGGGGCCTTGGCCCTGGCGGGGGCGAGTCTTGTGGGCTGCACCTCGAGCCCGAAGGACTCTGAGCTCACCATCCGGTCGGCCGACAAGCCGGGCGCCCTGACGCCCGCGATGCAGACCGCCGTCTACCGCCGATACGACGAGAACAGCGCCGACCTCTATCTGACTGATCTGCCCCTCGCCCGCCTGGCCGACCCCGCCGACAAGCTCGAGGACGCCTCCGGCAACCTCCTCCACGTCCACCTGTTCCTCATTCCCTATGCCGGGCGCACCCCGGTCGATTCCACGGCGTGCAACGTGACGATCCGGCACATCATCGTCTCCGGCGGCGCGGTGGGCGTGTATGGCGGCGGCGGCTTCATGTACGCCTCGGGCAGGACAGGCGACTCGGTGTTCGGCGGCATCATGCAGGGCGCCTCGCTGCGGCTGGTGCGGGCCACGCCCGATTTCCAGGACCTGCTCGGCCCCGCCCTGCTCGACGGCACGATCAAGGCCGGGCTCGACGAAAGAGGCGCCGTGACCCTCGCCGAACGCGTCGATCAGCTCTGCGCCCGGGCCAAGCCGGTGGCGCCGCCGAAGAGCGTTCCTCCAGCTCCGGCTGCGGCTGCGCCCGTTTCGAGCGACGGGCCCGGCCAGTGATGCCCCGCTTTGGCGGCTCGCGTTCGACGCGACGCGATGATCAGGGGTTGTCCGCCCACCAGCGGTCCACCACCCTCGTGACCGCGCCGCTGTAGAGCTCGCGCAGCAGGCTGGCCGGCAGGCCCAGGCCCTGCAGCCGCGGCGACGACAGATCGTGATGCCGCTGCGGGTCGACCATCTTCAAGTCGGGGTCGGCCATCGGCGAAGGACCGTCGTACTCGCTCTCGAAGAGCTTGCGCAGCACCCAGTGACGCGAGCAGTAGAGCTCGAACGCCTGCTCGGGCGAACTGGCCAGCTCGCCCATCGGGCTGCCCGCGTTCTTCGCCGGCGACAGTTGATCCTCCATCACCACCAGGTCGGTCCCGAAGAGGATGCGCCCCGTCCACTTGGCGAAGAACATCGCGGCTTCATCGCGCGGGTGCTTGCTGAGCTCGCGGGCCACCCACTTGGTCGCTGAGGTGTCGATGTGCAGGTTCGGGTGGCGAGTCAGCAGGCCGTCGAGAAACCCCAGATCCTCAGGCCAACCACCCATGTGGGCCGCGATCCACGGCGCCGTGAAGCGATCCAGCATCCGCTCCAGGCCGATGTACTGGTCGGCCTTGGCGCCGTAGCGCGCGGCGTTGCTGTACTTCGCGGTGAACCACGTGTCCGGATCGGCCACGTGCACCATGAACATCATGCCCAGGCTCTGGGCGAGCTTGCAGTGCTCCACCCGGCAGGGCGCGTCGATCTCCGCGATGTCGGTGGCGCCGAACGGCGCGTCCTTCAGATCCGGGATGATGTCGCGCAGGCGGGGCGAGGCCCACAGCTTGATCATGCGCGAGCCGAACTCGCGGTGGAACCGCTCGATGGTGTCGAGGTAGCCCGCGCGATGGGCCCGGTTCTTGTCCGCGTCGCTCCACGTGGGGATGGCGATAAAGCGGATCGAGTCGCCCAGCGCATCCCGCACCGCCGCCGCCTGCGGAAGCTGCGTCATCGAATACGTCTGCACGACGCCGAAGAGCCGCCGGGCCCGGTCGTAGACGCGGCTCGCCTCGGCCCCGTGAATGTGCGAGTGTGCATCGACAATCGGCGTCACGGGCGGTCCCAGCCGCCCGGCCTCCGCGAGGTAGTCAAGCCCGAGGATGTTGTGGGGCGAGAGGGCCATGGTGGGTGCGGCTGGCGTTGGCGATTGTGACCCCGGCGGAGCGGCCTCAATCAACGGCTCCGGAGTTCTCGATCATAGACGCCTATCGAAATGACGCGGAGCGGCCGACAAAACCTAACAGCGATCAAACATCCTTATTAAAAACTGGAGATTGACCCACCGCCCCTCCACATTTTGGTAAAGGTCGCGAGCAAAATGTCCACAAAAAGGCACGAAGTGGCGAGATGGGTTGAAGTGTGGGGCGTTTAGGGGCATAATCCCATACCTGCCCAGACCTGGGGGCCGGATCGGAGCTCGCCGTGCTCTTCACCGGACTCTCCGAACTCAGTATCGACCCTAAGCAGCGACTTGCAATACCGGCCAAATACCGAAATCAGTGGGATGAGGCTCGGGACGGCAAAGCGTGGTTCTGTGTTCCCTGGACGACCGGCGGCATTCTGCGGCTCTACACCGAAAAGGAGTTTGAACGCCTCGCGAGTCAGATCCCAAGCTCGCTGGTCCCGGGCATGCAGGCGGCGGATTTCGAGGCCATCTACTTCGGCTACGCCGAGCGGGTTGAGCCCGACTCGGCCGGGCGGATCACGGTCCCCAAGTCGCATCTGGACCTGACGGGGTTGAAGTCGGAGGTCATGGTGGTCGGCGCCCGCAACCGCCTCGAAGTGCACGACAAGGGCCGCTGGGCGGCCCAGGCCCAGACCAAGTTCGCCGCGCTCCCGGCGATGCTCGAGAGCTTGGCGGCCCAGGGCGGAGCGGTGGGCGGGATGACCGGGGCCCCGGCAGCGGGATTGGGCGGGCAGCGCTGATCGGCGGCGTCGGAAACGACGCAACCGGGTCTTCCGAGCGGGTGGATGAGCAGGTCGGGGCTCGGCGTGCCGGCGTCAAGGATGAACGCCGGCCTGGGCACGGACGCCCAGCGGGCCGCCACGGATCGGCGACCCAGCGCCATGGCCTGATCTGCCCATTCTCCCGCTCGCCAATCGTCACGCGAGGGCGAACTTGAACGGATTCGCGCCTCCCGCACCACCTCCTCCGGCCCGAGACGCCGGGCTCGCACGGATGCGACCCGGCCGCCGCTGACGGCCCGAGGATCAGACTCAGTTCACCGGTGCGGAGCACCCCCCTCGCAAGACCATCGGCCCTGCACGAGCGCCAGCCCGTGCAGGGCTTTTTCGTTCAGGCCCAGTCAACGCCCATTCCCGATCCCGTTGCCCATTTTGGACTGTGGCGGTGCTGGGAATGCGGACGGTCCAGCCCTGGGTTGAGCGTCCCCGCGGGGCATCTTCCCGCATGTTCCCGCTGGCGGGCCCCTACCCTCACTCCATGCCCGGGCCCAAAGCGGTTTATCTCGAGACCTTCGGCTGCCAGATGAACGAGCTCGATAGCGAACTTGTCTCCGGGTCGCTGCGCGGCCTGGGGTACCGGTTTGTTGACGAGCCCGGCCAGGCCGAGGTGGTGCTCTTCAACACCTGTTCGGTGCGCGAGCACGCTGAGCAGAAGGTCTGGAGCCGCCTGGGCGAGCTCGCGCTGCGCAAGGCCCGCGAGCCTGGCCTGGTGGTCGGCGTGCTGGGTTGCATGGCCGAGCGCGAAGGCGAGGCCCTTCTCCGCCGCATGCCGGTGGTCGACATCCTGGTGGGGCCCGGGGAGCTCGACAAGCTGCCGGGCCTGCTCGACAACGCCGTGCGCACGCGGGCGGCGCTCCTGGATGACGAGGACACCCTCGCCCTGCTCAACACGCCGGAGCTCGAGAAGCCCGACGTGCGGCGCCTGCGCTCAGCCGGGGAATCGGCCCTGCAGGGCAACACCAACCGCCGCTCCGGGACCCTCGCCGCGGCCGCCGACACGCTGGAGCTGCTCGACCTCTCCCGGGCCATCTCCCCCACCGACCACTCCGGCTCGGCGTATGTCCGCATCACGCGCGGCTGCAACAAGTTCTGCACCTACTGCGTCGTCCCCTTCACGCGCGGGGCGGAGGTCCATCGCCCGCCGGACCACATCGTCGATGAGTGCAAGCGGCTGGCTGACGCCGGCGTCATCGAAGTGACCCTGCTGGGCCAGACCGTGAACCACTACCGCTTCGAGCACGGCGCCGCGGTGACCGTGGGCGGGGTGATTCAGCCTCAGAAGGGGCGGGCCTATACGCACGCCGAGGGACGCCACGAAGACCCCTATCGCGGGGCCAACGTCACCACGTTCGCCGACCTGCTGGCGCGGATCCACGAAGAGGTCCCCGCGATCCAGCGGCTGCGGTTTGTCACGAGCTTCCCGCGTTCCTTCGGCGACGATGTCCTCACGGTCATCCGCGATCATCCGCGGATCTGCCGCTACCTGCACGTCCCGGCCCAGACGGGCTCGAACCGGCTGCTGCAGTTGATGAACCGGGGCTACTCCGTTGAGGAGTACTTCGAGTTCCTCGATCGGGCCCGGGCGTTCCTTCACCAGCCTGAGGCGAACCGCCCCCTCACCCTGGCGGGCGATTTCATCGTCGGTTTCCCGACCGAAACCGAAGAGGACTTCCAGGCCACCGCCCGCTTGCTGGAGCGGGCCCGCTACAAGAACTGCTTCATCTTCAAGTACTCGCCCCGCCCGGGAACCATTGCGATCGAGCGGTTCCCCGATGATGTCCCCGAGGCCGTGAAGCGGCGCCGCAACGGTGAGTTGCTGGCCCTTCAGGGCCGCATCAGCGATGAAGTCGGGCGCGAATTCGTCGGCATGACGCTGCCGGTGATGGTCGAAGGGGTGTCACGCCGAGACCAGCGCAAGTCCGAGGGGCTGCCGCTGGCCCACGCTTCGTCGCACGGGCCCGGCGGACAGGCCAGGCAGGCTGCGGGCGTCGCCGTCACCATCGGCGGCAAGCGGCCGGGGGCCAGCCACGCTGGGGCGGATGAGCCCGCCTCCGCGTGCTCGACCGGGGGCAGTCAGGTGTTCCCGGCCGATGTCGGAATCAGCCCGGCAGGCCCGGAAATCGTCCAGATGTCGGGCCGGACTGAGGGCGACCTGATCGTGTTCTTTGATCACCCGGCGGAGTCCGCCACGGCGGTGACGGGGTCGATCCAGCGGGTGCGGGTGAAAGAGTCGAAAACGCTGGCGCTGCTGGGCGAGTTGGCCTAGACGGCAGCGTCGTGTTGCATACTCAAGCTGTTATGCACGCTTGTTGGGTCGCGCGCAGTTTCGGGCCGGAGATGCCCGATTGCCGCGCAGCTTGCCCAAAGGCACGGTATACTGTTTCCAGTGTTCGTGGGGCGTTCTGTCCCACTCACCCACTGAGGCCTCCGTTCAGCGCTCGTTCTGAGCGGTTCGCGAACGAGGAGAACTTCATGCAGCGCACTGAGAACACGCCCGTTCCCGCCATCGCCTCCTCGCGCCCGCACCGCGGGTTCACGCTCGTGGAGATCCTCGTGGTGATCGCGATCATCGCCGTGGTGGTCTCGATGCTGCTGCCCGCCCTCAAGAACGCACGCGAAGTGGCCCGGGCCTCGATCTGCCGCATGAACATGAAGCAGCTCGCCCCCGGCTACACGATGTACGCCAACGACAACAAGGGCTTCATCTGGGAGGCGGGCAACCCCGCCCCGGTGATCCGCTTCTGGTACGTCGTGCCCCGCAACCAGAAGATCGCCGGCAACGCGACGACCAACCCGTTCGTCATCGGTCCGGGCTTTCAGTACCTCTCCAACGTCGACAAGATCTTTGAGTGCCCCACCAACAAGCGGCGCACGCCCGCTCGCTTCACCGCCAACACCAGCGATCCGTTCTGGCAGCAGCCGCAGAACCAGCTGCAGCTCACGCTGTTCAGCGAGTTCCTCTCTGAGCGGGCCCTGAACTTTGACTACACCATGGTCACCGGCGCCTCAGGCGCCCCCCTCGCCACCAACGCCCAGATGGCGTACGACGATCGCTGCCGCCAGATGGGCGGCCAGGCCAACCGCCCCGCGACGGTCTCTGGCGGGCAGACCACGCTCCGCCGCATGCGGAGCGCCCCCATCTTCATCGAGGAGGATGTCGTCTGGTGGAACTCCCAGTCCCCCGACGGCCTCTTCAGCAACTGGGACGAGATCTCAACCCGCCACTTCGGCAAGGGCCACGCCTCCATGCTCGACGGCTCGGCGGAGATCATGGACACGCCGCAAAGCTCCAACCCGAACTCACAGGACGATATCGGCGCCCTCACCGGCAACGATTTCTACGCCAGCAAGACCAACGTCGCTTTCTATAAGTACTGCCCCAGTTGGCCCGGCACGCTCCGCCCCTTCGGCTGGCTCGGCAGCCCACGACCCTAGCCCGGCCCGTCCGGCCCACCCGAGCCCGAGCCGCCCGAGCCCGCCCCCTGTGAGCTCCGCATCACTCATCATCAGGCCCGTCGAGCCCGGCGATTTTCCCGCTATCGCCGAACTGACGAACGGGTTCATCACCGGCACGACGGTGCACTTCGGCTACCAGCCGCAGACCCCCGATGAGCTGCTCGGCGCCTGGCTGAAGACCCGCGAACGCTACCCGTTCGTTGTCGCCTTGATGGATGGCCGGTTCGCCGGGTTCGCCAAGGCCTCGCGCTGGCGCGAGCGCGATGCCTACGGCTGGACCGCCGAGACGGGGATCTACGTCGAACGGAACGTACACCGGCGCGGCGTAGGCCGGGCCCTCTACGGGGCCTTGATCGACGCCTGCGGCAAAGCCGGCTTCCACACGCTCGTCGGCGGCGTCACGCTCCCGAACGAACCGTCCGTCCGCCTGCATCAGGCGTGCGGCTTCAGCCATGTCGGCACGTTCCGCCAGGTCGGCTGGAAATTCGGCGACTGGCACGACGTCGCGTTCTACCAGCGCCTGCTCGCCGGTCGCGAGACCCCCGCTCGATGAGCGGCAGAGCCCGCCGCGGCAGCGGCGGGGAGGGACGCTCGCGCCGAACGCCCCCGGATCAACGTCGCCGCTCTCGAGTCCGTGACCGCTTCCCCGCCACTCCCGTGGCGGGCTCCGAAGGACTACGGATAGTCCTGACGCGTCGGCCGGATGAGCACATCGCCGATGTGCACATGGGCCGGCTGCGCGGCGATGAAGTTCACCAGGCGGGCGACGTCCGCCGGGTCGAGGGCGGGGCCCAGGCGCTCGAGCACGGCCTTGAACCATGCCGGGTCGTAGCCCGCGACCCCCTGGAACTCGCTGACGACAAACCCCGGCGCGATCAGCGTCACGCGCACGCCCTTGGGGCCCAACTCGCGCCGCAGCCCCTCGGCCAGCCCGTGCACGCCGAACTTGGTCGAGCCGTACATGCTTGAAAACGGCGAGACGTTCCGCCCCACCACCGAACCGATGGCGATGATGTCGCGGGGCGCCTCCGTCCACGCTCGCCCGGCCGCCGCGCTGGCGGAGACCGCCTCCACCATCCGCACCGCCGCCGCCCGCATCAGCCGCGCGGCGCCGAGCAGGTTCGTCCGGATCATCTCCTCCCACTGAGCCGGGTCGGAATCGACCACCGACCCACGCAGCCCGCGCCCGGCGTTCACAACAACCAGATCGGCCTCCCCCCCCAGCACAGAGCGCGCCCCGTTGAGCATGGCGTCGATCGTCGCCTGCTCCGCCGCGTCGCCGGCGATGGCGACCGCCCGGCCGGGTCCCGCGCTGGTGAGCCGATCGGCCAGGGCCGCCAGGCGGTCGCCCCGGCGGGCATTGACCACGACGCGGGCCCCGGCTGCGACCAGGTGCTCGGCGATGGCCAGCCCGATCCCCGCCGAGGCCCCGGTGACCACGGCGATGCGGGAGGCGAGCGGAAGACCGGGCGGCAGGGTGCTGGGCTTCGTCATGGCCGATGGTAGTGATCGGCCCCGTCGTGTCCTCTTGCACGTTCTCCGAGGAGGTTTCCAGGTACCATGACCCTCAGCCACGCCAAACCAGGAGGCCCGCATGAACGCCCCGACCCCCCGCTCCCTCCCCACCGTCCGCCTGTACGACGGCGAGAGCGACTCGCTGGTCTCGGCGGACCTGGCCCCCGATCGCGTCACCCTGCTACCCGGGGAGAACGCGCCGCCTTCACCCGCGCACGTCTCTGCGGCCGAGCGGATCCGCATCCTGTGGGGGCAGGACATGCTCCGCGACGTCCTCGACGGGCGCTACCGGGCCATCGTGGTCGGCGTCAATGACGAGGACAACAGCCACGGCATCATCGCCCGACTGGTGGAGCTGATCCACACCAGCCAGTGGACAGCCAAGGCCGTGACGTCGTATGCCGCGATGTTCCAGGAGTCGGTGGCGATCCACGCCGCGCGTGACCGCGAGCCGTACGTGCTCAAGTTCGATCTTGACAAGCTGCTGATCTTGGGCCTGCTGCGTCCGCATGGGCGCGACCACTTCACGCTCGACGACCTGGCCCGCGGGTTCGCGACGGTCGCCAAGATGCTGCGGGATCGGCACGATCGGCTGCCCGTGGCGGCGGTGTCGTTCCTCAACGCCCGGGCCAACCGCCTGCAGGGCCCCGATGGCCGCGAGCCGAGCTTCGAAAGCGTGCTGCGGACGATGTTCGGAGCGGGGTTCCGGGGCGATGTGTACACCGCCCCGGCGATGTGGAAGGTCGGGCACGTCGGCGTGTTCCCCAGCTACCCCTTCCCTGCGGGGGTCAGCCGGATGGGCGAGGGCAGCTCCTAAGCCGCCGCGGGCCCCCTCCAGCCCCCGCGCCCCCGACCCGCGCCCCCGTCTGGCGCCCATGAAGGAGCCTCCGGCCGTGGTCGCCGCGAACCGATCGATTCCGTCGCCGCTGCTGCGGTCTCGCCGCGCCGAGGACACGGCCGTCGCTGAACGCCCACCGGTGCGTCCGCCGCCGACCAGCTATGCAGGCGTCGCAGCGCTGGGGTTCGCGCTGATGGTCCTGGCGGCCGCCGGGACGCGGATGACGTCACGATGGCCGCTGGAGTTTTTCGGGGTCTGGCTCACACTCATCCTGTGCTCGCTGGCGTTTCTCTGGATCCTCAATCGGCGCCGCTCGGCGGCCGCTCGTCGACTGCTCGCTGCGGGCCAGCCTGCGAACAACGACCTCGCGATGCGCTGCTGGCTGCGTGGCGTGGCGGAGCGTCCCGCCGGCGCGTGCTTCGACGCGCGCCTGTGGCTGGAGAGCCGCCCTTCCGGACCCCGCACCATCGCCCTGGGAGTGGACCTCCCGGGCCCCATCGACGCCGACGACCTGGCTGAGGACGCGGATGTTGGCGCCGGGGGCGGCGTCTCGAAATCAGAGCTGGTGTGGCTCGTACTCATCGCTGGTTGGCTGGCGTTCCGCATAGCCGCGGAGTGGATGATTGACGTTAACCGCGGACTGGCGACGCTGACCATCCTGCTGCCGGTGCTCGCGTGGATCGCCTATCGACTGGGATTCCGACCGGTGCAGCTTGGAGGCGTCACCGCCGGGCCGGGGGTGATTCGGGTCACCAGTTGGGGCAGGAATCTGGAGTTTCACCGTGGTGACAGCGTGCTGGTGTTGTGGGGCGTGCATTGGGGCGCCGCGGCGGTCTGCCTGGTTCGGCGGGACGGGCTCTGGAGCCGGCTGACCTTTGCCGACTCGGCCCAGAACCCGCGGTTGCAGCAACTGCTCACCCGCTGGTCGGCGTATGAGGATGGTCAGAACGCCAGCGCGGCGCCGGATGATGATCAGGTTCCGCCGTTGCACACTCAGGCCCCGCAGCGGGCGACGACCGACGCCATCGCCAGCGATTCGGTGTGACTCAGCGAAAGCAACCACTCGCGCACATCGAGGCCGCTCGCGATCTCCGCCGCGCGCCCGCTCAACCGCACCCCCGGCGCTCCGGCCGAACTGCGGGTCACCTCAATATCGCGCCACCTGATCCCCTGCGTCAGGCCCGTGCCCAGGGCCTTCATCACCGCTTCCTTGGCGGCGAAACGCGCGGCGTAGTGCTCCACCCGTCGGCGCGGCTGGCTCTCGCAGTACGCCCGCTCCTCCGGCCCGAAGCACCGCTCCAGGAACCGCTCGGGGTGCTCGCTGAGCAACTCGCCGATGCGGGGGACGCTCACGATATCGACCCCGTGCAGCATGCCCGGATCGTTGCCCGCGCGAACGGCCGGTTCTCCGGCGCCCTCCGAAGCGGCCCGCCGGCCGAGCGGCCCGCCCAGATCCCCAGGGCCCTGGGCCGGGGCGGGGGGTGGGGGCTGGGCGGGGGTGGTGGCGGGACGGGGACAGCCGCCTGATCGCGTTCAATCCAGCCTCGCCAGTGGGCCGATGTGGTGGTACGCTGTAACGATGCTTCAGACCTCTGCCGCGTTCGTGGCCGGTTCGCTCGCTCTTGGCGGGGCTTTGTCCATGCTGCAGCCCGCACCCTCGCCCGCGCCTCAGCCGGCCGGCCAGCCGGTTGGCCAGCCGGCGGGCCAGCCGGCGGAAGCCACCCCCGCTCCCAAGACGCCCGCCGCGATCACGCCAGTCGCCCGCGCGGACGAGTGGTGGGCCGCCCGGCACGCGTCGATGAACGCCCGGACCAAGCAGGCGGCGGAACAGGGCGACGCCAGCCTGCTCTTCATCGGCGACTCGATCACCCAGGGCTGGGAGGGCGGGGGCAAGGATGTGTGGGCCAAGGCCTTCAGCCCGCGCGGGGCGATCAACCTCGGCATCAGCGGCGACCGCACCCAGCACGTCATCTGGCGCCTGCGCAACGGCAACCTCGATGGCCTCGCCAAGCCCAAAGCGGGCTCACCGCCAAAGCTCGCGGTGGTCATGATCGGCACCAACAACAGCGGGGATGACACGCCCGAGAACATCACGGCCGGCGTCACCGAGGTGGTCAAGACCTTGCATGACAGGGTCCCCGCCACCAAGGTGCTGGTGCTGGCGATCTTCCCGCGGGCCGAGAAGGCCGACGACCCGGTCCGGGCCAAACTCGCGACCGTGAACGCCGCGCTTGCCAAGCTGGCCGATGGACAGAGCGTCCACTTCCTCGACATCGGCAAGGCCTTCCTCGCCGGCGACGGTTCGCTGCCCAAGGACGTGATGCCCGACTTCCTGCACCTTTCGCCCAAGGGCTACCAGCTCTGGGCTGACGCCATCGAGCCCAAACTGAAGGAACTCCTCGGGGAGAAGTGAGCCCAGGCCCCCCGCCCCCCGCCCGCCCAAATGCCCCACGCCTGAGGCCCACGCAAGGAACGTCGGATGCGATTGCAGTGGTTCGCGGCTTCCCCGCCGCCGGCGCCAGCCGGGCGGACATCTTTCGGACTCTTCGAGCTCGCAAGGCGGCTGGCGGCGCCCGGCGCCCTGGCCGTGCTCGACCTCCCGCTCCTCGCCCTGGCCGTGGTGGGTTCGGCGATCCTGTGCTCGGGCTGCCGCGCCGGCAGCGCTGACAGCGGCGGACCCGCAGGCCCCGCCATGGTGCTCCGCCCGCCGGAGCGGCCGCAGACCCCGCCCGAGTGGAACCGAGCAGGCCACTGCGCCGTCGCCATCGGCCCGCGCATCTACATCATCGGCGGAATCGCCGTCGACACCGGTCGGGTCACCGCCAGGGTCGATTGCCTCGACACACGCCTGGGCCAGTGGAGCCGCGTAGCCGACATGCCCACCCCGCGAGCCTTCGCCGCCGCGGCGGCCGTGGCCGACCGCATCTATGTGCTCGGCGGCATGTCGGCCGAGGACGAACGGGCCTCGCGCAGCACCGGCGCGGTCGACTGCTACGACCCGGCCGCCGACGCCTGGAGCCCCCGGGCGCCCATGCCCACGCCCCGCTCGCGCCTCGCCGGGGCGGCCCTCGACGGGCGGCTCTTCGCCCTGGGCGGGCTGGTGCACTCTGCAAAGCGCGGGAGCCAGAACTCCGCCGTGGTCGAGGAGTACGACCCGCTCTCCGACGCCTGGCGCCTCATGCCGCCATTGCGAACGGCCCGCCACGGCCACGCGGCGTGCGTCAGCGGCGGGCGCCTGTGGGTGCTGGGCGGGTACGGCCGCCGGCCCGAGCCGATGCGCGATGTGGAATCGATGTCGACGCGCTGGAATACCTGGCGTCCGGAACCGCCCATGCTCACGGCGCGGGCCTGGTTCGGCGCCGTGGGCCAACGCGACGCCGTCGTCGCCATGGGCGGGGGCATCACGCCCGAGCAGCTCTCACCCGGCGCCAAAGCGTGGTCGCCGCTGGGCCCCGCTGACGCGCCCGGTCGCCGGATGGCTGTCGCGACCGTCGGCGGGTTGATCTACGTCTTCGGCGGCGAGGGCGAGGAGCTCGATCGCGCGGCGAAGTTCGTCCGCATCTACGACCCTGCGCTCCAGCGGTGGGTCGATTGAGCGGCGCTACGATCTGCGGGTCCGAAACCGCCTTCACCGCCAGTCAGGAGCCGCCCATGTTCAAGCCCGCTTCATCCGTCTTGGTCATGAACGTCCTCGCCGCGTCGGCTGTGCTGGCGGTCTTCGCCGGGGCCGGCTGCGAGGAGAAGAAGGCCCCTGCCGCCAAGCCCGCCGGCGCCGGGTCGCCCGCGACCGCCCCGGACGGCAAGACGCCCGACCCCATGAAGGAGGTCGCTGACAAGACCAAGGAAATGAAGGAGACGGCGGCGAAGACCGTCGAAGAAGCCAAGAAGACCGTGACCGAAGCCCCCAAGGAAGCGGCCAAGAAGGTGACCGAGGTCACGCAGGCCGCCAAGGACGCCATGAAGGGCTATCTGAGCCAGCTGGGCGATGTGAACGGGCTGCTCGAGAAGATCACCGGGCCGCTCAACGCCGCGCCTTCGCTGGGCAAGCTCAGCGAGCTGGCGAGCGGCCTGAACGCCAACAGCACGCTGCTCAACGCCCTGCCCGCGGACCAGAAGGCCGCGCTGGCCGGCGAGAACAAGAGCTCGCTTGAGTCCCTCACCAGCGCCTTCAAGGCCCAGGTGGAGCGGCTGACCAAGGACAGCTCGCTGGGCGGCATCGTCGGCGAGACCCTGAAGAAGTTCAAGCTGTTTGAGTGAGGCCGGGCCCCCGCTCGCGGCCGGTTCAGGGCTCAGGGCTCAGGGCTCGATAGCCAGATAGAACACCGCCCAGGCGTACTCATCGGCTCGCTCAGTCGTCGGCACCCAGGTCGTTTCACTCTCGGTGAAGCTCACCTCAGACCCGCGTTGCCGCCAGGGGGAGTACGCCGAGCCGGAGCGGAACGTCGTCACCGGCCGGTCGACGACGCGGCTGGCCGCGCCCAGGAAGGTCCGGGCGTACACCACGTCGGTCGCGCCGACGGTGCGGGCGAATTTCACCAGCTCGGGGCTGTCAGCCCGCAAGGGGTTGGTGCTGCGGAACTCACTGCGGCCCAGCAGCCGCACCCGCGCGGGCTCGGCCGTCACCTGCAGCCCGCGCAGCAGCCGGGCCTTGTGCTCGTCCTTGCGCTCCTGGGGCCACTCGTCGGGCGGCGAATCGCTCGCCGCGACAGCCTCGGAGAGCTCCTGCTGCACCTGCTCAACCCGCTTCCACGGGGCCTCGCGCACCCGGACCGGCGCGCCATCGGCGAGCGGCGCCTGCGCCGGCCCCAGGGCCATGAACTCCAGCTCCCAGGTCGATTTCCCGCACCCCGAGGCGAGCAGCGCCACGACCAGCAGCACCAGCGCGAAAGCCCGGTTGAAGAGCAGCAGACTCATCCGGGACGATAGCCCTCGCCCCAACACCGCCCCCCCCCAACCCCTGGCCACTCCCCGCCTCCACTCGCGTCTCGCGACCCGCGACTCGCGACTCCCCTCCCCCACATCCCTCAGGCGCCCACGACCTCTCCCCGCCCCTTCTCCACCCGGCCGATCACAAACACCCGCTCCCCGAGCTTCTCGAGCGCTTCCTTCACCGACTCGGCAAAGCTCGGCCGCACGATCAGGCAGTACCCGATCCCCATGTTGAACACCCGCCGCATCTCGGCGTCGGCCACGCGCCCGTGCTTCTGCAGGAACGTGAACACCGGCGGAACCGGCCACGAACCCGGGTCGATCACGGCATCGACCTTGGGGTGCAGCGCCCGGCACAGGTTCCCCGAAAGTCCCGACCCGGTGATGTGCGCCATCCCGCTGATCACCTGCTTCACCTTGTAGCTCTTGAGCAGCTTCAGGATCGGCGCCACGTAGATCCGCGTCGGGGTCAGCAGCACCTCCGCCAGCGACGGGCCGGGCCCGGCCTTGACGTCGCCGGCCCCGGCCCGAGCCCCCGCCCGGCCCTTCCGCCTGGGAGGGGCGGGCCGCAGCTCCTCATAACTCTTCCGCAGGTCCAGCCCCGCCGTCTCAACAACCTTCCGCACCAGCGTGTAGCCGTTGGAGTGAATCCCATCTGACGCCAGCCCCAGCACCACGTCCCCAACCTGCACGCGTTCCGGCCGCACCGCCCGCGCGAGCTCCATGACGCCCACCGCAAAGCCCGCCAGGTCAAAGTCCCCGGGCTGGTAAAGCCCCGCCATCTCCGCCGTCTCGCCCCCCAGCAGGGCGCACCCCGACCGCTTGCACCCCTCGACGATGCCCTTCATCAGGTCGTGCAGCAGCGCGTGATCGACCTTGCCGATGGCGATGTAGTCCAGAAAGAACAGCGGCTCGGCGCCCTGCACGACCATGTCGTTGACATTCATCGCCACCAGGTCGATCCCCAGCGTGTCGAACTTCCGGGCGTCGACCGCCAGCTTCAGCTTGGTACCCACGCCATCGGCGCACGCCACCAGCACCGGGTCCTTGTAATTGCGGGCGAAGAGCCGCTCGTTGTAATCCAGCCGGAACAGCCCCGCGAACCCGCCCGGATTGGGGATCACCCGCGGCCCGTGCGTCCGCTTCATCAGCCCCGTCAGCGACTCGGTGAACTGGTCCTTGGACTCAAGATCCACCCCCGACGCCGCGTACGTCAGCCCCCCCACCACTCCACTCCCCGCTGACGTCTGAGCCGTGCGGGCGCTCCGGGTGGGGCGGGATGGGCGGGGGGCGGGGGAAGTGCGGGCGGTGCGAGGTGACCGGCGTGGGCGCGGCGAGGAAGGCGACGATCCAGGTGAGGCTGAGGGCATGGTCGGAGGGTAGAGCCTCTCGGCTGGCCCCGGCGCCTTTGGCCCTGCGGCCAGGTCATCGCGGCGCCGAGCGCTCCGCGGTCACGACGCCTCGGGCGGCATCGGCGTCAGGCCGAACCACCGGTGCAGCACGCCGTGACTGGCGTAGATGATCGGCGTGATCGCCACCGCGAGGACGAACTTGAGGAGGTACCCCGTCGCCGCGATCTTGAGGACCTCCGGGAACGTCGCGGGGGGCGTATCAGAAGGGAAGACCGTCCGCCCCAGGCTGAACGCCAAGTAGCTGACCACGAAGCTATCGAGCATCTGCGAGATGAGCGTGCTGCCGGTCGCCCGCAGCCAGATCGCCCGCCCGCCCGTCAGCCGCTTGAGGAACCCGAAGATGGCGATATCCGAAAGCTGCCCGACCAGATACGCCGAGAGCGAGGCGACGTACATGATCCGGCTGCTGGCGAAGATCGACTGAAAGTGGTCCTCGTTCACGTTGAAGGGCGCATCCAGACGGGGCATCGCGAGCGCCGCGTTGATGATGACGAACACAAACGCCGCCATCGCAAAGCCGATATAGGTCACCTGGCGGGCGCCACGCTTGCCGTAGTACTCGTTGATCAAGTCGGTCAGCAGGAAGGTCACCGGAAAGGTGATCATCCCGCACGTGTGCTCGATGGCCGAGATCTTCCCGATCCACGGGAGGGTCACCTCGAAGCCCAGCGGGATGCGGAAGAGCTTGATGCCGACGATGTCGGCGATCAGCAACGAACTGACGAAAAGGGCCGTCAGCCACAGGTAAAGCCGCTGCTGGATGTTCATGACGTACGGCGGGTGAGGCCGCAGGGGCGCCGAGGGCGAGGTCATGGCATGATGCTACCCGGGCCATGTCCAGGTCGGCATGGCGCCGGAGACCCTCCGCCCCCCCCGAGCCGGTCATGATTCACCCGCGATTCGTCCACACCCCGCGGCCCCCCAGGGCCGTGCGCGGCAACGAAGTAGACTCGTGACAGCGCGCCGCTCGCCCCGTGGGACCCCCTCGGCGCCGCACAGGAGCATCACCATGACCTGGTTCAGCCCCGTTCACCTCGCCGCCGCCTGCTTGCTCGCCGCCTCACTGGGTCTGGCCAGCTTCGACGACAAGCCCGCCGCCCAGCCGGCCGCCGCCGAGCCCGCCAAGAAGGCCACCCTGCTCGACAAGCTCAAGCCCCTCGCCGGCGAGTGGGAGATGACCGCCGAGGGCAAGACGCAGCTCGCCCTGTCGATCAAGGTGTCCAGCGCCGGCAGCGTGGTCTGCGAAACGATGTTCCCCGGCTCGCCCCACGAGATGACCAACATGTACAGCATGGACGGCGACGCGCTCATCGTCACGCACTACTGCGCCATGGGCAACCAGCCCCGCATGCGCTGCAAGGCCGAGAGCGCCCCCGGCGTCCTGCACTTCGTGCGCGACGGCGGCACGAACATCGCCAAGGACCAGACCTACATGGGCGAACTGAAGCTCACCATCACCGGCAACGACCAACTCAAGCACGAGTGGCAGTCGTTCAAGGGCGACAAGCTCGACGAGCACAAGGTCTCCCTCGAGCTGACCCGCAAGAAGTAAAGCCCCCCATCGCGCGCTGGCCTGGATCGCGTCTGCGTCGCAGTCGCTCGGCGGGCCTCGTCGCCAATAGAGAATCGGTCATTTTGCGTTTTCGCGCCGCGCGCCGATCGCCGAGGGCTACGCTCATCAGTTGCCTCGCGCCCGCTGCACGGATCGCAGCCTCGCTGGCGGCGTGAGATCTTCCCTTCCGAACCGCTCGTTTGCGGAGGCTTGATGACGACGATTTCCACCGGTCTGGTTTCGCCAGAGTCCGTGACGCACGCCGACCCCGCCGCCATCCCGGCCGCCCACGTCTCCAACAAGGTCGCAGTCGATCCGCTCGGCGTCGAGGATCCCACGCTCCCCCCGTATCACGATCTCCCGCCGCGCGAGCGGGCCAGAACCGCCTGGTCGAACCTCGCGTGGAATCGCTTCATCCCCATCGCGGTGCTGCACGTGGGCTGCCTGGCCGCCCCGTTCTTCTTCTCCTGGCAAGGGCTGGGCGTCGCCGCCGCCCTGTGGTGGGTCTGCGGCGGCCTGGGCATCTGTCTCTGCTACCACCGCCTCCTGACGCACCGCTCCTTCCGCACGCCCAAGTGGTTTGAGTACGCCCTCACGGTGCTCGCCACCACCAACTGGCAGGGCGGGCCCATTGAGTGGGTCGGCACCCACCGTGTCCACCATCGCCACTCCGACCACGACCACGATCCCCACTCGCCCAAGCACGGCTTCGACTGGGGTCACATTCTGTGGTGCGTCTGCAAGCACGCCGATGACGATCGCTTCCGCGGGGCCGCCAAGGACCTCCAGCGCGACCCCTTCATGGTCTTCATCGATAAGTACCACTGGGTCGCTCAGTTCGGTCTCGCCGCCATCCTGCTCGTCCTGGGCGGCCTCCTGGGCAACCTCTGGGGCGGCAATGGCGTCGCAGGCGAGCCGTGGGCCTGGTCCTGGCGCGGCGCCGCGATCTGGGTCATCTGGGGCATCTGCGTGCGCATGGTCTTCACCTACCACGCCACCTGGTTTGTCAACTCCGCCGCCCACACCTGGGGCTACCGCTCGCACCAGACCAAGGACGACTCCCGTAACCTCTGGTGGGTGGCTCTGCTCAGCTTCGGCGAAGGCTGGCACAACAACCACCACGCCTGCGACCGCGCCGCGGCCCACGGCCGCCAGTGGTGGGAGATCGACCTCACCTACCTCACCATCCGCCTGCTGGGCCTGGTCGGCCTGGCCAGCGAGATCGTTCCCGCAACCGAGTCCAAGCGGGCCCCCCGGGTCAACGGCTGAAAGGCCGAGCCGGGCCCCTTTGCCGGTCAGCTCACGGCGCCCGTCAGCTCACGACGCCCGTCAGCTCACGGCGCCGAGAGGGCTGGCTGCGATGACGCAACCAGATAGAACCGCGCGATCCGCACCTTGAACTGCTCAATGGGCGAATCGTCGAGGGCGATGGTCGTCGCCTCGCCGTCGTCCGCCTCGGCAGGATCGCGGCGCAGAGCGTACTCACCCTCCATGGTCCCCCAGGTGGTCGCGATCTGGCAGGTGCTGGTGTACTCGAAGGCGTCGCCCGGGGCGATCGTGGGCTGCTGGCCCACCACGCCATCACCCTCCACCTCGTGACGCTCGCCATTGGCGTCAACGATGATCCAGTGCCGCGACAGCAGCGTCACCGATGTCGGCGACTCGTTGCTCACGCGGATCCGATAGGCAAACGTGAACTGGCGGGCGTCGGGGTCAGAGTGCTGGGGCAGATAGTTCGGCAGAGCGCGAACCCGGATCCCGTCCGTCACCGCTTCGGAGGCCAGAGTCGAATGCCTGCTTTGAGGAGCTTGTCCGCTCACGCGAGGAGTCTAGCAGGGCTGGCGCCAGCCCAGCGGCAAGCGGCAACTGGCCGTCACTGCGTCGGGTCCGACTCGCCAGACCCGCCGCCAGACCCGCCGCCAGACCCGCCGTTAGGCCCGCCCGAGCCCGCCCCGACCCGGGGACGAATCCGCACGGCCACCGTAGTCTGGGGAGACTCGAACTTGAGCGGCGTGGGCGCCGATGAAAACACCACCTTCTTTGAGGTCACCCGCCGCTCCAGGTCATCGCTCGTGAGCTGGATCGAGGCCAGCGGGACCTCCGCCCGCTCCTGCATCGCCCGGATCAGCTCCTTGGGGCCCGTCACCGTCACGTTGCGCACGAACGGGTCCAGCACCTCGACCTCCCACCGGCTGCCTTCGGTCGGAGGGAGCCAGATCCACACCGGGACCGTTGGCAGCAGCCACGACTGCGCCCGCGACTTC
>CAZSZO010000043.1:0-30114 GCA_964611125.1 uncultured Phycisphaeraceae bacterium | reverse complement strand
GCCGGCGCCGCCCGCCGCGCCAGATCCGGCCCCGAGCGAGCCGCCGGCCGCCCCCCCCCCCACCCCGCCCCCCCCCCCGGCCCCCCCGCCCCCGGCCCCCCCGCCCCCGCTCCCCCCCCCGGCCCCGCTGAAGGTCGAGGCCCCCGTCCCCGCCCCTCAGCCACCCGACGGTGTCGGCGATGGCCCCAAGCCTGAATCGCCCGCGGACGCGAAGCCTGAGCGAGCCCCGGACCCCGCGCCGTCAACGGCCACCGACCCATCCACCAAGCCCGACGGGCCCAAGCCCAGCCCCGCGGAGAAGGCCCCCGACAAGCCTGCCGAGCCGGTCAAGGGTCTCGATCAGGGAGTGAACACGGTTCAGGGGCCGATCCCCGATCAGCCATCGCCGGATGGCCCCGAATCGGCCACGACCCCGCCCGCCTCCACCCCTCCACCCCCCCCTCCGCTGACCGTTCCGCCCGTTCCCGCCGAGCCGGTGGCCGCGGTGCCCGACCGGCCGATTGACAAGGACCGCGAGGCCCTGCAACTTCGCCCGCCGCGCCCGCTGGCGCCGGCGCTGCTGGGCCCCACGAAGGCCGATCCCGCGGCCCCCAAGCCGGCGGAGCCGTCCCCGCCCGCAGCCGATCAGCAGCCACCGGCCGCGCCGGCGCCGGCTCCCACGCCTCCGCCTGATCCCGAGGCTTTGCGGCGCGAGTTGCTGCGGCAACTCCGCCCCGTTTCGCCGCCGCAGCCGGTGCAGCGCCCGGCTGTTGTGCAGCGTCCGGGGCAGCCCGGCTCCGGGAAGATCCAGGACGACGGCGCGTGGCTTGCTGAGAAGGATTCCGACCCCACCTCGGTGCGGCGCGTGGCCCAGTACCGGTCGGGCGCGGTAACCCCGGGCAAGGGCTTTGAGATCTACAAGATCGTGCGCCCGGAGATCGGCGTGATGACGCGCATGATGGGCGCCAGCCGCAACCCGACCTATGACGTGCTCTTTCGCAAGAATGGCGAAGTCGCCCGCGTCGAGCCCGTGCGCTCCTCGGGGAACCCCACCCTGGATGACAACATCGTCAGCTCGATCTACTTCTGGCGGGCCCGGGGCCAGGACCTCGACAACCTTGGCCCGGGCGACAAGGCCACGCTCACTGTCCGGCTCAACTTCATTCTCTTTGGCGAGTGAACCAACGGCCGGTTGACCACGGGTCGATCGCGTCAGTCGCTCGGCTACACTCCGACGAAACCCCTTCGCTTGCCCCCAAAGGACCCCGCCATGGCCTCACCGACCGACCGCGTGTACTCCGAGACCCACGAATGGCACAAGCTTGACGGTGACGTGCTCACGCTGGGGATCACGCGTCACGCGGTCGACGCCCTGACCGACATCACCTACGTCAACATGAAGGCCGTCGGGACCAAGATCCCCGCCGGTTCGATCGTCGGCGAGGTCGAATCGGTCAAGACCACCAGCGACATCTACTCGGCGGTGGGCGGCGAGATCATCGAGGTCAACAAGGCCCTCTCGGACGACCCCGCCCAGCTCAACGGCGATCCGTACGAGAAGGGCTGGCTGGTCAAGATCCGTGTCGCCGACAAGGGCGGCCTGGCCAAGCTCATGGACGCGGGCAAGTACGACGCCACCGCCGGGGCTTGAACGGCAGCAAAACTGAACGGCTCACCGGTGGGCCCCGCTCACTCCCGCTCAGCGGGCCTCGGCGGTCGCACCGCTACAGGCGAGCAGGCTGTCAAGCAGTTCGCGGTGATTGGCGCAGCGCGGGCACTTGTGCTGGCCGCCCAGCTTGCCGCGCGAGCGCATCCAGCGGTGGAAGGCGCCGAGTTCGAGCGGGGTGATGATCGGCGGGGCCATCCCGAGGCCCCCGGTGCGTTTGGTGGTGTAGTCGGCGTTCTGGGCCTTGAGTGAGTCGTCGAAGGCCTGGCCGAACGCGCGGAGGGCCGCCTCGCTCCGGCCGGCCAGGCTGAGGTCCTCGACCTCCACGGCCAGCTCAAGCCCCGCCCGCACGCCCGGCGCCGGGTAGACCGGGGCCGCAGTGAACTCGCCCACGACGATGCCGGCCGCCCGGGCCGCCGCGGCGACAGCGTTCTCGATGTGCTCGACGATCAGATTCTCGCCGAAGGCGTTGATGAAGTGCTTGTGCCGGCCCACGATTCGCAGTCGGGCTGGTCCTTCGCCGCCTCGCGCCGTCGCGTCGAGCCCCGCGGGCACGGTGTCGAACTCCACCACATCGCCCAGGATGTACCGCCAGAGCCCCGCGCAGGTGGTCATGCAGACCACGTACCGCACGCCCTTCTCAACGGCGTCGACGCCGTAGGCGGGCGGGTCGGCGTCGTGGATCCGCTCAAGAGGGATGAACTCGTAGTAGTTGCCGATGTCGCTCAGCAGCCGCAGGCCGGGGTCGCCCGCGGCGTCCTGCAGCGCGATGAAGCCCTCGCTGGCGGGGTACAGCTCGAGGCGGACCGGGATGTCGGGTCCGAGCGGGTCGCCACTGTAGCACTGCCGCATCCGCGGGTCGAAGGGGGCGTACTTCACCCCGCCGTGCACGAGGAACGTGAAGTTGGGCCAGACATCGCGGATGGTGCGGATCTCGCGCCCGCCCGCGCGGGCCCGCGCCAGCGCGATCACCCGCTCAAAGAGCACCAGCATCCAAGAGGGCATGCCGTTGACCATCCGGACGTCTTCGTCGAGGCAGGCCTCGGCCATCGCGTCGATCTTGGCCGGCCAATCGCTCATCAGGGCGATCCGTCGGCCCGGCAGGTAGATTTCGGAGATCGGCCAGCGGATCATCGGCGTGACCAGCCCCGACAGATCGCCCGTCGCGATCCCGTGCTGGTTCACCGACAGGTCCGTCGAACCGCCCAGGAACAGCACCTTCCCGGCCAGAATCCGCGGGAGCGAGACGCCGAAGCGCGCGGCGTGGGCGAAGATGTCCAGGGCGGCCCGCCGGTTGCTCCGCATCATCTCCTCGGAGACGGGGATGTACTTGTCTCCCGCCGTGGTGCCAGAGGTCTGGGCGTAGCGGGTGATCAGCCCGGGCCAGAGCACGTCGGGCCGTCCTTCGTCGCGCATCGACGAAATCAAGCTCCGGAACGCCTCATAGTCCCCAGCGGGCACGGCCTTGCGGTACGCCCCGGGCAGTTCGTTATCGGGGAGCTCGGCCAGGCGGGCGAAGTCGTGCTCGCGCCCGAACGCGGCGCCGGCCCCATGCCTGAGAAGGGCCCGCAGCTGGCCGATCTGGAGGCGGGTGGTGTCGCGCCGCCACCGTCCCAGGTCGCTGAGGTGCTTGATGCGGCGAGCCAGAAGGGCCCGCAGTCCCGCGCCGATCGTGGCCGTGCCCAAACCCATCGCCTGCATGCTCCTCAGCGGTCACCGTTCACTGTCGCATCCCCGGGCCCCGGCCCCCGGCCCCCGAAGGCGCGAGCCAGGTGGGCCAACCTCCCGGCCGTCTCACCGCGGCGCCGCAACCGGCCCCGGCGACAGTTCCCCGGCGAAGCGCATCATCTCCTGCGCGAAGGCGTCGGGCGCTTCCATCATGGGCACATGCCCGCAGCGGTCGAACCAGACCAGGCGCGAGCCCTTGATCAGGCGATTGAATCCCTCAGCCGCCTCGGGCGGGGTCACGACGTCCTGCCGGCCCCAGAGGATCAGCGTCGGCGACTGCACCGAATCGACCGCATCGCGGAGCTGGTCCTTCCGGGCTGATCGAGCCAGGCGCACCATCGCCCGAGCGCCGCCCCGGTTGGTCAGCTCCGCCAGGGCCCGGTCGACATCCGACTCGCGCATGACGGACTCATCAAAGAACAACTCAGCGATCTTGCGCCGCAGCCAGGCCCGGGTCGGACGGATCTGGATATCGCTGATGAGTGTCTTCTCAACCAGGCCCCCTGAACCCGCCAGCACCAGCCCCTTGACCATGGCCGGCTGCTCGATGGCGATCCGGAGCGCCACGTGACCCCCGAAGGAGTTGCCCGCCAGGATGACCGGCCCGCCCACGTGCTCGCGGATGAACCGGATCGTGAGGGCCGTGGCGCCCTCGATCGAGCAATCGGGGCCGCTGAGGCGAAGCAACGGGAGCTCGAACAGGATGCAGCGCATCCGCGAGCGCACCCGCGAAACGACCCGCTCCCAATGGTCGTTGAGCCCGACCAGCCCGTGCAGGAAGACCACCGGCGTCCCGATCGCATCGGGGGCGTGCGAGAACCCCGTGTCGGCGACCTTGGCGACCAAGGCCTCGGGGCCATTGTCCACAGGGTGCACCTTCCAGAACGTCGCCTCGGCGGAGGCGAGCGTCTCGGGCTCCGCGGGCGGCTTGTTCATGGTGAACGGGGTCGATCCTCTCAAGGCCGGGGGCTCCAAAAGTGGATGGTGACGGGGGAGGAGTGGGGGGTGGGGAGCGGGAGGTGCAGGGGCTGGCGGAGTCGGGCGGGGGTTGGTGGGGCCGTGCGGGAGACGGGCGGGAGTAGTATGGGCGGAAGATTAGTCTAAGGGCGCGCAAAGGGGTAGGGCGGCGGGTTGGACGGCGGTGGATTCGACCAAAGGCGAGCGGCGCCCGAACAGGCAGTGAAAACCCTCGCCCGGTTGCGGTGGGGGGCCAGGTCTTTGACGATGGGCCTTCGAAGCCGGGGAGCGGCGTGGGTTCCGCGCTCGACGGCCACGGCCACCCACTGAGTTCGCCTCAGGGTGGCGGAACTGGTGCTGGAGGTGAGGGCTGCGTAGGGGGCGCGGCCACCTGGCCGTCGATCAACTGCACGACGCGATCCGCCCGGCGGGCCACGGCCTGATCGTGGGTGACGAGCACCACCGTCAGGTTCGATTCGCGGCGGAGGGCGAACAGCAGGTCGAGGATCTTCTGCCCGGAGGCGTGATCGAGGTTGCCCGTGGGTTCATCGGCCAGCAGCACGACGGGGTCATTCATGAGGGCTCGGGCGATGGCGACCCGCTGCCGCTCTCCCCCTGAAAGCTCGACAGGCCGGTGCTTCAGGCGGTGGCTCAGCCCCATCTGGCCGAGCAGCTGCTCCGCACGGGCCCGCAGCTCGGCCTTGCGGCGCCAGTACCCCAGGAAGCCCCCCCGCACCATCGCCGCGAGGGCCACGTTCTCGACGACGTTCAACTCCGGCAGCAGGTGGTAGAACTGGAAGACGAACCCCACGCTCCGTCGCCGATAGGCGTCCAGCTCGCCGGCCCGCATGGTCCTGAGATCCCGGCCCTGGAAGAGAATCGAACCTTGCAGGGCCCCGGAGCGGGCCCGATCGACCCGGTCGAGCCCGCCCAGCAGATGCAGGAGCGTGCTCTTGCCGCTGCCCGAAGCGCCGAGGATCGCCACGCATTGCTGGGCCGGGATGTCGAGGTTCACCCCGCGCAGCACGGGCACATCGACCCGGCCGAGGCGGTAGGTCTTGGAGACCTGGCGGGCCGAAAGCACCGGCGGAGCGGGTGCGGGGGCGTCGACGGGGGTCGGCGACCGGGCGCCAGCCGTTGAACCTGCGCTGGAAGTCGCGGTGGTCATTCGAACCTCAGCGCCTGGACAGGCGCCATGCGGGCGGCGCGGATGGCCGGGATCAGCGCTCCCAGCACGCTCAGCAGCACGCCCATCGCCGCCACCAGCGTCGCGTGCTGCACGTTGATCTCGTTGGGGATGGTTGTGAAGTAGTACACCCGCGGGTCCCACACCTGCACGCCGAGGGCCTGGCCCATCCACTCATGAATGGGGTTGATGTTCCAGACGAGCGTGCACGCCAGAGACATGCCCATCGCCGTGCCGATCAGCCCGATGGAGAGGCCGTACCCCAGCCAGAGCCCCGCGACTCCCGGCCCGCTGGCCCCCAGGGCCCGGAGGATGCCGATGTCCTTGGTCTTCTCCGCCACCATCGACCAGAAGATGGAGAGGATCAGCGCCGACGCCACCAGCGAGATGAAGACCAGCAGCATGAGGACCGTGATGGTCTCCTTCTGCACCGCGCCCACCAGCACCGCGTTGGTCTGCTCCCAGGTCTGGATCAGCCGGTTGAGCTTCATCAGCTCGAGGCGGGGAACCTGCCCGGCATGGTCCTCGGCGAAGCCTGCGTAGATCTCCTCCACCCGGTCGCGGAGCTGGAGGTTGGTCACCCCCTCCGCCGCGCGGACCCACACCGTGGTCGCCCGGGCCGGGTCGACGCCCTGGACCGGGATCTCCGGAAACGCTTCGACCACCCCGCCCTGCCCAGCTGAGAATGTGAGCACATCAGTCGGCTTGGCGGCGGGGTCGACGCGCTCGGCGGCGTCCATCTTGAGCATGACCTGGAGCGTCGCCAGCGGGACGAAGACGGTCTTGCGGTCAACCTCGTAGATCCCGGTGCGGAACTCGTTGGCGATGGGGAACCGGCGGGCGGCGACATCGATGTTGCGGCCCTTCTTGTCGAGCGGCAGCACGCTGATGTTGATCGAGGAGCTCGGCGCGAAGTCGCGCCGCATGATGACCTGGCCCTTGTCGGTCGCCTGGCCCATATCGCGCGTGGTGTAGAAGCCTTCAGGGTGGCGCTCCGACAGGCGGGAGACCTCGATTCCCGGGACCGCCGCGGGCTTGATGGCGCCGGTCGAGCCGTCGACCTCGGCCAGCCGCAGGCCGTCCTGCTGCGCCCGCTCGAGCGTGCTGCGCCAGGGCTCCTCGGTCGAGAGGCGCGGGTCCTTGCGCTGGCGATCCTTGGGGAGCGGCTCGCTGAGCGGCTTCCACCAGATGGCCCGCTTGAAGTCGGCGACCTTGGAATAGGTCTCCGGCTCGATCCCCCGGATGTTGACGCCCTCCATGCGGCCGTCGTCAAAGCCGATGAGGCCGAAGGTCTCGATCATCGGCGTCGCACCCGCCACCAGCGGGTCGGCCTCCAGCCGCTTCACCAGGTCGTCGTAGTGAGCGAAGCCGGTGGTCGGCCAGGTGACTTGAACATCGCCCACGAACGTCCGCCCGGAATCCAGCAGCGTGCGCAGGAATCCGCCCATCACCGACCACACCACCAGCACCATGGCGGTGCACAGCATCACCGCCAGCGAGGCGAGGAGCGGCATGATCTTGCTGGTGAGGTAACGACGGGTCAGGACGGCTTGGTACACAGGCAAGCGTACACCCGCGAAGGGGTCGAATCAGTCGAGCCGCCAGCCGCGACGCTCACCGAGCGGGGAACGCCCAGGGCGTCCCGGGCGTGTACCCGATCAACTCGTAGAGCTCCTGGCGGGTCTGCATGTGCTCGAGGAACGGGGTGACCGATCCCTCAGCCTTGAGCTGCTCCAGGGCCCGGCTCACGGCGCCCATCGCGACCCGCAACAGCGAGACCGGGTAGATCACGCAGTTGTACCCCAGGCCTGCGAAGCTCGAGAGCGGGATGATCGGGGTCTTCCCGAACTCGGTCATGTTGGCCAGCAGAAAGACCGTCCGCCCAGGCCCCAGCGATTGGCGCAGCTGCTGGGCGAAACGCCCAAACTCGTCCTCGCTCGTGAGCCCTTCGGGGAAGATCATCTCCGCCCCGGCGTGCACATACGCCCGCGCCCGCGCCACCGCCGCGTCGAAGCCCTCCACCCCGCGCGCATCGGTGCGGGCGCAGATGACCAGGCGGACAGGGGCCGCCGCGGCCCACTGGATCTTCTCGACCATGTGGTCGACCGGCACGAGCGACTTGCCGTCGAGGTGCCCGCAGCGTTTGGGGAACTGCTGGTCTTCGATATGCAGCCCCGCGGCGCCCGCCCGCGCGTACTCGATCACCGTCCGCCGCACCATTTCCGCCTCGCCGAAGCCCGTGTCGGCGTCGGCGATGATCGGCAGCCCCGAGCCGTCCCAGACCTCTCGGATCACCCGGCAGAAGTGCTCGATGGTGAGCAGGCCGACATCCGGCACGCCCGCGCACACGCTGGTCGCGGCGCCCGACACATACGCCGCCGGGAAGCCCGCCTGGGCGATCGCCCGCGCGCACAGCCCGTTGAACGCCCCTGGCATCGGGACGCACCCCTTGGCCAGCAACCCGCGCAGGCGGTCGGCCGGGGACAAGGCAGAAAGCTCGCTCGCGCCGGGGTGTGTAGGTGGGTGAGGGGTCGTCATGCCGCAAACATAGCGGCGCGGCCGCCCGGGGTCAGGCTCGCCCGCCCCCGGGTACCCTCTTGTCATGCTGCACCCCATCGCCCCGCTCGCGCTCGCGGTCCTGCTGCTGGCCCCATCCGCCCAAAGCCACAATCAGCCTGGCCAGCCCGGCCCCGGCGGCAAGGGCGCCCAGCAGCCCCCGGCGAAGGCCCCCCCGCCCCGCCAATCCTCACTACCCCACCAATCGTCTCCGCCCCACCAATCGTCTCCACCCCATTTGGCCCCGCCGCCCATCCGCGAGCTTGCCGAGGTCTCCGCCGCGCGGCTCATGCAGACGGTCAAGCAGCTGGAGCGATTCGGCACCCGCCACACCCTCTCTGACACGCAGTCGCCCACGCGGGGGATCGGCGCCGCCCGCGAGTGGATCCGCGCCGCGCTGGCGGGTTTCGGCGGCGGCCTGCAGGTCTCGCTCGAGGAGTTCGACGCACCCAGGGGCCCCCGGATGCCGCAGGGCGGGCGCGTGGTCAACGTGATGGCCGTCCTCCCGGGCACGCTCTCCCCGGGCCGGGCGTACTACGTCGTCGGCCATTACGACAGCCGAAATGGCGACGCGATGGATGCCGAGGGCGACGCCCCCGGCGCCAACGACGACGCCTCGGGGACCGCCGTGGTCATCGAGCTGGCGCGGATCCTGTCGGCTCGCCCGCTGGAGTCCACGGTGGTGTTCCTCTGCGTCGCCGGTGAGGAGCAGGGGCTCGTGGGCTCGAAGCTGCACGCTGATCGCGTGGCCGCCGAGAAGCCCTATGCGGTCGCCGGGGTGCTGAGCAACGACATTGTCGGCGACCCCAGCCCGGGCGGCCCTGAGGGCCGGCGGGTGGTCCGGGTGTTCTCCGAGTCGATCCCCAGAAACCCCTCCGCCGAGCAGCTTGCCGCCATCCGCGTCAACTCCGCCGAGAGCGACTCGCCCAGCCGTCAGCTCGCCCGCTTCATCTCCGCCGTGGCCTCCGCCGAGGAGACCAGCGTGCGCCCGATGCTGATCTTCCGCCCAGACCGCTTCCTCCGCGGCGGCGACCACGCGTCGTTCAACGACGCCGGGTTCGCCGCGGTGCGGTTCACGACCCTTTCCGAGGACTATTCCCGGCAGCACGCCAACGTCACAGAGAAGAACGGCCGGCGGGAGGGCGACCTGTCCGAGTTCGTGGATGGCGAATACCTCGCCGGGGTGGCGAGCGTCAACCTCGCGGCCCTGGTGCGGCTGGCCAACGCCCCATCGCCACCGGGCCGGGCCCGCATGCTCACCAAGGATCTGTCCGGGAACACGGTGCTGCGCTGGGACCCGAGCCCTGAGCCCGACGTCACCGGGTACGAGGTCGTCCATCGCCTCACCACCCAGGCTGACTGGGCGTCGGCGACGAAGGTGGGCGATGTCACGGAGGTCATCATGGACCTGAACAAAGACAATGTCTTCTTTGGCGTCCGAGCGGTGGATCGCGACGGCCAACTCTCCGCCGCCGCCCCCGCCGTTCGCCCCGTGCCGCCAACCTACCCCGTAACCCGCACGGTCGACCACGTGGACGAGCACCATGGGGTGAAGGTGGGCGATCCCTATCGCTGGCTCGAAGACGACAACAGCGCCGAGACCGGCGCCTGGGTGGAGGCGCAGAACGCCGTCACGTTCGCGTATCTGGAGTCGATCCCGCAGCGCCAGCCCATACGCGACCGCCTCACGGCGCTGTGGAACTACGAGCGGTTCTCCGCCCCGGGCAAGGAGGGCGGGCTCTATTTCTACAGCCGTAACGACGGCCTGCAGCCCCAGGCGGTGATCTACAGCACGGCCAACCTCGATGGGGAGGCGAGGGTGCTGATCGACCCCAACACCCTGCGGGCCGACGGCACCGCCGCGCTGTCGAGCCTCGCCGTGTCGAAGGACGGCCGGTACGTCGCCTATGGCGTCGCCGACGCGGGCTCAGACTGGGAGACGTTCCGCGTCCGGTCCATCGCCGATGGGAAGGACGCCCCGGACGAGATCAAGTGGGTGAAGTTCTCTGAAGCATCGTGGACCAAGGACGGTCGGGGCTTCTTCTACAGCCGCTACGACGCCCCCAAGGAGGGCGCGGCTCTCCAGGCCGTCAACCGCTTCCAGAAGCTCTACTTTCACGCGCTGGGCGAGAACCAGGACAAGGATGTCAAGATCTATGACCGCCCCGACCAGCCCGACTGGGGCTTCGGCGGCTCCGTCACCGATGACGGCCGGTTCCTCGTCGTCAGCGTGTGGAAGGGGACCGACCCCAAGAACGGCGTCTTCTTCAAGCCGCTTGAGGCGACCGGGGCCATCGGCCCGGCGGGCGTGGTCGAGCTGCTCAAGGACTTTGACGCCCAATACGCCTTCATCGACAACGACGGTCCCACCTTCTGGTTCCGGACCGACCTCGACGCTCCCCGCGGGCGGGTCATCGCGATCAACATCAACCAGCCTGAGCGGTCCGCCTGGAAGACCGTCGTCCCCGAGTCTGAAGCGACGCTCACCGCCGTGTCGCTCATCGGCGGAAAGTTCGTCTGCCAGTACCTGAAGGACGCCGCGTCGCTCGTCAAGGTCTACGACACGTCCGGAGCGTTCATCCGCGATGTCGACCTGCCCGGTCTGGGGACGGCCGCGGGCTTCGCGGGCAAGGCCGCCGATCCTGAGACCTTTTACACCTTCAACAGCTACGTGCTGCCGCCGACCGTCTTCCGCTACGACGTCGCCACCGGCAAGAGCACGGTCTTCAAGCAGGCCAAGGTCGATTTCAAGAGCGCCGAGTTCGAGACCAGGCAGGTCTTCTTCCAGAGCAAGGACGGGACCCGGGTCCCGATGTTCATCACCGCCCGCAAGGGTCTCAAGCTCGACGGCTCGAACCCCACCCTCCTCTACGGCTACGGCGGCTTCAACATCTCCATCACCCCTGGGTTCTCGCCCGCGGTGGCCGCGTGGCTCGAGATGGGCGGCGTTTACGCCGTCGCCAACATCCGCGGCGGGGGCGAGTACGGCGAAAAGTGGCACCTCGCCGGGACCAAGCTCGTCAAGCAGAACGTGTTCGACGACTTCATCGCGGCGGCTGAGTGGCTGATCGCCAGCAAGCACACCTCCGCCGCCAAGCTCGCCATTCAGGGCGGCTCCAACGGCGGACTGCTCGTGGGCGCCTGCATGACGCAGCGGCCCGAGCTGTTCGGCGCGGCCCTGCCCGCGGTGGGCGTCATGGACATGCTCCGCTTCCACCTGTTCACGATCGGCTGGGCGTGGAAGAGCGACTACGGCTCCGCCGAGAGCCCTGAGGAGTTCAAGGCTCTGCACGCCTACTCGCCCTACCACCGGCTGCTCCGCTGGGCCCAGGTGAACACCGCTGGCGCGAAGCTCCCTCCGACCATGGTCACCACCGCCGACCACGATGACCGCGTCGTGCCCCTGCACTCCTTCAAGTTCGCCGCGGCGCTCCAGGCCGCGGGCGCCCCGGGTGGGACGTTCGACCCCGCGCGGCCGCTCCTGATCCGCATCGAGACGCGGGCTGGTCACGGGGCCGGCAAGCCCACGGCCAAGCGCATCGAGGAGGCCGCCGACGTCTGGGCGTTCCTGGTCAAGAACCTGGGCATGTGACGGCGATCTGACCGGACAAAGCGGGCTGGTCAACCGGCGGCTGCTGGCCGATCAGCGCGAGCCTCGACCCAGCAGAAAGTAGATGATCAGCCCGACGACCGGCAGCAGATAGATGAGCACCAGCCACAGCACCTTGTGCAGGATGGCCTTGCCCGACAGGACGATCTCGATCGTCGCGATCACGCACAGGACAAGGTGAATCACGCCGAGAATCGAATAGGTCACGGGGATCTCCGGGGCGCCTGGGGGGGGGGCGTGGGGGGTGCGTGGGCCGCGGCGTGCGGTTCTTGACGAGTCTAGACCCTGTCGCCAGCCAGCCCGTCGTCCACTCACCATCACTCCCCGGCGGGCGGCGGGAGCGTCACTGGTCCGAGCCCGTCAGGGCTGGCGCTGGGCCCGCCCGGCCCGGCCTTGGGCTCTTCGGCCTTGAGCAGGTCATCCCGGCCTGGCCGCAGCTTGCTCAGGCTGTCGGCGGAAATCACGTAGTACCAGTCAGCAAACCGCTTCGAAAGCGATTCGGCCCGCTTCTTGCCGCTCTCCACCCGCTGCTTCCACACGTCCACGGCGCCCTGATGCTGAGCCCGCAGCGCCTTGAGCGCGTCCGATTCCGTCGGCGCCGGTGGGGCAGTAGGGGGGGTGGTATCGGGGTCTGTGGGGGGGGTTGTGGGCGGCTCTGAGCCCGCCGGCGGCTGGGCTTCACCCTCGGCAGGCTTGTCGGCTGGCTTCGGCTCGGGCTTGGGGGCATCGGTCTTGCCGTCGCCGTACTTGGCCAGGTGCTCGGCCTTGGCTCTGGCGAGGTTGGCTTCCGCCTCCACGAGCTCCGCAGACCTGGCCGGCTCGGGGGCCAGCGCGGGGTCGAAGTTCACCGTGATCATCATGTATCGGGCGTTGCTCGGCCCCCTGGGCTTGTTCTCGTTCGCCGCCGACGCCGCGTCCGCGGTCGCGGTCGGCGCCTGCCCAACCTGGCCGCCGCTCGCGGCGTCCTCGCTGTCGGGCACCACCTCGCCGAACCACAGGTTGTAGACCACCCCGTCGGTGCACTTGACCGCCATCTGCCCCTCGTTGGCCAGCAGGCGGGCGGTGGGCCCAAGGTAGAAGCCGCGTGATTGCAGCGAGAGTTGGTCGGTCAGCGTCAGCTTCACCTCCGCCGCGGCGCCGCCGAGCGCCTTGGCCAGGTTCGCCGGCTTGGGCCGCACGCCCACGATCTTGAGACCCGTCAGCGTGCCGATGGCATCGTTGAGCGGGGCCATGTTGAGCACCTGGGCCTCCGGTGCGCCGCCCGGCTCGGTCTTCACCGTCCAGAAGGGCGGAGGCGGGGCCGGCGGCGGCGCGTCCTTCGGAGTGGGGGGGGCGGAAGGGGTGAATTTGTTGAGCGCGATGGTCAGCGGCTCCTTCATCACGCCCCGCTCGGCATCGATCTGATAGCGGTCGATGATGACCGAGCCGATCTGGTCGGCGGTGGTCTTGAGCAGGTCGGTCTCCACCCAGTCCACAAACCGCGTCGAGAAGCCCGTGTTGAGCGAGGTGACGTACACCCGGTTCTTCCCCGGCTCGCGGACATACCGCTTGCCCGACGGCTGCTCGAAGGGCGAGGTGCTCTCGGTCTTCAGGGCCTTGCCGATGATCACGTCCGCCAGCGGGCGCCCGGACGCGTCGTTGAGCGTGACACGCACGCCCACGCCCGAGGACCCCGTCGCCAGGTTCTCCTCTGTCGGCTCCAGCACGCCCAGGCCGGCGTGGTCGGCCTTGTTGTCGCTGACCACCCGCTCCTTGATCAGCCCCGCGAAGGCCGAGGCCGCCGCCGAGACCTTGTCGGCCGCGTCGGCCGGGTAGCCCGAGTGGGAGGGCACGATCCAGCGTTTGCCGTCGAAGGCGACCTTGAAGGCCCGCATCTTCGCTGCGTCGGCGTCGTAGGAGATCACCTCCAGGCTCTTGACGGCCAGGGGGTCTTTCAGATCGGGCGCGAGGGCCTGGCCCTGGTCGCTGATCAGTTGCGGCTCGCTGGCGGAGGGGCGGGTGATGAAGACCAGGGCGGTCATGGCGCCGGCGGCGCCGATCATCGCAAGAGTCTTGGTCCAGGGGGTCATGGGTGCTCTCGGGGGATCAGGAGTCACGAGGTACGAGTCATGAGTCACGAGTCACGAGGTACGAGTCACGAGTCACCGTCAGGAGTCACGCGAGTCAGGCGAGTCACTAGCGCGGCCATTAGGCCCGGCCGGTTGACGTGGCTTGGGCCCGCCGCCGCAGGAACACGATTGCGCCGATGGCCAGCGCCGGCACCGGCGGCAGGGCCACCGCCCCGATCTTGATGGCATTCTGGATGCGGTCGATCTCCTGCTTGGTGGTCAGGCGGAGGTCCTCGACGGTCCGCCGCTTCTGGTCCTCGATCTGGGCCGACGCCGCGTCGAGCTTGCGCTGCTCCGACTGCCGCACCGACTCAGTCTGGATGCGCTTGGTCGTTTCGTCGAGGTCAGGGTTCTTGTCGATCGCGGCCACCGCGTCATCCAGCCGCTTGCGGGCTTCATCGAGCTTGCTGGCCGCGTCCGACTCGGCGGCCTCGATGGCCGTCAGCGTGTGCTGGGCTTCCTCCTGTCGGCGCTGCTCGATCCGCTCGAGCGTGCGGAAGGCCCGCCGCCGCTTGCGCAGGTCGACCAGCGACTCATCCCCCGAGAGGTTGTCAACGCAGTTGAGGATGAATGTCACGTTGTCGAATTCGAGGTTCATCGCCCCCGCCTCGCGGATGGTGAAGAACGTCTCGCTGAACGCGTCGAGATCCGCCACCAGGATGACATTGAGCTTGTCAGGCCCGCCGGTGATCCGGGCCGCGAGCGTCTGGCTGCGCGGCTCGCCCACCGGCCGGCGCGTGGGGTTCAGGCCCCCCATCCCGAAGGGGGTCCGCTGCAGCAGGCCCTGATAGGCCATCTGCCGGCTGGTGGGGGGGCTCTTGATCAGGCTGACGAACTCAGGCAGCGACGGCTTCTCGCCCTCCTTGGTCTTGGGCTCCACCCGCTCGATCCGCCCGGGGAAAAGCAGCACGCACTCCTGCAGCCCCGACGAGATCGGGCTGGCGTCGTTGAAGGGCTCGTACTTCCCGCTGCGGGCCGCGCTTGAGCGCGTCGCCCAGATGAACTCCGGCGGGGTCTCCCCCAGGTTGGGGTGCGGATTGGAGGTGTCCCACACGATGTACTCCGCCAGCACCTTGGCCCCCAGCAGGTCCCACAGCGGCTGGATCGACGGCTTGTTCTCCGGCGGGGCCTGCTGGCCCATCATCGGGTTCCGCGGCAGGCGCGGCTCGGCCGTCGCCAGGTCCGGCTTCACCAGCGGCAGAGGGTCCTCCAGCAGCAGGGCCGCGCGGCCCGACTTCAAGTATGCCGCGAGACGTCGCTGGTCGTCGGCCTTGAGGGCCGACGGCTGGGCCACCAGCAGCACATCCACGTCCGGCGGCACATCCACGTTCGGGCTCACCTTCACGACGTCGTACTGCTTGCGCAGCTCGGGCACGATCGGCCAGTCGCGCCCGGGCTGGAAGGTCTGGAAGTTGAAGGCCCCGAACAGCTCCGCCGGCGTGTCGAGGATGCCCAGCCGCTTCCGTTTGGCGGACGCCGTCGACCGGATCGCCCGGGCCAGTTCGTACTCCGCCGACAGGCCCCGCCCCAGGAACTCCGTGACGGCCTGCTGCTGACCGCCTCCGGTCACCGCGAAGCCCAGGTACACCGTGTCGATCGCGCCCGGCTGCGTCTCGCTGGGGACCTGGCGCGGGCGGATGTTGAACGCCCGCTCGGCGTCACGGGCCTCGGGCGTGTTGGGCTCAGCCGGCGTCACCTTCACCTGCACGCGGCCCCCGGAGAGCGACTGGATCTCCCGCAGCAGGCCCAGCAGCGTCTCTCGCTGCTGAACCAGGCTCTCGGGGACCTTCGGCGAGACGAACGCCGAGATCGCCAGGCTTCGGTCCTGGGGCAGGCTCGTCAGCAGCTGGCGGGTCTGCGGGGAGAGCGACCACAGCCGCTCGGCCGTCGCATCGGCCCGCACGGCGGTGCGGTCGAGCAGGATGACCCCCGCCACCAGCATCACCAGCAGCGACAGCCCGCGCAGCGGCGGGTGCAGATGGTCGAGCAGGCTGGCCTGCCGCCCGGCGGCGCGGCGCGAGGCGATCACCGTCACCGCCAGAGCCATCCCCAGCACCGCCACGCCCACGAAATACGCCACGTCCGCGGGGTCCACCACCCCGCGGTTGAGCGACTCCAGACGGCGCGGGAGGGCGATCGACGCCACCACGTCGGTAATCCCCCCTACCGGCAGCACGCTGGGGAGCGCCCCGATGGCCACGAACACCGCGCACACACCCGCCCCGGCGATGTACGAGATCGTCGCCGACTTGGACAAGCTGCTCGCCGCGAGCCCCACGCCCACGAGCGCCGCCCCCGCCAGCAGGTACCCCAAATAGGTCGCCACCATCAGGCCGATATCCGGCCGCCCCAGGTACGAAAGCACCAGCACGTGGCTGGCGGCGAAGAGCAAACACACGGCGTAGATCGCTAGGCACCCCAGGTACTTGCCCAGCACCAGCTCCCACTCACTCGCGGGCAGGGTCATCAGCAGTTCGTCGGTCCCCTGCTTGCGCTCCTCAGCCCACGACGCCATCGTGATGGCCGGAATCAGGAACATCAGCATCACCCCGAACCAGACGTTGAGCTGGTCGAGGTTCGCCAGATTGCGCTCAAAGAAGGTGGGCGACCAGAACGCCGCGAGCCCCGACAGGAACACGAAGAGCGTGATGAACACGTATCCCGTGGGGTTCGAGAAGTACGAGACGAATTCCTTGCGGAACAGAGACTTGACGACGTGCAGCTGCATGGCGTGGCTCGATGAGGCGAAATGTGCGGCCTGGAATGGGAACGAAACCGAGATCGAAACCGAAACACCCGGAAAAACCGTCCGATCACGCGGCGGCCGGCGAACTGGACCGCGCGCCTGTCGGCGGTCCGCTCGTGAGGGCTCGGAACTTGTCCTCCATCGCCCGCTCCTCGGAGCCCAGAGAACCCGGTCCGCCGTCGTGCACCAGCCTGCCCCGGCTGATCACCAGTATCCGGTCCGCCAGGGCCCGGACCTCAGAGAGGATGTGCGTCGAGAGCAGGATGGTGCGGCGCTGGGCCAGCGACTTGAGCAGTTGGCGGACCTGATCCACCTGGTTGGGATCCAGACCGGCGGTCGGCTCGTCGAGAATCAGCACCTCAGGATCGTGCAGCAGCGCCACCGCCATGCCCACCCGCTGGCGATAGCCCTTGCTGAGCGTTCCGATGGGCCGGCTGGCGACCTCGGCCAGTTTGCACTGGTCGATCACGGTGGTCGAGCGGTCGCGCAGCACGCCGCCCGAGAGCCCGCGGGCGCCGCCCATGAAGGCAAGCAGTCCCAGCGGCGACATCTCCGGGTACAGCGGGCCGTTTTCGGGGAGATAGCCCACCTTTCGAGCGGCTTCGACACGCTCATCGAGCACGTTGATCCCGGCGATCATGGCCACCCCTGAAGTCGGGGAGAGGAAGCCCGTAAGCATACGCATGGTCGTCGACTTGCCCGCGCCGTTGGGCCCAAGGAACGCCACGAGCTGTCCCGCGGGAACGCTGAAGGACAGATCATCGACCGCCTTGAATGGTCCGTAGGCCTTGGTCAGTGACTGGGCGACGATCGCCGGGGCGCGCGCGCCCTGCTCTAAAGTCGACTTTTCGATGAGCTTGGTGGGTTTGCTGGGGGTGGTCATGGTGGCGAATCCGGATCAGACCTCGGGAGTAGGGCCCGCCGGGAGTGCCGGGCGGGGGGCGCGACGGCTCGACCATTTCGCTCAGGCGGCTCGCGGAGTTCGGTCAACCTCGCAAGGCGCCGGGGCCGGGAGACCGGACGGGGAATGACAATAACCGCGAGGTGGAGTCCGTCAAGACCGAGAATCTCTGCGATCCTGACTGATGTGAAGGCGAGAATTCGGTCACTGATCGGTTCGTGCCGAGCTTAATCAAACCTTGACGATTTGTGAAGTCTGTCCGAGAACCGGCGGCGAAATACTTAGACGTCGTGGAATTGCAGTAGAAAACGCTTCAAGGAGCTTCTTATGCGGAATCTGTTCGTGTCGTTGATGGTCGCCAGCGTCTCTGCGGGCTCGGCCATGGCCGATGTCCAGCTCAGCGGTGCGGGCGCGACTTTCCCCGCCCCCCTGTACACCAAGTGGGTGTCTGAGTTCCAGAAGACCAACCCGACCATCAAGATCGACTACAAGAGCATCGGTTCGGGCGGCGGCATCAAGGCCATCACCGATAAGACCGTCGCCTTCGGCGCCACCGACGCCCCGCTCTCCGAGAAGGAGATCGAGGCTCTCGGCGGCACCGACGCGGTCGTTCAGTTCCCCACCTGCGCTGGCGGCGTGGTCCCCGCGTACAACCTCCAGGGCGTGACGGGCACCATCCAGTTCACCGGCGAGATCATCGCCGACATCTACCTGGGCAAGATCAGCAAGTGGAACGACCCCAAGATCGCTGCGATCAACAAGGACATCAAGCTGCCCGACCTCGCCATCACCCCGGCGTGGCGCACCGACGGAAGCGGCACCACCTATGTGTTCACCAGCTACCTCGCCACGCAGAGCCCCGACTTCAAGTCGTCGATCGGCGCCGGCAAGCAGGTGAAGTTCGCCATCGGCCAGGGCGGCAAGGGCAACGAGGGCGTCTCCGCCGTCGTGCAGCAGACCAATGGCGCCATCGGCTACATCGAGCAGAACTACGCCTCGGCCAACAAGATCGCTTATGGCGCGGTCAAGAACGCCGCCGGCAAGTTCATCAAGGCCAACAGCGAGACCATCTCCGCCGCGGGCGAGGCCTCGGCCACCACCCTCAAGGGCAACGTGCTCAAGGCTGACATCTGGAACCAGCCCGGCGACAAGGCCTATCCCATCGCCGCGTTCACCTACATCGTCATCCACAAGGACCTCAACAACATCGGCAAGGCTGAGGAGGCCGCGGCGCTCCTGAAGTTCCTCCGCTGGACCCTCGAGGGCGGCCAGAAGAACGCCACCGAGATGGAGTACGCTCCGCTCGCCCCCGCCGTCGCGGCCAAGTCGCTCGACGCGCTCAAGACGGTGACCTTCAAGGGCGCCCCCATCAAGTAAGTAAGGAAATGGTCAAGACGGGCCAATGGCCTTCAAGGCCGGTCCGGATCGGTTAAAGTTCTCCGGCAGGGGGCGTGCGAGCGCCCCCTGCCGATTTCGTGTTGGGGGTTCTCTTCGGGGCCCGCCCGCGATCGACTATCCGCCTTTGCGAGCATCCCGGCTCGCGGGTCAAGGAGCCTGAGCGTGACGAGCGCGCCCGTCCAAGAAACACCCCTGAGCCCAGGGCAATCCCACATCTCCGGCGGCGATGCCTTCGGCTCGCGCGGCATGTCGCTGGGCGATGTGGCCCTGGGTTTCGCCGCCCGCAGCGCCGCGGCGACCATCCTGATCATGATGGGCGCGCTGGTGCTGGTCCTGGCCCTCAACGCCCTTCCGACCATCCGCACGATCGGGCCGGCCTTTCTGGTCGGCTCGGACTGGCGGCCCAACGAGCTGGAGCGCCCCCTCAAGGGGGCTGACGGCGCCGTGGTCATGAAGGATGGCGAGATCGTGCTTGAAACGGTTCCGCCCAGCTTCGGCGCGTTGCCGGTGATCTTCGGGACGGTCGTCAGCTCGATCCTCGCCCTGGCCTTTGCGATCCCGCTCAGCTTCGCCGCGGCCCTCTTCATCGTCCGGGTGGCGCCGTCGCTCCGGCTCGCGGCGGTGATCTCATTCCTGGTGGAACTGCTGGCGGCGATTCCATCGCTGGCGTATGGCATCTGGGGCCTGTTCGTGCTCGGGCCCTTTGTGCAGAACCACCTCGGGCCCGTTGTGCGCTATGTGCTGGGGGGCGTACCGGGGCTGCACTTCCTGTTTTTCCAGCAGGTGAAGATCGGCGACACCTTTGTCGAGCGGCCGATCCCGATCACCGGCGCCAGCATGTTCACCGGGTCGCTGATCCTGGGCATCATGGTCCTGCCGATCATCACCTCGGTGAGCCGCGATGTGCTCAAGTCAGTCCCCCGCATGCAGATCGAGGGCACCCTGGCGCTCGGCGCCACCTGGTGGCAGAGCTGCTGGGCGATGCTCCTCTACGCCCGCTCCGGCCTGTTCGGCGCGGTGATGCTCGGCCTGGCCCGCGCTTCGGGCGAAACCATGGCCATCACGATGGCGATCGGCAACAACAACCAGATCTCTCCCTCGATCTTCGCGCCAGCCCAGACGATGGCATCGCTGCTGGCCAACGAGTTCGCCGAGGCCGAGCCCGGGCTGCACATTTCGGCCCTGCTGAGCGTGGCGCTGATCCTGCTCGTGATGTCGCTGGCGTTCAACATCGTCGCCCGGTACCTGGTCGTCGGTTCGGGCTCGAAGACCTCCGCGGCCCACTGAGGCGGGGCCGCTCGAAGCCGCCACCCGAACTGTCGTCCACCAGTCCACCAGCTTGCTCCACCCCGCTCCGCGCTTCCACGCAAAGGCAACCAGTGCAAACCGAGTCGGAAATCCCGGTGCAGATCTACAGGCTGGCCCGCATCAACAACCAGTTGATGTTCTTCGTCTGCGCCCTGTTCACGGTGATCATCGTCGGGCTGCTCTGCATGGTGACGGGGTATCTGGTGACCGTGGGCGTGGGCTCGATCTCGCTCTCGCTGTTCACTGAGCTGCCCACCGGCGACCTGGCCCAGCCGGGCGGGATGAAGCACGCGATCGTGGGGACGCTCATCCTGCTCGCCATGGCGAGCCTCGTCGGGGTGCCGATGGGCATGCTCGCGGGGATCTATCTGTCTGAATACACCGGCGACGGCTGGCTGGGCAGCACCGTCCGCTTCACGGCTGACGTGCTCACCGGGGTGCCTTCGATCGTCGTGGGGATCCTGGGGTATGAGCTGCTGGTGGTGCCGATGGGCCGCTTCAGCGGGTACGCCGGGGCCGCCGCGCTGGCGTTCATCATGATCCCCATCGTGGCCCGAACTACTGAAGAGATGCTCCTGCTGGTGCCACGGAGCTACCGCGAGGGCTCGCTGGCCCTGGGCGGCACCAAGTCTCAGACCATTCTGCGGGTGGTGCTTCCCGCGGCGACCGGCAGCGTGGTCACCGGCATCATGCTGGCGATGGCGCGTGTCGCGGGCGAGACGGCGCCGCTGCTCTTCACGGCCCTGGGCAGCCGCCTGATGACCACCGATCCGTCGCGGCCGTTCCCGTCGCTGATGCTGCAGATCTTTGAGTACGCCCGCGGGCCGTACGAGCAGCAGCACCGCCTGGCGTGGGCGGGCATGCTGGTGCTGATCGCGATTCTGTTTGTGCTCAACCTGGCCATCCGTTACTTCGCCGCGCGTTCCGTGAGGCTCAAATGACCGGACCAAACACCATGACCACCTCCGGACCCACGTCCGCCCCATCCAGCGACGGCAAGCCGCCCGCCGGCGCCGCGCCCATCCGCATGGCGCTGGGCTCGAACCTTCCCCCGCCCAAGGAGGATTCGTTCTCGGTGCTGGCCGCCATCCGGCGCGGGGACCCTGTGAAGGCCACGATTCACGAGGTGGTGACCCAGCAGCCCGCGGCCCTGTCGTTCACCGATTTCAACCTGTGGTATGGCGCAGCCCACGCGATCCACGATGTCTCCATGCCCTTCCCCACCATGAAGGTCACGGCGATGATCGGCCCGTCGGGGTGCGGCAAGTCGACCCTGCTGCGGTCGATCAACCGCATGAACGACCTCATCGACGGCGTGCGCGTGGAGGGGCTGCTGTCGATGGGGCGGCAGGACCTGTACGCCAAGGGGGTCGACACCATCTCGCTCCGCCGGCGGATCGGCATGGTGTTCCAGAAGCCCAACCCCTTCCCGATGTCGATCTTTGAGAATCTCGCCTATCCCCTGAGGATCATGGGCGAGAACCGGGCCTCGGTGCTGGCCGAGACCTGCGAGCGCAGCTTGCGGGCCGCCGCCCTCTGGGACGAGGTCAAGGACCGCCTGAAGCAGTCGGCCTTGGGCCTGTCGGGCGGCCAGCAGCAACGGCTGTGCATCGCCCGTGCGATCGCGGCCGATCCGCAGATCCTGCTGATGGACGAGCCCTGCTCGGCCCTCGACCCCATCGCCACGCTCCGCGTCGAGGAGTTCATCCGCGACGCCAAGGGCAAGCTCACGATCGTCATCGTCACCCACAACATGCAGCAGGCGGCCCGCGTCAGCGATTACACCGCCTTCATGTACCTCGGCCGCCTGGTCGAGCTGGGCCCCACCGAAGACATCTTCCAGAACCCCAAGGTGCCCGAGACCGAGCAGTACGTCACCGGCCGGTTCGGCTGATGCTGGGGGTCCCGGGCCGGCGGCTGAGGGGGCGCCTCCGGCCGTTTTTAGCCCACCTGACCGATTCCCGCGGGGCGCCGGGCCTGGGCGAAAGCGGCGACTGGGCCGGTCCGGTTCCGCACAGCGGCGGTCGCGCCGTCTAGAATCGCGAACGCGCCGGACGGACCCGGCGTGCGATCACTCGCCTTCGGCGAACCCGCGCCCCGTCACCTCGTTTCCTCACAGCGGCTGGATCAATGACTACCGCCCTGAAAGCCATCGCACCCTCCGTCAACGGCTGGAACGCCGAGTATCTGGAAGACCAATACCAGCGTTTCAAGGCCGATCCGAACTCGGTTCCCGAGGATGTTCGGGCGTTCCTGCATGGGTTCGATCTCGCCACCTCAGGCGCCGCGGCAGCTTCGGGCGGAGCGACGGCGCCTCAGGCAGCTTCCGCGTCGTCCGGCGCGGCGGCTTCGAGCGAGGCGATTCGCCTCGTCGTCGGCGCCCAGGGGCTGATCCACGCGTACCGGGCCTACGGGCACCTGGCGGCCCGGATCGATCCCTTCGGCCGGGCCCGTGCGCGGCCGGCCCAGCTGGCCCTGTCGAGCTTTGGGCTCGCTGACGCCGACCTGTCCAAGCCGGTCCCGATCCACGATCTGCCGCTGCCCCCAGGGGCCACCCTCGGCGCGATCGTGGGCTTCCTGGAGTCGTGTTATTGCGGCACGACGGGATACCAGTTCATGCACATCGCCGACCCCGCCCAGCGGGCGTGGTTTCTGGCGCGGATCGAGCGGGGCGAAGGGCGCCGGCCGATCAGCCGCGATGACCGGGTCGACATCCTCACGCTGCTGGCCCAATCGGAGCAGATCGAGGCGTTCCTGCAGAAGAGCTATCAGGGGCAGAAGCGGTTCAGCCTGGAGGGCGGCGAGTCGCTGATCCCGCTGATGGACTGGGTCATCCGCACCGGCGCCGAGGAGGGGATCGAGGAGATCGCCATCGGCATGCCGCATCGCGGGCGGGTGAACGTGCTCAACAACGTGATGGGGAAGACCTACGAGCAGATCTTCACCGAGTTCGAGCACAACTACCGCGAGGACTTCATCGACGGCGGCGGCGATGTGAAGTACCACCGGGGCTATTCGGGCGAGCGCAAGCTCCGCTCCGGCAAGGGCGTGCACCTTTCGCTGGCGAGCAACCCGAGCCACCTGGAGTCGGTCAATGCGGTCGTCTGCGGCCGGGCCAGGGCCAAGCAGCGGCTGCGGGGCGACACGGAGGCGCGTCGCACGGTGATGCCGCTGCTGGTGCACGGCGACGCCGCCGTGATCGCGCAGGGCGTGGTCGCCGAGTCGCTCAACATGAGCCGGCTGGAGGGCTACACCGCGGGCGGCGCGGTGCACCTGGTGGTGAACAACCTGGTGGGCTTCACGACCGACCCAAGCGACGGCCGCTCGTCGACCTATTGCACCGACATGGGGTTGATCATCGACGCCCCGGCGTTCCACGTCAACGGCGACGATCCCGAGGCCGTGGTGCAGGCCGCGCGGCTGGCGGTGCAGTACCGCCAGGCCTTCAGCAGCGACGTGTTTGTCGACATGCTCTGTTACCGCAGGTACGGTCACAACGAGCAGGACAATGCCTCGTTCACCCAGCCGATCCTCGCGGAGCTGATCAAGCAGGATAAGGGCGTCCTGACCCATTACAGCGAGCGGCTGGTGCAGGCTGGGCACGTCTCGGCGGCGGAGATCGAGGCCATCCGCAGCCGCCTTGACCAGGCGATCGAGCAGGCCCAGCAGCGGGCCAAGACCAGCCCGCACCCGCCGACGATCGACCCCGCGGGCAAGCGCTGGAAGGGGATGGTGCACGAGTACAACCACGCCGGCGCCAAGACGGGCGTCTCGCCAGAGATGATCCGCGAGGTGTGCGAGGCGATGGGGCGCGTACCGGAGGGCTTCAACCTGAATCCCAACCTGCGCCGCCTGCTCGACTCGCGCCGGGCCCTGGCCGCCGGGCTGGGCAAGCGCGACGGCGAGCTGACGCTCAACTACGCCGACGCCGAGAGCCTCGCCTATGGCACGCTCCTGCTGGAGGGGATCGCGGTGCGGATCTCCGGTCAGGACGCGCGGCGCGGCACCTTCAGCCACCGGCACGCGGTCTTGCGCGATGCGAAGACCGGCGAGAAGCACACGCCGCTGAACGCGATGCGGCCCCTCGCCCGCCTGCCCGACGACGCGGGCAAGCCGGGCCCCGATGGCCGGCCGACGCAGGCCCGCCTGTGCGTGTACGACAGCCCGCTGAGCGAATACAGCGTGATGGGGTTCGATTACGGCTACTCGATGGCCGACCCGCACATGCTGGTCTGCTGGGAGGCGCAGTTCGGCGACTTCTGCAACACCGCCCAGGTCATGATCGACCAGTACCTGGCCAGCGCCGAGATCAAGTGGGACCGCTGGTCCGGGCTGGTCCTGCTGCTGCCCCACGGCTACGAGGGCGCGGGTCCCGAGCACTCCTCGGCCCGGCTCGAGCGGTTCCTGCAGCTCTGCGCCGGCGAGAACATGGAAGTGGTCTACCCAAGCACCGGGGCCCAGATCTTCCACCTGCTGCGCCGGCAGGTGAAGCGGAACTTCCGCAAGCCGCTCATCATCATGACGCCCAAGAGCATGCTCCGCCCGCCGACCAGCCGCGTCGACGACCTGGTGCACGGCCGGTTCGACGAAGTGATCGATGACGAGCACTTCGCCGCGGGCCCTGCGGCCGACGACCGGCGCAAGGCCGTCAGCCGCGTGATCTTCTGCTCGGGCAAGTTCTATCACGAACTGGCGGCCCGGCGCGAGGCCACCAAGCGGTTCGACACGGCGATCATCCGGATTGAGCAACTCTACCCGCTCCACAAGGACCTGCTGCGTGAGGTCATCGGGCGCTATCCGGCCAAGGCGCAGCACATCTGGGCCCAAGAGGAGCCGCGCAACGTCGGCGCCTTCCTCTACATGGACGACCAGTTCCGCAGTGAGTTCGGGCTGAGCGGCCTGACCTATGTCGGGCGCGAGGCGAGCTCAACCCCTGCGGTGGGCGACACGCACGTCAGCGACGAGCAGCAGCAGGTGGTGCTGGCCCGGGCCATCGGCCCGCTGCCCGCGGGCGCGGGCGTTTCGGGGCATGGCCACGGGCATGGGCCGAGCGAGGCCCACGGGCGGGCCAACGGGGCGACCGCCGCCGGGGGCAAGTCCGAGAGCGAGCCCGATGGCAGGAACAAAGCCAAATCCGGCGGCAAGCACTGAGCGAGCAATCGCCCGCTCGGCGGGCGTGCATCACGACGACCACCCCGCGTCCCCCTCGGGCGCACCAACCGGCCGGGCTCCCGGCCCGCACGCGAGACGATATGGCTGACATCATCTTTCCTGAATCCGGCGAGTCGGTCCGCACTGGCGTGGTGGCGCGCCTCACCCGCAGCGAAGGCGAGATCGTCAAGCGGCATGACACCGTCGTCGAGATCGAGACCGACAAGATCACCGTCGAGGTTTCGGCGCCCGCCGGCGGAGCGGTGAAGTACGCCGTGAAGGTCGGCCAGGAAGTCGAAGTGGGTGCGGTGCTCGGCATGGTCGATGAAGCCGCCGCCGGAGCGGGGTCATCCCTGGCGTCCCCGTCGCCGTCGACCCCGACCGCTGTCGAAGCCACAGCGAAGCCCGCCAACGGCCAGCACGCCGCGCCCGTCGGGGTGGCCTCGGATGTGCGGGCGACGCCGCTGGCCCGCAAAGTGGCCGAGGAAAAGGGCGTGGACCTCGCCCGCGTGACGGGCACCGGCGCCGGTGGGCGGGTTCGCGAGCAAGATGTGCTCAACGCCGCGACGGGGCCGGCGGCTACGGCCGTCAAGGACGCCGGGCCTGCGGGCCCGAGCGGCGCGGCAGCGCGAGCGGCGAATTCCGGGCCGGCCAAGCCAGCCTCGCGACGTGAGCGGCTCTCGCCCCTGCGCCAGCGGATCGCGCAGCGTCTGGTGGATGCGCAGCACACCGCGGCGATGCTCACGACCTTCAACGAAGTCGACATGACCGCCGTCATGGAGCTGCGCAAGCGCTACAAGGACGACTTCGAGAAGAAGCACGGCGTGGGCCTGGGGTTCATGTCGTTCTTTGTGAAGTCGGCGGCGACGGCCCTGCGGGCCTTCCCCACTGTCAACGCTTTCATCGTTCCCTCGGCCGATGGCGGGCTGGAGGTCGAGCATCACGAGTCGTGCGATATCGCCGTGGCGGTGAGCACGCCCAAGGGCCTCACGGTGCCGGTGCTGCGGGCCTGCGAGCGGCGGAGCTTTGCGGAGGTCGAGTCGGGCGTGAAGGATCTGGCCACGCGGGCTCGCGAGGGCAAGCTCACGCTGGACGAGCTCCAGGGCGGAACGTTCACGATCACCAACGGCGGCGTGTTCGGTTCGCTGGTGAGCACGCCCATCCTCAATCCCCCCCAGACCGCCATTCTGGGCATGCACGCCATCAAGAATCGGCCGGTGGAGCACCCGGATCGGCCGGGTGAAATCGCCCTGCGGCCGATGATGTACCTCGCCCTGTCGTATGACCACCGGTTGCTCGATGGGTCGGAGGCGGTGAGCTTCCTCGTGGCGGTCAAGAACGGGATCGAGAAGCCCGAGCGGCTGCTCATCGGGCTGTAATCTCCTATAATCTCCGGCCGCAAAGCGGCCTCGGACGCGGATTTCATTGTGGTGCTGCCCTTGACGTGGCGGGTGAGCTTCGTACCCTCATGGTGCGTCGGCAAAAAGCCCTACTCCGGCGGGAAGGGAACTTTCACACCATGGAAACGGTGACCAGCACGCCTGATGCTGCAGTCCATCCACACACGAACCCCCCAATTGAGGCGATGCCTGAGCTGGCGTTGCTCTGGGAGGCGCTCGCCCACGACAGTGGCGCGGACATCGCAATCTTCGACCGCCAAGGTCTGATTCGCTGTGTGGCCGGGGGCGGGCGGCTGTGGCCGTTTACAGCCTCCAATGGCCCCGGGAAGCGGCTTGACCAGTTTGTGGGTCCTGAGATCGCCATCGAGCGGCAGGGCATCATCGATCGGTGTTGCGAGGCCATGCGCCCGGTGGGGATCGACACGAGCTGGAAGGGGATTCCTGCGCGGACGATTCTGAGGCCGTTCCGGAGCCAGACCGGCGAGGTGCTGGTGCTGGCCGTGTGCCGCCCCACCAGTGATTTCACTGACGCGCCGCATGAGCATCCCACGGTGCCGACGGTGAAGGCCAAGGCGGTCGACGCGGGGCCGCTTTCCAAGCTGACGCCGCGGGAGGTTGAGGTGCTGGCGCTGATCGCCCAGGGGCACACGACGGCCCAGATCGCCAAGATGCTGTTCCGCAGCGCCAAGACGATCGAGGCCCACCGGCTGTCGCTGGGCCTGAAGCTGCGGGCCCGCAACCGGGTGGAGCTGGCTCGGATCGCGATGCGGGCGGGGCTGCACAAACTGACGCCCAACCTTCCGACCCAGCCGCACGGCGGCGTGGGGATGAGGCTGGGCGAGCCTCGGGCGATCGCGGCGGCCGATTGACGGGAAACGGCCGGTTTACGGGACGTGGGCCCGAGGCTGGTGCGCGCGCACCGGCGGGCTTCACGACCGGGTTTTTGCGCAAACGCGAGGCGATCGGCGGGCATTCGGGCGATCCGGGCGTACTCTTTTGGGCGACCGCCAGGGGAGGATCCGGTGATGAACTCACGAGGCATGCGGGTGTTGGCCAGCGCGCTCTTGGGCGGGCTGGCGGTCAGCCTGACGGCGGCGGGGACGGCGCTGGCCGGCGGCTCGCCGGAGAACATCCTGCTGATCATCGACCCGACCAATCCCGTATCGCTGCGGGTCGGGAACCACTACAAGGCGGCCCGGAACATCCCCGATGCGAACGTGCTCTATCTGCGCTCGGCGGCGAGCGACTACACGCAGTTCAAGAGCGTCCAGCAGCGGGCGTTTCTGGACACGCTCGCGCAGCGCGGCATTGGTCCGGTGATCGACTACGTGGTGCTGGCGCCCAGCGACACGTTCTTTGTCGCGGCGCCGGCGGGCCTGGTGGACGATGACTGCTCTCCGGTGAGGCGGTTCTCGATCACCACGGCGTACAGCCTGGCGCAGAGCAGCGCGACGATCACGCCGATGACCGACTCGCTCCTGACCAACCAGTTCGCGAGCGTGAGCTCGGCAGCGACGTTCTTTGACGCCTCGACGGGTTACCTCAACGGCGTGGCGACGACCAGCCCCGCGGCCCGTCGGTACCACATCGCGGCGCTGCTGGGGTACACAGGGGAGCGTGGGAACACCGCCGCGGACCTGATCGCGATGATCGATCGCAGCGTGGCGGTCGACGGGACCCGTCCGGCGGGCAGCTTTTACTTCATGAACAACCAGGCGGACCCGGCGCGGAATGTCCGGCAGCCCGGGTACGCGGGCGCGGTGTCGCAGATCACATCCGCCGGCGGCGCGGCGGTGCAGCTCAACGGCGAGTTGCCGCCCGGCCGCACCAATGTGCGTGGGATCATGACGGGGATGGCGGCGTTCTTCTTCCCATCCTCGGGGAGCACGATCCTGCCTGGGGCGTTCTGCGACAACCTGACGAGCTTCGCAGCGACGTTTGATGAGGGCTCGCAGACCAAGGTGAGTTCGTGGATCGCCGCGGGGGCGAGCGGCTCGGCGGGCGAGGTCGAGGAGCCGTGCAACTTCACCCAGAAGTTTCCGCAGCCGTTCTTTCACGTGTGGTATTTCCGGGGCATGTCGCTGGGTGAGGCGTATTTCCGGAGCGTGGCGAGCGTGCCCTTTCAGGGGCTGCTCTATGGCGATCCGATGACCCGCCCGTGGGCCGCGCTGCCGACGGTGTCGCTGGCGGGCCTTCCCGAGGGGTCGGCGTCGGGCGTGCTGACGCTGACGCCCTCGGCGACTGTGGCGCCGGGGGGCGGCGCCGCGATTCTGGCCATCGACCTGCTGGTGGATGGTGTGGTGCGGTCGACGATCAGCGCGCCGGTCGCGGGGCGGAGCTTCACGCTGAACACCACGACGCTGGACGACGGCTGGCACGATGTCCGGGTGGTTGCGCGCGATTCGTCCGCGGCCCGCCACCAGGGGCGGTTTGCAGGGTCGCTGGTCACGGCGAATGCCGGGCGCTCGGCGGAGCTGCGGGTGAGCCCCGCGTCGGGCGACCTGGGGACCAGCTTCCAGTTCGCGATGGAGGGGCGGGGCGGGGTCGTGACGGAGCATCGGCTGCTGCAGAACGGGCGGGTGATCGCCGCGGCGCCGGGTGGCAGTGGTGGTGGGGGTGGGGGCGGGGCGAGCGGAATCGTGACGCTGCCGGGCATCACGCTGGGGGCTGACACGAGCTCAATGACGGTGGAGGTGAGCTTCGCCGATGGGCGGATCGCGCGGAGCCGGCCGGTGAACGTGAGCATCGCGCCCAGCGGGGCCCCGGCGGCGGCGACGCCGACAGCGTTTTCATACACCCGCCGTCTGCCGACGACCGGGCAGGCGTATGTCATCGACCTGCCCGCAGCGCTCACCGAAGGTCCGGGCTCGGCGAGCTTCTTCCTGATGACCGCGCCCACGCGGGCGACGATCCTTGACAACTCATCGACGGCTGGCGTGCGGTTGATCGCGCCCGGGGCGGGGGCGAGCGGGAGCGACTCGCTGCGATTCGTGGTTCAGACCCCGTCGGGGACGTCGAGCATCGCGACGGTGACGCTGCTGTACGGCCCGCCGACGATCTGCCCGTGGGACTTCAATGGCGACGGCGGGCTCGATCCTGATGATCTCTCGGATTTCATCACCGGGTTCTTCGCCTCGCCCCCGGCTGCGGGCACGGACGTGAACGGCGACGGCATCACGGACCCCGATGACCTGTCGGACTTCATTACGGGCTATTTCATCGGGTGTTAGGGGGAGCGGGGCACAGCACGCAGAACACCCCTCCCTGTGCACAGCGCACAGGCACGGCGGGGTTCGCGGTGGGGGTTATGTGTGCCGGCTCCTTCGCCGGAACGCCCTCCCTGACGGTCGGGCTGCATGTGTGCTGGGGGTTGTGCTCAGGGGCGTGAGGCGGCGTCGAGGGCGAGGATCTCGAAGATGA
>CAZSZO010000042.1:0-30365 GCA_964611125.1 uncultured Phycisphaeraceae bacterium | reverse complement strand
CCGACAGCGACCGCAGCGCGGCGCCGGCGCCGATATCGCCGAAGAACGTCGCCGGGCCCGCGACCGACAACCCCTGCTGACCAGCGGTGGTGGCGTCGACCGTCGAGCCAAAGGAGATCTGCCCGCCCGTCGTTGTGACGGTGGTGAGCACGCCCGCGCCGCCCGCGAGGGTGACGGCGCCGGAGTAAGCCTGATCGCCCGTGCCGCCCGCGGCGTTGGTGGTGGTCACCGATCCGCCCGCGAAGGTGGTCGCGCCCGAGACGCTGACCGATGCGAGTGCGTTGGCGCCGCCCGCGGCTCCGCTAAAGGTCGCCGCGCCCGTCACAGCGAGCGTCTGCTCGCCGGCCGTCGCGCCATCAACCGCGGCGAAACTCACCCCGCCGGTCCCGGCGGTGAAGGTGACCGATGACGCCGCGCCGGTGTTGAGCGTGAGACCACTCTGATACGACTGGGCCCCATTGGTGGAGATCGAGCGGCTCGCGGAGCCGTCGCCGATGGTGATGAGCCCGGCGCCGGAGATGGTCAGGGTGTCGAGCTCGAAAGCGTTGCCGACATCCGCGTCGATCTGCGTCGCCCCGGCGTTGGTGATCGTCAGGTCGCGGGCGGTGGCGTTGAGCGAATCGACCGCGCCGCGGAAGCGGACGGTCCCCCCCGCGCCGACGGAGTTGATGGTGACGTCGGCGTCGAGGGTGAGCTGCTCGCCGATGTCGACGCCGTCGACGGCGACGCTGACCGAGATCGACGGAGCGCCGCCGCCGGTGGCGTCGCCGAACTGGGCCGTGCCGGGGCTGTCGGTGGTGAGCGATGTGAGCGCGTTCACCGAGCCGATCGACGCGTCGAACCGCGTCAGGCCGCCGGTGTTCACCGTCAGGGCCCGGGTGGCGGCGCTGAAGGAATCGACGGTCCCGCGGAAGCGGATCTCGCTGTTGTTGGCGGCCGAGAAGGTGACGGCGTCGGCATTGAGGCGAACGGGCCCGCCCAGATCGATGGCGCCGGTGGTGCTCACAGCCAGGGCGGGGTCGCCGACCCCGAACTCGGTCGTGCCTCCGGTGGTCGTGGTGGTGAGGGTCGAGAGCGCCGAGCCGAGGCCGACATCGCTGGCGAAGCGGATGGTTCCGCCGCCGGGCGTATTGACGGTGAGGGCCCGGTTGGTTCCATCGCTGTCGACGGTGCTCTCGAAGAAGACGCCTCCGCCGCTGTCGGTGATGGTGGTGTCGGCGGTCAGCACGACGGCGTCGCTGAAGACGACCGTCGAACCGCTGGTGGCGACTGTTCCGGCGCCGAGGAACGTCGTGCCCCCCAGCGAGGTTTCAAGCCGCGAGAGCGGGCTCACGCCGCCGATGGCCCCGGAGAAGGTCGTGTCGGCCGCGGTCTGCACCACCAGCCCCCGGGCCCCGCCGGAGGCCGAGTCGATCGCGCCGCTGAAGCTCACGGCCCCGCCGGAGATCAGGGTGGCGTTCTGACCCGCGGTCCCGCCGATCTCGACACCGCCGGTGCTCGAGTAGGTCTGCGTGCCCGCGGTGCGGACGGTGCTGCCGCCCAGCAGGCGGGTGACGCCAGCGCCGTTGCTCGTGAAGTCGTTGACGGCGGGGGTGTTGTCGGCGTTGGAGGTGTCGCCAATCGCGGCGAGCGTGGCGCAGGTGAGCGTGAGGTTGAACGGCCCGCCCGTGCTGCGGACGGTGGTCAGCGTCAGGCTGTCGAGCGTGAAGCTCGTGTCGGCGGTCAGGTTCAGCACGCCGTTGATGGTGATGAACTCAAGGGCCGTGCCGCCGCCGATGGCCCCGCCGAAGGTCGGGTCGCCGTTGATCGTCACGCCCTCCTGCGAGGCCGTCGTGCCGTCGAGGGTCGAGTTGAACGCGACCGTCAGCGCGTTCAGGGTCATGTCGGTCCCGAGCGTCACGCCGTCGTTGAAGGTCTGGGCCCCGGTGGTGGTGATCGTCACGCCGCTGAGGGTTGTGCTCCCCCCGGCGTTGGTCGTCAGCGTCGAGAGCGAGCCCGTGCCGCCCACCACCCCGCCCAGCGTCGTCAGCCCCGTTGAATTCAGCGTCAGGCTCGCCCCACCGGCCGAGAGTGCATCGACGGTCGAACCCAGAAGGATGTCGCCCGCCCCGGCGTCGAGAACCGTGTTGCCCCCGAGCGTGAGCGCGCCGTTGAAGTTCTGCTGCCCCTGCGTCGTGATCGCGCCGCCGTTGATCCGGGCCGCCAGCGTCACACCCAGGTTGCCCAGCGGGGTCACCCCGCCCACCGCGCCGCCGAAGGTCGCGGCGCCGTTGATCGTCAGATCCTCCTGACCGGCCGTCGTGCCGTCAAGCGTCGAGGTGAACGTCACCCGCCCCGTACCCGTCGAGAGCGTCGTATCGGCCGTCAGCGTCACGCCGGTGGTGTAGGTCTGGTCGCCCGTGCCGCCGCCGGTGTTGCTGGTCGTGACGGTCGCCGGGAGCGACGCCGCGCCGCTGACCGACAGGCTCCGCAGGGCCGCGCCGCCGCCCACCGCGTCGCCGAAGCTCGCCGGGCCGGTGACCACGAGGCCCTGCTCGCCCGCGGTCGTGGCGTCAACCGTTGAGCCGAAGGCGATCGAGCCGCCGCTGGTCGCGAGGGTGGTGGTCGCGTCGTCGCCGCCGTTGAGCGTCACGGCGCCCGAGTAGGTCTGGTCGCCGGTGCCCCCGGCGGCGTTGGTGGTCGTGATGGTCCCGCCGTTGAGCGATGCCGCGCCCGAGACCGAGAGAGCCCGCAGGGCGGAGGTGGTGCCGCCGGTGATCGAGGCGTTGCCCGTCACCGTCAGGGCCTGCTGGCCCGCGGCCGCGCCGCCGACCCCGGCGCCGAAGCCAACCGTGCCGCCGGTGGAGGTGAGCGTGACCGTGGAGCCGTTGGCCACGCCGAGCGTCGCCGCGCCGGAGTAGGTCTGGTCGCCCGAGCCGCCGCCGGCGCTGGTGGTGGCGATGCTGGCGGTGTTGATGGCGGAGGTCCCCGAGACCGCGACCCCGCGCAGGGCCGTGCCGCCGCCGACCGCGCCGCTGAAGACCGCGCTCCCGGTGACGGCCAGCCCCTGCTCGCCAGCGGTCTGAGCGTCGATTGTCGAGGAGAACGTCACCGCGCCGCCCGTCGCGGCGAGGGTGACGGTGGTGTCGTTCCCGGAGTTGAGCGTGACGGCCCCGGTGTAGGTCTGGGCCCCCGTGCCGCCGGCGGAATTGGTCGTCGTCACACCCGTGCCGCCCGCAGCGAAGGTCGTGGCCCCGCCCACAGCGAGCGACCGCAGCGCCGCCGACGAGCCCACCGCGCCGGCGAAGCTCGCCGGGCCGGTGACGCTCAGCCCCTGCTGCCCGGCCGTGGCGGCGTTGACGGCGCCGAAGCTCACCGTGCCGCCCGTGGCGGTGAAGGTCTGCGTCGAGCCGTTCGCGGCGTTCAGCGTCAGGGCGCCGGTGTAGCTCTGGGCGCCCGTGCCGCCGGCCGAGTTGGTCGTGTTGACCGATGCCGCGGTCAGGCTGGTGGCGCCCGAAACGTCCAGCGAGCGCAGGGCCTGCGTGCCGCCAATGGCCTGCGATGAGCCGAAGCCGGCATCGCCGACGATCGACAACCCCTGCTCACCCGCCCCGGCGCCGTCGATCGCGGCGCTGAAGCTCACCGTGCCGCCGGTGGAGGTGAGGGTGGTCACCGTTGCGGCGCCGTTGTTCAGCGTCACGGCGCCGGTGTAGGTCTGGTTGCCGCTCCCGCCGCCGGCGGAAGAAGTGGTGACGGCCGAGCCGCCGGTGGCGAAGGTCGTGGCCCCGGAAATCTGCAGCTGGCGCAGCGCCGCGCCGCCGCCGACAGCGCCGCTGAACGAGGCCGGCCCGGTGATGGTCAGGCCCTGCTCACCGGCGGTCGTGGCGTTGATCGTCGAGGCGAAACTGATCGCCCCGCCGGAGGTGGTGAGGGTGGAGGTCGAGTCGTCCGCGCCGCCCAGGGTCACCGCACCGGTGAAGGTCTGGTTGCCCGTGCCGCCGGCGCTGGTGGTGGTCGAAAGCGTTACGCCGTTGATGGCCGTGGCGCCCGTCACTGACAGCGAGCCCAGGGCGGTGGTGGTGTTCCCGCCGAAGGCCGCGTCGCCCACCACGCTGAGGCGCTGCCGCCCCGCCGCGGACGCGTTCACGCCGCCGGCGAAGTTCACCGTTCCCCCCGTGGAGGTGAAGGTGTCGGTGCTGCCCAGGGCGGTGTTGAGGGTCACTACACCCGTGAAAGTCTGGTTGCCCGTGCCGCCGGCGGTGTTGGTGGTGGTGACCGAGGTCGTGCCGATCGAGGTCGTGCCGCTGACGGCCAGCGAGCGGAGGGCTGTGGTGCCCACGACGCCGTTGAACGCCGCGTTACCCACAACGGACAGCCCCTGCTGGCCGGTGGCGGTGGCGTCAAGGGCGCCGGAGAAGGTCACACTCGAGCCCGTCAGCGTGGTGGTTGAGCCGTTGGCGCCGTTGAGGGCCGTATCGCCGGTGTAGGTCTGGGTCCCGGTGGTGGCGACCGAGCCGCCCAGACGCGATGTGCCGCTGACCGACACCGCCGAGAGGGCTTGACCGGCGCCCACCGCCCCGCCGAAACTGGCGTTGCCGGTGATCGTGAGGCCCTGCTGCCCCGCGGCCGTGGCGTTGAGGCCGCTGGCGAAGGTCGCCAGCCCGCCGCCGGTTGCGAGGGTGACTGTCGAGCCGTTCGCGGTCCCCAGCGTCACGCCGCCGGTGTAGGTCTGGTCGCCGCTGCCCAGCACCACCGAGGTGGTGACGCCCGCGGAGTTGTTCAGGGCCGTGGTCCCGCTGACCGACAGCGACGCCAGCGCCACCGAGGCGCCCAGGGCCGCGTTGAACACCGCGTCGCCGACGATATCGAGGCCCTGCGAGCCTGCGGTGAGCGCGTTGACCGGACCGTTGAACGTGATCGTCGTGCCCTGCAGGGTGCGGTTGGAGCCGTCGCTGCCGGCGATGGTCACCGCCCCGCCGTAGGTCTGCGGGCCGGCGCTCGTCACCACGGCGTCCTCGATCTGCGTGGTGCCGGTGACGGTGACGAACTCAAGCGCCGCGCCGCCGCCGCCGATGCCGGAGATCACCGCGTTGCCGTTGACCGTCAGGCTCTGCTGGCCGGCGACCGAGCCGTCGATGTTGCCCAGGAACTGCACCGAGCCGGTGGCGCTGGTGAACGCCGTGTCGGCCCCGAGGGTTACGCTGTTGATGAAGATCTGGTTCCCGCTGGAGCGGACCACGCCTCCGTTGATGGCGATGCCGCCGCCCGCGCCCGAGAGGATCAGCGAGTTGAAATCGCCCGAGCCGCCGCCGACCGCGCCGTTGTAGGTCTGCGTGCCGGTGGCGTTGACGGTCAGCGATTCCTCGTTGTTGACCGCCGAGCGGAGCGTGCTCGAGAACGTCAGGTCCGTTCCCGTGAAGTTGAAACTGTTGCCGGCGGTGTTGACCGCGACCGGCGCGTTCCACGTCTGGGCGCCGCTGGTGCGCACAAAGCCGCCGGTGATCGAGACCGAGGCGGCCGTCACGCTCAGCGATGTGGGCGTCGACGATCCGGCGCCGAACGTCGTATTGAACGTGATCGCGCCCGCCGGGGCCGACAGCGCCAGCGAGTTGGCCCCGCGGATCGTGCCGATGTTGCCGGACTGGCCGAGGATGATGTTGCCCGCGGTCGAGGTGAGCGTGGTCGCGGCGTTGAGCGTCAGGCCCTGTGTCGACGACGGCACCGTATAGATGTAGCTCTGGTTGCCCGAGGTCGTGATCGTGCCCCCGCCCAGCGAGATGGTCCGCCCGCTCACGCTCAGCGAACCCAGCGAGAGGGGCGTGGAGATCGTCACCACGCCGCTCGAACCCACCGAGCCGCCCGCCGGGTCCTGGGCCGAGAGCACCAGGCCCATCGTGCCAGCGCCGGTGGGGGTGATGCTGGCGTTGCTGCTCAGCGTGATGCTGTTGGCGGCCTGCAGCGTCAGCGTGACGTTGACGCCGGCGCCGATCACCGGGTTGATCGTCGCCGCGATGCCGTTGGCCGTATCGCCGACGGTGATGTTGCCCTGCTGCGTGCCGCCGGCGTTGTTGGTGTTGATCGTGACGTTGGCGCCCGCCGTCAGGGCCGAAGTGATGTCGGCCGCGTTGACGATCGCCGAGTCGCCCGTGAGAGTGAACGCGCCCGTCGTCGAATTGACCGAGGCGTTGCTCGATGCGCTATCGCGGATGGTGATGTCAGAGGGGTCGAGCAGCCACGACCCCGCGGCGCCGCCCACGGCGCCGGCTCGCACCACCGCCCCGCGCACATCCAGAGCCTCCTTGCCGGAGGTCTCGATCAGCCCGCCGACCCCGCCCCGCCCGCCCTGCACCGAGCCCTCGCCATAGAAACCCGTCAACCCTTCCGACCAGACGACCACCTCGCCGCCCCGGGCGCCATCGCCCCGGCCGTCGGCCCGCAGGACCGACGCCCCGTCGACAAAGGTCGTCTCAGCGGTGCGGGTCGCGCCGCCGCCCTGGAACTCGCCGCCGACGTGGACCGTTCCGCCCGCGCCCGCGCCGGAGGCGTCGAGGTTGGCGCCCTGCACGCGGACATGCTCACCGGTGATGGTGATGTCGCCGCCCCGCCCGCTGACTGAGGAGGCGTCGATCGCCCCGGAGGCCTGCACCACGCCCCGTCCCTGGCCCTCCACGCGGACGTTGCGGGCGGTGATCCGCCCGCCGCCGAAGATCGCCATGCCGTAGACATCGCCCGCGGTAAGGGCGACGCGCCCGCCCTCGGCGTTGATGCGCCCGGTGTTGCTCACCGCCGCCCGGTCGGGCGAGAACCGACCGCCGCCCTGCGTCGGGCCGGCCTGGCTGGGACCGGCTTGGCTGGGGCCGGTCGCGTTCGCATCCGTCCCCGCCCCTCCCCCCGCACCGCCCAGCGGCTGAGCGGGGTGGTCGGTGACGCGCACGAAGACGTTGCCGCCAGCCTCGCCGATGAGCACTTCGTCGCCCGAAGTCATCGTCACCACGCCGCCCGATGCGTTGATCACGCCCGGATTGCTGACCACCCGGCCGATCAGGTGCGCGGCCTTGGCGTTGATCACGCCGTCGTTGACCACCTCGCCCCGCACGCCCGTGAACCGGTCGCGCCCCGCCGCGAAATCCGCATCGCTCAGGTGGGCCGCCCCGGCGTAGATCGTGCCGACATTCACCACCGCCCCCTGGCGGAAGTAGACGCCCGCGGGGTTCATGATGTACACGATGCCGTTGGCGATGATCTGGCCTGAGATGCTCGTGGGGTCCGGCCCGTCAATGCGGTTGAGCACGCGCGAGGTGGAGCTGGGCTGGATGAACCGCACCGTCTCCATGGGGCCGATGTTGAAGGAGTGGTAGTTGATCACCGCGCCGTTGCTGGCGGTGATCGAGGTCAGCGGACCGCTGCGCCGGAACGTCGCGTTCCCCGCGACGACGCGCTCGCCCTCAGGCCCCGCCCACGCCGGCGCGCAGACGGCCAGCGTCGCGGCGCCGAAGGCCATCCGCCGCGCCATCTTGCTCAGATTGCCACCAAGCAAACGCTGCGCGCCCAGACGAAGCTCTCGTTGAAACAGCATCGACGGCTCCTCTATCACGCCCCTGGCCCCGCCGGCCGGGCGAACTTGATGTCTGCGGATCCCCGTACCCCGATAACCCTTTGTCCCACAATACCTTAACACACAATCAGCCGGCCGCCAAGCCCCCTCCGGCCCGGGCGGGCCAAGAAGGCCGGTCCGCCCTCAAATCACGACTCAAAAGAGCAGCGTCGCCACGATGTGGAAGCGGTTGTCGCCCTCTTCGTTCCGCGTCCGGCCGGTCCCCACACCGTCCAGGACCACGCCCCAGTCGACGCGGATGTTCACGTTCCGTTTGTAGATCAGCTCCAGCCCCACGCCCGTGCCGAGCAGCGTTTCATCCACTTCCGCCGGCGCCCGCCGGTCGGTGTTGACGGTCTTGCCCGCGTCGACGAACGCCCGGAAGATCAGATCCCAATCGGGTCGCCCGTACGCCTGCGACGGCGCCCAGCGGAACTCCTCGCCGAAGATCCCCGTCCCCGGCTCGCGGGGGTCCAGCAGACGCGGGATGTGCATCCGGTACTCCACCGACCCGACGATGACGCTGTCGCCCGCGGTGATCGACTCGTCGTACCCGCGGACGGTGTACAGCCCGCCCGCCACCCGCTGGAACGTTGGCGCCACGCGATCGGGCGTCGCCTGGGCGTTGAACATGAAGACCATTTCGTGGGCCAGCGTCGAGTTTCCCGCGGCGTACGCGTCGGCGTCGAAGATCGGCTCCAGGAACAGGCTCTGCTCGAGCTCGATATTGATCAGAACAAAGTCGGTGTCGGTCCCCAGCCGGCCCAGCTCCTGCAGCTCCGCGGGGTCGGTCCCCGCCAGCCCGCCGGCGTTGTAATCAAAGCTCACCGATGCCGAGGTCGCGTCGGTGTCGGTCGCCCGCTCGGCCCGGATGCCGCCCCCGAGGAGCGCGAAATCGGTCTCGCCGCGGATGTTGGCGTTGAGAACCTGGTTGGTCACCTGCACGTGGTGGTACTTGCCGCCCGCGAACAGGTCGACGAAGAACTCCCGGTTCTGATAGATGTTGTAGCTGATCTCGCCCCCGGCGAAGTACGAGCTTCCGGTGAAGTTCTCAAGCGACTGGCCGACTTCGGAGGCGTTGAACTCCGAGTACGAGCCGAAGGCCTTCAGCCGCAGCTTCCCGTCGTCGCTGATCGGGAAGTCGTACGACCCGTTGAAGATGTTCGTGGTGTCGAAGCCGCCGGTGACGTAGTCGAGGGAGAGCGAATCGTCGTTGTTGAGCAGCTGGTTGTGGATGTACCCCACCCGCTCGCGCCACTCGTTGGTCTGCTTGGTGCCGGTGTTGGAGGCTTGGAAGTACAGGATCCACGGGCTGTTCTCGCGCACCAGATAATCGAGCACGACCGCGCCGGGCTCGGTCTCGCTGGCATTCGAGAGGGCCACGTCGACCCGCCGCCCGGGGCGCCGGTTGAGCGAGAAGACGTAGTTGTCGATGTCGTCCCGCCGCAGCAGGTCGCGCCGCGGGGCGTCGGGGTCGGCCGGGCGCGGCTGGAGCGGCGAGTTGAGCAGGATCCGCTCGTGGATAGGGTTGTTCACCCGGTTCTCATCGGGGTCCAGCCGCTGGCCCGCCGCGACGGTGCGGAGGCCGGTGATGAGCGGGATGAGGATCTTGATCCGCAGCGTGGTGTCGTCGACGCGCTGATCGACCCAGCGCTCCAGGCCCGTCGAGCTGTCCTGCTCGATGGCCACTTCGTCGCCGTCGGTGCTGATGTACACGCCGATCAGCTGGCGGGCCGCGAGGGCGTCGCCCAGCGACCGCATGATGGCTCGCACCGCGTCGATCGAGAACTTGGCCGGGCCGTTCTCGTCCAGGTGCGCGTTGAGGTCCGCCACCGAGACGCTGCCGCGGGCCTCATCCGGCCCGCCCACGGCGAAACCCTCGTTCAGGCGCACCAGGGTCACGCGGGCCTGCTTGGAAAGCTCGTCGATCGACGGCAGGTTGGGGTGCTGCGGCTGAAAGACGAACTCGAACCGCCCGATCAGCAGCTCGGGCTTGTCCTGCGGGGGGGCTGGGTTGGCGGCTGGGTTGGCGGCCGGATTGGCCGCGGCGGCCCAGGCCGCCTCCGCAGGGGCGCCCGTCAACGCCACGCCGACCGCGCCGCCAGCCAGCGCGAGCAGGAGGCCCGCAGACCGGCCGAACGTCCTTGCAACGGGCCGATCGGCCCGCGCGCAGTGCCGGGTCACCGATGAGGCAGGGGGGCTCCGCAAGCCCTCGGCGCCAGGATTTTGAGCGTCACTCATCAGGCATCGCCCCTCAGTAGTGGTCTTGACGAATCGCCAAGGCCGAACAAACCGCCGCCGTCGGCCTCAACGCCCACTCCCCGGTTCCGGGATCGGGGGCAGTTTTCAGCATCGGAGATTACCGGAACCGGGCCATACTAAACTCATCGCTAACCGGCGGTCAAGCCGGTTCCACCCTCATCCCGGGCTATTCAAGGCAGGTTCCGCCCGTTCCGCAGAGTTTACCGATTGCGGGGGCTCTGCCGGAGCCTCCGATCGGGCTCGTCAAACTGGCGGAAATTGCGCATGCACGCCTCCCGGCACGCCTGCCTGCCGTCGATTTCTCCTCCGGCCGCCCCCATCCTCGCGGCGCAAGGGGACTTCGCATGGCTCGTGCTGCTCATTCGACCGTTCTGACCTGCCTGGGCGCACTCACGCTGATCGCGGCGGCCGCCGGGGGCTGCGCCTCCCGCCCCGCAACCGCCGCCATGAGTGATGTCCCGCCGCCGGTCGATGACACCGGCAAGCCCATGGGCCCGATGCCCCTGGCCGTCAGTGACCGGCTCGGCCGCCAGCTGTACATGAGCCGGACGGCGCTGGTCGCTCGGGGCGTGGTGCCCGCCCAGGCCAGCTTCGCCGACGGCAGCATGTCAACCGATAACACCGGCGGCGAGTGACACCGGCGATCTGCCGTTCTCAGATCAGCAGTTCTCAGCTCAGCCGGGCCCGCCGGCGCCGCCGCTGCGGGCCGTTGCCGTACCCTGCAAATAGGGAGGTCCGGCGTCGAACACCTGCTTGACCTTGGTGATGAAATCGACTTCCACGGCGGTCGGGGCCTTGAACGCCGAGGGAGTAAACGCCAGCCGCATGCCGACATCGGACCAGCCGCGCGTTGTGGCGATGCGCATCGCGCTGGAGGGCAGCTTGCGGGGTTCGCCCGCGGGCGCGTTCTCGCGCACCTCGCTCAGGGCCGATTCGCCCGCGATGGCGAACTGCGTCAGGCCCTGCCCGGAAACAAAGGCCTGGGCCGAGGGAAGCTGTCGGTCAACCCCTTCCATGCCCCGGGCGTTCTCGCAGACCGCCTCGGCGACGTTGCCGATCAGGTGCTTGAACGTCCGCCCGACCGGGTCGGCATCCACGGGAGCGAAGAAGGTGACCCCGTCATCAGCGGGCCTGAAGGTCTGATTACCCGCCCTGGTGAGGGCGAAGACGTCCTTGTCGGGTTCGCTGAACCCTGCGGTCTTGCCCATGCAAGCCTTGACCAGCTCAGCCTGCCGCTTGTACGACTGGTCACGCAGGTTCCGCCTGGAGAGGTCGCCCGGGCCGCCGTCAACCTTGATGGCGGCGTCGAACTCGGCCGGGGTGGGCAGCCTGCAACCAAACTGACGCGCCAGGAACAGCGCCGATGAGAGCGAGACATACTGCAGCGGCATGTCCGCCTCGGGCGCCGGCGGGGGGTTGGGGCCGAAGTACTCCTGAGCCGTGGCGAGACCCAGCCGGGCCCACGTGCCCTTGCCTCGGTCCTTGTCCAGGCCGAAACCGATCATCAGGTTGGCCGGGGTCGGCTTGTTGGCGTCATAGTCCCACGTGAAGGGGCCCTCGCGCTGCGTACCGGCGAATGGGCCGATGAACACCGGTGAGACCGACGTCCGCTGCAACTGCTCAAACGCGACGCGCACAGAAAGCTCGGTCGTCGCCAGATAGACCGTCTCGCCGCCGACGGTCAGCGCCGCGAAGGTCAGTTTCGGGGCCCGGCCGAGCACGAAGTTCCCGGCCTTCATCTGATAGACCAGCGTCTGGCCGGGGCGGCTCTCGGCCTCGACGAGCTCCCAGTCGACGCTGCCGGGGCCGATCTGGTTGGCGGCCAGCGATCCCCCGCCGCCCCCCCCACCGCCAGCGCCGGTGTCGGCCAGCCCGCGGAGGAAGGCCTGAGCCGGCCCGCTCGACTTGAGCGCCTCGAGGAGGGTCGCGTCGGCACGCAGCTCGCCGATGGCTTCGCGGGCCTTCTGCTCGCCGCTGGCGCCCAGGCGGCGGGCGCTGTCGATCTTGTGAACGCGGATGTTCCAGCGGACTTCCGGATCAGCCTTGGCGATCAGGTCGTCAGACACGCCGAAGGCGCCGCGCTCGGTGATGGCGCTATCGATCTGGTCGAAGGTGCTCAGGCGTGCGACATGCATGAACCAGCGCCGGGGCTTGTCGCGGGCCAGCACGCTCTTGAACAGGTCGACGCGGACCTTGTCGCCCAGCCGCTCGAGGTCGGTCTCCACCGCCGTGAAGACCCGCTTGTGATAGGTGAGCCACTCGCGGTCGTCGGCGAAGGCGAGGTACTCCATCGAATTCCAGACCGCGACGCGCGTCTCGAAGCCGGCCTGAGCGTCATCGGCGACGCGGATGAGGTCGGTGAACGCCCCGCCCCGGGCCCGGTCGAGCAGGGCGATCTTGCGGAGCAGGCCCGCCCGGTAGACGAGGCGCGAAAGGGCGTCTCTGACGGCGCGGTCGCCCTTGTCCTCGCTCAGGAGCGGGTCGGCCAGCGCCTCAGCGATCACGTCGCCCAGGCGCTTGTCCTCGAATCCGACGACGGGCTCGCCGAGCTGGCCGCCGGCCCGGAAGGCGTCTTCGATCGCCTTCCAGCGCTTGATGAAGCCGCCGGCCCTGGCCATGGCCTCGCCATAGGCCTGCCGGGCCGCCGCGGCTTCAGGCTTGCCCCGTCCTTCGACCGCAGCCCGAAGCGCCGCCGACCGCTGGGCGTTCAGGGCGGTGGCGACCGAAGAGGTCCAGGCGCGATCGGTGTCGACCGCCGGCCGCTTGAGCTCGGTGCTCAGCCCCGCGAGGAACTCCGAGAGCGACTTGGCGTCGGCGCTGGCCGCGGTGATGGCCTTGGAGTCCGATGATGAGCGAATCACCATGGCCCGGGTTCTGAACCGCTGCCATTCCTCAAACAGGATCGGCTCGTCGTTCTCGAGCACCGGGCTGGCCCTGAGCACCCCATCGAGCCCCTGGCGCAGCTGGTCGATCGCCGCGAGGCTGCTGCGGACCTTGATCGCTTCCTCAAGGGCCTTTTCCACCGTTCCGGCGGGCGCGAGCGTGGCCGCCAGCCGCTCGGCGGGCTCCTTGATCTCGTTGCGGTTGACCTCGATCCACGGAAGTTCGCTCACCGGGATGCGGGCCAGGGCCCGGCGGGCATCGGCGAACTCCTTGGGCGCCTCGGAGGGGGGGATCTTCTCGGCGCCGTCGCCGATGAACCGCGCTGCGAGCTCGTCCAGCCGCTTGCCCGCCTCCACGCGCGGGTCGACCCCCTCGATCTTCACGTACCCCAGCACGCGCCCCAGCCACCGGTCGATGGTGCTCGCCTCGGTTCCCGGGGCGCCGAGCGCGGGGAGCTCCTTAAGGAGCGCCGCTTCGTCCAGCGACGACTTGGCTTTCTCGAGCTGAATCAGCTTGGCGGTGACCGACCGCAGATCGCTCTCGGCCAGTTCGCGGGGAAGGCGCTGCCCCTCGGCGGCCCGCCACAGCCCCTCGATGCTCTGGCGGGCGGTCTCGCCCACTTTCGCCGCCGCGCCGCCGCCGGAGAGCTTGGAGAGCACGCCGCTGAGCTCGGCTGGGAGCGCCCCGTACTCCTTGGCCTTGGCGGGGGCGACGGGGCCGGTCTTGGTCGACGCGGCGAGGGCGGCGCTGACGGAGTTGGCGTAGTCGCCGATCAGGGCGTCGACCTTGGCGATGCGGCCCTCGATGTCCTTCTCGTTGCGCGTGATCCAGGGGAGCGCCGACTCAGGGGGGAACTGCGCGACGGCCTCCTCGGCGGCCCGCTTCTTGGCGGCGAGCTCCGGCGCGGGCGAGGCGAGGGCCTTGAAGTCGTTCTCGGCGCCCTGGATGAGCCTGGGCCACTTGGAGCCGACGACCTGGTCGTACTGCCTGGCCATGAGTCGGTAGGGCGCCGCGCCCTCGCCCAGCAGCCGGAGCGCGCCGTCGAAATCCGCCTTCTTGATGGCGTCGAGCTGCTCCTTGCGGAAGAGGTCGCCGTCGTAGGACGAGTACTCGGCCGAGAGCTTGGTGAGAGCCTGGCGCATCGGCTCGAGGGCCGCGGCGACCTGGTCGCTGTTCTGCCCCGCGCCGTCGAGCTCGCGGGCCCGCTTGCGGACGATCTCCTCGACGACATCCGCGACGTCGCGCAGGCGTTTGGCGGCGGCGCGGATCGACTCGGCGACGTCCGCCGGGACCGGGTCGCGGGCGTTGGCGGTGAGCTTGTTGACCTCGAGTTCGAACTCGCGCCCGGGGCCGACGCGGGCCAGGGCCTTCCCCGCCTCCTCCTCGATGGCCTTCTGGTGCTTGCCGATCCAGGGCAGTCCGGCGATCTCGGGCCCGATCCGCCCGGCCTGCTCGATGTCGCTCATCAGCTTGTTGTCGGCGAAGCCCGCCCCCGAGAGGCGGGAGCGCAGCGTGCGGACATAGTTCGCCACGTTGACCCGCGGGTCGTCGATCTTCGCCACATCGCGGTCAAGCCGCTTGTAGGAGTCGAGCTCCTTCAGCCAGTCGGCCAGCGGCTGCGGGCCCGCCGTGACGTCGATGGCGGTGAGCTTGTCGGTGAGGTCCGCCGCGGCCGCCGCGGCGTCGTAGACGCCCTTGGGCCCGAAGTCGGTGATCTTCGCGACCACCTCGCCCTGCAGCGCGGTCGCGGCGGGCGAGAGGGTGTCCTTCTCGGCATCGAAGACGTTGCGCATGGCGCTGATCAGGCTCTGGCGCAGCTTGCGCACGGCGAGGTCATCGATCGGAGCCAGGTTCTTGACGACCGCGTTGAACTCATTGGAGGCTTCGGCCCTGTTGCGACCGGCCGCCGAGACGCCGCCCCCGCCATTGCCGCCGCCGCCCACGCCGCTCTTGCCGCCGCCGGAGGCCATGATCGCCCCGCCCACGCCCAGGCCCAGCACCAGCACCGACGCGGCCGCCATGGCGGCGTACCGCTGCACGGGGCTGAGGCCGTCCCACAGCCCGCGCTGGCGGGCCAGGAGTTCGAAGCCCTCGACGGCGGTGTCGTCCTTGGCGGGCACATCGATCTTGGCCCAGCGCACCTCGCTGTCGGGGAGGTGGCGCGACACCGCTTCCTTCAGCTCGCGGCTGACGACGACCTGGCCCATCTTGCAGGCGTCGGCGAGCAGCTTCACCCCGTCGACCGGTGCGCCCTTGATGTCCTTGCGCTGGCCGTCCTCGCTGGTCATCCGCACCGGGCCGGAGTGGAGCCCGATCTTGAGCGGGTGCCAGCCCTTGCCGCGGTTCTTGAAGAGGTCGCCCCAGTTCTCCGAGAGGGCGTGGGACCGCAGGTCCATCGCGGCCTGCACGCCCTCCACAGGGTCGCGGAATGCGGCGATGCGGGCCGCGTCCGGGGCGAGGGTCCAGGCCTCCTCGCCGCGCCGGGCGAGGGCCTCGCCGAGCATCTGGTCGAGGCGGGCGATGAACTTGATGTAGACGTCGCGCCGGCTCTTGAGGTCCTCGCGGATGTGGGCCAGGTCGACCCAGAGGATCGTGCGATCCTCGCGCTTCACCTGCACATCCTGGAAGTCCCAGAGCTCGACGGGTTCGGGCTCGCCGCTGACGGCCTTGCGGCCGACGCAGACCCAGCCGAACTCATCGCGCTCGGGCATGTTGGCGAAGGCGTCCTCGCGCACCGGGCGGGTCAGGATGAGCTGCCACGGCGCGGTGAGCCCGGTCTTGGCCACCTTGGCGGCCATGTTCACCGGCTGGTCGCGGACGTCGCTGGCCCGATTGTTCTCGTAGCTGAAGGTCACCAGCCCGCTGTCGAGGGTGGTCTTGGGCTCCAGGCGGTGGATGGCCGTCCGCATCTCGGCCTTCCACATGCGGCGGAAGTCGCGGGCCGCCCGCACGGCCTCCATGGCGTTGCGGAACGCCGCGATCGTCCCTTCGGGCAGCCGCTTGATGAACGTGTCCTTGCTGTGGGCCTCGACAGCCTTGAGCAGCGTCGCGTCCCAGCGGTCCTTGAGGGCTTCAAACTGCGGCCCGGCCTGCTCGACGATCACCGAATAGTCGTGCACCACCGCGAAAATGATCACCCGGTGCTCGGGGTCCTGCGTCGGCGGCGGGCCCGCGGCGAACTCGGCCTCGCCCAGCCCCCAGATCTCGACGGTGTCGGTCACCTCACGCAGCTTGAACTCGCCGTACTTCTTCCACTCCACCTCGTTGTTGCGCCGGAAATTCAGGCTCCCCTGGTCGCGCACCTGGCGCGACACCAGCACCTGGTTCCCCTGGGCCTTGCTCATCACCTTCTCGGCGACGTTGCGCGGGTTGCCGTCGAAATCGACGCCCACGCCGTTCTCGATGGTCACCCGCACCAGCCCGCTGTGGATGCCCACGCGCGAGCGGATGTGGTTGTCGGGCGTCTTCTTCCCCTCGGGCAGGAACCGGTCCCAGTCCTCATGGGCGAGGGCCCGCCGGAACGCCAGGGCGATCTCGATCGCGGCGTCCACGTCGTCGCTGGCGGCGTAGAAGCCGTCGCCGCTGCCCTTGACCACCGCGTTCTCGTCGTGCGACCGCACCGCCAGGCGGAAGAGCTCGTCGTGCCGCTCACGCATGGGCTTGAACGCCATGCCCAGCCGGCCCAGCATCTTGGTGTGACCGACGATGTCGGTGTAGACGATGAACTTGTTTTCCTGACGCCGTTCGGTGGTGCTCACGGGACCACCCCCAGCAGCCCCACCAGCCCGACCACCACCGGGACGGGCCCCACCACCACCACCATCATCGCCTCCGAGGCCAGGCGGACCGCGCGGCGCCCCACCCCGTCCCCAGCGGCCGATGGGCGCGCGCGATGGTGGCCAGCCTCGGGCCGTGGTGTGAGAGTGGGCGATGGCACCAGACCGTTGCTCCTGTCAGAACCGACAAAGGGCGGGAACAGACACCGCACGGCCGCTTCCGGCGGGCGGTGGTCCCGCGAGGCTCTCCAGTTTAGCGGGTCGGCCGGTGCGCGACATTGCGGGCCCCCGGGGCCGATCCGGCCCCCCAAGCCGTGCACACCCCCTCCCACTTTGCGAACCGCCCGGGTTTCGCGACAATGGCGCTCATGACGATGCAGCAGGTCAAAGTCGAGTACTACGCAGCCGTCGGCGCCGAGGCGCACAGGCTGGCCCAGGATTCCCAGCGGCTGGCCAACTGGAAGCGCTGGGGCCCCTACCTCTCTGAGCGGCAGTGGGGCACCGTCCGCGAGGACTACTCCCCCGACGGCTCGTGCTGGGGGTACTTCCCGCATGATCATGCCCGCAGCCGGGCTTACCGCTGGGGAGAGGACGGCCTGCTGGGGATCACCGACCGCGAGTGCCGGGTGTGCTTCGCCCTGGCCCTGTGGAACGAACGCGACCCCATCTTGAAGGAGCGGCTGTTCGGCCTGACGGGCCCGGAGGGCAACTGCGCTGAGGACGTCAAGGAACACTACTTCTACATCGACTCGACCCCCACCCACTCCTATATGAAGGCCCTGTACAAGTACCCGCAGGCCGAGTTCCCCTATGCCCGGCTGGTCCACGAGGGCCGCAACCGGGCCCGCACCGATGGCGAGTTCGAGCTCACCGATACCGGGGTGTTCGACGGCGGGCGGTATTTCGACGTGTTCGCCGAGTACGCCAAGGAATCGCCCGACGACATCCTGATCAAGATCACGATTCACAACCGCGGGCCGGAGGATGCCCCGCTGCATGTGATCCCCACCCTGTGGTTCCGGAACACCTGGTCCTGGGGGCACACGCACGAGGGCTACTCCACCAAACCAGGCCTCCACCGGGTGACCGACCGGCTCGTCCACGCCCATCACCCCACCCTGGGCAAGGTCGCCTGGGCGGTGGATCCGGCCCAGGCTTCCTCCGGCGCGACGGCCGAGCCCGCGCTGCTCTTCACCGAGAACGACACCAACACCCAGCGGCTGTTCAACTCTCCCAACGGCACGCCGTTTGTCAAAGACGCCTTCAACCGGTACGTGATCGAGGGCGACCTCGCGGCGGTGAACCCCGAGGGGACCGGCACCAAAGTCGGCGCCCATTACCGCCTCAGCATCAAGGCCGGGGGGAGCGTCACGATCCGCTGTCGCCTCACCGGCGAGAAGCACGTGACGCCGGAACCCTTCGGGGCCGGGTTCGATGGGTCGCTGGCCCAGAGGCTCGCCGAGGCCGACACCTTCTATGAGGAGACGATGCCCAAGAGCCTGCCGGCGGACCGGCGGCTGGTGGCCCGACAGGCGTATGCGGGGCTGCTCTGGTCCAAGCAGTTCTACTACTACGCGGTCGAGGACTGGATGCATGGCGACCCCGGCCAGCCGCCGCCGCCGGCGTCGCGCGCCGAAGGGCGGAACAAGGACTGGAAGCACCTGTTCAACCGCGATGTGATCTCGATGCCCGACAAGTGGGAGTACCCGTGGTACGCCGCGTGGGACCTGGCCTTCCACATGATCGCGTTCTCGCAGATCGACCCGCGCTTCGCCAAGGACCAGCTGCTGCTGTTCCTGCGCGAGTGGTACATGCACCCCAACGGGCAGATCCCGGCGTACGAGTTCGCCTTCGGCGATGTCAACCCGCCGGTGCACGCGTGGGCGTGCTGGCGGGTGTACAAGATCACGGCGCCGCCGGGCCATCGCGACCGCGACTTTCTGGAGCGGGCCTTTCAGAAGCTGCTGCTGAACTTCACGTGGTGGGTCAACCGCAAGGACGCCGAGGGCAAGAACATCTTCGCCGGCGGCTTCCTGGGGCTTGACAACATCGGCGTGTTCGACCGCTCGCGCCCGCTGCCGGCGGGGTGGTCGCTGGCGCAGGCCGACGGCACGGCGTGGATGGCCTTCTACTGCGGCACCATGCTGCAGATGGCCCTGGAGCTGGCCCTCGAGAACCCGGTGTATGAGGACATCGCGTCCAAGTTCTTTGAGCACTTCATCCACATCGCTGACGCCATCAACACCCTGGGCGGCGACGGCCTGTGGGACCCGCAGGACGGCTTCTATTACGACCAGCTCGTGATGCACAATAAGTCGATCCCGCTGCGGGTCCGCTCGCTGGTGGGGATCCTGCCCGCCACCGCGGTGGAGGCCATCCCGCAGAGCACGATCGACAAGCTCCCGGGCTTCAAGAAGCGGGCCCAGTGGTTCATCGAGAACCGGCCCGATGTCAACAGCTACACGAGTTATATGGTGCGCGACGACCGCACCGACCTGCGCAACCGCCTGCTGGCCATCCCCACCCGCGACCGCCTGGTTTCCGTCCTGCGCTATGTGCTGGATGAGAACGAGTTCCTCTCGCCCTACGGCATCCGCTCGGTCAGCCGCTTCCACAAGGACCACCCCTACGTGTTCCGCGACGGGTTCGAGGAGCACAGCGTGGGGTACGTCCCCGGCGAATCCAACACCAGCATCTTTGGTGGAAACTCCAACTGGCGCGGGCCGATCTGGTTCCCGCTGAATTACCTGCTAATCGAGGCCCTGGAGCGCTACCACCGCTTCTACGGCAACTCCTTCAAGGTCGAGTGCCCCACCGGCTCGGGCAAGCTGTGCAACCTCGCCGAGGTCTCCGACCACCTGCGGACGCGGCTGTGCGCCTTGTTCATTCCCGGGGCCGACGGCCGCCGCCCCTGCCATCGGGGCGACCGCCTGTTCCACGAGTGCCCGCACAGCCGGGATCTGCTGCTGTTCCACGAGTATTTCCACGCCGACACCGGCCGCGGCTGCGGGGCCAACCACCAGACCGGCTGGACCGCGCTGGTCGGCCCGCTGATGGCCGACATCTACTGGCGGATCGACAAGGAACGCGAGAAGGCCGAAGGCGGCCAGAAGGCCCCAGGCGAGCGCCCGGCCAACGGGTGACGGTGCCCAGCCGGACTCCGCCGGCAATCAACGGGCTCGTACGATCGCTGAGCCGGTCCGTGGCCGCCGCACGCACGCCCTCAGCCCTCCATGCCCTCTCAACCCCTGATCGCCATTTCCGCAGGCGACCCGCTCGGCATCGGCCCTGAGGTCGTCGTCAAGGCCCTGGCCGACCCGGCGGTGCGCCGCCTCGCCAGATTCCGCGTCTTCGGCCCCGCCAGGGTCCTGACCGCCGCGGCCCAGCAGTCGGGCCTTGGCGAACTCTGGCGGTCGCTCACGATGCCCGGCGCCGGGGTCGAGGTCCACGATCTGCCCTTCGAGGACCCGCCGCCCGCGTCCGGCTCGGCCGATCAGCCCGGGCCCACGCGCGAGGGCGGGCGCGTCTCGCATCTGGCCCTCATGCAGGCCATCAGCGCGGCGAAGCACTCCGGGCCCGGCGCAGCCGACGCCATCGTCACCGCCCCCATCGCCAAAGCCGCCTGGAAACTCGCCGGGATTGACTTCCCGGGCCACACCGAAGTGCTGGCCCACGAGTTCGCGGCGCCCCGCTCAGCGATGCTCTTCGTCGGCCCGTCGCTCCGCGTGATTCTCGTCACGATCCACATCCCGCTCTCCGAGGCGCCCCGGGTCATCACCGTCGAGCGGGTGTGGAACGCCATCGACCTCGGCGCCCGGGCCTGCGTCGAGCTCGGCGTCGCCCGCCCCCGCATCGCCGTCGCCGGCCTGAACCCGCACGCGGGCGAGGGCGGGCTCTTCGGCCAGGAGGACGCCCAGATCATCGCCCCCGCCGTGGCGCAGGCCCGCCGGGCTGGGCTCGATGTTCACGGCCCGCTCCCGGGCGATGCGGTCTTTCTCGCCGCGGCCAAGGGACGCTACGACCTGGTCGTCGCGATGTACCACGACCAGGGCCTGATCCCCGTGAAGCTGCTGGATCGCGAAGCGGCGGTGAATGTCACAGTCGGGCTCTCGTGGCCGCCCGGGCCCGGGCCCGAGGGGGGTGGGGGTGGGGGTGGGGATGGGGATGGCGGCGGAGGCGGGGCACGGCCCGTCATCCGCACATCGCCCGCGCACGGCGTGGCCTACGACATCGCCGGGCGAGGCGTTGCCGACCCGCAATCGATGAAGTCGGCGATCGTGCTGGCGGCGCAGATGATCAGCCGGCGCGGGGGACGGGGGGCCGCGGGTGAACCGGGTCAGTTGCCGTCGGGGTCGGCGACGACGATCTCAAGACCCACCGAGTAATCCTGCGTCACGGCGCTGTCGAGCCCCACAACGTTGCGGTAGCCGCCCGCGTATTCGCTGAAATCGCGGGCGCCGTGCCAGCGGAGCAGGTCCTGCACCAGCGGCAGGCGCGGGTTCTCCTCATAAGCCCGGGTCACCCAGTCCCAGCGGAACATCTGGGCCCCGGCTCGCGACGAGGACCGGAACTCGAAGACGGACGCCGGGTAGGCGTACGAATCGAGCATCACCCCGCTCAGCGGCTCGCGGTTGGCCGGGCAGGTCCAGAGCGACTGGGGCAGGCCCATCACGTGCACGATGTTCTCGACGCGATCCAGCGGCAACCGGCGCTGCTCGTTGATATACGCCTGCGCCGCGCCGGCGATCTGCCGCAGGTTGGAAGCGCAGCCGGTCGAGCGGGCCGCGTCGCGGGCCCCGCGAAGCGCTGGCAGCAGCAGCGCCAGCAGCACCGCCACGATTGCGACCACCACCAGCAGCTCGGCGAGGGTGAACGCCGGAACCAGGTCGGCGGCGCGGCCCTTCAAGCCGACCGGCGGGTGCGGCTGGGCGGGGCTCGGGTGGGTTGCAATCGGGCGTGGTTCCATCGGAGCGGTCCTTGATTGAAAAGCCCGCCGCGAGCGCGAGCTCATCCATGAGCTCGACTGCGGCGCTGCTCCTGGCCGACGTCTCCCGCCACATCCGCTTGAGGCGATCGTCACGACCAGGGCGCCAATTCAGGAACGTTCCGAGGTTCCCCCCCTCACGAACGCGTCCATCCCGCAAAAACCTACCACCTCGGCCTAGACTTGCCACCCTTAAAAGCCCAGATTCAGCCCGTGGCGCGGGATCGGTTCGTCCGCCGCGTCTTCCTCCATCAACCCACAACCAGCCTCGAACCGGCGTTTGGAGACAGGACGCCCGACCATGGCCGCGCCCTCGCCAGCATCCATTCCTGAATCGGCCTGCCGCATTTGCGGCGGCGAGCTCCCCCCGCGCGCCCAAACGGGCGACGCCTGCCCCAAGTGCGGGAGCGTGATCGCGCTCCCGCCGGCTGCCGCCCAGCCGGCCGGGCCGACGGGTCCGGCGGAGCTGATCGGTCCCGCGGACGCCCCCGCGACCACCACCTGGGGGGCGCTGCTTGAGATCCTGCGCATCGCGGCGCCTTCGGTCGCCACGATGACCTCCTACACGCTCATGCAGTTTGTCGACGCCATCATCATCTCAGGCATCGACAAGCACGACCCCATCGCCCTCTCCGCCCAGGGCAATGGCGGCCTCGCCGCGTGGATCCCCATGTCATTCATGGCGGGGCTGCTCGGGGTCGTCAACACCTATGTGGCCCAGAACCTGGGCGCCGGGCGGCCCGAGCGCGGCCCGGCCTACGCCTGGAACGCCCTCTGGCTCGCCGCCCTGGGGGCGATCCTCATGCTCCCCCTTGCCCTGGCGATGCCGCAGCTCTACGCCCTGGCCGGCCACGCCGAGCCCCGGCTGGTGCAGGAGGAGACCCGCTACGCGCAGATCCTCATGGCCGGCGCGTTCCTAAGCATGTCGGTGCGCGGGCTGGCGCAGTTCTTCTACGGCATCCACCGACCCTGGGTGGTGCTGGTCTCGGCCGTCGCGGGCAACGTGGTCAACCTCGGGGCCAACTGGGTGCTCGTCTACGGCAAGTTCGGCTTCCCGGCGCTGGGCATCGCCGGGTCGGCGATCGGCACGGTGATCGGCTCGGCGGTGGAGCTGGCCATTCCGATGCTGGTCTTCCTCAGCGCCTCGTGGGACCGGCAGTATCAAACCCGGGCGACCTGGCGCCCTTCGTGGCCGCACATCCGCGACATCCTGCGCATCGGCTGGCCGGGGGCCCTGATGCTCGGCAACGAGATGATCTGCTGGGGGTTCTTCATGGTCGTGCTGGTCGGCCGCTTCGGGCCGGAGCAGAACACCGCCAGTTGGATCGGCCTGCGCTACATGCACGTCGCGTTCATGCCCGCGGTGGGCGTCTCGTTCGCGATGACCGCCATCATCGGCCGCTACCTGGGCATGAAGCGGCCGGATCTGGCCCTCTCACGGGCCAAGGTGGGGATCGGGCTCACCATGGCGTACATGGGCGTCTGCGGGCTCTGCTTCCTGCTGTTCCGCAACGAGATGGCCGGGTTCTTCACCGAGAGCCCCGAGATCCGCGAGGCCGGGGGCCGGATCATCCTGCTCGCCGCGGCGTTCCAGCTCTTTGACGCCCTGGGGATCACCATCGTGGGCATCCTGCGCGGGGCCGGCGACACGGTCTGGCCCGGCGTGGCGACGGTCGGCCTCTCGTGGATCTGCCTGGTGGGCGTGGGCTACGGCGTCTCGCACGCCTGGCCGCAGCTGGGCGCCGTGGGACCGTGGATCGGCGGGGCGGTGTACATCATCCTGCTGGGCATCTTCCTGGGCTACCGCTTCGTGTACGGCGACTGGCGCACACGCACCGTCCTCGACCCGCCCGTCGGCGGGCACTGACCGAAGAACACGCGGTTCACCCAGCCCAATGGCGCCGGGAAGCACAAGGCCCCGCCGCGCAACACGCGCGGCGGGGCCTTGGAACGGGTCATCTTGTGGCAGGTTGCCTGACTTGCGGTGGATTGCGTGCGAACGGCTCAGCCGATGCGCAGCACGACGATCCGCTGCTGCCCCTGCGAGCGGACGACCAGGCGAATCCCCCGGCGCAGCTCCGCACCCGCCAGGGCGTCACGGAACTCGTCGGCGTTGGTCACCGGCTGGTTCATCACCTGCGTGATCACATCGCCCACCGTCAGCCACCCCGCGGCGGCCGAGCGTGGCTCGATCTCGGTGATCACCACGCCCTTCACCTTCTTGGCCTCGCCGATCTGGTCGGCGAACTCCGAGTTCAGCGTGTGAACCGTGATCCCCAGCCCGCCCTTGGCCGGCGAGCGGAACGAATCGCCCGCGTTCCCCGCGAGCTCCTCGGCGCGGCTGCCCAGCGTCGCGACCGAGTTGACCTTGCGTCCCTCGCGGACCACCTCGATGTCGACCTTCTTCCCCGGCGCCGTCGAAGCCACGCTGTTGCGCAGAGCGTTCATGCTGGTGACACCCTTGCCGTCGAACCTGGTCACGATGTCGCCGGCCTTCAGCCCGGCCTTGTCGGCGGGGCCGCCCGCCTGGACCTCGGTCACCAGCACGCCCTGCCCCTGGAAGTCGTAGGACTTGGCGATCTCGGGGGTCAGCTCCTGCATGTTGACGCCCAGGTAACCGCGATCAACCTTGCCGCTGGCGATCAGCGAGTCCATCACGCCCTTGGCCATGCTGGCGGGGATCGCGAAGCCGATGCCCACGTTGGCCGGGCCGATGATGGCCGAGTTGATGCCGATGACCTCGCCCCTGAGGTTCACCAGGGCGCCGCCGGAGTTTCCGCGGTTGATCGCCGCGTCGGTCTGAATGAAGTCCTGAAACTGCACGTCCTGCAGTTGCCCCGGCCCGTTCTGGACACGGTTCTTGGCCGAGATGATCCCCGCCGTCACGGTCTGATTCAGTCCGAAGGGGTTGCCGATGGCCAGCACCCACTCGCCCACGCGGGCGGATTCCGAATCACCCAGCGTGGCGAAGGTGAACTCGCTCCCTTCGATCTTGAGCACCGCCACATCGGTGGCGGGGTCGGCGCCGATGACCTTCGCGGCGTACTTGCTGTTGTCCGAGAGCGTGATCTCGACCTTGGTCGCGTTGTCGATGACGTGGTTGTTGGTCAGGATGTAGCCGTCAGCCGAGACGACGATCCCCGAGCCCATGCTCTGCGAAACGGGCCGCCGGCCGCGCTGCTGGCCGAAGGGGTCCATCATGCGGCGCCGGAAGTCCTCAAAGGGGTCTTCGAGCTGCTGCGGCTGCTGCTGCCGCTGCGGCCGGCGCGTGAGCGACTGCGGCTCCTCCTCGCCGCCGATCGTCGCCGTGACGTTGACGACCGCGGGCGAGACCTTGGCCGCGGCGCGCTCAAAGGCCGCCGAGAGGTCCATGGCGCGGGCCAGGGCCGCGTCCGCGTCGGGCTGGCGCTGGTCGGCCAGGGTCGGCGCGAGGGTCACCAGCGCCCCCATCACCACGCCCACCACCACCCTCAAAGTCGGACGGCCGGCGCCCGCCTGAGCGCGATGGGCCAAAGCCCCATCGCCGTGACCTGAGACATCACCACCAACCAGCGGCTCGCTCATGACCATCACTCCTGTAGCGTTTGACACGCAGCTCAACGCCGGGCCCCGGGCCCGGCCCAACTCGACTCACCGTGTCTACGACGGCGAGCCCTTCAGCGTTCAATCCAGATGCCCCAGGACGGACCCTCCGGCGCCCAGGAAAACCCCAGTGTTTCGAGGTTCACCCGCTGACCGGGATCCGCCGGGTCTGCACCGCCTCGCGCCGGGGCAGGCGGATGGTCAGGACGCCCAGCCTCTGCTCGGCGCTGATTCCTGCGGGATCGATTGCTGAGGCGATGCGGAAGCTCCGCGAGAAGTCGCCGACGCCGTATTCATCCAGCAGGACGCTGTCCTCGCTGAGGCCCTCGGGCGTGCGCGGGCGGACCCGGCCCCGCAGCGTCAGCACGCCTCGCTCGAACTGGACATCCACGTCGTCGGCCCGGCTGCCGGGCAGATCGGCGGCGATGATGATGTGCGAATCGGTCTGGACGACATCGCAGCGCGGCTGAAAGGTCACGGCGGCGGCCACGGGAGCGGTCGCGCCCGACTGAGCGTTACTGGAGGTCTGACCGGCGGTCGTGCCGACGCCGGTGGTGCAGGTGCTGGTGGTGCAGGTGTTCATGGGAAGCTCCTCAAAGGTGAGTCTTAACGGGGTGGCTGTTAATGGGATGATCGCGTGGGAACACTGGATATCTCGTGCCAATCGAGGCGGGCTCAGTTGTCGCCCGCCTTCACCGCGATGCGGCGCGTCAGGGCCGCCTCGGCCTTGGGCAGCGTGATGGTCAGGACGCCGTCACGCAGCGCGGCCTCGACGCGGTCGGCATCCACCGGCACGCCCAGCCGCACCGTGCGGGTGAACTCACCCGCGGCCCGCTCGTTGACGAGCACCTGGGCGCCGTCGGGGAAGTCGGGCGTACGCCGGCCCTTGATCGAGAGCTCGCGGCCCACCAGCGCGATCTCAAGATCCTCCATCTTGAAGCCGGGCAATTCGGCCTCGACGAAGATCGACGCCCCATCCTGCCAGGCCCGCAGCGCGGGATACGACCGGCCCGCCCCGGGGTGCGGAACCGGCGCGAACATGTGCTTGAACATCTCGTCGATCTGGCTGGTGAACGGGCTGAGCGGCAGAACGCGATGGGTGTGGATGCTCATGGGTGTGCTCCTGGTCATGGGTTTGGTTTGGCGCCCCCGCCGGACGCGGCAGGCATGCGGGGATCTCTTTCAAAACCCGTGCCAGCCCTCGCGCCGGCCCCGAAGTCGCCTGCGATGCGGAGAACCGGGTTCGGACGCGAACGGCCGTTCGGGCCTCCCACCCGTACACCGATCTACCCCGAGCAGCGGCCCCGGGCAGACGCCCCACCGGGCCTGGCAGTTCACTGCCAATTTGACGCCGGCGCCCGCCCGACCCCACCCGCGGAACGCTCTGTCGGCGCCTGGGGCGGCTCCTCGGGCGCCCGGAGCCCTGGCGCCGATCCTGCTTCCGATAGCGCTGATGCGCCCGCACGGACGCCGCGCGCACCGTAGAGTCCGGAGGCGGTTGAGAAAGCCAGGCGACGGCATGAAGTTCAGGGACTACTACTCGATTCTCGGCGTTGATCGCTCAGCCAGCGATGCGGACATAAAGCGCGCCTATCGCAAGCTGGCCCGAGAACTTCACCCCGACGTCAACAAGGGCCCCGACGCCGACCGCCGGTTCAAGGAAGTCAACGAAGCCAACGAAGTCCTCAGCGACCCGCAGAAGCGCAAGCGCTACGACGCCCTCGGGCCCGACTGGCAGTCAGGCCAGGACGTTGACGCCGCCGACACCGGCGGGCCCGGCGGGTTCCACGTCAACATGGGGCGAGGCGGCGGGCGGCGACGCTCCGGCGGGCGTTCAACCGGCGGCGGGCGCGGCGCCAAGCCCCAGGAGGACCCCAGCGACTTCTTCGACGCGTTCTTCGGCCCCCACGCCGGGGCTGGGTCAGGCAGCCCGTTCGGCGAGGACCCCAACCAGTGGGCCTCGCGCATGCGGGCCAGTGCCGCGCAGGCGCAGGCCCGCGACTCCAGGGCGGAGCTGGAACTCCCGCTTGTCGACGCGGCCCTCGGCTGCACCCGGCGCTTGACAGTGCGCGATGGCGAAGGCGGGACCCGCACCATCGATGTCCGCATCCCCCGCGGCACGACCGACGGCGCCGTGATCCGCCTCGCCGGGCAGGCTCGGGAGAGCGCTGGCGGCGGCCCTCCCGGCGACCTGCTGCTGACGGTGAAGGTCGCACCCGACCCGCGCTTCGCGGTGAACGGGCTCGACCTGAGCACGGTGGTGAACATCAGCCCGTGGGAGGCGGCCCTGGGCGTCAAGGCTCAGGCGCCGACGCTCGAAGGCCCCGTCATGGTCACGGTGCCGGCAGGAAGCTCCAGCGGCCAGCGTCTCCGCCTGCGCGGCAAAGGTCTGCCCGGACGGGGTGAGAACCCGCCGGGCGATTTGATCGCTGAACTGCGGATCGTGCTGCCGAAAACACTCTCGGAACCTGAGCGGACGCTTTTCGAACAACTGCGCGACACGAGTCTCTTCCAGCCACGTCCGTGAAACCGATAGATGAAGAACTTCGATAGGCAGCGAGCGTACTGTGCAGTGACTTCGAAACCCTTTCGCACGATCGAGAGGAATGACCAATGTTGACTATAGCGATGTTCTATTTCGATCCCGTTCACCTCATCATGATCGCGCCCGCGGCGATCCTGGCGATGTGGGCCCAGTGGAAGGTCCACAGCGCCTATTCCCAGGCCTCGCAGATCCCCGTCGCCAGCGGCCTCACCGGCGCCGAGGTCGCCACCATGATCATGCAGGCCCACGGCGTGCGTGACGTGGCCCTCGAAGAGGGGCACGGCGTGCTCAGCGACCACTACGACCCCAGCAACAAGGTCGTCCGGCTGTCGCCGCAGGTCTTCCACGGGCGCACCGCCGCGGCCCTGGGTATTGCGGCCCATGAGATCGGGCACGTGATGCAGGAGAAGAGCGGCTACGCGCCGCTGGCCCTGCGCAACGGCATCGTTCCCCTGGCCGCGTACGGCGGCCCCTTCGCCGGGCTCATCTTCATCGTGGGCATGATGCTCAACGGCGCCCAGGGCACGCCCATCGGGCAGCTCATGATCTGGGGCGGCGTCGGCCTGTTCGGCGTGGTGGCGATCTTCCAGCTCATCAACCTGCCGGTGGAGTTCGACGCCTCGCGCCGGGCCAAGGAGTGGCTCTCCACCAGCGGCCTGGTGACGGCCGAGGAGGCCCCGTACGTCCGCAAAGTGCTCAACGCCGCGGCGTGGACCTACGTCGCCGCGACCCTGATGGCGGTGCTCGAATTCGCGTACTTCCTGATGCGGGCCCAGGGCTCGCGCCGTGAGTGATCGTCCGTTCGCGCGTCGGGGGACCGGCGTGCGAACGATTGACCGGCATGCAGAGGGTCACGCTCGACATCCGCGGGATGCATTGCGGTTCGTGCGTGGCGCACCTTGAGGGCGCTCTCCGCAAGGCCTCGGGCGTCAGCGATGCGAGCGTCAATCTCGCCACCAACTCCGCCGGGGTCGAGTTCGACCCGGCCGCGACTGATGTCGAAGCCCTGAGGGGCGTGGTGCGGCGCGCGGGCTATGAGGCTGTGCTGCCGGGGTCCGGGGCCGACTCAACCGGCACTCGCCTCAGCACTCCCGTCCAACCTGCCCAACCTGCAGGATCCAGGGCCCAGCCGCCCGGGACCGGCCGGGATGCGGAGACTGATTTGGTCAACCTCTGGGGCTGGCGGGCCCTCGGTGCGGTGCTGCTCGCGGCGCCGGTCGCTCTCCTGGGCATGACGGGCATGGCGGGCATGGCGGGCATGGCTGGTATGGGCATGGGCCAGCCCGGCCACGGGCCGCTTGGCCTGGATCCAGCATGGTCGGCGTACGTGCAGCTCGGCCTCACCAGCCTGCTGATGGTGTGGATCGGGCGGCTCTTCGCCTGGCCAGCCGCGCTGGCGGCCCGGCACGGGCGGGCGACCATGGACACGCTCATCGCGCTGGGCGCCGGGGTGGCGTATGCGTTCAGCGTCCACCAGATGCTCACGCAGCCGCCCACGCTTGGGGCGACCGACGCAGGGGCGCCCGGGGCCAGCGGGCCGCACGTCTATTTCGAGAGCGCCGCGGTGATCCTGGCGTTGGTGACGGTGGGCAAGTGGCTCGAAGCGAGATCGGGCGCCGCGGCCCGAGGGGCGATGACGGCCCTGCTGGAACTGCGGCCACCCATGGCGATCATCGAAGGCCAAAGCGGGGGCCAAAGTCAGGGCCAGCCCAATGAGCGCGAGCTGCCGGCGGCCCAGGTGCAGGCGGGCGATGTGGTGGTGCTCCGGCCCGGCGCCAGGGCGCCGGTGGACGGCGTCGTCATCTCTGGAGCCTCGAGCATGGATGAATCCATGCTCACCGGCGAGTCGCTCCCGGTGGACAAGGGCCCGGGTGACCGGGTGTACGAGGGGGCGCTCAATACCAGCGGACGCCTGCGGTTCAGGGCCACCGGTGTCGGTGAGGCGTCGGTGCTGGCCCAGATCGTGCGCCTGGTTGCGGAGGCGCAGGCGGCTAAGTCCGGGGCCCAGCGGCTGGCCGACCGTGTGGCGGGGGTGTTCGTCCCCGTCGTGCTGGTCCTGGCGCTGGCGACGCTCGGGGCCTGGTGGTCGCTGGCGACCGATGGCTGGGCTCGGGGCGTGTTCGCGTGCGTGGCCGTGCTCATCGTGGCCTGCCCGTGCGCCCTGGGGCTGGCGACCCCGATGGCGGTGATGGTGGGGACTGCACTCGGGGCCCGCCGCGGGATCCTGATCAGGGACATTCGGGCCATCGAGCAGGCGGGCCGGCTCGACACCGTGGTCCTCGACAAGACCGGCACGCTGACCACCGGCGTCGCGCAGGTCACCGACCTGGTGACAGACCCGGCGGGCATAAGCGACGAGGAACTGCTCCGCCTGGCGGCGAGCGTCGAATCCGCCAGCGAGCACCCGCTGGCGCGCTCGATCGTGCGCGCGGCGGCGGCCCGCCAGGGCATGGCGCCCCTGGGGCTGCCACAGCAGTTCCGGGCCGAACCCGGATCGGGCGTGGTCGCCACGGTGGAGGGGGTGGAGGTGCGGGTGGCCCGGGCCGCGCCCGAAAACCTGCCCGAGCCGTTCGCCAGCGCGGCGATCCGCCTCGCGGCGGCGGGGCGGACGGTGGTGGTGGTGAGCGAAGACGGCCGGGCCCGTGGGCTGATCGCGCTGGCCGACACACCCCGCCCGGAGGCGAAGGGTGTTGTCGAGTCACTGCGGCGGTTGGGGGTGGACGTGGTGATGCTCACGGGTGACCACGAGGCCGCGGCGCG
>CAZSZO010000041.1:0-31519 GCA_964611125.1 uncultured Phycisphaeraceae bacterium | reverse complement strand
CGACGAGCTGCACACGCTCGTCGGCGCCGGCGGCGCCGAGGGCGCCATCGACGCCTCCAACGTCCTCAAGCCCGCTCTGGCTCGAGGCGAGATCCAGTGCATCGGCGCCACCACCTTCGACGAGTACCGCAAGTACATCGAGAAGGACGCCGCCCTTGCCCGCCGCTTCCAGCCCATCCCCGTCGACCCGCCCAACAACGAGCAGACCGTCGAGATCCTCAAGGGCCTGCGCGAGAAGTACGAGCAGCACCACAAGGTGCGGATCACCGACGACGCCCTCAAGGCCGCCGTTGATCTCTCCGGCCGCTACATCACGGGCCGCGTGCAGCCCGACAAGTCGATCGACGCCATCGACGAGGCCGGCGCCCGCGTCCGCATCAAGAGCATGACCAAGCCGCCCGACCTCGCCGAGCTCGAGGGCCAGATCGAGAAGCTCTCGATCGAGAAGGACGAGGCCGTCAAGGCCGCCGACTACGAGCGGGCCGCCGAGCTCCGCGACCGGGCTGAGCAGCTGCGCAAGAAGAAGGAGCAGACCCAGCGCGAGTGGCGCGAGAAGTCCGTCGCCGCCGCGGGCGTGGTCGACGAGGAGGTCATCGCCGAGGTGATCTCCAAGATGACCGGCGTCCCCCTCAAGCGGCTCAAGAAGGAGGAGGCCGAGCGGCTCCTCGATCTCGAGCGCGAGCTCCACAAGAAGGTCGTCAGCCAGGACGAGGCCATCAAGGCGATCAGCAAGTCCATCCGCCGGGCCCGCGCCGGCCTCAAGGACCCCAAGCGTCCCGCCGGCTCCTTCATCTTCTGCGGTCCCTCGGGCGTCGGCAAGACCCTCGTCGCCAAGGCCCTGGCTGAGTTCATGTTCGGCGATGAGGAGGCCCTCATCACCCTCGACATGTCCGAGTACATGGAGAAGCACAACGTCAGCCGCCTGGTTGGCGCTCCCCCCGGCTATGTCGGCTACGAAGAGGGCGGTCAGCTCACCGAGCGCGTCCGCCGGCGCCCCTACAGCGTGATCCTCCTTGACGAAGTCGAGAAGGCCCACCCCGACGTCTTCAACATGCTCCTCCAGATCATGGAGGAGGGTCGCCTCACAGATTCCTTCGGCCGCAACGTCGATTTCCGCAACGTCATCCTGATCATGACCAGCAACATCGGCGCGGACCTGATCAAGGGCGGCGGCGGCTTCGGCTTCCAGAAGCGCTCCGAGGGCGTCGACTTTGAGAACATCAAGGTCATCCTGATGAAGGAGATCGAGCGGTTCTTCCGCCCCGAGTTCATCAACCGCCTCGATGATGTCGTGGTCTTCCGCCCGCTCACCAAGGAAAACCTCACCAACATCGTCGACCTCGAGGTGGGCAAGGTGGTCGAGCGCGTCAAAGCTCAGCTCGTCGCGCTCGAGCTCGATCAGCGGGCCAAGGACTTCCTCATCGACAAGGGCTACAACCCCGACTTCGGCGCCAGGCCCCTCCGCCGGGCCGTCGGCCAGTACCTTGAGGATCCCCTCAGCGAGATGCTCCTCGCCGGTGATCTCAGGAGCGGCTCCAAGATCCTCGTCACCCGCAAGGCCGCCGGGCCCGACGGCAAGGAGGATGACCACCTCTCCTTCGAGATCGTCCCCCCGGCGCCCCCCGCCCCCCCCGCCCCTCCGGCAACCCCCGGCGCCGCGGGCGAAGGCGGCGGCAAGGCCACCGAAGCCGCCCGCTCGACCTGAGGCGCTTCAGCACGAATCGTTCAACTGACCACCCACGAACCCCGAGCGCAAGCTCGGGGTTTTTCACGTCCTCACCAAACAGAGCCCTGAACCAAGCCGTCGGGCAAACATGCTCGAGCACGGTCGAGCCGATCACCGCAATCTTGGCAATTGCACGCTGGCCGACCTCCGCCGTTCGGTTACACTTGCCAGACATCCGCCTTCGGCTGCCCTAGCGGGTGGCGAGCGGTGAGCCCAATCTGAGGAGAGAGAGTATGAAGCTTGTCAGCCCACTCGTTGTTGTGTCATTGGCCTTGGCCTCCAGCGCCTCGGCGGCCGAACTGCTCGTCAACGGCGATTTCGAAGCTGGCACCTTCGCCAGTTGGACCGCGTTCACGCAGGCCGGCAGCAACGGCCAGATCTTCCCGAATAACATCGCCGCTGGCGGCGTGCTCCCCAATTCCGGCGGCCTCTCGTCCGGTTCCTCCGCCGGCCTCTGGTGCGCCTCGGTCGATCAGGGCGGTCCCGGCGCCTATACCCTCTCCCAGAACTTCACCGTCAGCCCCGCCGCCGTGTCGGTCTTCATCTCCTTCGACATGTTCCACCGCGACTCGTCCGGCGCCGCCCCTGTGAACTCCGGCGTCCTTGACTACACCGTGGCCACCACCCAGTGGGCCCGCGTCGACATCCTCGACTCCGTCGGCGCCGTGCTCGCGACCTACTCCGACATCGGCTCCCAGCCCTGGACCAACTACTCCGCGGACATCACCGCCCTGGTGACGCCCGGCCAGACCTACACCTTCCGCTACGCCCACGTCGACAACCAGAACTTCTATCACACCGGCCTCGACAACGCCAGCGTCCGTGAGATCATCCCGGCTCCCGGCGCCGCGGCCCTCCTGGGCCTCGCCGGCCTGGCCGTTGCGCGCCGCCGCCGCTGAGCCAGCCGCTTCGATCAGCCTTCGCACACCAAGCCCCTGGCGATCCGCCAGGGGCTTTTGTTTGCGCGCTCGCGACAGCGCCTCCTCCTCCACAACCGCCAGCGGAGGCAGGGGAGAGCTACGCCCGCGTCACGGACTTCCCCCGGGCTGCTTCCCGGTCCGCTCGACCGCAGCGTCCAGCGCCGCCCGGGCATCGCCAACCAGCAGCGCGAGCTCGCCGCCGAGCTCGCCCCAAAGGGCCGCCAGTGCGAGCTCCTGCCGGTCGATCACCGCTTCCGCCCGCGCGAGCGCCACGACCCGCTCTTCCGCGGGGAGTCCGTCAACCTCCGCAAGGGCAAACGTCACCGCCTGCAGCGCGATGATCCCCGGCACGCTCGCGCGCCAGCGATCTCCCTCGCTCGTCTTGGGAAACGCCGCCGAGGCCCGCGCGAAGTCCGTCCACTTGGCCAGGAGCCCCGGCCACGTCATGTCCGGTAGATCCGCCATGCCTCCAATCCTACCAAGCGACTCCTACAGAGCCCCCGGCGGAAGCCGGGGGGAAGGGCCCTCGCGCGCATCGCCCCCTCCCCGCCTGAATGTCCTGAGCCCCATGCTCCCGACCCTTCCCCCACACCCGACCTCCTGCGTCGCCTGCGGCTACGCCCTCATACCAGAACACCGGCGCCAGCATGAAGCAAGCGAGGAACAGGTTTCCCCGCGAACCTGTTGAGCGCCGCGGGCGACGCAGGCGAGCCACGCGTGACGCGATCTCCGGCACACGCAAGGATCTGGCTGACGAGCTGAGCGCGGCGCCGGTTGCGCGGAAGCCGCCGGGCGGCGGAACCTAGACTCGCCGATGGACATCAACCCCGAGTCGCTGCCGGTTGCGGAACGCTACAAGCTGCTCATCGGCGGGATCGTCCCGCGGCCGATCGCGTGGGTGTCGACGCTCTCGCCGGCGGGGAAGCCCAACCTGGCGCCCTTCTCGTTCTTCACGGGGGCGTCGTCCAACCCGATGACGATCCTGTTCTGCCCGGCCAACAAGCCCGACGGGAGCGACAAAGACACGCTGCGGAACGTGCTCCCGGCGGTGGAGGGCGGTACGGGGGAGTTTGCGGTCTGCGTCGTGCCGCGTGCGCTGGCGAACCAGATGGCGGCGTGCGCCGAGCCGCTGGAGTACGGGGAGAGCGAGTGGGCCCTGTCGGGGCTGCGGGGCGAGGCGAGCGCGATGGTGAAGCCGCTGCGGGTGGTCGGGTCACCGCTGGCGTTTGAATGCCGTACTGAACGGGTGATCCGCCTGAATGCCGGCGAGCCGTCGGGGGGCAACATCGTGCTGGGTCGGGTGGTGAGCGTGCACGCCGGGGAAGGGGTGATGAACGAGCGGCATCACGTCGACCCGGGCCTGCTCGATGCGATCGGCCGGATGGGCGGGCAAGGCTACTGCACCACCCGTGACCGGTTCGATCTGCCTGCTGGCCGCGCGGCGTTGCAGCAGCTCTAGAGGGTGGCCAGCGGTGGGGCCCCAGCGTGCCCGTCTCGACGAGCTTCCATGACGCGATGAAGGGGAGGGCGCACCGCGAACGTGCGCGGCGTGCGGTCGGAACACGATCTATGCACGGCGAGCCTGGTGGCAAAAGCACAGCAGGCGACGTGAGTTACACGTCGCCTGCTGAACGCAGTCTTGAGGTGTCGAACGACCCGGGCGGACCCGGGCCTCCAACTTAGCGGCGGCGACGGCGGAGGGCGGCGATGCCACCCAGACCGGCCAGGACCGCGGCGCCCGGGGTCGGGACGATTTCGCCCGAGACCTGGGTGCTGTTGTTGAAGAAGGACTGATCGAAGAAGCCCACACCCGTGCGGATGAAGAGCTGGACGAGGGCGCCGCGGAGCACGGGCATCGGGCCGCCCAGGTTGTCGATCGCGAAGGAACCGGTGTTCCCGTTGAACTGGTCATCCTGAGCGCCGTTGTCGTGGATGGCGACTTCGGTCAGGTTGCCGTTGAAGAAGGTGCGACCCTGCGAGCCGCGGATCCAGGTGCCGCTGATCACGCCGTCGATGGTGTCGCCGTCGAGGTCGGTCAGAACGAAGCGGCCGAGGCCGGTGGCCGAGAAGGCCGTCTTGTTCTCAACGCTGATCTCGAAGAACGCGTCCGCCAGGCCGGGGAGGCCGACGAAGCCGTTGGCGAAGACCGCATCGCCGTTCGGGGACTGGAGACGGGTCACGTCGCCAGAGGTCTGGATGGCGCCGACGGCCGAGGCGCGGGCCGTGAAGGTCCCGCCCGGCACGCCGCCAACATACTGACCAGACAGATCGGTGTACCCGAAGGTGAGGATGGCATCAGCCATCGCAACCTGGGCAAGACCCGCTCCAGCAATCAGAGCGGCCGAGATAACGAAGTTCTTCTGAGTGTTCACTGAATCTCTCCTCACGTCCCACCCCTGACTCTGTCGGTCACGAAGTTCTTCCTCCAGAACTGACGCGCCGTCAGAGCCGCAACTCTCTTCCGTGCACTCTATTCTGCACAATTCGGGGAGGAAAGCAAGTCCTCAGCGGAAATCTCGACACAAAAGTCATTCCTGCTCGCTGATTCCCTGGTCACGACGCTTAAGTACATGCTGCACAGGGGTTTACGCATCAGTCAGATTGTGGATTGTTGGTCGCGGTCCCCCGTTCCAGCCCCGGTGATAGGTCAGGATCGTGTCAAGATCGACACCGCGAAAGGGTGGTTGCGGGTCTTTTCCTCCCAGTTTACCAGTCATCAGGAGCCTGTTTGGTGGCCAGGCGGTCGCATCGGTGGAGGTCGTGGTGGCCGGGTTGGGGGGGTGTCTCGTTCGGGACGCGGGCGATTGGCGATCCGGGGCAGTGTGCCCCAACTCGCTGGGCGCTTGCTGCGCGTCCGCCCAGCGGTGGAAACGAAAAAGGCGACCGGCCGAGGGGCCGGTCGCCTTGAGGGCGTGGGATGGATTGGTTGAACCCGGCGCTTTCGCCGGCCGATCGGGTCAGCCGGGCCAGCCTGGTTAGCCGGGCCCCGGGCCACGCGGACCTGCGGGGGACCGGCCACTTACCGCCGGCGACGACGCAGACCGGCGATGGCCATCAGGCCGGCAACGCTCGCCGCGGAGGGGGCGGGCACGATTTCGCCTGAGACCTGGGTGGAGATGTTGCGGAAATCGCTGCGGAAGAAGTCCGACCCGGGCTGCAGGAACAGCTGGACCAGGGCGCCCTCGAAGACGCCGGGGAAGCCCAGGTTGAGGTCAAAGGCGCCGGAGTTGCCGTTGAACAGGCCGTCCGCGGCGCCGTTATCGGACAGGACGACGTTCGACAGGTCGCCGTTGAAGAAGGTGTTGAAGCTGCCCTGGCCGGTCGAGGCGCCCTTCACCCAGAAGCCGTCGATGTTGCCGCTGACGGTGTCGCCGTCGAGGTCGGTGATGATGAAGGCGCCCGAGCCGAAGGCGATGTTGCCGTCGTTGCCGAAGACGCTGATGTCAAGGTGGAAGTTCGCGGCGTCGAGACCCGAGACGAACCCGGGGCTGAAGGTCGCGGTGCCGGAGGGCGAGCTGAGGCGCGACACATCGCCGCCCGAGGCCAGCTGGGCGTTGTTGACGGCATCAGCGGTGAACGTGCCGTTGCCGGCGCCGTCGCCGCTGAATCGGCCGGCAAGGTCCGTATAGCCAAAGGTCATGATCGTGTCGACGGCCATGGCCTGAGCGGCGAACATGGCGGGCACGGCCAACGCGGCGAGCAAGGTGATCTTCTGGTTCTTCACGGGTCTCTCTCCTTGAGGTCTTTGGTTTGGGCAAAGGTCCGTTCACCGGGCGAAAGCCGCCTCACTGGCCGGATCCAACTGTCCTCGGATCTCAATGTAAAGTCCACCCGGTGGGCGTGCCAGCGAATCGCCCCAGGTGCGCCCGCTCCGCCCGGCGCCGCTTCGCCAGATTCGCGCGCGGCGCCGGTTATCGATCGTGGGCGATGCGGCCGGGCGCGGGTTATGGGCAGTTGAGGGCGTGTCGGTGCACGCCGGGCTCGGCGCGAGCGCAGCTGCTGGCGGAGCTACTGGCGGGCTGCGCAACGGGGCGTGAAACGACGCTCGGCGCACGATGAACGGGCGCCGACCCTGCGGCGGGGGGGGCGAGCCGGGGCGCAATGAAAAAGGGGCGGTCCAAAGACCGCCCCTCAAGCGAGATCAGGTTGCGTGCGACAATCCGCGGAGCGGATTACCGGCGGCGGCGGAGACCGGCGAGACCGGCGAGGCCGAGGAGGGCGGCAGCCGAGGGACCGGGGACGATTTCGCCCGAGACCTGGGTGGAGATGCCGTCGAAGTTGCTGTTGAAGAAGGTGCTGCCGGGCTGCAGGAACAGCTGGACCAGGGCGCCCTCGAAGATGCCGGGGAGGCCGAGGTTCAGGTTGAACGAGCCCGAGTTGCCGTTGAAGAGGCCGTCCTGAGCGCCGTTGTCGGTGAGGACGACGTTGGAGAGGTCACCGTTGAAGAAGGTGTTGAACGAGCCCTGGCCGGTGTCGGCACCCCTCACCCAGAAGCCATCGATGTTGCCGGTGATGGTGTCGCCGTCAACGTCGGTGATGGTGAAGGAGCCCTGACCGAACGCCAGCTCGCCGTTGTTGTTGAAGACCGAGAGGGTCAGGGAGAAGTTGGCGGGATCGGCGCCGGCGGAGAAGCCGGGGTTGAACGTCGAGGTGCCCGTGGGGGCGCTCAGACGGGTGACGTCGCCGCCGCTGGCGAGGGCGGTGGTCGCAACCGCGTCAGCGGTGAAGGAGCCAGCGCCGGGGCCGCTGCTGACGAACCGACCGGAGAGGTCGGTGTAGCCAAACGACAGGATGGTGTCGACCGCCATCGCCTGGGCGGCGAGAGCCATCGGAGCGGCCAGGGCGATCAGGGTGATGTTCTTCCGGTTCATTCTCGATCTCTCCTCATTTTCAAGGCTGTCGACCAGCCGCCAGAGACGTGTGTCAGCATGACAACTCTTGAGCGCTAGGTCCCCCTCGTTGGCAGAGTATAACGTCCGATCCGGGGGGTGTGCAAGCAGAATCGCCAGTTCTTTAGCGGTTTTTTGGTCTGCTCGGGGGTCAAAAGGCGTGAATGTGGTGCAAAGCCCTTGACGGGGGCCTGCCGGGGACCTTCGAGGAGCGGGACTGGAGGGAACTTGCTTGACGCTTCCTTGGCCGCTTGGCTCATGTCTGGGCTTGTTCCATTCCGGCAAGAGCGATCCGTCTTTCCTGCCGGGGCGGGCGTCCGTCTCACCGCCGCGGAAATGGATTCCAATCCCGCTCCTCGAGGGTTCCGTGGGTCGGCCTCTTCAGCCGAGTGTGAAGTTGGGTAAAGCCGGCCCTGACCAAACGGTCAGGGCCGACAGAGTGAGGGTTCTTACTTACGAGCAACCACCAGCGCCGGAGCCGCAGTTCACGCACTTGTAGCACGTGCCGTTGCGAACCGTGATCGTGCCGCACACCTCGCAGGGGGGGCCGTCGCCGGCCGATTGCATCGCCACGGCGAGGGCCGAGACCGTCGTTGAGCCGCCCGCGGTCACCTGGGTGTCAATATTCACGGTGGTCAGGCCGGCGCGTTCCTCTATATGGACATGCTTGTGAGCCGTCACGACCACCTTGGGAACATGAATACCCCCCGAATGTGGCGGTCCTTGGTCGCGGCCCGGATCAACGAAAGGGCCGCGGGGCTCCCCTTCTCCGATCGATGACGGCGCCGCGAGGCGGCTGACCCGAGGCGAACCGTCTGGCAGGGACCGATCCAGTTCGCCATCGGCCTGGCCGGCGAGCGCGGCGAGCTCGCGCGACTTGAGCTGCTCGGCGGGCAGGGCGGCATCGTCACGACGGGGGGTGTTGGCTTCGCGGTAGCCGGGGATGAACTGGATGCCCATCCAGCGGAAGATGTAGTCGACCAGCGACTTGGCGAAGGGGATGTCGCGGTTGGTGGTCATCCCCGCGGGCTCGAAGCGCTGGTGGGTGAACTTGTTGACCAGGGACTCCACCGGCACGCCGTACTGCAGCGCGACCGAGACCGACGTGCCGACGCAGTCCATAAGCCCGCCGATGGTGGAGCCTTCCTTGGCCATCGTGATGAACAGCTCGCCCGGCATGCCGTCCTCGTAGAGGCCGACGGTGAGGTACCCCTCGTGCCCGGCGATATTGAACTTGTGGGTGATCGAGGCCCGGGTGTCGGGGAGGCGGCGGCGCATCGGACGCTCGACGACCTTGACCACTTCGCGGACGGCCGGGGCGGCGGCCTCGACCAGTTGCTCAAGGGCGCGCTCAGATTCCGCAGACTCCACACTCGCCAGGGCCGCAGCGGCCAGGGTCGCTGTGTCGGCCGGGGCCCGCCCCGCGGTAGGGTCCGAGGCGGACTCCTTCTTCTCGACTTTGGTCGACAGGGGCTGGGAGAGCTTGCAGCCGTCGCGGTAGAGGGCGTTGGCCTTGACGCCCAGCTCCCACGAGAGGCGGTAGGCCCGCTTGATGTCGTCAACGTTGGCCTCGGCGGGCAGGTTGATGGTCTTGGAGATGGCGCCCGAGATGAACGGCTGAGCCGCGGCCATCATGCGGATGTGGCCCTCGGGGGCGATGAAGCGGACGCCGAGCTTGCCGCAGCGGTTGGCGCAATCGAAGACCGAGAGGTGCTCGGGCTTGAGGTGGGGGGCGCCTTCGACGGTCTGGCGGCCGCAGATGGTGTCGTTGAGTTCGTCGATCTGGGCGTCGCTGAGGCCGATCTCACGCAGGACGTTGAACGACGGCTCGGACTTGGCGCGGGCGGGGTCGACGCCCAGGCGCTTGAGCACCGAGTCCCCGATCGACCAGGCGGTGAAGGCGAACGACAGCTCGAAGACCCCGGGAAGGGCGTCGTTCACGCGGTCGATGTCGTCGGGGGTGAAGCCGTGCCCGAGCAAGTAGGACTTGAGCGTCGTGCCGGGCTGGCCGGGGAGCGGGACATCGACCGTCAGGGCCCCGAGCAGGTAGGTCATGATCTCGCGGATCTGCTTGTCGGAATAGGCGAGGGCCTCAAGGGCGGGCTTGACGGAGGCGTTGGCGATCTTGAAGTATCCGCCGCCGGCGAGCTTCTTGAACTTCACGAGGGCGAAGTCGGGCTCGATGCCGGTGGTGTCGCAGTCCATCAGCAGGCCGATGGTGCCGGTGGGGGCGATGACGGTGGTCTGGGCGTTGCGGTAGCCGAACTTCTCACCCAGCTCCAGGGCGTCGTCCCAGGCCTCCACGGCGTGGGAGAGCAGTTGCTGAGCGTTGAGGATCTTGGGCCCGCCCCGCGCGAAGAGGGCGTGGTCGATCGGGACCGGGCGGGTGCTGGGGTTCAGGCCCTCGTACGCGCCCGAGTCGCGGGCGACGCCCTGGGCGGCCCGCCGGTGGTTCCGCATGACGCGGAGCATGTTCTCACGCTCGGGAGCGAAGCCGGGGAAGGCCCCGAGCGCCGCGGCCATCTCGGCCGACATGCGGTAGGCCCGGCCCGTGAGGATGGCCGTCAGGGCGCCGCAGAGGGCCCGGCCCTCCTCGGAGTCGTACGCGACGCCGGCGAGCATCAGCGTGGCCCCGAGGTTGGCGTAGCCCAGGCCCAGGGTGCGGTACTTGTACGAGAGCTCGGCGACCTCGCGCGACGGGAAGGCGGCCATGAGCACCGAGATCTCGAGGACGATGGTCCAGAGATCGATGGCGTGCTCGTACGAGGCGACGTCGAATTGGCGGGTCTGGGAGTCGTAGAACTTGATGAGGTTGATCGAGGCGAGGTTGCAGGCGGTGTTGTCGAGGAACATGTACTCGCTGCAGTTGTGAACCACCATGCCGGCGGCGACGAAGTGGTGCGTCCGAGGCTCGGTGAGGTCGAAGACGTCCTCGGTTCCGGCCGGGGTGAGCGAGGCGACCGTGTCGACGAGGCGGTCGGCGTAGGTTTCGACGCGGGCGTTGAGGGCGGCGAGGCGGGCGGCCTTGGGGCTCTCGGGCATGAAGCCGATGTGCTTGGCGAACTCGACGCGCGACGAGCGGGTGATGCGGAGGGAGTGCATCTGCTTGACGGGGTAGTCGGCGCGGCCGCCGCGGCCGTCGGGGAGGGAGGCGGTCAGCGCGAGGGCGCGGCGATCTCGGTAGAGCTTGGCCTTGATGCCGAAGGAAAGGAGCAGGAGCTGGACCTGCTGGAGGAGCTCGAGGCTGGTGGAGTCGAGGGCGACGTGCTGGGACTTGTCTGAGTAGTCGGCGACGGCGCCGTCGGTGGTGAAGAGGCCGCGGAGGATGGCGGCGATCGAGGTGCGATCGAGGGAGAAGACGGCGTCGCGGAAGCGCTTGAGGTGACTGCCTTCGTCGAGGACCGCGAGGGTTGAGAAAAGGTCGAGGAGGCGCTGGACCGACGTGCCGACGCGGAGGGTGGTGGGGGTCGAGGTGACGCCGGTGGGACGGGTGGAGCGGGCATCGCCCGTGGCGAGCCAGTCTTTGGCGGCCTGGATGTGGCCGGCGAGGCGCTGGGCGACGGGGGCCTCAGCGTGGGCGAGGGTGACGAAGAGGTGGTCCTGATCCGAACCGCGAGTGATGCAGCCGTCGCCGACGGCGGAGCCAAGGAGCTCGGCGGCGAACTCGGGGAGGAAGTCGTCGCCGAAGCCGGCGCCGCGGAGCTGGACGACGTCGTCAACGGTGAGTTCGCAGGCGGGGACGTCGCCGCGGTTGAGGGTGAGGACCTTGTGGTCGGCGGTGAGCTTGAGGGAGTATCCGGCGCGGGTGCGGAGCTCGAAGACGGGCTTGACGCCAGTCTTGAAGATGGCGTCGACGAAGGCGGGCTCGCCGCGGGCGTCGATGATCTCGGCGGACTTGCCGACGAGATCGCCGATGCGGCGGTAGCCGGTGGTGGTGGCGACGAGGGTGTCGGCGGTGACGCAGGGGTTGCTCGCGTTGATGCGGCCGGCCCCGGGGCAAGTGTGCCAGGCGTTGATCGTCGAGTCGTACTGCACGCCGGGGTCGGCGCAGCGCCACGCGGCGTAGGCGATGTCATCCCAGAGCTTGTTGGCCTGGTAGGTGGTGGCGACCTTGCCGGAGAGGCGGTAGCGCGTCTCCCACGGGGCATCGGCGTCGACGGCGGCGAAGAACTCATCGGGGATGCGGACAGAGTTGTTGGAGTTCTGCCCGCTGACGGTCTGGTACGCCTCGCCGTTGAAGTCGTAGTCGAGCTTCAGGCCCAGGCGATCGGCGGTCTGGCCGATGGTCTCGGTGTCGGTGGCGCTGGCCCGCTGGTCGCGCAGCACGCGCATGCCCTCGACCAGCGCGGCGACCTTGAGCTCCTCGCGCACCTTCCAGTTGATGAACTGCTCGATATCGGGGTGATCCATGTCGAGGCAGACCATCTTGGCGGCCCGGCGGGTGGTGCCGCCCGACTTGATGGCGCCCGCGGCCCGGTCGCCGATGCGGAGCCACGACATGAGCCCCGAGGACTTGCCGCCGCCGGAGAGCTTCTCGGCCTCGCCGCGGAGCTTGGAAAAGTTGGTGCCGGTGCCGGAGCCGTACTTGAAGAGGCGGGCCTCACGGACCCAGAGGTCCATGATGCCGCCGGCGTTCACCAGATCGTCATCGATCGACTGGATGAAGCAGGCGTGGGGCTGGGGGTGGGTGTAGGCGTCCTTGGCGAGGTCCACCTCGCCGGTCAGCGGATCGACGATGTAGTGGCCCTGGGCGGGGCCGGTGATGCCGTAGGCGAAGTTGAGGCCGGTGTTGAACCACTGCGGCGAGTTGGGCGCCGCGATCTGGTGGGTGAGCATGTAGGCGAGTTCGTCGTAGAACGCCTGAGCGTCATCGGGGGAATCGAAGTAGCCGTGGGCCTCGCCCCAATGGCGCCAGCACCCGGCGAGGCGGTGGATGACCTCGCGGGCCGACTTCTCAGGGCCGGTCGTGCCGTCTGGGCGCGGCACCCCCGCCTTGCGGAAGTACTTGCTCACCATGATGTCGGTGGCGAGCTGCGACCACGTCGACGGGACCTCGGCGTCGTCCATCTGGAAGACGATGGTGCCGTCGGGGTTCGAGATTTTGGAGGAGCGCTTCACCCAGGAGACGGAGGCGAAGGGGTCCTGGCCGGCGGTGGTGAACTTCCGTGTAATGCGCATGATTCGGCGTCCCGGGGCGGTGCGAGAGACAGGAGGGCATCGAGGCAGGTGGCATCAAGGCATCGAGGTCAGCGATTGAGGCTGCGTATGAGTCCGGCGAGAACGCGTTCAGACTCATCGAGAAGGGACTTGACGGGCTCGTGCTGATCAGCGGTGAGGTACTGGAAATCGACGCAGAGAAGGAGGTGCGTGTCGAGTTCGTAGATGTGTCCGCGCGCGCTTTTGAGGTGCCAGAGGTAGTCGGTTGTGTTGCCCTTGCCGTAGCCTTGGGCGATGTGACTGGGGATCTGCACTGCGGTGCGTCGGAGTGAGGAAATCAGGCCGAAGCGTTCGTGATCTGGGAGCTTGGATGCGATGCGGTAGGTGTGTTTGGCGAGGTCGTAGCTTCGTTGCCATGCGATGAGGTCTCGGTATGTCTTGATCGGGTCCGACACTTGATGCCTGGGTGCCGCGTGCCTTGGTGCCTTCTTCAATCAACCTTCGGAAGCGTGAGCCCGACCTGGTCTTGGTACTTCCCGCCCTTGTCGGCGTAGGAGATTTCGCACGGCACATCGGCCTTGAAGAACACGAGCTGGCCGATGCCTTCGTTGGCGTAGACCTTGGCGGGGAGGGGGGTGGTGTTGGAGATTTCGAGGGTGACTTTGCCGCGCCACTCGGGCTCGAGGGGTGTGACGTTGAGGACGAGGCCGCAGCGGGCGTAGGTGGACTTGCCGACGCAGATGACGAGGATGTCGCGCGGGACGGTGATGGTCTCGACGGTCTCGCAGAGGGCGAAGCTGTTGGGGGGGATGATCACGTGGTCGGCGCCGGTGCGGGCGGTGTCGATTTCGACGAACAGGTCGTCGGAGAAGGCCTTGGGATCGACTATGCTAACGCCTCCCGATCGAGGCGTTGGGGTAAAGATCTTGAATTTGGTGCCTACTCGGATGTCGTAGCCGTAGGAGGAAACACCAAAGGAGATCTTCCCCGGGCGTTTCTGGGCCGCGGAGAAGGGCTCGATCTTGACGAGCTCACGGATCTGGGAATCGCACAGGATCGCCATAGGAAGGGAGCCTGATGAAGTGTGTTTCGCGGACGTACGCGGTTTTTCGCTGCGGAGCGGGTGGACGACGCTGGTGGCCCGCGCTTGGGCCGGTGGGGGGTGAGAATACCACTACCTGTCGTACGTTCAAGGGGTCCAAACCGCAAAATATCGTGGGTGGAGGGTGAACAATCTGTCGTTTGCGCCGAAATCGCGTAACGACAGGGGTTTACGGCGGCTTAGCGCCATCTGAAAAATTGCAAGATGGGCAAAATCTGCGTCTGCCCCCGGGAATATGCCGGGGTTGGGAAAGCTAGGGGATGCTCACTTGCGCGGGGGCGCGCGCCGGGGCCTGAAAATGCTGGGGTTGGCGGGCGCTTGCGGAGAGTGTGAAAGTTGGCGGAACCGGCGCGACTAGGATGAGCAATGGTGTGGAAAACCGCCGCGAGAGCGAGCGGGCGTGGGGCGAAGCGCGGAGCACGCATGAAGAACGCGGGAATGTGCGGCGGCCGACGGGCGGGCGGGGTGATGGTGGCGGTGTTGGTCGGGGCGCTGGCGGGCGCCTGCGATGAGCCCAAGAAGGCGAAGGACGTCACGCCGGTGGTGCGCGATGTGCCGACGGTGCTGCGCGGGCAGATCGGCGCTGAGGCGGGCATCCGCGGCACTGAGCCGGTGCTGGTATCGGGCTTCGGGCTGGTGGTGGGGGTGAATGGCACCGGCGGCGGGCCGATTCCGGGGCCGATCGAGGCGACGATGGAGCGCGAGCTGGCCCTGGGCGGGGTGGGCAAGGGCGGCCCGCTCGACACCGGGCCGCTGGCGGGGCGGACGCCCAAGCAGGTGCTGCGCGACCCCAACGTGGCGGTGGTGGTGGTTGAGGGCGTGATCGCCCCGGGGTCGCCGAAGGGGGCGAACTTCGACGTGCGGGTGCGGGCCCTGCCCACCAACGCGACGAGCCTGGAGGGCGGCACGCTGTGGACCACGCAATTGCGGCTGGGGCCCCCGACGCCCTTCATGCGCATGCGCACCCGCAAGCTGGCCGAGGCGCGGGGGCCGGTGTACATCAACCCCTTCGCCGACCCCAGTGGAGACGGGCGCGTGGTGCTCTCGAGCGACCCGGCGGCGGAGGCGGTGCTGGCGGGGCGGCAGCCGCTGGGCGGTGCAGGACCGAGCGAGGGACCCGCTGAGCCGAGGGAGGAATCGACAGAGGGAGCGGTCGAGCAGCCTGACGGCGGGGCCGCCCCCATGGTTCCTGTTCCCAGCGAGGCTGATGCGAACGTGATCCCGCCGCCGCTGGACGTCCCAGTGATCGTCAGCGACGGGGTCACGCGGACGATCGGGCGGGTGCTGGCGGGCGGCCTGGTGACTGATCCGCTGCTGCTGGAGCTGGTGCTGGACAACCCCAGCCACGCCCGCGCGGCGTCGATCCAGCAGGCGATCAACAACCGCTTTCCGCAGGCGGCGGGGATGGATGAGGGGCCGTCGGCCCGCGGGAGGAACAACACGAGCATCGCGGTGCGGGTGCCCCGAAACTACAAGGAAAAGCCCGAGGAGTTCGTCACGCTGCTGCGGTTTCTGCAGATCGATCAGGCCTTTCCGCAGGAGTACGCCAAGCGGTACGCCGACGCGCTGAAGGCTCAGCCGCAACTGGCGGAGGAGCTCTCGTGGAGCCTGCAGGCGGTGGGCCGGGCGGCGACGCCGTTCCTGAGCCCGCTGTATGAGAATCCGGAGTTTCTGCCGCGGATGGCGGCCTTGCGGGCGGGGGCGAAGCTTGGGGATGCGCGGGCGACGCCGTTCCTGATCCAGATGGCGCGGTCCGGGCCGACTTCGCTGCGGACCGAGGCGATTGAGTTCATGGGCACGCTCGGCCCCAGCCCGCAGATCAACATGGCCCTGCGCGAGCTGGTGGACGCTCAGGAGCTGGAGGTGCGCGTCGCGGCCTACGAATCGCTGGAGCTGCGGGGCGACCCGACGATCGAGCGGGTGAACGTGGATGACAAGTTCATGCTGCACGTGGTGCCGGCGCGGGATGAGCTGATCTATGTCACGCAGCAGGGCAAGCCGCGGATCGTGCTCTTCGGCGGGCAGATGGCGCTGAAGTTCCCGATGCTGGCCTCGGCGTGGGCGGACCGGCTGATTCTGAAGTACGAAGGGGCCCAGGCGCGGATCTACTACCGCGATTACCGCTCCGACCGGGTGACGCAGGGGAACGCCCCCAAGAAGGTGAAGGACCTCGTCAAGTTCATGGCTCACCAGACGACGCCGGAGTATCCCGAGCCGGGGCTCGATTTGACCTATTCGGAAGTGGTGGGCGCGCTCTACGAGATCCAGCGGCAGGGGGGCGTGAACGCGGCGTTCGCGACCGAGCGGGAGCGGCTGCTGGCCCGCCTGCTGGAGGCGTCGGACGTGGCGCTGGTTGATGAGCGGCCCGAGAGCAGCGACCGGCCGGTGGAAAAGCCCGAAGCGATCAAGCCGGTGCAGAAGGCCGCGGCGACGCCACTGAAGCCGGCGCCGCGGCGGTCGCTGGTGGTTCCGCTGAGCCCCAAGGGCGGGACGGCGGCGGGGGGAGCGGGGGGGGCTGGGGCGAAGAAGCCGGCGGATTCACCCGGGGCGGAGTAGGCGCGGGCCGGGCCACCGGGCGGACGCCCACGTCCGTTTGGGGCGGCTTGATTGTGCAGAGCAGGCGCGCGATACTCCGATCCTCCTAGGTTGGTCTCGGGGTTTCGGATCGTTGCGGTCCGGCCAGGGATGGCCCAGGAGCTTCGCCCGGAGGGCGGAGCGGCGCGACAGGAGGTTGCTCAACGATGCGGCTCGCCAAGCTCACGCTTTCCGGCTTCAAGTCATTCGCTGACCGCACGGAATTCACCTTTGACGAGGCGATCACCGGCATTGTCGGCCCCAACGGGTGCGGCAAGAGCAATGTCGTCGACGCGGTGAAGTGGGTGCTGGGCGAGCGCTCGAGCAAGAGTCTGCGCGGCACGGAGATGCTCGACGTGATCTTCGCCGGGTCGGCGGGGCGGAAGCCCATGGGCATGGCGAGCGTGACGCTGACCTTCGATAACCCGGCGAGGGTGGGCGCGGCGGCGCAGGGGCCCGTGGACGCGCCAGCCGCGGCCGCCGAGGCGCCTCCCCCGGGCGCCGGTGAGGGCGGGGAGGCCTCGGTCCCGGTGCTGGCGGTGGAGGGCGAGGCCCAGGCTGCGGCGGAGGACGCGGAGGCGGCGCTGCTGGAGGACCACGGGCCGATCCAGCACCACGTGCGTGGCCGGCGGGCCTTGCCCATCGACGCCGACCAGGTTGAGGTGGAGCGGCGGCTGCATCGCGACGGGGGGAGCGAGTACCTGATCAACGGCAAGAAGGCCCGGCTGCGCGACATCCGCGAGCTGTTCATGGACACGGGCGTGGGGGCCGACAGCTACTGCATCATCGAGCAGGGGAAAGTCGACGCGATGCTGCTGGCCAGCCCGCAGGAGCGGCGGATCATCTTCGAGGAGGCGGCGGGGGTCGCCAAGTACAAGGCCCGCAAGATTGAGGCGGAGCGCAAGCTCGAGCGCACGGAGACCAACCTGGTGCGGGCCCGGGAGCAGCTTGAGAACACCGAGCGGCGGCTGCGGATCGTGAAGGGCCAAGCGGCCAGGGCGCGGACATTCAAGCAACTCGACGAGCAACTCAAGACGCTGCGGACGACGCTGGCGCTGCACCTCTACCACGACCTGCGGCAGCGGCTTTCGGGGCTCACCAGCCGCCTGACCGAGCTGGAGACCGTGCGCCGCCAGAGCCAGGAGACCGTCACGGGCCTCGAGGCGGGCAAGCAGGAGGCGGAGCTCGCGCGGCACGAGCTCGCCGATGCGCTGCGGCGGATCGAGAGCGAGCAGCAGGCGGCGGTGCACAGCGAGAAGAGCGCCGTGCAACGGGCGGAATCGGCCCGCCAGCACGCCGAGACGGCCCGCCGGCAGTTGGAGGCCGATTCGGTCGCCCTGGGCGAGCTGGAGGGCCAGCGCGTGGAGGCGGAAGGGGCGATGCGCCGGGTTGGGGACCAGCTCGCGGCGCTCTCAGAGCAACTGGCGGAGGCGGAGCGGAACCTGGGCGAGCGGGCCCAGCGGCGCGCGGCGGTGCTTGAGACGCTGGGCGGCCTGCGGAGCGAGCTGGGCCAGAAGCGCTCGGCGGCGGCCAACATCGATCGCGAACGGGCGGCGCTGATGGCCGCGGTGGAGCAGGACCAGCGCCGCGCGGCGGTGATCAACGAGCAGATGGGCAAGCTGGGCTCAAAGGCCGCCGGCAATGAGAGCCAGAGGGCGGCGCTCGCGGCCCAGCGGGCGACATCGGCCGGCCTGGTGGAGGAGCACCGGCGCCGACTGGCGACGGTGGAGGCTGAGCAGGCGGAGTTGCAGGGCCGGGCCCAGCAACTGGCCAGTGACCGGCGCGGGCTGACCGAGCGGCTGACGGAGCTCGAGCAGCGGCACGCCCGGCTGGACAGCCGGCGGGCGACGCTTGACGAAATGGTGCAGGCCCGGGTGGGCCTGGGAGAGGCCGTGAAGAAGGCCCTCGCGCTGCGCGAGAGCGGCGGGGGCTTCACGGGGGTCCTGGGCGTGGTGGCCGACTGCATCGAGGTGGACGCCGCGTTCGCCCCGGCCGTGGAGGCGGCGCTTGCCGCCAATCTGCAGGCGCTCGTGGTGGGGGGGATGGACGATGTGCCCGGCGAGGGGGAGCTGGAGGCGCTGGGGGGCCGGCTGACCTTCGCCCCGCTGCACGCGGTGGCGCCGGAGTTCGGGTTTGAGTACATGGCCATCCCCGGGGTGGTGAACCTGCGGGAGCTGGTGAAGGTCCGCGGCGTCGAAGGCGGCGGTGGGCCAAGGGGTGGGCCAGCAGGTGGGCCAAACGTGGGCCCGCTGCTGGATCGGCTGCTGGGCAGGACGTTCCTGGTGCGCGATCTCGACGGGGCGATGCTGCTGGCCGCGGGGCCGGGGGCCGGGTGCGGGGCGCGGTTCGTGACGCAGAGCGGCAGCGTGCTGGAGGCCGACGGGCGCGTCACGGCGGGCCCGCTGAGCATCGAGGCGGGCAGCGGCGTCCTGGCCCGCCGGAGCGAGCTGCGGCAGCTCGAGACCGAACTGGCGGAGCTGGGCGTCGCGGTGGCGCAGGAGCGCGAGGCGCTGCGGGCCGCCGACGCGGAGGCGGCGGACCTCTCGCAGCGCATCAACAACGCGCGGACCGCCGGTGAGCAGGCCCGGCGGGCGCTGTCATCGGAGGAGCTGCGCGGCGAGCAGATGGCCCGGGAGGGCGACCGCCTGGAGCGCGAGAAGACCGTGCTGGGCGAGGAGATCGCCGCGTTGGCGGAGCGATCGATGGTGCTCGACCGCGAGCAGGCCGAGTTGCGGGCCAAGGGCGAGGCCCTGGGCCGGCTGCATGGCGAGCAGATGGAGGCGGTGCGGGCGAGCGAGGAGCGGATCGCTGCGGTCCAGCTCGACGCCGACGCGCTGGGCGAGGAGATCACGAGCGCGAAGGTGGAGCTCGGGCGTGTGAGCGAGCAACTGGGGTCGGCCCGGCGCGAGCGGCAGCGGCTGCAGACGGCGTTGGATGACGCCGAGCGGCGGTCGCGCTCGCTGCAGCAGCAGCTCAGCGGGCGCGAGGGGGCGGTGCAGGAGCACCAGCGGACCGAGAACGAGGCGAAGGTGGCGGCGAACGCGGCCCGGGCCGATGCGGAGCGGCTGGGCGGCCAGGTGGGCGGGGTCCGCGAGGCGCTGCAGGCGGCGGCGGCCCGGGCGACGGCGCTGGGCGAGCAGGTGCTGATCGCCCGCGAGCAGGCGCAGCACGTGGAGCGCGACTGGCACAGCCTGGAGACCAGCCGGCGCGAGATCGAGGTGCGGCGCGAGACGCTCGAGGAGCGGACGCTGCAGGAGATCGGCCTGGACCTGCCGGCGGCCTACCCGGGACATCTGGCGCTCCAGGAGGGGCTCTTCCCGCAGGAGGCGTTCGACCCGGTCGCGGCGCAGGCGACCGCGGACGACCTGAAGGGGCAGATCCGCAAGCTGGGGAACGTGAATCTCGACGCCATCGAGGAGGAGCAGTCGCTGGCGGGGCAGAACGAGCAGCTCGCGGCCCAGGTGGCGGATCTCGACTCGGCGAAGGTGCAACTGGTGGACCTGATCGGCAAGCTCGCCGACGCCAGCCGGGGCCGCTTCGAGCGGACCTTCAAGGCCGTGGAGGAGCACTTCGCCGGGCAGGATGGCATGTTCCGCAAGCTCTTCGGCGGCGGGAAGGCGGAGATCCGCCTGATGCCGCTGGTCAAGGACGGGGTGGAGACCGGCGAGACCGACTGGCTCGAGAGCGGGATCGAGATCATCGCCAAGCCGCCGGGCAAGGAGCCGCGGAGCATCAGCCAGCTCTCGGGCGGAGAGAAGAGCATGACGGCGGTGGCGCTGCTGATGGCGATCTTCCGAAGCAAGCCCAGTTGCTTCTGCGTGCTGGACGAAGTTGACGCGGCCCTCGACGACGCCAACGTGGACCGGTTCTGCCGGACCATCGAGGCCTACACCGACCAGAGCCACTTCATCGTGATCACCCACCATAAGCGGACGATGCACAGCGCCGACCGGCTCTACGGCGTGACGATGCAAGAGCGCGGCGTGTCCAAGCGGGTGAGCGTGAAGATCGACCAGGTCGGCCCCGACGGGCGGATCCGCGAGGGCGCCGGCGCGGCGACCCCGGCGGCTCCCGCCGCCGGCGCGGCTGGCGAGGAGCGGCTGAGCGATGGCGCCCTGCGGCGCGGGCTCGCGGCGATGCGCGAAGGGGAGCGCGCGGTGACGCTCAACTAGTGGAGCGTCAGCCGACGCCAGCCAAGACGCCAGACGAAACAGGGCCTGTTGCTTCCCATTGAGGAGCAACAGGCCCTGTGTGTTCAGGTCAGATCGGGCTTGCGCCTTACTCGGGCGCGATGGTCGCGACGTAGCCAGGGGCCAGGGGCTCGCCCTTCATCTGAACGATCACCGCGGCCTTCTTGGCGTTTCGGCGCTCGTCGATGGTGATCGACCCCGTCACGCCTGAGTAGCCCTTGGTGGCCGCGATGGCCGCCCGCAGATCGGCCCCGGACAGGCTCTTGGCCCGGGCCATGGCGTCGAAGAGGATCTTGGCGGCGTCGTAGCCCAGGGCCGCGAGGCCGTCGGGCGTGGCGCCGCCGAAGTCGGCCTTGTACTTGGCGATGAAGCTCTTGACGGCCTCATCGGGCTGGTCGGGGGCGTAGTGATTGGAGTAGTAGCAGCCCTCGATGGCCTTGCCGGCGATCTTGCCCAGCTGTTCGCTGTCCCAGCCATCGCCCCCCAGCAGCGGCGCCGAGACGCCCAGCTTGCGGGCCTGGATGGCGATATTGCCCACGTCGGTGTAGTAGCCGGGGATGTAGACGACATCGGGCTTGGAGGCCCGAATGCTGGTGAGCTGGGCGGAAAAGTCCTGGTCGCCGCCGGTGTAGGTCTGCTCGCCGACGACCTTGCCGCCGAGCTTCTCGAAGTTCTTCTTGAACTGCTCGGCGAGGCCCACGGAGTAGGGGGCCTTCTGGTCGTAGAGCATGGCGGCGGACTTGGCCTTGAGGTTCGTGGTGGCGAACTTGGCGCCGACGAAGCCCTGGAAGGGGTCGATGAAGCAGACGCGGAAGATCATGTCGCCCACGGCGGTGACGCGCGGGTTGGTCGAGCTGGGCGTGATCATCGGTACGCCCGACTCCTGGCACATCGGGGCGCCGGCGAGCGAGAGGCCCGAGGCGACCTCACCAAGCACGGCGGTGACCTTGTCGCTCTTGACCAGGCGTGTGACCGCCAGGGAGGCTTCCTTGGCGTCGCCCTTGGTGTCGTACTCGCGGAGTTCGATCTTGCGGCCCTTGAAGCCGCCCGCAGCGTTGAACTCCTTGATCGCCAAGCGGATGCCGTTGGAGGTGCTCTGGCCGAAGGTGGCCTCGGCGCCGGTGAGCGAGCCGTAGTGGCCGATCACGATCGGGCCGTCCTGAGCTTCGCTCGGCCCAGGTGCGGCCGCCGGAGCGGTCGCCATCGCCCCGGCGAGCGCGGCGGCGAGGGTCGCCGGCGCCTGCTCCGCCGCGACGGGCGCGGGGGCGGCGGGCGCGGCGGTCGAGGAGCGTCCGGCCACCAGGGCCGCGCAGGCGGCGAGCAGCGCGGCGGCCAGGACGGGAACGGCACGACGGGGATTCAGCATCAACAGGCTCCTGGTGGCGGCCGGCTGGCTCGGAAGCCCAGCCAGCGGAAGACCAGCCCGAACGGGCTGCGGTGACGAGCGACAGGGTCGGGCATCGGCGCCCGGCTGTCAAGCTCGGGCGCTTCGGCCGGCCGCGTTGGCCGCCGCCTGCGACTTCGCCGGCGAGCCGCCGGGCGATTCGAGTGTTTGTTCGCACGCCGTACGGAAGGGGTCAGGCCCGCTGGCCGCCGATTTCGGCGGCGATCCGGTCGATCGCGCTGTGGGCCGAGTCGTGGATGCTCGCCCGCGACCGCTTGAGCGCGTTCCAGAACATCCAGGGGACAAACGGGGCGCTGAGCGGGATGTACCACCACCAGGTGTAGCGCCACGCCGAGCCGGGAATCATCGTCGCCACCAGGCTCTCGGTGAGGATCACCCCGGGCCACACAGTGAGCACGAGCACCACCGCGAAGACCCACGGCATGAGCGGGCGGAGACGGGTTTCGAACAACAGGCTTGTCGCCCCGTCGCGCTCGACCGCTCGGGCCGCCAGCACTCCGTCAAAGGGCGCCCCAAACGCGGCAACATTGAAAAGGGTCGACGAACCAGCAGGGCTGGCGACGAAGCCGGCGAGTTTCCCCCGGCGGGCAGCGCTGTTGAGTCGCTCCACCACCGACGCGGCCGAGAGCGGCGTGCGGACTTCGCCCAGCGGCTTGGTGATGGGAATGGGCGCCGCGGCCGAGTCCGCAGCGGTTGAAGCGGCCGGGGCGGCCGGGGCGTGAGACTCCGCGGCCGCCGGGACGGTTGCAGGGGGCGGAGGCGCAGTGGATGTCGACGACGGAGGCATGACCGTGGCCGGTGGGTTCATGTCGGTGTGCCCGGTGAGATCGTGTTCCAGTGCCATACGTCATCGGACCGCAGGGGGTTGACCTGCTCTGAAAACGCCATCGAACCGGTACGGATGGCGTCAGGTTAGCAGGGCGCTCGGGTGGTTTACAGGCTGCTCGCGGGTGGGGGTGGTGGGGTGGTGGGGGGGTGGAACCTGTCGGTTTGAACTTTGGCACGCCACGTGCCCATAGATTCATAGGAAGCCATGACCCCTCCTCCCAGACGGCCCATGTTGCGTCTTGTCGACAACGGCGCCGCGCTGCCCCGGCGCGTGTCGCCCGTGGGCGACAGTGCGCCGCGCTCGGTGCTGCGGGCTCAGCCGGGGTCCATACGGGCCCAGCCTGGGGCCCAGCTTCGGGCCCAGCCGGCGACGGTCCTTCGGCCGGCACTCTCGATCGCCCCCGAGCACGCCCGCCGGCGGACGGAATCGGACCATGCGACGCGTTTGGCCCGGGCGGCGATCGAGCGGGAGACGCGCCTGGCTTCGGGGATGGCGGCGGACGATGCACGCTGGGTCTTCGCCCGGCGCGTGGCCGAGAACCTCGATGGCGGCAAGGCGGCGATCCTCACCCCCGAGAAGCGGCGGCGGTTGCTGGCCACGGCCCGGCGGGTCGGGCTTCGTGACTTTGATGCGAGCCTGGTGATCGCGCTCGTGCAGGACGGCCGGCGCTCCGGGCATGGGGCGCTCAACCCGCAGGTGGAGCAATCGCTGACCATGATCGCCCCCGCCGCGAAGGCCCGGGAAGGGGCGGGGGACGCCCTGCGGTTCATGATCGCCGCGGCGATCCTGGGCGCGATGATGCTGTGGGTGATGATCCGCTGGCTGCCGCTGAGCTGAGCGGGCCGCTACCCTCGCGCGTGAACGACTTTCACGGCCAGCGTGTCACCGTCATGGGTCTTGGTCGCTTCGGCGGGGGTCTCGGGGCGACGCGCTGGCTCGCCGAACAGGGCGCCGAGGTGCTGGTCACCGATCTGTCCCCCGCCGACAAGCTCGCCGAGCCGCTTGAGGAGATCCGCCCGCTGGCGGAGCGCGGCGTGGTGAAGCTGCGGCTGGGCGAGCACAACGTGAGCGACTTCACCACCTGCGATCTCGTGGTGGCCAACCCGGCGGTGCCCAAGCCGTGGGAGAATCGGTTCCTGCGGGCGGCGACCGCTGCGGGGATCCCGATCACGACCGAGATTCGGCTGCTGGTGGAGCGGTTGCCAAATCGGGCGCGGACGATCGGGATCACCGGCTCGGCGGGGAAGAGCACGACCAGCGCGATGGTGCACCACGCCCTGGCGCGGCTCGCGCCACCCGGCCGGCGGGTCCATCTCGGGGGGAACATCGGTGTCTCGCTGCTGCAGGAGCTTCCCCGGATCGCCCCGGACGACTGGGTCGTGCTGGAACTCTCGAGCTTCATGCTGCACTGGCTGGGTGAGGGGGTGTCGTCCGGCGCGGCCGGCTGGTCGCCCGCGATCGGCGTGGTCACGAACATCTCGCCCAACCACCTCGATTGGCACGGTTCGATGGCCCACTACGAGGGATGCAAGCTCAACATCGGCCGGTACCGCAACTCGGCGGATGAACTGCTGTGTTTCAGCGACCTGGCCGGGGTGCCCGACGGACCGGGCGTGCGGATGCTCGACCCGGCGTGCCCGAGTCCCTTTGAGCTCCGCATCCCCGGGGCCCACAACCAGCGCAACGCGCTCCTGGCGTGGCGGATTCTCGAGGCCGCGGGGCGGCGCGACGCCAGCCTCGCGCCGGACGGCCTGGCGGCGCTCGGCGAGCAGGCGCGGCGGGCATTCCGCGATTTTCCTGGCCTGCCGCATCGGCTGCAGTTCGTTGGGCAGGTCCGCGGCGTGCGGTTCTTCAACGATTCCAAGTGCACCACGCCGGAAGCGGCGCTCCTGGCGATCCGGGCCTTTGCGGATGACCCACTAGTCGGGGCCAGGCGCGTGCACCTGATCGCCGGCGGCTACGACAAGGGGAGCGACCTCGCGCCCATCGCCCGGCTGGCTGCGGAGCTTGGCGGGCTCTACACCATCGGCAAGACCGGGCCGGCGATCGCCCGGGAGGCGGGCGGAAAGGCGATCGAGTGCGGAACGCTGGACCGGGCGGTGGCCGCCGCGGCGGAGCGGGCCGGGCCCGGCCAGGTGGTGCTGCTCTCGCCGGCGTGCGCATCGTGGGATCAGTTCACCAATTATGAGTTCCGCGGCGAGACCTTCGCGGAGCTGGTGCGGAAGCTGGGGATCGAGGGAGGGGCATGATGAACCAGCGTGCGCGGCATGCGGGGACCGGCGGCGGTGTTTGCCTGCTTTGCGGGCTGTTGCTGGCGAGTTGGCTGGGCGGGTGCGCCCACGCCCAGCGCGAGCCCGAGGGCGAGCCCGAGCCTGCTGCGCGCCCGAGCGCCGAGGTCCCGGTTGCCAGCAGCGCCGCTCAGGCCCCCGAACCCCGACCTTCCCCGCCGCCCCCGCCCTCGCCCTCCCTGCCGTCGCCCCCCCCGGCCCCCGCCGAGCCCGCCCCGCTCAGTCTGGTGGAGGTGTTCCCGATGGTCCGAGTCGATCGCGCGGCCCATGTGGTGGAGTTCGACGGGATCGTCCCGCTCGACTGCCACGACCCCGTGACGCCGCTGGTGTATCTGGAGCTGGTCGCCTGCACCCCCGATACGCGCGAGCATGAGTCGCTCATCATGACGCGTGCGAAGCCGTCGCACATCCACGCCGCGCTGCTGGCGGCGGGCTTTGAGAGCGGCTCGCCCGGGCTGGTGGACTTCACCGGGCCCAAGGTGGTCGGCCGGCCGCCGAGCGGCTCGCCACTGCGGATCGAGTTCATCTACACGAGCGCCGCCGGCGAGACCATCACCGCCCGGCCGGAGGACTGGATTGTCGACGAACGGTCGGGCCGGCCGCTGGGGGCGCTGCCGGAGCGCCCGGGCGTATGGGGCGGTTCGGGCGGCTGGGTCTTCGCGGGTTCGCGGTTTGTCACCCGGCGAGATCCGGAGACCGGCGCGCCTGCCGAGGTGTATGACAGCGACGGCTCGGGCGTGCTGATCGGGCTGACGACCTTCGGCTCCGAGACGATCGCCTGGGGGCAGGTGATGAGCCCTGAATCGAGCATTACGGCGCCGCAGTGGGTTACGCGCAACAGCGCTGTGCCGCCCTTCGGCGCCAAGGTGCGGGTGCGGCTGACGCGCGAGTGACCGCAGCGGCGATTACAGCGTGGTCGTGGCCGTGGCGGCCGTCGATGCGGTCCGCAGGCGGATCTGCGGCTGGCTCACCGGCAACTCGTGCCGGCGGCGGTCGACCTGCACCTTGCCGCCGACGATGACCGCGCTGGCCAGGCCGGTGACGCGCCGACCGATGAACGGCGTGTTGCGGCTCCGCCCCGCGAGGCTGTCGCGCGAGATGGTCCATGTGTGGCCGGGGTCGATGACCGTGATGTCGGCCGGGCCGCCCACCCACAGCCGGCCCAGGCCCAGCGTGTCGAGGCCGCACAGGCGCGCGGGCTCGATGGTCATCATCTCGATCAGCCGCATCCAGCCGATCACGCCGCCGGCGATCAGGGCCTCGATGTACAGCGCAAGCGCGGTCTCGAGGCCGACGATGCCGAACGCCGCGGCGTCGAACTCGAGCTCCTTGTCGCCCATGGGGTGGGGCGCGTGGTCGGTGGCGAGGATGGTGATGCTGCCGTCGGCGATGCCCTCCTTGAGGGCGGCGATGTCGCTCTGCTCGCGCAGCGGAGGGTTCATTTTGGCGCTGGTGTCATAGCCGCCGCCGGCGAGCACCGCTTCGTGCGTCAGCAGCAGGTGATGCGGCGAGGCCTCGCCGGTCACCGGTTGCCCCGCCTGTCGGGCCGCGCGGATGATCTGGACCGAGCCGCCCGAGGAGATGTGCTGCACGTGGTAGCGGCAGCCGATCGAGCGGTTCAGCCGCACGTCGCGCTCGATGATGACCTCCTCGGCGACGCGCGGCCAGCCGCCCAGGCCAAGCTTCACCTGGATGTCGCCGGCGTGCATCACCCCGCCGCGGGTCAGGGTTGGGTCCTGGCAGTGCTGCATGAGGGCCTTGCCGGTCATCTTGATGGCCGTGAGGGCCCGGGCCATCATCCCGGCTGACTCCACGCAGTCGCCGTCATCGGAGAATCCCACCGCGCCCAGGCGGGACATGAGCTGGATCTCCGCCAGTTCCTCACCCGCCCGCCCCTTGGTGATCGCCCCCACGGGGTAGACCCGGCACATGCCGGTCTTGGCCGCCCGGTCGAGCACCACCTCCACAATCGAGTCGTTGTCGATCGCAGGGCTCGTGTTGGGCATGCAGCAGACGGTGGTGAACCCGCCGGCGACCGCCGCGGCGGTGCCGGTGGCGATGGTCTCGGCCCGCTCGTTGCCGGGCTCGCGCAGGTGGACGTGCGGGTCGATCAGCCCGGGGACAACGTAGCACCCCGAGGCGTCAATGACGCGCTCGGCGTCGCGCTTGGAGAGGCCGGGCTCGATGGCGACGACCCGGCCATCCACCACGCCGACATCGGCGTCCTGATCCAACCCCGATGCCGGATCCATGACGCGACCGCCGATGATGAGCAGCTTGGGCATGGGCCAAGCGTAGAGCAGCGGGGCCGGAGGAATCGACCCCTGCCGACCCCTGCCGACCCTTACCGGTCGGGGAACCGGATCGGCGGCAGCGACCGCAGGCGGGCGTGTCGCAGGAAGTGGGCCCAGCCAATGAAGCACCCCGAGCACTGATCGTCGGGCCGGTGACGCTCGATCAACGATGGAACGGTTCGGTTTGGATGTCCACGACCCACGCGTCAGCAGCGTTGTGCTTGACAAGAGGAGTCATGCCAGGATCCACACAGATGCGTACGATGACTTCGCAACCACGGCTGGACCTATGATCCGAAGACGACTCTCTGGTCGCCTCCGGCGGCAAAGTGATGTGCGCCATGGTTACTCAAAATTGCCATAGAGAAGAGCGCGAACATCTTGGTTTCGTGGAAGCCGTGCTGAGGCACATTGAGCCGGTGTTGATGCCGCGTGGCTTTCGGCGTACTGAACAATCCTGCTACGTCGTCATGTATGAGTCAGCGATGGTCTTCTTGCAAGTAATTCATGACCCGATGTCTTACGACCTCGGGATCGAGTCGTGGCGGCGAGCAGAGCCGTCAGCTCGCTTTACCCTTGGGGGTCTTTTGGCGTCTGTGGGCGAGTATCAAGGCTTTCAAGCTAGTACGCCAGATGGAGTGAACACGGCAGTAATGGAGATCGCAGATCTGCTCAGAAGATATGGAATGGAAGCCCTCGCAGGTGACCCTAAGACGTATCAACGCCTTGTCAAGGAAGCCGAGGCTCGTAGCGAATCGTATACGAACGAGGTAGTGCAAGAGCCTATCCGAGCGGCTGCGCACGCTGCATGGCAGAGGCATGACTATGCCAAGGTTTGCCGGCTCTATGAGTCCATTGCCGCAGACTTGACGCCCGTTGAGCGGAAGCGGCTGGCTTACGCCAAGTCGCATTTATCGGGCGATTGACCAGGTTAGATTGTGTGATGCAGTCGGGGACCGTGCCCTTTGCGGGGTTGCGGTCCCCGATCTGGCGCCGGCGACGGCGACCTCAACACCGACACCCGCGAGTTCTATGTCTACGACCCCCTCTGGCGGCTGGTCGCCGTGTTCCGTCAAGGCCCCGTCGGGACCGGCGGGGCCGCCGCTGGCGAGCGCCCCGCTCCCCGCCTGTACGAGCGGTACGTCTACCACGCCCAGGGGCCGCGCGGCATGGGCGATGTCCGCCGGGCTCGAAGAGGCTGTCTACTACGTTCAGAACCATCGCGGCGATGTGGTCGCGCTGGTCGACGCCTTCGGCAACCCGCTGGAGCGCATCCGCTACACCGCCTACGGCGAGCCGCAGGCGTACCACCCTGTCGACTTCCAGAACCGCGGCGAGGTGACCCCCGACACGTTGTCGGACTACATCGCGTACTTCTTCGCACCCGACACCGACGCCAAGCCGCCGGGCGTGGACTTTAACTGCAGCGGGGCGCTCGACCCAGACGACCTGTCGAGCTTCATCGGGGCATTCTTTGAGCCGCCCGATGCGCCGCCGCTGAGCGACCCCACCGGCCCCGTCCCCCCTGGCGTGGGCAGCCTGTCGCGGGCCAGCGTCGACAACCGCTTCGGCTACGCGGCGTACGTGTGGGACAACCACCTCGGCCTCTACCACGTCCGCAACCGCGTCTACGACCCCTACCACGGCCGCTGGCTCCAGCCCGACCCCATCGGCTTCGCGGGGGGGGTGAACCTCTACCAGTATGGTGGAGGTGACCCGATCGATGGTTCTGACCCTATGGGTCTTTGGTGGTGGGACGGGGATTGGATTCAATACGGCGCTGGCGGCCTGCTCGGAGCGTATGGCTCCGAACCCCAACGGGCGGGCGCACAGGGGGCCTATGACGGCTTCGTTGTCGGCACCAATGCTGCAGCGAGCACGTTAACCAATGGATATGCGGGCTCAAGCAAAGATCAACTGGCGGCTAGCGGGGCATTGTACGACCCAGACAACGCGATGCTGAACGCAAGCGAGACGCTCGGTGGGGTTGCAGGCACCGCGCTGCAGACCGCAGCGGGCGGAGCACTGGCCAAAGCGGCGAACTGCGGCACGGTGGCGGGCCGCACTATCAAAGCGGGCCTGGACGCAAAGGTCGCCTACGACAAGGCCAATTCGCTCGCCACCAACATCGAGACCGCGATCGAAGTTGTGGAGATGGCCGCGGACGGCGACTTCGAGGGCGCCGCTATGGTGGCGGGCGAGGCCGTTGCCGAAGAGGTTCTCGCGCAAGCGAGTCAGGCCGCCTTGAAGCGGTTTGCAGATGGCATCAAGTGCTTTGCGGCTGGCACCGTCGTCGCAACGCCGAGCGGCCCCCAGGCCATCGAGTGCATCGAGGCGGGCCAGCGCGTGCTGACCTCCGCCCAAGGCGGGTTTGACGGTTCTCTCGCCGCCGCCGAGCCGATCCCAGACACCGAGATCGATCCCTCGACGTGGCGACTGTTCATCCTCGAACTGGGGGATGACGCCGCCAAGCAGGCCGGGCGGACCGGTCGGCTTGAGCTCCTGAGGCCGCTGGCGTGGGCGACTGAGGCCGCGGCAGGCGTTGATGGGGCGGGCGTGCGCCTGGTTCGCCTGGACATTGAGGAATGGGGCCTGCACGGGCTCGCCCGGCTGGTTGGCATGGCGCCGTGCCCGCCGATCGAGAAGGGGCCCGGGCGCATCGTCCTGATGCGCTCGGTGACCCGGTACGAAGGGCCGATGGCGACGGTGGGCTTTAAGCAGCACGGCCAGGGCCCGGTGGAGGCGATCACCGGCACGTATGGCCACCCGATCTACAGCGTGGACCGAGAGGAGTACGTAGACTTGGGCGATCTGGTGCCCGGCGAGCGAGTCCGAACGGCGGACGGCTGGGCGATGGTGGAATCGCTGGCCCGCTGGTGGGGCGAGGAGGAAGTCCACAATCTTGAGGTAGACGGGGACCACAGGTTCTTTGTCGGATGGGTCGGGGTTGAGAGTCATAATGCGGAACCTTGCGCAGCAGCTCAACTGCCCAAAATGAAGGGCAACTCAGTGCCGCACATTGAACAACAGCTCGGAGAGGCTGGGTTCGTCAAAAAATACAAGCCAAATAGCGTCAATCAAACGTGGAATCATCCCGATGGCTCGCAGGTTCGTGTGCACCATATGGTAATGAGAACGCGACTCAATACAAATCTGCGAATAACGCCCATATACATAAGCAGGATCCGCACGGTAATCAGTTAAATGACAGGGGCATCGTAGACACTGATCCGTCAAATACTCACATAGGGATTCGCAACCCGGCGGACCTGCCCCGGGTCAGACAGAGACCACATGGTCAATAGAGAAATATATGTCGCTTATAGAGTTAAAGGCCAAAACACTGAATACGCTAAGCCAGGCTACCATAGCGAGTATCATAGGGTCAACAATAAGAAGCATCGATTTAGTTCGCGGTCCAATAACTGTCGGATTCCGTTATGGTGATCGCCATTATGATCACGCGAGCGATTTTGACGCCATGCTTGTTGTTAGTTCAGATAGCATATACTTGTGCATTCACACTGGCAATAGAACGCAATGCGACAATACCGTTGCGGCGTTATCCGATGGCATGCGGCGGTCAGGCGTTCATGAAGTTCTCGAGGAGCTGTGACGAGTTATGGGGTGATCGACGACAGTTCGATCAGCACGCTGACTCCGGCGATTTGCGGGTGCCTGTGGAGCAGGTCGGCTGCTGGACGCCCGGCGAGTCGAACGCCTCGACCGCCATAGACCCTGCGTCGTGGCGTCTGTATGAGCTCGAGCTCTTCGGCGACCCCACCCGTCACGGCACATTGATGCGTCCCCCGCGCCGGCTGGGCGCGCGATAGTGCGACTTCGCACCCTCTTCCAAGGACGCATCCCATGGCTTCAGACCGTTCGGGCGGGGGCGGGGGGGTGGGACCGCAGCGAGTCAGGGCGCGTTACGCCGCTGCGTTGAGACCTGTGGCGTGGTCGGGCGTGAGCGATGGAACGCATCGGAGCTCTTGTATCCCAGGGCCGAGTGCGGCCAGGCGGCGTTGTACCAAGTGATCCAGGCCGCGATGACTCGCCGCGTGTGCTCGATGACCTCGAAGCGGTGCTGCCACTGACCTGCCCCCAATGTCTGTACCACCCGCTATGAGAGTCTGTCCATCGTACTC
>CAZSZO010000040.1:0-32820 GCA_964611125.1 uncultured Phycisphaeraceae bacterium | reverse complement strand
TCTCCACCCCCAGGATGTGATGAGCCGACATCGAGGTGCCAAACCGCTTCGCCGCTATGGACGCTCGGGCGCGATAAGCCTGTTATCCCCAGAGTACCTTTTATCTGATGAGCGACGGCCTTTCCATCCAGCACCGCCGGATCACTAAGCCCTACTTTCGTATCTGCTCGACTGATAAGTCTCGCAGTGAAGCACCCTTCTACCTTTGCGCTCTTTGCCTGATTGCCAACCAGGCTGAGGGTACCTTTGCACTCCTCCGTTACTCTTTTGGAGGAGACCGCCCCAGTCAAACTGCCCAGCTCTCACTGTCCCTCGCCCGGCTTCACGGGAATCGAGGTTAGGCCACAAACGTGCTCAGGGTGGTATTTCACTTGGCGCCTGCTCCGGGCCGAAACCCGGAGGTCAAAGGCTCCCACCTATGCTACGCAGAGTATGCTCGTGACCAATAAGAACCTACAGTGAAGGTCCACGGGGTCTTTCCGTCTTGCTGCGGGAAGGCGGCATCTTCACCGCCACTTCTATTTCACCGAGTCGGTCGTGGAGACAGTGCTCCAGTGATTACGCTATTCATGCGCGTCGGAACTTACCCGACAAGGAACTTCGCTACCTTAGGACCGTCATAGTTACGGCCGCCATTCACCGGTGCTTAGATGACGAGCTTCGCTTGCGCTAACCCGCTCTCTTGACATTCCGGTATCGGGCAAGCGTCACTCTGTATACGTCGACTTGCGTCTTGGCACAGAGCTGTGTTTTTGATAAACAGTTCCCAGAGCCTTTTCTCTGCGCCCTTCCTTACGGAGAGGGCCCCCTTATCGCGAACTTACGGGGTTAACTTGCCTAGTTCCTTCACGACCGTTCTCTCGAGCGCCTGAGGCTATTCGCCTCGCCCACCTGTGTCGGTTTTGGTACGGGCTATGTGCGGTTTTTTCGCGGAACCCCTTCACCCTGCATCGGCCTCAAGGGCCTGGACATCTAACAGTCCCGCAGGAGATCCGAGATTCGTTGGCCGCACCGGCCACGGAATATTAACCGTGTGTCCATCGACTACGCCTTTCGGCCTCATCTTAGGTCCCGGCTAACCCTGGGCGGATTTCCCTTCCCCAGGAAACCTTGGGCTTACGGCGAGCAGGATTTTCACCTGCTTTATCGTTACTCAAGCCGGCATATTCACTTGCTGACGCTCCACGGAGCATTCCTGCTCCGCTTCACCGCCCCAGCAACGCTCCCCTACCGCTCTTTCGAGCCCGCAGCTTCGGCTTCATGCTTATTCCCGATCATTATCGGCGCTAGGATCCTCGTCCAGTGAGCTGTTACGCACTCTTTAAATGATGGCTGCTTCTAAGCCAACATCCTGGATGTCAATGCACCCTAACTTCCTTTCGAACTGAGCATGAATTTGGGACCTTAGCTGGCGATCAGGATTTTTCTCCTTTTGACCTCGGATATTGTCACTCGAAGTCTTTCTCCCATGACTACGCCCATGGCATTCGGAGTTTGGTTCGACAAGGTGACCGGGTAGGCCCCTTTATCGATCCAGTCGCTCTACCTCCACAGGCTGATTCATGAGGCTACCCCTAAAGGTATTTCGGGGAGAACAAGCTATCTCCCAGTTTGATAACACTTTTAGTCCCCCCGTCAGCTCATCGCAGAACTTTTCAACGTTCACGCGTTCGTCCCTCCAGACGGAGTTACCCGTCCTTCAGACTGGCCGACGGTAGATCACTTAGGTTTCGTGTCTAGCCCCTGCGACTTGACGCCCGTTTAAGACTCGCTTTCGCTCCGTCTCCGTGCCGTTAGCACTTAGACTCGCCGCAGAGACCAACTCGCCGGCTCATTATGCAAAAGGCACGCCGTCATCCCTTGCGGGACTCCGACCGCTTGTAAGCGCACGGTTTCAGGTGCTCTTTCATACCCCTCACCGGGGTGCTTTTCATCGTTCAGTCGCCTTACTGGTTCGCTATCGGTCGTCAAGGAGTGCTCAGCCTTGGAGGGTGGACCCCCCATGTTCAGTCCGGGTTCCACGAGCCCGAACCTAATCGTGGGCATAGACAGCTTCCGGTTACAGGGCTTTCACCTTCTCTGGCCCGGCATTCCAGCCGGTTCGCATTTCCACTGTTTTATCCGCGTTCGCTCGCCGCTACTGACGGAGTCGCTTTTGCTTTCCTTTCCTGTGATTACTGAGATGTTTCAGTTCACCACGTTCGCTCTTTACGCCTATGCATTCAGCGTAAAGTGACCTTTCGGCCGGGTTACCCCATTCGGAAATCCCAGGATCAATCGCTCGGTTACCAGCTCCCCTGGGCTTATCGCAGGTTCCTACGTCCTTCATCGCCTCTTGACGCCAAGACATCCACCGTGCGCCCTTGCAGGATCACGCCAACCCATCGTCGGGACCATTCCCGCCGCGACAGATCAACGGTCTCCAAGAGCCACTATCTTTTTCTCAGATTGCGCTCGTACATATCGCCTTCGTCGTTTTGATCTCAAATTCGTCGCTTCGACATCGCCCATCATCGCAAAAGACTGCTTCTGGGGCAGATCAATCGCTCCGGGAACCTACGCAGCGTAAGTCCGACAGCCCCTTTGCTCGGCAATGAGCCTCGCAAAACGCTGCCGCCGCTATCGAAGGCGACACCCATCCGTATCCGGTTGTCAAAGAACCGCGCCGTCCAAGCAGTGCTGGCATCCCGAACTCAGGTATCGTGAGATCCCTTCGTTTCAGGTCGGCTGCCCCAGCACCGGATCGGTGCGGAGGCGGGGAGGAGTCTAGTCAGCGCCAATGCCCAGTCAAGCACACTTTCAAAAATCCTTCGCCTTCCACATCCGGTCCACTCACCATCCACGTTCGTTCTTTGTTCGTTCTGGCCCGCTCTCCATGCCTCATCCAGTCCAACCCGCCCCCCGCCATCGGCCATCACCACCCCGAAATTCACCCCGACCACACATCGTGTTCATATTCCGATAGGTATTGATCCCGCTCCATCCGATCCTCGAGGGGCCGGGCCAGCAGGCAGCCCCTTCAGTGCGCACCATCTGCGCGAACGGCCAGCACCTCCATGGGCAGGCTCGGGCACGCCCCGATCTTCAAGACCTTCGACGCAGACGCCCCCGCAGCCGCCCCGCGGCCCTTACCCGCCGCCCCCACCACCGCCACCGCCGCCCGGCTTGGTCGGCTCCGGCTCGGGGTCGCGACGCGGGCGAGTCGGCTCGGGCGGCTTCCCAAGGATGTCGCTCTTGAGCGTCTTGTTCGACTCGTCCCCGGCGAGGGCTGACTTGTTCAGCTTGCGATACCGGCGGGCTTCCTCTCCCTCGCCCTTGATGTCTGAGGGGTCCTTCACCACGATCAGCCCACCCTCATCGCGAAAGTACGCCTGGTACAGCAGCGGCGTCTTGTCCTTGGCGTCGCGCGTCGCCTGAACCACCGGGTCGGGAGCGACGTCGAGCAGGAAGGCGTCGCGTTCGATGTCGAACGGGCGCACGAGCGGGGCATCATCGGGCTTGTCCGCGGGCCCGCCGGGGCCTGGCGCGGGCCCAGGGCCTGGCAGCGGCGCAGGGGCCGGGGTCGGACGGCCGCCGCCCGGTCCACCGGGACCACCGGGTCCGCCGGGCCCAGGCCGCGGCGTCGGGGCGAGGGCCCGGAGCTTCTCGACATCGGGGATCGTCACCTTCGTGCTCAGCACATCGCCCGGCACCAACGAAACCGACCCCTTCCGCCAGAAGCCCCAATCGAACACGAACACCTCCACCGAGCTCGCCACGCCACGCCCCAGCAGCCCGCCGCCTTCAGCCGCGCGGTCGCTCGCGGCGGTCACGAAGAAATACGTCTCGTGCGGCACCTCAATGGCGTCGGTCCAGCCGGCCTGGGCAGTGGGCACGCCCGGCTGCTTGGCGAACTCGGCCTGCGCGCCCATGTTGGGCCGGCCGAACATCGGGTTGTTGAACCACGCCCGGATCGAGTAGCGGTAGGTCTTGCCACGGGTCGCCGTGACGTCGTGGCCCCACACCTGGATCGAGGTGGACTCAAGCAGCGCCTCGGCGGCGCTGGTGTCCTTGGGTGGCTTCACGCCCAGTTCCTTGAGCTGGTCAACCAGCTTCTTCTCATCCTCCTCGAACTTCTTGATCCGCTGCTCGAGGTCCCGGATCGCCCGGTCGTCGGCGGGGCGGGGGCCAGCTCCGGGCGTCGGCCGGGGACGGCCCTCGCCGCCCGGGGCGCCCGGCGTTGAACGCAGCTTCTGCAGCTGGGTCTTCGCGGCGTCCTTCTTCTTGCGGACCTCGCGCAGCTCGCGCTCCACCTTGGGGCGCGTCACCTTGGGCCCGCCGCCGTCCTGGATCTTCTGGTCTTCACTGGGGGACACCCACTCCTCCCCGATCGGCACGCCGTTGATCTCCGGCCGCTTGTACCACTCGGGCCGCTGCACTTCCTCGGCGTTGGTGAACGCGTCAGCCAGCAGAGGCTCGAACTGGTCGGACGCCTTGACCGTCGCCAGCTTGCTCAGCAGGCTGAACCGCCCCGGCATCGGCGGCAGGGTGACCGTCTCGCCCCACGCGCCGCTGGGCAGCTGCTCCTGCCGCTGGAGCTCGATCATCAGCACCACCGTGCGGCCGTTGTCCCACCACAGCTTGGGCAGGGGCTTGATGGGGCCGGGCCCGTCAGGATCGCGCTCCAGGGCCTCGCGGATCTGGGCGCCGTTGATCTCAGCCTCCACCGTCACGGCCGCCTTGTTGTGCGGCTCCTGCTTGGGAACCAGCGCGGCCAGCTCCGGGTTCGCCGCGACTTCCTCGTGGGCGATGGTCGCGACAAAGGCGCTCGCCATCACGTTCCGCAGCGGCGGGAGCTCCGGCCGGGCGTAGTCGCCATCGCCCGAGCCGCCCTGCGGCGTCAGGTCGCGGATCTTGTCCATCCAGGGCGTCACCTCGCCCAGGCGGCCCAGCCGCTTGGCGGGCAGCCCCGCAGAGGCATACTTGGCCTCGTACTCAGCAAAGAGCCCGGCCCCCTCCGGCTTGGGCATCTCGACCTCGCGCTGGCCGATCTCCGCCAGCAGCTTGCGGGCCTCGGCGCCGACCTTGTCGTACGCCTCGCCGATGGGTGAGGGCGTGGTCGACTTGCCCACCGGCACGTTCACAACGGTGCGCGAGCCCACGAACTGCCAGGCGAGCATGCCCAGCAGCGCCGCCGAGGCGACGCCCAGGACGATCTTCTCGACATGCTGCTCGAACACGGAAATGCGGCGAACGGCCATGGACGACCTCGGGTGTTGGCGGTTGAACGGCCCCCGGGGGGGGTGGGGCCGGGTCGAGAGCGGGAGCGGAAACCACGCGTCGTAAATCAGGTGAAGCCAGCCAGACGGGCCGGCCATCCAACGTCAGAACGTCAAAGTCGAATCAGCCCGGGGGACGGGGCGCAGCGCCCGGGGCCGGCGGCGGGCCGCCCGGCGGTGGCGGAGGCGGAGCGTCACCGCCCTCGGTGGGCGCGTCAGGAATGTTCAGGCCCAGCCGCACATCCCGCGGCATGAACTCAAGCATCCACTCACGCAGCCAGACCGACTCGATGACCATCTGCCCGCGCACCACCGGCTCCACGCCGTAGAAGTAGCCGGCCCGCAGGTCATCGGCGGTGTCGAGCCGCTGCAGGTCAAGGTCGACCACCGTCATGAAGTTCACTGCCGCGAGGGCGTCGACGAACTCCGGCAGGCGGTCGCCGGAAGCGACGAAGTCGATGATGATCCGGCGGACCTCGTAGTAGTTGTTGCCCGAGCCGGGACCGCCGATGCGACCGGAGATCGACGCCTGCATGTTGGTGGGGGCGATCGCGTCGCTGCCCAGCGGGAAGACCGCGGTGGGCGGGGCGTTCGGATCGATTGACTGCACGAAGGGAAGCTCGATCCTGATGTCGTTGATGCGCTTGATCACCGAGCCGGGAACCCCCTGATCGGCCATCGGCTTGTTGGCCAGGGCGACGGCCTGGAAGATGTCCTCGCGCATCCAGTACTCCCACTGCCACCACCAGCACTGGGCGACGGTCGGGGCGTCGTTGGAAGCCTGCGGCAACCGGAAGGCCGAGGGCTCGACGTAGAACGACAGCGTCTGGGCCCGGCTCACGTATGCCTGCAGGCGAGCCTTGCGGACCACCTCGGCGACCTTGGCCTGATCATCGGCTGAGAGCTGCGCCAGCTCGCCCCGGTCGCTGGCTGAGAGCTTGCGGACCTCGTCGGTCTGCTTGTCCTTGAGCTCCGCCGAGAGCCGGAGCGGATCCCACGGGGCGCCGGCCTTGAAGCGGCGGATGAGCTCGCCGTGGGCCCCATCGAGGTCGAGGTACAGCCGCTGGAACTCGCGCGGCTTGATCGATTCATCCAGCGGGGTCGCCGGCGCCGGGAAGAGCCCCTCGATCAGCGGCTTGCGCTTGCCCTTGTTGAAGGCCACGGCCCCGGCGACGACCTTGGCCAGATCCGCCGACTGGTCGTTGCGCAGGCGCTCGAAGTACGTGATCACCGACTCGTTGGGGGCGAAGCGGAAGTCCATCTGCGGCTTGTTCCCCACCGCGGGGACGCCGTAGTTGATCTTCACCGTGCTGCCGCCGGAGGTGATCGCGGCCAGATCCGCCTGGATCTCTTTCTGCACGCGCTCGCGCAGATCGTTCTGCAGGGTCATGCTGAAGTAAACCATCACCGGCGTGGCGATGAGCACCACCACCGCCAGCGTGAGGATCAGCCAGCGCTGCTTGACGAACGCAAGTATCTTGTTCATGTTCACTTGCCGGCCTCCTTGCTGGCGTCGGGCAGCTTGAGGACCGCGTCCCACTCCACGACGTAATACGAAATGGTCGCCCCGGGGGGAGCGATCTGATCAACCGGCGGCAGCGGCGCCAGCTTGTTGACGTCTTCAGAGCCCGGCTTGGCCTGGTTCTGCTGGGGCTGCGCCCCGCCCGGACGGTTGGCGTAGGGGTTGCTGAAGGGCTGCCGCGCGCCCGGCTTGCCCGCCGGCTGCGGGGTGCGGGTGGAGGGCTGGCGGCCGGGCTCACGCTCGCCGTCGCCTTCGCCGATCGGGGTCTCGATCGGGTCAGCGGGGAGCGGCGCGGGATTGGGGTTCGCGCTGGGGACCGGGGCGTCGGGCGCTTTCTCGCGCTTGGTGACCTTGTACGCCTTCTTGGAGTCGAACTCCAGTGAGTACGGCGTTCCGTCGCGATGCCGGTGGGCGTCGAGCCACTTCACGATCGTCTCGGTGATGAACCGGTCGGCCTCCGCCTCGGGCTTGCTCGTAGCGATCTCGAGCTTGATGTGCACGCGGGGCTTGTCGGCGTTGGGGTCCACCGGCGCCGCCGACTGGGCGGGCGCGGCGCCGGGCTTGGGCGGAGGGGCCGCGATGGGCTGCATATTGCCCTGCTCGTCGGGCGCCGCGGGGCTGGTGAGGTAGTCGGTCGTCCAGCCGCGGAACTGCACGCGGTTGGTCGAGGGCTTGTCGTCGGGGTCGCTCGCCCGCTCCTTGGCGGCGGCCATCACCGCGCCCAGGTCGGCCAGGAGGTGGCCGTACATCTCGCGGCTCTGCAGCAGGGCCAGCGTGCTGGGGGCGCGGAAGTCGGCCTTGTACTGGCCCTCGACGCCCTTCCACTTGCTGGTCAGGGCCGCCGCCTCGCGCTTGGCGTCCTCGATCTCCTTGGGCTTGGGCTTGCTCGCCATCGCCGAGCGGTCCATCACCGTGCCGATGAAGCTGGCGCCGCCGGCCATCAGCCCGACGCACGCCGCGGCGACGAACCACGGGGTCTTACGGGCCCACATGGCCTCGCGGATCACCGGGACCGGCATGAGGTTGGCGCTGAGCGTCTCCAGGCCCACGCCCTGCAGGGCGCACCCCAAAGCCGAGGCGAACAGCGACGCCTCGGCCTGGAACGCCGCGTTCTTCTCGGCATTCTCGAGCTTGATGCGGTTCCACGACTCCAGGCGTACGACCTCGAGCTGCAGCTGCTGCGAGAGGAACTTGCGCAGACCGGGCAAGTTGAACGTCGCGCCCAGGCCCACCAGGCGAGTGAGCTTGGCGTTCTTGTGGGTGCTCTGGTAATAGCCGATCGACCGCTGCACATCCTGGGCCAGATCGCCGAAGACCGGCCGCATGGCCTGCAGCACGTGCCGGGCATGCTCGGTCCGCTCGGCCTCACGCTTGAGCTTCTCGGCCTTGGTGTACGAGAGGTTGAAGTGCGTGACCAGCGCCTCGGTGAACTGGTGCCCGCCGATGGGGAAGGTGCGGATCCACAGCCGGCCGCCCTCAGCGACGATCAGGTCCGTTGACGTCGTGCCCACATCGAGAATCACCGTGCCGGGCGTCTGCTCGGTGAAGTTGAGATCGAAGCTGATGGCGTTGTACGCCGCCAGGGGCGACAGCGTCAGCACATCGGGCGTGTTACCCAGGTCCTGCCACTCGGTGAGCTTCTCCATGACCTTTTCGCGGGTCATGGCGAAGATGCCGACCTCGACGTCCGGCGAATCGGGCGAGACGAAGGTCTGGTAGTCCCACTCCACATCGTCAATGGGGAAAGGAATCTGCTGCACGGCCTCGAACTTGACGATGTCAGGGATCTTTTTGGGCTCCACCGGCGGGAGCTTGGCGAAGCGGGCGAACGTGCTGTGCCCGGGCACCGTCACCGCCAGCGAGGCGCCTTTGAGGTCGTACTGGCTGATGAGGGCCCCCAGCGCGACGCGCTTGGCCTCCTTCTCATCGATTTCGGGCGTGCTGAGCACGCGTTTGTGCGGGATGAGGGCGTAATCGAGCACCGTCACGCCGTCCTGCGTGCGCTCGAGCTTCACGGCCTTGATGGCCCCGGCCCCGACTTCCACACCCCAGCACACGTTGCTCGCCATGCTCACCACCTTTGTCCAGCGTCTAAGGGCGGCCGAGCCGCCCGGAACGATCACTCACACTGTTCCCCCAACCGAGCCACCCTGCCCCCGCCCACCCTCGGAGCTCCTCCAAGAGCCCGCGAGCGGCCCGTCGAGGAGTCCGCCAGCATACCCGCCGGCGGGGCCCCCGTCGTTACGCGCCAACACCCACAGGCGCTGACGCAGGTGACACGATTCTTGCCCGCCTTCGCCGCTCCGTCGGCGAAATCCTGCGAAATCGAGGCCGCCGCGCGGCGGCCTCGCCGCGCACCGACTCCCGCCCTCTCCCCCTCCACGCGTCAATACGCTCCGGCCGACGCCCGGGTTTCCCCCTCCCGCCCGTCATGGGCGAGCAGCCCGCCAGCCCAAGCCGCCAACCAAAAGCCACCAACCAAAAAGCCCCCGGACACACAGTCCGGGGGCTTGGGAATCACTGCGCTGTCCGCGGCCGCGGCCGAAGCCCGCTTACGGGTTACCGAAGATCCGGTTCAGGAGCGGGACCGACACGATGTTGCCCAGCACAAACTGGGTGTCGTTCACATCGCCCTGACTGGAGAGCACGCTGGCGTTGGTGAAGCGATAGGCCGAGCCCACCCCCAGCGTCAGCCTGGGCGAGTTGCCCGCCATCGGGTCGGCGTTGGCGCCCGGGGCCGGGTTGCCGGTGCTGGCCGAGGTGCGGAGGCCGACCAGCTCGCCGACTCGCCGGGTGACCGCCGCGGTGAGCGAATTGAGGTAGGCCGAGGCGCCGGCGTTGTCGGGGTTGAAGCCCAGGGTGTTCAGGTCGGGCAGGAAGACCACCGCCTGGTCGTTGCGGTCGGTGTTGAAGATGTCGACCTTCTGGGACACGCCGAACTCGCCGTTGTTGAAGAACGCCGCCGGGGCGTTGCTGCCGGTGACGAAGACCGTCGAGAAGTCCTGGCCCTCGAAGTCGGCCGCGTTGGTGGAGAAGGTCACCGCGATGCCCGCCGCGGCGAAGATCGCGTTGAGGTTGGTGATGAGGTTGGTCAGGAAGAACTGATCAGCGGGCAGGTTGTTGGCCCCCAGCAGACCGCTGAAGCCGCTGCTGAGCGAGTCGAACGCGCCGATGGTCGTCGACTCGTACGGCGTGGCCTCCAGCCAGCTGATGACGCCGCCGGCGGTCTCGATGAGCACGTTCTGCGTCTGGCCCGGGGTGACCGGCGTGCCGGCGCCGCGGGTGACGATCTCGAGCTGGTAGTCGCTGCGGATGGCGCCCTGGACGTAGAAGGCGAAGGTCCCCGACTGAGCCGCGTTGTCGACGCGCGGGGGAACCAGGAACTCCATGAAGAAGTCGCCGTTGGCGTCCACGCCGTAGGTCGTTGAGCCGTCGGTGGTGGAACCGGGGTTCTGACCCGCGGAGCCGCCGACATCGCGGGGCGCCGCGATCAGGTTGGCGTCGCCCAGCCCGGTCGAGGCCGAGGTGTCGAAGAAGGCGAACTGCACGAGGCCGCGGTTGTCGAGGATCTGGTAGAAGAACGTGCTCCCGCGCTGGGCGACGACCGGCTCGAGCAGCCCGAGGTTGCCGCCGATCTCGCTGACCTTGAGCGTGGCGCGGATCCGGGTGCCCGGCGCCACCGCCGAGCCGCCGTTGATGTGGTAGACGTCGGCGTCGATCTGGCCCGTCGAGGGGACGCCCGCCGAGCCGGCCGCGCCGTTCGCCGCATCGGCCAGGGTGGTGAAGACGTCATCGGCGGTGCCGAAGATGCCATCGGCCCCGCTGGTGCGGGTGGTGGTGATGGTCGCCCGTCCCGCAGCCGAGCCGGTCGTGCCGATCACGACATCGTCGCTGCGGAGGTTCGGGGCGCCGTTGCCGTCGACGCGGCGGTTGGCGCCGCGGTCCAGGCGGAAGGTGGTGTCGGCGATGGTGATGGTCGCGATGTCGTCAGCCGTGCCCAGCACGGTGTCAACACCGGCGAAATCGGATGGCCGCAGGCGGGCGTCGTTAATGGTCACGCCGGCGCCCGAGTCGGTGTTGAGGCGGATGACGTCATCGCCGGTGCCGAAGGTCAGATCCACGCCCGACCTCCGGCTCGACCGCACGCCATCGAGGTTGGTCCCGTTGACGATGTCATCAGCGGTGCCGCGGACGCCATCGGGCCCGGGAAGCAGGGTGTAGTTGAAGGTCCGCCCGTCGGTGCCGGCGCGGGTGACGGTCGTGAGATCGTCGGCGGTGTTGAAGGTGTTGTCGACCCCGCTGAACTCGGTGGGAACCGGTACGTCCAGCAGCGGCCCGGCGGCATCCGGGTCGACCGGCGCCGAGCCGGCGAGCGAGGTGCGGGTGGTCGTGACGGTCGCGCCCACGCGCCGGATGTACGTGCCGTTGCCGTTTGAGCCCAGCACGAAGTCGTCGGCGGTGTTGAAGGTGTTGTCGGCCCCGGCGAAGAGCTGGAAGGTGAACTGCGGATTGGCCGGGACGGTGTCGGCGACAGGGAGGCTGACGAGGTCGTCAGCGGTGCCCACGACGGTGTCAGGCCCGGCGAAATCCGCCGCGGTCGGCACCTGGGCGTCGGCCACCGCCGCGGTCGGCGCCAGCTGATTGCCGAAGAACCCTGAGTCCTTATCGTCAACAATCTGCAGCGTAAAGGCATAGTCGCCCGTGGTGCCGCCGGCGGTCGCGGCGCCGACGGCCGAGGTCGGGTCGGCCGGGTCGATGAAGCCCTGCAGCGGGTTGACGGGGATGAGGTTGTTGGCGTCGGGCACGATGACGATCTGGTACGTGCCCGTGGTGCGGACGAGGAAGGTGGTCGTTGTCGAGTTCGGGTCGGCCGTCGGCGTGGCCTGCAGGTTGCCGGCCGTGGCCTGGCCGTTGACGGCCACCAGAGCGCCCGAACCGTCGAAGATTACCACGCTGGCGCCCAGCGCGCTGCCCGTGAGGGCCCCGAGGCGGAGCGTCTGGCCAGCCTTGAGCGAGATGGTGTAGATATCGATGTCGCCGCCCGGGGCGAAGGTCCCGTTGTTGGCGTCGGCATGATCGCCCAGCGACCCGCGGACCGTCAGCGTCCGGTTCGCATCAGGCAGGAAGTTGTTGGCCCGGTTCACCGTCAGCAACTGGTCGAGGCTGGCCGGGGCGTAGAAGTCCACCGGCGCCGAGCCGTCGGTGAAGATCGTCTGGCCCGAGATGAAGCGGTCGCCCGCATCGCCCACCACCGCGTCCTCGGTGTAGTCGTCAGTCACGCCGCCCGCGGCGCCGTTGCGGTCGCCGTCAAGCTGCGAGCCCTGCGTCGTCCCGCGCAGCGTCCCCGCGTCGATCGTGAAGCGGAAGACCCCCGGGCCCGCCGTGGCGCCGGGCGTGTTGCCCACCAGGTTGCGCGTCGTCACGCTCTCGGCGAAGTCGATGATCAGCGTGTTGGTCGTCGCATCGAAGCGGAAGCTGTAGTCGGTCCCCTGCACCAGCGGCACAAGCTGCTCCGCCTGGGCCACGTTGCGGACCTCCGAGATCGACAGGGCCGCCCCGATCGACGCCGGGTCAAGCGCCTGGTTCACCGTCAGCCGGGCCGTGTACAGGCGCGGCGCCCGGTCCGTCACGCGGATGTCGGTGATCTGGATCGGCGGGGGCAGACGCGTGAGGCTCACCTTCGAGAAGTTCGCCCGGGTCGTGGTCAGGGCCGTGCCGCCGACCAGCGTCGTCGTCACCGTGCCGTTGCTGATCACGCCGTACCGCTGCGAGTTCACGTTCGAACCCACCAGCTGACCGGTGATCACCACGCTGCCGATCGTCGAGCGGCCCTCGGCCACCAGATCGTCTGCCGTGTTCACAAAGCCGTCCACCCCGCGAGCGATGCCCGCGGCGACGTCCGACCGCTGGAAGCTGCCCGTCACCACCACCGAGGCGATGTTGCCGCTGGTGATCACGTCCGCGGCGCTCCCCGTTCCGCCGAATGTGCCGTCGGTCCCCAGATCGACGCCCGAGAGGATCGTCGAATCCGCCACGTCGCCCCGCAGCGAGACCGTGCCGATGTTCCCGCGGGCTGAGATCCGGGCGTTGCCCGCGGCGCCGGCCGCTGAGACGCTGGTGATGTCGCCGCCGGCCCGCACGCGCCCGCCGTTGAGCGCGCCCGTCGCCGTCACCGTGGTGATGTTCCGCGTCGAGCTGATCACACCGCGCAGGGCCCCCGTCACCGAGACCGTCCCGAGGTTCAGGGCGTCGATCCGCGTCGCCGTCGACGTGCCCAGGTCGCCCAGCACCGTCACCGACGTGATGTTCTGGCCCTCGAGGCGGAACTGGTTGGCCGCCGCCGGGACCGCCGCGGTCCCCGCCGTGCCGATCCGCACGACGCCCAGGCCCTCGCCCGCCGCGATGATGCCCGAGCCCGCCAGGGCCGCGTCGGCCGTGATCACCGTGTTGCCGATGGTCACGACGTTGATCGTGCCGTCCACAAAGACGCGGGTGCTGCGATCGGCCGTGTCGTTGGTGGTGTTGCTCGTCAGCGCCGCGTTGATGACCAGCGAACCGAGCTGCGCATCGTCATTGCTCACCACGCCGAAGTTCGTCAGCGAGGTCGAGGGCGCCACCGCATCCACCCGCAGAGTCGACGCCAGCGTCGAGCTGATCAGCACCACGCGGTTGTTGGCCGCGTCCCAGAAGGCCTGGCCCGGACCGGTGAAGGTCACGCGCCCCGTCTGGCCGCTGGTGGTGGTGATCGCCAGCCCGCCCGTGGGCGCCGGCGTAAACGTATTGGTCGCCCCGGTGAAGGTCCGCGCGTCGGCCGGCAAGGCCCCGGTCGACCGCGTGATCCCCGCCGTCGTCGCGCCGATGGTCGTGTCGGCCGACACCGTCGAGGCCGTCACCGCCCCGCCCGTCACCGTCACCGTGCCCACCGTCGAGATGCCCGGCGCGGCCGTCTCGCTGCCGTCGCCGTCAGCGCTGTTGTACAGCCCGTCGGTCCCGGCGTTCACGCCCGCCGACACCGCCAGGGTGTTCGAGCCGCCCGTCGCCGTCACCGTCGTCACCCGCCCGGACTTGAGCGCCCCGTCGGCATTGGCCGCCGTGCCGCCCAGGCGCTGGTCGGCGCCAAGGCTCGTCGCGCCCGCCACCACCGTCAGCCCGCGGGCCAGCCCGCGGCTGAGGACCGTCGACACGGTGTCGCCCGCCGCGATCGAGTTGGCGTTGGCGATCGCTCCGAGGGCGTCAGTGTTGAAGCCGCCGGTGCTCACCGTCGTGATGTTCCGCGCCGCGAAGATGCTCACCTCGAAGGCTGCGCCCGTCGAAGTGATGGTCCCGATGTCGCGCCCCGCCGAGATGATCGGCCCGTCGAACGCCGCCGTGCCGCCGAAGCCGCCCGTCGAGGGCGTGCCCGGGGGCAGCTGGTTGCGCAGCGCGTCGCCCGTCACCGCCGTCGCCGTCGACAGGGCCCGGTCGATGCCGATGCGCCCGAAGGCGCCCACGCCCGTCACGCTGATAATGGTGATGTCGCCGTCGCGGGCGACGATGTCGCCAAAGAGGCTGCCGTTGCTGATCACCACCGAAGTGATGTTCCCGTCCCGGGCCTCGATGCGGTTGCGCTCGCCGCTGTCGATGACGCCGCTGGCGTCGTCATCGTTGCCCAGCCGGAACGAACCGTTCGTGATCACCACGCTGCCGATCCCGCCCGAGTCCGACAGGATGCTGCCGTTGAAATCGCCCGTGATATTGACGCTGTTGATCCGCCCGAACGCCGTGATCGACGGATCGCCGACCAGGTCGTTGGCCGGCGTCGCCGAGACGCGCCCGATGATGATGGCGTTGATCGTCTGGCCCACCCGCAGGTTGGCGTAGAGCTGCCCGCCCGCCGTCAGCGTCCCCAGCGTGCCGTTCACGTCCACCGCATCGCGCGCGGCGTCGGTCGGGCGGCGGCCGAAGCTGCCCCCCGCCGAGATCGTCGCGATGTTCCTGGCGATGTTCAGCGTCACCGGCGCATCGCCGACGGCCCGCAGCAGCGTCAGGTCGCCGTCGGTCGCGTCGGTCGTGGTCACCACGCCCGCCAGCGATCCGCCCGACACCACCGACACGATCGGGCCCGACGACGTGATCGTCCCCGAGAAGCCGCCCGCGCCGGCGCTGATTGAGTTGATCCGCCCGTTGACGCCCGTCGAGGTGATCGCCGTGTTGGTGATCGCCCCGCGGGCCGTGAGCGACCCGATCGGGCCGGCCACGTCGATGGTGCTCGAGCGGATGTCCCCGCCGGCCGAGAACGCGTCCACCCGGCCCACGGCGATCGTGCTCGACCGGATGTCGTTGGTCGCCGAGATCGACGCCACCGTCTGGTCGACGTCCAGCGTCAGCCGAGTGATGTTGCGGGCCGTCAGGCCCCCCAGCAGCGTGCCCGTCGAGAAGACGAACAGGTCGCTGATATCCCCGGCGCCGTTCACCGCGATCCGCCCGATCGACAGCGTGCCCGAGATCTGGCTGGGCCGATATTCAAGCGGCTCGCCGTCGCGCGTCGAGTTGATGAACCGGTCGGCCCGAACCGTGCCGACCGTCACCGACGCCGACACGCTGGTCGCGTCGAAGGCCCCGCCCACCACGCTCACGCTCGTCACGTTGGTCGCGAAGATGCTGCTCGCGAAGATCGAGCCGTTCACCACCGACACGTTCCGCACGAACGTCGTCGGCTGCGACAGATCGCCCGGGTTCAGCTGCGTCGGGTTGGCCGTCACCGGCGAGCGCCAGAACGAGTCCAGCGTCGAGCCCGAGATGTACGCCCCGTCGATCCGCCCGCCCGTCACGGTGATCGAGCCCAGGCCCACCAGCTGCCCGCGGTTGGGCGCGCCCGTGCCGGCCGCGGTGATGATCCCGTTGATGATCGGCGCCCCCGCGCGATTCCCCGCAGTGATCGACGTGATCGAGCCGCTCGCGAAGATGCCCGTGATCGCCAGCGAATCGATCGTGTCAGTGGCGAAGAGCCCGCGCCCGAGGTCGATCGTCCCGATGTTGCCGTTGGTGTAAATCGTCCCCACCACGCCGTCGAAGCCGCTGTCCCCGGCCACCACGTCGGCGTTCACCACCACGTTGGTGATGTTGCCGTTGGGAACGAAGATGTCCCCCACCTGGCCGTTCACCGAAAGCGCCGTCAGGTTCCCCTGACGCACCACCAGCCCGTTGATGTTCGAGTCCAGCCCGCCCGCGTCCTGCAGCGATTCCCCGGGGGCCGTCGCCTGCTGGTAGCGATAGGTCGCGCCGTTCCACCCGCCGAAGAACGCGTTGTCCAGCGGGATCGCAAAGCCCACAAACGAAGCAGTCAGACCCGTCCCGGGCACGAAGCCCAGATTCGGCCCCAGCAGCCGCGGACCCGAGACGCCCGTCTGCGTCAGACCCAGGTTGCCCGCGATCACCACACGGTTCACGCCGGTGACGTCGGCGTACACAATGTCGCCGCCCACCGTCGAGTTCACGATCGCATCCAGGTCCGCCGCGCCAGCGATCGCCCGGGTCTGCGTCAGCGACGCCACGTCGATCTCGCCCACCCCGCGCAGCGTCACCGTCGACGCCCGCGCGATGCCCACCGCAGGCGGCGCCGTCGTCACCACAATGTTCCCGATCTGCAGCCGCCCCGGGGTGTTCGCCGTCACCCGCAGCTCCGCGCCGCCCACCAGGTTCACCTCGATCCGCCCGACCGCCGCGCCCGGCGCGCCGCTCACCGGCACCGCCAGCACCCGCCCCGCCGACGCCCGCGACGCCGTGCCGCCCAGAATCTCAATCGTGTACACCACGCCGCTCGACGACGTCAGCGTCAGCGCCTGGCCGTACAGCAGCGGAATCCCCACGTCAGGCTGCTGCGGAATGCCCGGGCGCGGCTGCGCCGGGTTCGAAGGACCCGGGTCGATGAACCCCGCCGGCCCGCCGTCGGGGAAGCGCAGCGTCGGCTGCCCCAGGAACGTCCCGCCCACCGCCTCGTACCGGTACAGGCCGGAGCTCACGCCAAGGAGCGTGATCGACACGGCCTGGCCCACCACAATCCCCTGCACGCGGAAATACCCGATGCTCCCGTCGCCCCCGCTCAGGCCCGTCCGCAGCACGATCGAGCTCGGCCCCGACGGGTTCGTCCCGCCGCCCTGGTACGGGTCGTTGCGGTTGCCCAGATCGCGGCCCACCTCCACCCGCCCGATCGAACCGCCCACATCCAGCGTCAGACCCGTGATGTCGCCATGCACGGGGGGAAACCGCTGCGGATCGACCGAGTAGAAGTACCCAGTCCGCAGCGAACCCAGGTTGCCGCCGATGTTGTAGACGCCGCCCTCGACGTCAGAGCCGAAGGTCAGCGAGTACAGGCTCCCGGCGACGCGCAGCTGGCCGCCGTGCGGCTCGAGCAGATCGTCATCCTCTTCAATGGTTGTAAAGCCGTTGCCGACGGCGATGTTGCCGGTGATGTAGCTCGTGCTCCCGACGCGATCAACCACCCCGCCGCCGGAGCGGAACAGCCCCAGGCTCGAGCGGACCTCGATGAAGTTGAGGTTGTTGGCCGTGGCGCTGATCATGCCCGAGCTGGTGCTCGCCATGCCGTTGATCGACACGGTGTAGACCTGCGTCGAGCCGGGCTGGCCGTCGCCCGGGATCGACACGATGAGGTAGTACACATCGTCAGTGTCGGGCGTGTACGTGAACCGCACCGCCCCCTCAGTCCCCGGGATGCGGTTGGGGTCAAGCAGCGGCGCCTGGTGGGCCCGCACCGTCTCGCCCTTGCCGTTCACCAGGAAGGCCGACGCGCGGTCCCCATCCTGGCTCCCGGGCCCGGCGGTCCGGAACGACACGTCGAACGTCAGCGTCCGCCCCACCTGGCCAGGAACGCCGTAGACATCCAGCAGATCCTCTCCGCCCTGCAGATCGTTGAAGTTGCCCAGCGTCCCTGCGATCGACACGAAGCTACCCGCGTTGCCGACAAACTCCGCCGCCTGCATCGTGTCGTTGCGGAAGGCCAGGTCGCCCAGCAGCAGCGGCGAAGCGCCGCTGTTCGCGCCCCGCACCGTCGCCGTCGCCAGCAGGCTCTGGAGGTACGTCTGCTCGGGCTCGGTCGCCCCGGTGAAGCCGAAGATCGTCTCCTGCTCGCCGTACGCCGCGAAGTTGCGCCGGCCCAGCAACGCGTTGTTGGCGTCGCCGAAGACCGTCACCCGCGCCGCGTTGCGGCCGCCGAAATAGATCTGCCCGGCGTTGCGCAGGATGTTGATGTTGCTGCCGGTCGTGTTCTCGCCGCGCTGGTCGCGCGGCGGCGTCGTCACCGTCGGCGTGATGAAGTACAGCCCGCTGTCGCCCGCCACCGCCAGCGTGCCGATGTCGCCGTTCACCGTCAGCGAGCCGAACAGGTTCGCCACGTTGAACCGCGCCGCGGCGCCGCCCAGGTTCGAGTTGCCGAAGACCATCCCATTGATCGTGATCGCGCCCGTGTCCGTCCCGCCCGGCGTGAAGACGCCCTGCGGCAACTGCGGGATCGTCAGATCCACCAGCGACTGCGTCAGCACGTTGCTGAAGTCGCCCGGGGCCGTCAGCGGCAGATCCAACGGCGTGATCGGCGCCAGCGACGCGTGCAGCGGCAGCGTCGAGGGCGTCTCGGCGTCGTTCACAACCGACGTATCCAGGCCGTGATAGCTCACGTCGTTGGTGTTGTCGCGGAAAAACGGCGCCCCGATGATGATGTTGCCCAGGCCCGATGTGTCCGCCAGGCCGATCACCCGCGGCGGCGTCTGCGTGAAATCCAGCGCGAACCCGAACCCGCCCGCCTGCGAGAAGTTCGTGTCGTAATAGTCGTTCACCTGCGTCGGCAGCACGTACTGGAAGCCCAGCGTCGCATCAAAGGTCGCGTCGCCGCCGATGATCGTGAAGTTCGTTGACGCGTTGCCGTTGGAGATCTCGATCCGGCCGATGCCGTCGTTGAAATCGGGCACGCCGTTGTCGTTCGCGTCAGCCAGCGAGGGGCCCTCGTCCGGAGCCGTGAGCGCGATCGTCGGCCGCATCGGGCGGCCGTACAGGTCAAAGAACTCCACCATCGCCGGCGCGAACGGCGAAACCCGGTCGATCTGGATCCCGCCCGCGTCCGTCCCGCCCGCCAGGCGCGAGATCCGCACCTCATCGAACGCGGCGCCGAAGTTGTCGATCAGATCCGGGTTGACGTTCGGGTCGAAGTCCGATCCGCCGAAATTCTCGGTGAACGTCGTGGTGTCGAACAGATAGATGTTGTCGTTGGGGTCGACGGTGCTCTGGAACCTCACCACCACCGCGTTGGGGTCGGGGTTCACGAAATCCAGGGCCGAATAGGTGCGGACCAGGGCCCCGCGCCGGAAGAGCTGCACCTGCGTCCCGGCGTCGAGGTCCGTCGCGCCGGCCCGCGTCGTGAACGTGAACGCCGTCATCGGGCGGGCCTGCCCGCGGGCGTCCCGGAAGCTCAGCGACACCGTCTGGGTACCGGCCAGACCAAAGTTCAGGGCCCGGTCGGCCCCGCCGTTGGCCCCCGTCACGATCTGGGGCGAGTTGCCGGCGTTGTAGCCGGTGTGGTCCAGCCGCACGTTGGACGCAAACAGCGTCCCGCTCGCCAGCCGGCGGTTGAGCGCGCCCGTGTCGTCGTCGAAGATCTCGTTGACCGTCGCGCCCACCGCGCCGTTGGGCGCGTTGTTGGTCGCCGCGTCGATCGCGCCGTTGGACGGGCCCACGATCCGCCCGTTACCCGCCTGGATCCGCTCGTCGTTGAACTGCGCGAAGTTCCCGGGCGGGAACTCAAACGACACATCGATCACGTCGAACCGGTCGCCCGCGTTCCGCGGCACGAACCGGACTTCATCGAAGAGGTTCGTCGGGTCGTTCTCGTCGAAGACCCGGTAGTTGCTCAGCCCGCGCGTCGTCACCGTGTCCACCCGCACGCCAGCCAGGTCAAAAGTGCCTGGATTGCCGGAGGTGTCGTAGGTCGCGATCAGCACGTTGTTGCGCAGCAACTGGATCTGCACGTTCGCCTGCACGAACGTGCCGTCGGCCCCGCGCGCGATCTGGTCGGTCGTCAGCGGGGGCTGCGTGGTGTTCAGGGTCGTGAAGGAGAAGGCCCGGGCCCGGCGCGTCGCCCCCGTCGTGGGGTTGATCGTCGAGAACGACACCGTCCGGCCCGCCGTCAGGTTGATGTTCAGCTCGACATCGGTCTCATCGACGCCGCCGGCGTTGCCGCCCGCCGTGAACGCCGTGGTCACATCGATCAGGCGCGGGAAGTTCTGCGGGTTGTTGCCGAAGCCGGTGTGCGACACCACCACCGCCGCGTTGGTCGACGAGGCCCCGATGAACGGCGCGCCGCTCGGATAGGCCAGCGGGGCCTGATCGAACGGCTCAAGGGTCTCGGTGAAGATCTCCGGAGCCTGAATCGTCGGCAGCTGCTTGAAAAGGAACGGCGTGAAGTAGCCGAACTGCTGCGCCGCCGTCGTGCCGCCCGCGGGCACCGCGAGGGCGAAGAGCATCTGCCGCTGCTCGAGCTGGTCGAACGCCGGCTCATTCACCCGCGACGGGCGACCCGCCCGCCGGTGCAGGCGCGCAGAAGTGGTGGTCTGGGCGGCCTCGAGAGCGCCGAAAAGCGATGCGCGACCGAGCGGGCTTTGCGTCCTGTTCATTCCAGACTCCTGCCGTTAAATCACTTGTTTGCCGTGGGGTCCGTTCCTCTTGGGCGATTCCCGGCTGAATGTCACCCAACCCGAGCACTCCGCCGAGAGACCCACGCCGCAACGCGTCCGCGCGCCGCGGCCACCCCCACGAGCCCGACCCCCCCACCACCCGACCCCTTGAGAACCCACGAAGCGAACCAACAAACCCAAACTTCACGAGCGTTGGCGTAGGCTAGCTTCCTTCGCCCCTCACCGCAAGTCCGTTCCCAGCAATGGGTTCTGACGCGCGGCAATCTGTGGAAACACCGCCCGCCAGCCCGCCGCCCCAGGGCACTGCCGATACGGGTCCGCCGCGCCCACGGTTGCCGGCGAGGTTCTCCAGTCGTCCGAAATTCGCTCTCCACCCTCCCCACGAACAGGATCGGTGCGTACTCCCACCGGACGGCCCGTTGACCCTTCCGGCCCGCAGGAACCGATCCATACTCTGAGGATCCTGTACCCCGCCCCCCCAACCGCCTCTCCGACTCAATGCTCGCCAAGCTGCCCATCTTGACACTCGCAGCGCCGCCAAGCCTGCTTTCGGCCGTCCGGGACCTGCCCTGGGGCGTCCACGCCGCCATCGCCATCGCCCTGATCGCGGGGCTCGTGCTGTGGTGCAGCGGGCGACGCGTGCTGAAGCCGGTTGTGGCGTGCCTCGCCGCGCTCGCCGGCGGCTCCACCGGATTGGTCATGCTTCCGGTGCTGGCGCCCGACGCCGGGGTTTCCCCGTGGTTCGGCGGCGCTGGCGGCGCGATCATCGGTTTGCTCGCCGGCATCCTTCTTTACAGGATCGTGCTGGCCCTGCTCTTCGGCGCGGTGCTCGCCGGCGCCGCGGCGATGTTCGCCGCCGCCGCCCTCTCCTTTGTGCCCCCCACCCCGGCAGCCGCCCACGCGCCCGCCGACAGCTCGTCCACAGGTTCCGCGCTCGTCGCCACCGATGATCCACCAGCCATCCCCACACCGCCCCTCGTGGCGACTTGGCTGGAGCCCGTCGAGCCGCGCGATGTCGCCAAGACCGCCCGCGGCTTCATGGATTCGCTCCGCTGGCAGGCCGGGCTGGCCTGGGACGAGAGCACCCTGCGCAGCAAGGTGATCGTCGGCGGCGCCGCCATCATCGGGTTCCTCACCGGCCTGCTGCTGGGCTTGACCCTGCCCAAGTGGGCCGCCGGAGCCGTGACGGCGCTGGCCGGGGCGGGCATCTGGCTCCCGGCGGGGGCGTGGCTGCTGCACGCCGCGAACATCCCGGGACGCGAGCATCTGGAACTGCCCCCAACCGGGTGGGCGATCATCTGGTTTGTGGTGGCGCTGCTGGGGGTGGCGGTGCAGTGGATGGGCCTGATGGGCGGACGGGGCGCTCGGGCCAGTCGCGGGAAACCAGCCTCTGAGGCTTGATTTCGCACTTACGCAAGGCGGATCAGCCGCCGTCCGACCCACTCGATCGTCACCGCCAGCAGGATCAGCAGCAGGGCCGCCGGGGTATCCCACAGCGTGTGCTCATCGGGGGCGAGCGAGATGCGCACCTCTCGCCGGGGCAGGGCCTGATCGAGCTTCGACAGATCGCCGTCCGTCACCAGCATGCCGCCGGTCTCCCGGGCCAGGCGAGCCAGCAGGGGGTGGTCGGTCTCGGGCTTGCGGAACTCATCCTCAGCCAGCCAGACCTCGACATCGGTCGTGACTGCTGATTGAGCAAGGAACGAATCGATCGCCTCCAGGCGGTACAGGCCTCGCTGCGCGGGGATCCAGGCCCCGACAAACGATGCCCGCTGCCCCTCGGCCCGGGCGCCAGCGGGGGCGCGCAGGGTGATCTCCTCACCGGGGGCGCCCGGGACCACTGGCGACTCACCGCCACCAGAACGACCCCCCCCACCCCCCGTCGACTTCACGGGCCCCGTATCGCCGATGCGCGTCACGCGCACCGTGAGCGATGAGCCCGCGCTCTCCACCAGGCTTTGGTCGATCAGCTCGAGCTGCGCCCGCACCGCCTGGCCCACTTCGGCGCGCGCCGGTGTGGCCGTCAGGATCGCGGGCTTCCCCGATCGCGACACGCTCTCACGACCCAGCAGCCGAACCAACTGCAGCCAGAACCGCTCAGGAAGGTCCTCGCCTCGGCCGTAGCGGTAGCGCCAGATCTCGTCGGAACCCACATAGATGATGCGCCCGGCGCCGTACCGCATCGATACCACCGCCGGGGCCGATTCCTCGCCGACCGCCGCGTGGGCTGTCGCGAGCACCTCAACCGCCGGCTTGAGCTGCGTGCGCTCCAGCCGCTGACACCACCGCAGTCGCGACCACCCCGATCGCGGGTCGCTCGCCGCCTCGGGCCACCACGAATCGTTCACGGGCGTCCGCAGCAACCGGAGCACCCCCAGCCGCTCGGCGGCGCTCGTCGGCCGCAGCACCACATCGCGATCCCACGCGCGGATCGGCTCATCCCCCAGTCCCCCCCCACCCCCCCCACCCCCACCACCACCTCCAGCCGCTCCAGCGCCGGTCCCGGCAGCGGCCCCGCCGCCAACCGGCAGCAGATCGGCCAGCGGCGTATTCCGCCACAGGCCTGGCACCGCCGCCTCCCCGGCGATCCACAGCAGTCCCGCCCCGCCCACGCTGACGCGCTGGCGAATCTGGCGGAGCTGCTCGCTCGAGAAGACCTCCGGCTGCACATCGCCGATCACGATGACATCGATCGCGTCCCACTCGCCCGGCGAGACCGGGACCGAATCGAGCGGGGTGTTGCCCTCCTGGATGTATCGCCGCCCCGGCGCGAGCAGCATGCTGGTGCTCGCCAGCGACCGTTCGCGCGTCAGGATCGCCTGCAAAAACCGGTACTCCCACCGTGGGTAGCCATCCAGCAGCAGCACCCGCAGCGGCCGGTCGATCAGCTCCACGGTGAACGGCGCCTCGTTGTTGTCGGCCACCAGATCTTGCGGCGCGTCCTCACCCGCTCCCCCACCGCCCCCGCCCGCTTCACCAGCGCCCGGCAGCACCCGCACCGCCCACTGTCCCTTCCCGGCGACTGTCGGCGTCGCCGTGAGGGTGACGCGCTGGCTCTCGGCGCTGCCGACGCGGCCCGCGGCGCCCGCGGCCTCGTCACCCGGAGCGGGGGCGGCGGCCGGCGGGGGGGGGGCGCCGGGCTGGCCCTTCCACTGAATGGTTTTCTGCTCGAGGATCTCGCCCGTCGCGGTGTCGATCAGCTGCACCCGTGCCGAGCGATCCGCCCCTGAGCGCGAGAAGCTGCCAACGTGCTCGACCACGGCTTCAACGGGCACGACATCGCCTGAGAAGGCCACGCCGGGCCCGACCGCCGAGCGGACGGAGACATCGCCGACGGGGTCAGCGCTCCCGAGCGGGGCGATGATGACCGGGGCCTTTTCGCCGACGAGCTTGCGGAGTGTTGCGCGCGAGGGTCGGTCAGTGCTCCGCCCGTCGCTGAAGATCACCACGCCTGAAAGCGGTCGGGCCGCGACCCGCTGCAAGGCCTGTTCGAGGGCCGCGCCAAGCTGCGTGCGCGTGCCGGTGGGCTCATCGAGGGCGACGGGCAGCGACGCCGAGCCCCCGGCGGGCTTGAGGTCATAGGCGCCGGAGTCGAATCCCTGCCACAGGACGACCCGCTCCCGCGCCAGGGCCCCGAACACGCCCGACGAACGCTCCAGCAGCGAGCGGAGTTGCTCCTCGCGCGTGACGCGGCGGACGGGCCCGCCCACGCCCGGCGAATCGGCGATCTTCATCGACGCCGAGCGGTCGACCAGAACCACGACCCAGTCCTTCTCGATGCTCTCATTGGGCCGCTGGAGGCGGGGCCCGCAGGCCAGGAAGACCAGGAGCGCCAGCAGGAACGCCCGCCCTCCTGCCAAGGTCGCCCGGGCCCAGAGCGGGCCATCCAGGCGCCGGTAGCTCCACGCCGCGAGCGCCAGGCTCAGCACGCCGACGCCCGCCCACTGCCACGCGGCGAGCTCGAACGCAAAGCCCATCTGCACCCCTTCACCCCCGGGACGGAGCGTGCCGAGGCGAAGCAGCCAATCGAGGCCAACGGAGGCGAGAGGGAATTGCACGGAGCATTATTGCGGGCGCCGACCCGCGGCGGGAGGGGCCGACCCGGGGTGCATCGCGCCCCAGGCGAACATCGCGTCAAAGACCGGCTGGAGGCGTTCGCCGGCGTCGGTGAGCCGGTAGGGCGGCCCCAGCCGGGTCCGCGGGCCGCGGGTCCGGGCGGCGGGCGAGTCGTCACGGGTGATCACCCCGTCGAGCATGAGTTGCTTGAGCTGGGCGGTGAGCATGCGCTCGCTGATGCCGGGGATCTGCCTGCGCAGGTCGGAGTACCGGCGCGGCCCGTCGAGCAGGCGATAAACGATCATCGCTTTGTACCGGGCGCCGATGCAGCGGATCGCCCGCTCGATCGGGCACGAGAGATGTTGCTTGCGTGAGACGGGCACGGGTGATGGTATCGGCCCTGCGCTGGCGGCGCGCCAGCCGCGGCGCCGCCCCGTCACGCACAAAGTTGTTCGCCATTGCCTTGGCCCGCGCGGCGGCGACTATCTGCGGCCGCAGGCACAGAGTCGTGCGTGCGGCGCGGTCACCTAAAAACCAGGAGTTGAACCATGAGCACCTTGGCCGTGGCGGAGAAGCTGATCGAACTGCTCAAGCAGAGCCGAAACACTGAAGCGTACCAGACGCTCTATGCCCCGGAGGCCGAGTGCGTCGAGGCCGACCCCAAGCGGAGCCGCTCGGGCCTCCAGCGACTGACGGCGGACATGCAGGCCTTCGCTGGCGCGCACGAGTTCCACTACATTCGGCTGGAAGGGCCGCTGGTCGTGGGCTCGAGCTTCGCGGTGGCGCTCACGTTTCGAGCCACGCCGCGGGCCGGCGGAGCGGGCTTTGAGGTCCCCGAGATCGGCGTGTACACGGTCCGCGCCGGGAAGATCGTCCGCGAGCAGTTCTTCTACGACGTGGGTTGATGGTGGTTGACGTGGGCTGAGCCCGCGCCGGCTCACTCGCCGGGCCCAGGCGCGTCAGGGCGCCCGGCGGTCGGTCCCACCCCCTGCGGGCCCGTCGGGCGCCAGCCTGCTCCGCACTCCGGGCAGCGATCACGGCCCGTGAGCCCGGTCATGTCATAGAAGCACGCCGGGCAGCGGGCGCCGTACCACGCGCGCCGGCGGCGGGCGACGATGGGCAGCAGGATCGCCGGGCCCGCCACGATCGTCCCCACGCCCAGGCACATCGTGAGGGCCCAGAACGTGCCGGTGCTGCAGTAGCAATCCGTCTTGCGGCGCACCATGACGTCAAGCGGGATGACCGCCGCCGCCTCGATGACCGTGCCCATGAACAGGCGCGACGCCAGCATCGACAAGCGCGACTCGACATCGCCGCCGCGCCGGCAGAAGGCCAGCAGCAGCGGCGTCGCCACCACCCACCCCACCGCGAGCAGCGCAAGGGCCAGCCACTGCACATTTCGACCGTCGACCGCAGCCACAAGACCCTTCATCAGCGCCTCATCGAGCTGGCTGACCAGCGAACCCAGCGCGAAGACCAGTCCCAGCAGCAGCATCGCCCCGCACAGGCCCGCCGCGGCGGCGCTCAGACGCAGCGACCACCCGTGCCGGGTGACGCGCGGCTTGCGGACGGGCCAGAGCAGCAGCGTCTGGAGGGCCGCCATCACCGCCCCGACGATCCCCACCGCGATCCAGTACTCCGCCAGGGTGACCAGCTCGGCAAGCTCGCGGAGCAGGTTCTGCGTCGTCGAACCAGAGATGCTCAGGGCCAGCCAGATCAGCGTGGCGACGATCGGCTGGACCACCCAGAACGCCGCCATGAGCGCGAATCGGGGGACCCGGTCGAGCATGCTCCGGCGGGCCTGGGCCATGCGGGCATTCTTGGCCAGCGCTGCCGCGGGCGACGTGGGTCGTTCGCCCGAGGGTTGAGCCGCTCAGCGGTTCAGCCTCGCCCGGCGCGCGTCGATAACCTCTGCACCATGCCCGACCGCACGCGCCGATCCCGCCCCGCCGCCGCTCTCCCCGCCGCCACCACCCCCTCCGACCCCTCCAGCCCCTCCAGCCTGGTCAGGCCGGCCAAGGGCGCCGTGCGCGCCCCACGCGCCAAGCGGGGCGCCGCGGCCCCCGGCGGCGGTATCGACCTCGCCGCCCTGAGGATCGCCATCGACGCCATCGACCACCGCATCGTGAAGCTGCTCAACCAGCGGTCCCGCTACGTGGTGGAGGTCGGCAAGTACAAGCAGGCTCGCGGGATTCCGATCTACGCCCCGCATCGTGAGGCCGAGGTGCTCGCCAAGGTGCTGCAGCTCAACGAGGGACCCCTCCAGGGCCGCACCATCGAGGCGGTTTACCGGGAGCTGATGTCGGGCTCCTTCGCGCTCGAGCAGCCCCTCAAGATCGGCTACCTCGGCCCGCCGGGCTCCTTCAGCCACGTCGCCGCGGCCCGGCAGTTCGGCAGCTCGGTGAGCTTCGAGAACCTGCACGAGATCGCCGGGGTCTTCACCGAGGTGGCCCGCGGACACGTCGACTACGGGCTTGTGCCGATTGAGAACTCGATCCACGGCGGGATCACCGAGACGCTCGATGCCTTCATCAGCGCCGCGGGGAAGGTCCACGTCTACGCCGAGGTGCAGCTCGAGGTGCACCACGCGCTGATGGCCAACTGCCCGCCCAGCAAGGTCGAGCGGATCTACAGCAAGCCCGAGGTCTTCAGCCAGTGCCGGACGTGGCTGGCGACGCAGTACCCCCGGGCCGAGCTGCTGCCCGTGGCCAGCTCCAGCCGGGCGGTGCAACTGGTGGCCGAGGAATCGCTCAAGATCCGCGGGAGCGGCAAGGAGGGCCCGCCCATCGCCGCGATCGGCAACGCCCTGGCCGGCGAGATCTACGACGTGAATGTTCTGTTCCCCAAGATCGAGGACAACCCCAACAACATCACCCGCTTCTTTGTCATCTCGCGCAGCCACGCCCAGCGCAGCGGCGACGACAAGACCAGCATGATGTTCGCCACGCTCAACAAGCCCGGCGCCCTGGTGAGCGTGCTGGGCGTCTTCAACCGGGCCGGGATCAACCTCACCCACATCGACAAACGCCCCGGCGGGCGCGACAACTGGCAGTACACGTTCTTCATCGACGCGCAGGGCCACGAGACCGACGAGGCCCTGGGCGCCGCCATCGCCCGGGCCCGCAAGCACTGCCGCGAGCTGCATGTGCTGGGCAGCTACCCGCGCAGCAAGCGCATCCTGTAAGCGGCCGCGGCGTTCACCGCCCGCGCACGCCCCTGGTCGCTCCGCCGGCGCTCACCAGTCGGCGCAACCGCGCCACGAGCGCCGCCTGGCGGCCGGGGCGCGTCTGGCACTCCCACACCACCGCCACCCGCCACCCCAGACGCCTCAGGGCCCGCTGGGCCCGCCGGTCGCGGGCGACGTTGCCGGCCAGCTTGGGGAGCCAGTAGGCCCGCCGAGTGGCCGGCTGGCGGCTGCCCCGCGGGCAGGTGTGCTGGTGCCAGAAGCACCCATGGACGAACACGGCGAGGCGACGCGACGGGCTGACGACATCGGGCGACCCCGGAAGCGTCGACCGCTTGAGCGAGAACCGCACCCCGAGGCGGTGCAGCAGCCGCCGCACGATGATCTCCGGGCCCGTGCCCGCGCTGCGCACCCGGGCCATGATGGCGCTCCGCTCGGCACGGCGCTGGGCACGGCCCGCGCGCGTCACACCGGGCCCGCCGCCCGCGCAGGGCCGGCCGCCCTTCGCGCCGCGAGCTCCGGCGTGAGGTAGTTGCGGGCGATCCAGGTGATGGCCGGGACGCAGACCGCATCGCCAAACCCGAAGAGGGCCCGGTTGTCACCGGCGAGGATGGTGAAATCACCGGCCCCCATCAGGCGGGCGCACTCGCGGGGCGTCAGCAGGCGGGCGTCATGGCGACCGTACCCGGCCCGGAACAGGATTTGCCGACCGCTCCCGCCCTTGGGCGTGCGCAGGCACCCCGCCAGCCCGTCGGTCCGCAGCTCGGCCATTGATCGCTTGGTTCCGTCGGGCTGCAGGCGGACCCGCCGGAAGACGGCGCCATACGACCACCGCCGCCGGGCCACCATCGCATCGGCCACGGCCCTGTGGCGATCGCTGAGCTGCCCATACAAGTAGTCAGCCCGCTCGCGGCTCCACCAGGGCGGGGCGTCGAGCGGCAGCGGTTCGACGATGTCGGCGAGCTTCGCCCCGGGGCCCGCCGGGGGTTCGGGCAGGTCGCGCAGGCGCCAGGGAAGCTCGGCGTTGGCCCGGATGAACGCGCTGATTTGGGGGGGCCGCAGGCGCGTGCCCAGTTGCTCGGGGGCGGGCGCCCGTGCCTCGCCGCCCAGCACCGCGACCACAAAGAGCCGGGGCCGACTCTGGGGGACGAAGCAGCGGGCGTCGAGGGTGAAGACATCGACGGTGTACCCGAGCGCCCCCAGGGCCAGCATGGCGGAGCGGAAATCCCGTCCCTGGTGCGAAGTGATGAAGCCCACGACGTTCTCGAGCATCACCAGGGCCGGTCGGCGGGGACCGAGCTCGGTCAGAATCCGGATGAACCCCCAGAACGCGGACGACTGGCGCCCCTGATCGAGCCCCAGCCGCTCGCCCGCCAGAGAGAGGTCGGTGCAGGGGAACGAGGCGGTGGCCAGCTCGACATCGGGCACGCGCGCGACATCGAGCGTGTGCACATCGGCCAGGGCGAAGTGCTCATCAGCGTCGGCGAAGTGGGCGTCGTACATCGCCCGCTTCTCGCTGTCGAGGTCGTTGGCGAAGGCGCACGCCCAGTCTCCCGTGGCCTCCAGGCCCAGACGCACCAGGCCGATCCCGGCGAAGAACTCGGCGAACCGGGCCGGGACCGGCGCGGCGTGGGCGCGCGGGAAGGGCGGGATCTCCGCCGCGCGGGGCCGAAACCGAAGCTCGAGCTGCCTACCGGCCATCAGGGCCACAGTATCCGAACCTTGGCCGGTTCGGGTAGGCTGGGCGGGTCAACGCCCTTCTCCGGAGACCCCCGATGACCAGCCGATCGACCCTCGCTTTGGTGCTTCTCCCCCTGACGCTGGCTTCCCTGGCCGCGCCGGCCGCAGGCCGCGCGCCGGGCGCCGCTCTGGCCCAGCCCAGCCAGACCCAGCCCAGCCCGGCGCCCATGGTGGCGCTCAAGCCGGCTGCCGGGTCCGCGGCGGGCGTGACCAAAGTCGACGCCGCGGCGGGGTGGACGGCGCTGGATGGGGGCAAGGACTTCCGGGGCTACAAGCAGCCCGGCTTCCCGGCCAAGGGCTGGACAGTCGAAGGCGGGGTGCTCAAGAGCGTCGCCGGCGCCGAGGGCGCGGCGGACCTGGTCACGGCCGGGGAGTACGGCGACTTCGAGCTGACCTTCGCCTTCCGCTGCACGCCCAAGGCCAACAGCGGGGTGATGTGGCGAGTCGGCGAGCAGGGCGACACCACCTGGCAGACGGGGGCGGAGTTCCAGATCCTCGAAGACGCCACCCACGGGGCCAAGCCAACGGACATGCACTCCTGCGGCGCGATGTATGACCTCTACCCGCCCAGCGACAAGAAGACCATGAACCCCGCGGGTGAATGGAACCAGGGCCGCATCCGCCTCAAGGACGGCGTGGTGCAGCACTGGCTCAACGGGGTGAAGCTGGTCGAGGCGCGCATCGACGGGGCGGAGTGGAAGGAGAAGATCGCCGGCAGCAAGTTCAAGTCGTACAAGGGCTTCGGCGTGCTGCCGAAGGGGCGGATCGCGCTGCAGCACCATGGCGACGAAGTGTGGTTCAAGGACATCAAGATCCGCGACTTGGGCGGGCCGCTGCCGGGGCAGGTGGCGCTCTTTGACGGCAAGGGGCTCGACGCCTGGACGTTCTTCCTTAACGACAACGGCAAGATGGAGGACGTGTGGTCGATCAGCGAGGGCGTGCTGATCTGCAAGGGGAACCCGGTGGGGTACATCCGCACCAAGCAGGACTACACGAACTATGTCCTGAAGCTGGAGTGGCGGTTCAATCCCGTGACCAAGAAGGCGGGCAACAGCGGCGTGCTGCTGCGGATGATCGGCCCCGACAAGGTCTGGCCCAAGAGCGTGGAGGCCCAGTTGCACTCCGAGAACGCCGGAGACTTCTGGAACATCGAGAACTACGTCATGACCGCCGACGCGGCCCGCACCAAGGGCCGCAACACCAAGAAGACCCACATGGCCGAGCGGCCCGTGGGCGAGTGGAATGAGTACGAGATCATCGTCAGCGGGGGCGAAATCGTGCTGAAGGTGAACGGCGAGGAGCTCAACCGGGCCACGGGCGTCGAGCAAAACGCGGGGAAGATCTGCCTGCAGTCGGAAGGGGCGGAGATCCACTTCCGCAACATTCGCGTGGCGCCGCTGGAGTAGGGCGGCCACTGGCGCCAAGGCGTTCGTTCGCCGCCGTGACACATAAGTCGGCTCGGCTCGGCGACTTGTGTGGGACGGACTTGGGCGTTACCCCACGGTCCCACGGGGCCATCCCCCCAGGCCGAAGGCCTGCCCGTCAGTAGCCGGGGGTGGAGCGAAGCGACACCCCCGGAAACCGGCGGAGCCCCACGGTTGGAACGTCGACGCCCTCGGCGTCGCGAACTCACCCCGCCGTCGCACGCCTGCGCCCTCCGGCCCCGCCCCTCACCCCGCACGCACCGCCCGCACCAGCAGGTCGCCCAGTTCGCTCAGGCCGATCTCGCCGCGCTGCTGGCCCAGGGCCACCCGCTCTCCCGCGGCGATCTGCCGCTGGATGCGCTGGCACGCCGTGATCACCGTCGAGTGGTTGGGCCGCTGCAGGGCCCGGGCGATCTCGGGGAAGCTCATCGTCGTCACCTGGCGGGCCACCCAGGCTGACATCGATCGCGCCAGCACGATCAGGGCCACCGGTCGGTCGAGCACGTTGATGGAGTCGATCAGAAGCTTGCCCATGCCGGGCCACGCGAAGATGGTCTCGGTGACGATCGAGAATGCGACCACCGAACCGAACTCCAATCCGATCACCGTCACGATCGGAATCATGATGTTCTTCAGCACGTGCAGCCAGATCACACGCCGCATGCGCAAGCCCTTCGCGCGCGCGAACTTGACGTAGTCCTGCAGCACGGCTTCACGCGTGCCGGCGCGCGTCAATCGAATCAGCAGCGAGAGCTTGAAGAGTGCAAGATTGAATGCCGGCATGGCAAGATGCCTGAGACCGTCCCAGGTGAGGAAACTCCACTGGATGCCGAAGAGTTCCGCGGTCTCGCCGCGGCCGGTCGAGGGCAGCCAGCCCAACTGTACGGAAAAGATCATGATCAGCATGAGGCCGACCCAGAAAGTCGGCAGCGAGAAGCCGAGGATGGAGCCCGCCATGATGGTCTTGGCGATCCTGGAGTCGGGCTTGAGCCCGGCGTAGAGGCCGAGCGGAATGCCGAGCACGATCGCGATCAGCATGGCCGCGAGTGCGAGCTCCATGGTCGCTGGCATGCGCTGCAGGATGAGATCGATCGCCGGCGTATTGAAAGCGAAGGAACGCCCGAGATCGCCGGAAAGCGCCTGCTTGACGAAGATCAGGTATTGCTCCCAGAGCGGCTTGTCGAGACCGAGCGCCGCGATCACGCGCGCGATCTCTTTCTGGTCGGCTTCGGGACTGATCAGCAGGTCGACCGGATTGCCGATCGCATAGACGCCGACGAACACCAGCAGCGACATGACGATGAGAAGCATGACGCTCGCGACCAGGCGGCGCAGGATGTAGGCGAGCATCAGACGGTGGCCATGTCAGTCATGCGCTGCAGACCCACCCCTCCTCGCACTGTCGTGCTCGTCTGCCCCTCCAGGGAGGGGACGTGGTGGAGCTCTGCGCCAGCGGCGCCGACAGCCGTCCCCTCCTCCGAGTGCAGTAGTCCGGCGCTTCCAGCCAAGCGCAGGCGGATAAACTGGGCGCAGGTCCGGCGATAGCCGTCCCCTCCTCGGAGGGGTGGCAGCGATAGCTGACGGGGTGGGTCGGAGCGGTCCACCCACACCCCACTACTGCGGCCGCACAAGATGCGCATGCGTGCGCTCGTCCGTGCACGGCGTATACACGAGCCCCTGCCGCGCGGCCCAGGCATTCACCTGGTAGTGCAGCGGCACCACGGCCTGGTCGGCGAACGCGAGCTGCTGCCCTTCCCGCAGCAGCTTCTCGCGCTGGGCGTCGTCCACGGTGGCCAACGCCTGCTCGATCAGCTTGTCGAGCTGTGCGTTGGAATAACGCGCCCAGTTGAAATTGCCGAATCCCTTCTCCGCGTTGGTATGCGCGTCGACGACGAACTTCTCGCGCACCGCGCGCGAGAACACCGAGAACTGCCCGCCTACGCCCTTCAGCGTCGCC
>CAZSZO010000039.1:0-33640 GCA_964611125.1 uncultured Phycisphaeraceae bacterium | reverse complement strand
GAAGGTCAGGTCCACCGCCGAGACATCCGCCGTGGGCACGCGGAACGCCATGCCCGTCAGCTTACCCTTCAGGCTCGGGATGCACAGCGTCACGGCCTTGGCCGCGCCCGTGCTCGAGGGGATGATGTTCTGATACGCGTTCCGCCCGCCGCGCCAGTCCTTTTTACTCGGGCCGTCCTGCGTGGGCTGCGTAGCCGTCGCGGCGTGCACCGTGGTCATCAGCGCCTCGGTGATCTCGAAATTGTCGTTGATGACCTTGGCGATCGGCGCCAGACAGTTGGTCGTGCAGCTCGCGTTCGACACCACCGTGTGCTTGCCCGCGTCGAAGATCTCGTGGTTCACGCCCATCACCAGCGTCGGAACCTGCTCGGCCGACTTGGTCGGCGCCGAGATGATCACCCGCTTGGCCCCCGCGTGCACGTGCGCCTGGGCCTTCTCGAACTCCGTGAACAGCCCGGTCGACTCGAGCACATAGTGCACGCCCATGTCCTTCCAGGGCAGCTTGGCCGGGTCGCGCTCCGCCATCGTCTTGGTCACCTTGCCGTTCACGGTGAATGAGGTCTCGGTCGCAGACACATCCGCCGGCTTCCCGCCCAGCATGAACTGGCGGTGCATCGTGTCATACTTGAGCAGATAGCCCAGGTTGTCGGCCGGCACGAGATCGTTCACAGCGACGAACTCGATGCCCTGCTCGAAGCCGATGCGATAGACCAGACGGCCGATGCGGCCGAAACCGTTGATGCCGACGCGGATAGCCATGGTGGGGGTCCTTGAGGTCAGGGGTGCGGACAACAAACAGCATAGGTCGCCCTCGCCCGGTTCTTCCTGCACCACCCTCCTCCGCCGACGCCAAGCCACCCCAAAAACCGACCGGCCCGGGACATCCGGTCCCGGGCCGTGCCGGCAGCATGGAGCCGAGGAGGCTCATTGTGCGGGCTCCACCAACGCCCGCGAAAAACGCCGCGATCGGGCCCAGGTTCAAGACCTCGTCCGGCCCAGGAGGAAGGCCGTCGCGCGATCGCTCGCGGATTGGTCTTGCCCGGGCCCCGATCGCAGCTCTGGAGACCTGGCGCGACGCCCCGATGGACGTGCGGCGCCTTCTTGTTGGTTCTTCACCAGCTTTCGGCCCGCGGAGCAATCAGCCCCATGGCCGCAAGATCTACGGTCACATCCGGCTGCGGGTTCGCGCTGTCCATCGTTCCCATGGCCCCCTTACCCCACTGGGCCCACTGGGCCCCCTTCAGCCGGAGCGTCATCGGCCGGATGCTCATCATCGCCGCGGGGTCGACCGCCGCCGGCGCCTCCGCCCGCGCGGCAAAGGGGTCCATCGCCAGCCTCGCCGCGAAACGCCGCCCCGCGCCGCCGTTCAGGTCTCCGCCCGGCGCCACGCGCTCCTCAACCACCATGAGCAGTTCCGGCCCCGCGGCGTCGGTCGCCAGCACCGCCGCCGCCCGCAGCCGGGCCCGCTTCACCGCGCACCGGCTCGACCGCGCAACCCGGTCGCGCCCCGGCGCGGGCAGGAACCACACGTCCCACAGTTCCGCCGGAAACTCCGCTGAGCGGATGATCGCCGACGCCGCGACCAGCGCCGGCCCGCTCACGCAGGGCGTCCACGTTGCCGACTCAAAGTGCAGCGCCAGGAGCGTCGCCTGCTGGTGGCTCGTCAGATCCGGACGCCGCGGCGGAAGCCGAAGCTCTACGGGCGTGACGGTGGCTTTCAGGCAGGTCATGGTCGTCTCCTTCGTGCGTGCGATCCGCGGTTGCCGCGGCGGCTCTGGGTCTCCTGGGCTTGCTCGCCCCGGCCTTCATGCCCAAACGCAATGCGCCGTTCACGGCTCACGCGTCGGCTCAACTTCTTCGATGCCGCCCCCATCTCTTTGGGTCCCGCGCGATGCGGTTTCCACCCATCATGTTCGGGGTTCACCCCCCCGCGGATTCGTAGGAATCGCGCCCGCGCCCCAAAGGCCTCGCGGAAAGGGAGTTATGCGCCAAGTCGGTCTCCGCTCGCACCGCATGGGAACCGCACGCCCCGCTCGTGCGTAGCCCCGCCTGCGCAGGCTTCCCATTCAGCCCCCTCCCCCGCCTTCACCGCCGCCGCTTTACTCCGTCAGCGCCAGCAGCGCGAACGTCGCCAGCCAGTGCTCACCCATGTAGTCGCCCGTCACGTGCGGCAGCGCCGCCTCGATGTGCGTCTTGTACGCCTCCTCCGCGTGCGCCCGCCGTGCATCCCCCGCCGGCATGGCCTTCGCCAGCGAGCGCCAGCACCACGCCCGGCTCAGGTTCAGCCCATCAAGATGCGTGATCTGCCCGTCCGTCCGGTCGCTCACCGTCGCCGGCACGAAGAGCGTCGCCGGCTCCCGCTCCGCCAGGCGCGGGAAGAACCCCTTGAACCACGCCGCGAACTCATCCGCCGGCAGCAGCCGCCGCATGCACTCGGCTTCCTGCAGCCCGGGCGACAGGAAGTCCGTCCCGTCCGGCTCCCACGCCGGGTAGTTCGCGTCCTTCCCGTACCACCCGCGCGCCTTCTCGGTGATCAGCCGCGCCAGCTCATCGTGCCCCGCGCCGCGCGCGTAGTCGATCGCCAGCGCGAGCGCAAAGGCACTGTTGTTGTGCGTCCCCACGCGGATCGGGTACGTCGCCTTCGGCAGATAGCTCAGCATCCGCTTCACGAACGCCTCCGTCAGCGGCGCCAGCCTCCGCTCCCAGCGCGAGAGCGCCGCCGCGATCTCCGGTGAGTTCACCCCCGACTCCGGCCCAGCCCTCAGCTCCGCCGCGAGCTTCAGCAGCCACGCCCACCCGTACGTCCGCTCAAAGGTCTCGCGCCGCGGCTTCGCCAGATACTCAACCTCCACCTTCACGTTGTCTTCGCTGAACCGCCCGTCCAGAAGCGGGATCAACTCCGCCGCCTGCCCGAGCGCGGGATAGCTCCGCAGCGCCCGGATCAGCAGCCAGTGCCCATGCACGCTCGAATGCCAGTCGAACGAGCCGTAGAACACCGGGTGAAGCTCCCTGGGCGAGCGAATCTCCCCCGGGTCGTTCATCACATGGTCGAGCTTGTTGGGATACTCGCGGTCAAGGTGCCCAAGCACCACGGCCACGAAGTGGTCGATGAACTCGCCCGTCCGGCCCGTCCAGTTGGTCCTCATCCCCCGAGCGTATCAACCGGCGATCTCGCGCGCCGCGTTCATCCGCAGTTCCAGCGCCGCCGGCGTGCTCGCCAGCAGGTTGATGTGCCCGATCTTCCGCCCCTCCCGCCCCTCTTTGCCGTACAGGTGCACCCGCGCCCCGCCCAGCGCCGCCAGCAGCTCGAGCGCCGGCGCCTCGCCGATCAGGTTCACCATTCCCGCCACGCCCGCGCCCCCGATCACCGCCGTCGAACCCAGCGGCAGCCCCAGGATCGCCCGCAGGTGGTTCTCAAACTGGCTCGTCTCCGCACCGTCCATCGTCCAGTGCCCGCTGTTATGCACCCGCGGCGCCATCTCATTGGCCAGCAGGCCCCCGTTCACCTCAAACAGCTCGATCGCCAGCAGCCCCACGTACCCCATGGCGTCAATCGCCCGGTTGGCGATCCCCTCCGCCTCTTGCTGCAGGCTCGCCTCCAGTCCTGGCGCCGGCGCCCGCGACTCCCGCAGAATGCCCCCCGCGTGCCGGTTCTCCACCAGCGGGTAAAAGGCCCGCTCCCCCCCGCGCCCCGCCACCGCCAGAATCGACAGCTCCCGTCGAAACCGCACGAACGCTTCCAGGATCAGCGGCGTGCGCCCCTCGCCCAGCAGCCGCCACGCGTGCTCGACCTCGCCCGCGTGCCGCAGCACCGACTGCCCCTTGCCGTCGTAGCCGAAGCGCCGCGTCTTGAGCACGCTCGGAAAGCCCACCGCCGCCGCCGCCGCGTCCAGCTCCGCCCGGGTGCTCACGGCCCTGAAATCCGGCGTCCCCACGCCCAGCCGGCGAAACAGCGTCTTCTCCTCCAGCCGGTCCTGGCACACCCGCAGCGCCCCGGCCGGCGGATAGGTCGGCGCCCGGGCCGCGAGCCGCTCCACCGCCTCAACAGGCACGTTCTCAAACTCATACGTCAGCACATCGAGCCCGCTGGCGAACTCATCCAGGCGGGCCGCGTTGTCAAACTCGCCCACCGTCAGCGCCGCGACATGCCCGGCGCACGCCTCCGCCGAGGGGTCGTACACCCGGAACCGAAGGCCCAGGCGGGCCCCGGCCAGCGCCAGCATCCTCCCCAGTTGCCCGCCTCCAAGGATCCCGACGACGATCATGCCCCGCCCCCGCCCCCGCCCCCGCCCGCACTGGTTCCCGTCCCCCCGGCACGCCTCGGGTCCGGGTTCGCCAGCACCGCCGCCGTCTGCTGGCTCCGATACCGCTCCACCGCCGCCCGGATGGCCGGCCGCGCGTTCCCCACGATCGCCGCCGCCAGCAAGGCCGCGTTGATCGCCCCGCTGCGTCCGATCGCCAGCGTCCCCACCGGGATCCCCGCCGGCATCTGCACGATCGACAGCAGCGAGTCCATCCCGCTCAGGGCCTTGCTCTCCACGGGCACCCCAAGCACCGGCACGCTCGTCTTGGCCGCGGTCATCCCGGGCAGGTGGGCCGCCCCGCCGGCCCCGGCGATGATCACCTCCAGCCCCCGCCCCGCCGCGCTCTGCGCATACTCAAAGAGCAGGTCCGGCGTCCGATGCGCCGACACCACCCGCACCTCGTGCGGCACACCCAGGCTCTCGAGCGTCTGGGCCGCGTGAGCCATCGTCTCCCAGTCGGACGGGGAGCCCATAATCACGCCAACGAGAGGCGTCGAGTTGGCAAGGGGTGTCGAGCCGCCGCTGGTGGTCATTCCGCCGATGGTAGCCGATGCCCCCCCAGCCCCGCCCCCCACCGGCGTCCCACCCCACCGCCCTCGCACCCACCCGCCCTCGCACCCACCCGGCCTCCCACCCCACCGGCCGATTCACTTGTTGATGTCGCGCGTCTCCGGGCCGCCGTCCTTCACCGGCGGCGGCTCGATCGGACCCAGCACCGCCGCGAACAGCTCAGGGATCGCGGCGTACGTCCGGCAAACCCGCCCCGACTTCACCGCCACACCCGCCCCGGCAAACCGCCCGATCTCCAAGTCGTCGATCGGCTGGTCCCCAACCGTGCGCAGGCTCAGTGTGCCCAGCGCCTGGTACCCCGTCGGCTCCGACAGCAGCACCGTCGAGCACGCCTCGCTCGTCAGCGTCTTGAGCAGGTCGTTGATCGCCTGCACCCGTTTGGGCTCCTGGGCCACTTGCGAGCCGTCAGGCCGCAGCTCCAACCACCCGCCCGTCGCGCTGTCGGTCCGGCGCAGGAAGCCCATGCTCCGCGGGGCCGGCTCAGGTCCTGCCGGCTGGCTCGCGCCTGGCCCGGGGGCGCCCGAAGCCGCCCCGCCAGCGCCTGCCGGCGCGGGCGGCGCAGGCGGTGTGGCGACGAACATCAGCAGCCCGATGTCCGCACTCGCCGCCCCCGACGAGACCCGCGAGATGAACCGCGTGGGCTCGATATCGATCTCGGCCAGCGGCCCGGCGTCGATCCCCACGAGCGTCGTCCCGCCGTCGATCGTCGCGTACAGCACTTTGCCCCCCGGGTCGACCGAATCGCCGATCACCAGGTCGCGCTTCACCGTGCTCACACTCGCGGCGCCATCGGCGCCGATGGTCCTCCGGTCGCTCTCGATCAGCACCCGCGCCTTGGGCGCATCCAGCCCCGCCTTGCTCGCGTCGGCGATCCGCTCGTCAAAGAACCGCTGGATCCGCACCCCTTCCAGCGTGGTCAGCAGCTTCTGCACCGCCGCGGCGTCGGCCGCCACCGCCAAGGGCTCCGTCATCCCCCACCGGCCGTTCACCTTCGCCAGCGCCAGGCTCCCCTTGTCGCCGATCAACCGAACCCGCGAGGCCTCCGTCAGCACGCCCGGCAGCAACGCCGGATCCCTCCACGTCCGCACCGCCTCGCTCTGAAACAGGTTGTGCAACTGGTTCGACGTGAGCGCCAGACGCGTCACCACCCCCCCCGCGGCCCCCGCCCCCGTGCCTCCTCCAGCCGCAGGCGGCAAGCTCGCACCCGCCCCCCCCGCGAGCGGCCGCGGCACGTTCCCCGGCGGGCAGGTCACCTCGACCAGCCCCTGGCCCCCCAGGATGCGGGCCGACATCCTGAGCACGATCTCGCCACCGCCCTCCTGCGACAGCGTCACCACCGTGGGCGCATCGCCCACCTTGGCGCCCGGCTCGGGTTTGCTCACCGCCTGAATCGACGCCAGGATCGCCAGCAGGTTGCGCACCCGGGTCGGGTCCACCCGCCAACTCACCTTGCCGCCGGTGTTGGCGACCGCGCCGGACCCGATCGACCCGATCGACCCGATCGAAAGCGACCACTGCCCGCCGGCATCACGCTCAACCACCGTCGCCGCGCTCGCCGGGCCCGGCGGCGCGATCAGGATCGACGTCACCTTCGCGGTGTCCAGTTCCAGCAACCGCTCCCCCGCGGGCACGAGGCCGTCAGATTGCGGCGCCCGCTGCCGGTTCACAACCAGCAACACCACCAGCCCGAGCGCCAGCGCGATGAAGACCGCAGTGAGGAGTGTTCGTGTGGACATGCCGCAAGGGTACCCCGCCCTCTGTCCCCCCCGCCCCTCAACCCCTACCCCCCCGCCCCCCGCCCCCGCAACCGTCCTCAGCCCGAATGCGAAAGCGGACCCCTCACCGACGCGAGGGGTCCGCTGATTGGTTCGTCGTCCCGCGCCAGCAGGGTCGCAGGCTCAGCCGTTGCGACGACGGCGGGCGAGACACAGGCCCCCGAGGCCCGCGAGGGCCGCGGCGCCGGGAGTCGGGACCGTCGTCACCGTGAAGCCCCAGCTGAGCAGACGGCCTTGGTCGCCGCTGGCCTGGTCGAAGATCGACAGCTCCCAGGCGCCCGCGGTGTCCTGGCCGGCGAAGGCCGAGAGCGGGTTGGCCGACGCGTAGTCGCCCGGCGCCACCACACCCGTCGAGGGCGCTTCGGGGAACGCGGGAGCATCGAGCGAGGCCACCCAGCCATACACACCGTCAAAGTCATCCGAGCTGCCGAAGCCCGACTGCGGAACGCCCGGCCGGTCCATCAGGATCACCGAAACGCCCGTATCCACATGCCTCAGCGAGATCGTGAGGTCGCCCACCCAGGTGTGGCTGCCGTTGATGAAGACGCGATCCAGGCTCAGGATCTGCCCGGCGCCGGGACTCACCACGATCTGGAAGATGTTGTTGCTGACGTCGTTGAGCGGGGCGGCGGGGCTGGCCGAGTACGTGATGTCGGCGCTCGCGACCGAACCCGCGATGGCGACAAGGCCCGCGGCAAGAAGGGCGTTCTGGATCTTCATGGGCTCTCTCCTCTGGTCTTTGGTTGGACAGACACGGGCGCCGGTGGCTCCCGGTCGGGCCTCGGTCCCGACAAGGCAACCATGCCATCCAGCCCCCGAGCCGCCACTCCAGCCCTCGGGCCGGACCCCGCACCTGCGGGCCCACGCTGGCGCAGCCGCCACACTCCGCCCCACTTGGCGCCGCTCTCGGACCGGGCCCCGTTATCTGGCTGCGCTGTCGCCGGTGTCTGGCCGCTATCTGGCCGCTACCTGGCCGCTACGTGGCCGCTCTCTGGCCGTTGCCTGGCCGCCGCGCCACGAAGCCCCGGATCGCCACTGACATCCATAGCGCTGGCCTCTAAGCTTGACCCCCATGCGCGATGTCCGCCTCGACCAACTCGCCAATGTCCTTGTCCGCTACTCCACCCGTGTCAAGCCGGGCGACCTCGTCGGCATCTGGGCCGACCCCATCGCCATGCCGCTGGTCGAGGCGACCTACGAAGCCGTCCTGCTCGCCGGCGGTCATCCGTTCTTCTGCATGCGTTCCCACGCGCTGGAGGAGATCATCCTCTCGCGCGCGTCCGATGAGCAGCTCAAGTTCTTCTCTCCGCTCGACATGCTCGCCATCGAGAAGGCCGATGTCCGCATCGGTTTCTGGTCGGAGATCAACACCCGCGGCCTCAGCGGCATCGATCCCACCCGCATCGCCCTTAACCAGTCCGCTCGCCGCCCGTTCATGAAGACCTTCATGAAGCGCGCCGCTGAGGGCTCCCTCCGCTGGTGCGGCACGCTGTTCCCCACCCTCGCCGCCGCGCAGGACGCCGAGATGTCCTTCACCGACTACACCCGCTTCGTCTTCCAGGCCGGGCTGCTCCACCTCCCCGATCCGGTCGCGGCGTGGACCGCCATCAGCGAGCGCCAGCAGCGCGTCTGCGACTTCCTGCAGAAGAAGTCCGTCCTCCGCTTCCAGGCCCCAGCCGAACCGGGCCGGCACGATGGCACTGACCTCACGGTCGACGTCAACCCCGCCAAGTCCCGCTGGGTGAACTGTTGCGGGCACGAGAACTTCCCCGATGGCGAGGTCTTCACCGGGCCCCAGGGTGTCGATGGCCGCGTCAACTACACCTTTCCCGCCGTCTACCACGGCCGCGAGGTGATCGGCGTCCGCCTCCAGTTCAAGGGCGGGCGCGTCGTCGACGCCTCGGCGCTCAAGGGTGAGGACTACCTCATCAAGATGCTCGACCAGGACCCCGGCGCCCGCACCCTGGGCGAGATCGCCATCGGGACCAACTACGCCATCAAGCAATTTTCCCGCAACACCCTGTTCGACGAGAAGATCGGCGGCACATTCCACGCCGCCGTCGGGGCCGGGTACCCAGAGAGCGGCTCTGACAACGAGAGCGGCCTGCACTGGGATATGGTCTGTGAACTCCGCCCAGGCCCCTCCAGCCCGGGCGGGACCATCTCCGCCGACGGTGAAGTCTTCCACAAGGACGGCCGCTTCATCACCGCCGGCTGGCCGGGTAGCGATTGACGGTCAAACCCCGACCCCGCCCGGCTCCGCCGATCCATCCACGCAGATCACGCTGAGTTCGCTCTCCAGCGGCTTGAGACGCTCCGCCCACCCCGCCCTCCCCGGCCCCGGTTTGCTATCCCCGGGCCCGGCCCGCTGGACGGGTGCTCCGTCATCGATGTCATCGGGCGTCCCGCCCGCCGCCCACTCGCCGGCGTCCACCTCGCCCAGCACCGCCCCCAGTGGGATCGCCCCGGCGCCCGCGCCAAGCGCCCTGATCACGCCCACCATGCGGTCGAGATGGTCTTCCCAGCGGGCCAGCATCCCGCGTGTGAACATCGCCGGCACATCGGGCAGCACGCCGAAGCGGACCGGGTCGTGCCCGCCGCAGAACTTCATCGCCGCCTGCATATCCCCCAGGACGTGCCGGGCGTGGGTGCGCAAGATCAGCCGCAGGCTCCGCCGGGCCAGCAGGGGCGCCAGTCGAGCGCACGCGGCGTCCAGCACCCGCCAACCGCCGCCAGGCCCGCCGAGCCAGGTCATGGGGTGCGGGTCCATCAGGGCGTCTCCAAGGCCCCCGGACCATGCCACCACCTCGCTCCCGTCAGGTACATCGGGCGGTGGCGCCCAGGTTTCCCCGTCGTCGGCAAGCAGGTTTCCGCTGACGACAAAGACCGCCCGGTCGGTCGGGTTGGCGACGGGTCCCAGCCAGCGTGCCCGGCGCGCCACCGCAAACTCGTCCAAATGGAGGGAAAGCAGCAGGGTGGGCATGCGCGGAGCATAGGTGTTGGGGGTGTGCGCGTCACAGGGGCCACTGGTTGGTGCCCCAGCCTGCTCGTTGCCGCGCAATGTTCCACGTGGAGCGCGGCGGGGCCCAACCACCCTCGCCGGGGGGTGCAGTTCGACACCCCGCATAACCGATACAACCGCTTCGAGCGGACGGCTCGCGGCCGGGGACTCGGCCGGGAACGAAGGCGGGATGGAGATGCCCGCGCACGAGTGAAGGACGCCGCATGACCGCCATCTCCGCACCCACTTCCGGCCCGCTGGGCGTGCTCGAGCCCCTCAGCGACAACCTCTTCGCCGCCCTCATGGGGGCTGACCGGGGGCCCCTCCCCATCCTCGAAGAGGACCGCGTCACTGAGGCGCTGCTCGCCGATCGGGGGAGGGTCATCGACGCCATCCTGGCACATAACCACACAGCGACGAGCGACTGGCTCGATGGCTTCAACGACGCCGCCCTTGCCGAGTATCTCCGCAGGCTCGAATCGGCCGCCCGCCCGCGCGGGCGCCAGGCCGTCTGGCGTCGCACCGGCGATCGCCCCGCCATGATCGCCATCGCCGATCCCGAGGCCTGATCGCGCCGCCTGATCGCCCGATCGGCCCTGTCCCGCCGGCCCGCACAGACTGGCGGCAGGTCCACATATTTGCTCAGGGGCACTTATCCGCCAGCGCGGCGCGTCCGATCTCCTGCTGTCTGGCCTCCGGCAAGGCCCCCATGGCCCGGCCCGAGGCCGAAAGCACCCTGCCACGGAGCGCGCCCCCATGAACCCCACCCGGCCCCACGGCTCTCGCTCCCGCCTCAGCTTCGCGCGGGCCCTGATCACGCTGGCCGGCGGCGTGGCGGCGCTCGCCCTGCCCGCCTGCACCCACGAGGCCCCGGTGGTCGCCCGCGACCCCTTCCCCGCCCACGCTGGCGACGAACAGCCAGCCGCCAAGGCGACGGCCAAGGGCGAGTTCGTGCCGATGCAGTCGAATTCCGCCGCGCAGGCCCCGGCCTGGGTTCACGCCGCGGCGGCCAACGCCCTGTCGATGCGGGCGGTTCCCGATACGATTCCGGCGGGCTCTGACGCCCTGGCGAATCACATCCCCGCTGAGAACCCGGACGCCGTGATGGTCGACGGCATGGAAGGCCTGGCCCAGTTGACCTTTGCGCAGGAGGGGAGCGACTTTGATCCCTGCATCTCGCGCGACGGCAAGTGGCTGGTCTACGCCAGCACGCAGCACCGCCCCACGCCCGACATCTACCTGAAGCAGGTCGGCAGCCGCACCGTGACCCAGCTCACGGCCGATCCGTCGAGCGATGTGATGCCGTCGCTCAGCCCCGACAGCTCGCGGGTGGCGTTCTGCTCCAACCGCAACGGCTGGTGGAATCTCTATGTCATGTCCGCCTCCGGCGGGCAGGCCGTCCAGCTCTCGACAACCAACGCCCACGACCTGCACCCCTCGTGGTCGTCAGACGGCAAGCGGCTGGTCTTCTGCCGCCTGGGCCAGATGAGCGGCCGCTGGGAGCTGTGGGTGATGGACGTCAGCCAGCCGCAGGTTGCCGAGTTCATTGGATATGGCATGTTCCCGCAGTGGTCGCCGGTGGCCGGCAACGGAGCCGACGGCGCGGACAAGATTCTGTTCCAGCGGGGGCGCGAGCGGGGCGACCGGGCGTTCTCGCTTTGGACCATCGAATACAAGCCCGGCTCCGCGGGCAACCCCACCGAGATCATCACCACCCGCGGGAGCGCCGCGATCAACGCATCGTGGAGCCCTGACGGCCAGTGGATCGTCTACTCGACGGTGCAGGCCGCGCCCGCGGAGGGGCAGGCGGCCCGTCCGGCTGCGGACCTGTGGCTCACCGGGGCCGATGGCTCGGGACGGGTGAACCTGACCGGGGGCAAGTTCAGCAACCTGATGCCAGTCTGGGGCGCCGACAACCGGATCTACTTCGTGTCGGACCGCAATGGTCTGGATCAGGTCTGGTCGATCGCGACCGACAAGGCCTTGGCGGCCGCCGGGGCGTCGAACCGGGGTATGGGGGGGATGGCCGCCGGCAAGAAGGACGCCCACCACGACGGCGGGCATGAGAAGCACTCGGAGACTGCCGCGGCGCCCGAGGGCGAGTGAACGCAGATTGACCAAGCCGGGCCGGCGTGACCGCCGGCGCGGACATTTTCGCGATGGTTCGGGCTCGGCGCGAGCGCGCCGGGGCCGAACCTGCGGACTCACCCGAGGTGGAATCCCCGGGGGTGAGGCAGGAGGCCATGACACCCGCAAAGCTCCATGCCAAGCGTCGGCGCTCGGACCACGGGTCTGGGCGGCCGGCGCCGGAATGGCGCCCCGATTGCACCGAAGGCGGGTATGAAGCACCTGGCCCTTGGCGCGGTCGTGGCGTCGGCGTTTTTTGCCTCCTGCGCGAGCAAGCCCGAGCTTGTCGCGCCGGAAGTGCTCGTTTCTCCCTATGGGCCCTCGGCGTCCACGGTCATCTGGGCCGTGGCGCCTCTGGCCAACGAGAGCGGGACGAGCGTGGTGGATCCTCTGATGGTGACCGATGCGCTGGTCGCCCGGGCGAGTGAAGTTCGCGGGGTGACCACGGTGCCCCTCAATCGCACGCTGACGGCGATGCGGGCCCTGAAGATGGCCGGAGTGCGGTCGCCAGCGGACGCGCGCCGACTGGCCGACGCCCTGGGGGTCGACGGGATCATCGTGGGCTCGATCACGGCGTACGACCCGTACGACCCGCCCAAGATCGGGCTGATGATCGGCCTCTACAGCCACAGCCGGACGAGCCAAATGCGCAACCCGATCGACCCCAAGGCCCTCCAGGCCGCCGGGTCGGACCGGATGATCGTCCAGAACGGGGACGAGCCGTCATCGATGGTGAGTGAACACCTGGACGCGCAGAATCACGAGGTGCTGATGAACCTTCGGCGGTACGCCGAGGGCCGGCACAACCCCAGGAGCGCTCTGGGGTGGCGGGCCTATACGGCGAGCATGGAGCTTTACGCGGAGTTCGCGGCCCACTGGTCCGTCACTCGGCTGCTGCAGGAAGAGCAGTTGCGGGTGACGAGGGCCGGGATCGCCGTGGCTCGTGCCGCCCGCTGAGACGCCCCTGATCGGGGCGGTCAACTCGGGCGGCGGAAGGGACGGAATCCTTCTCGGCTCGTGCGGATCGCGCCCGAGTCGGTCCGATGACTACAGCGGAGCGCACCATGCCCAATCCCCCCGGCCAAACCTTGCCTGTTGTCAGCGCGTTCATCGCCTATCTGGCTGATGAGCGCCATTTCTCCGCGTACACGGCCCGCTGCTACGGGGCGGATCTGCGGCAGTATGTTGAGTTCCTGCAGGATCAGGCCGGCGGCGGCCCGATCGACGAGGCGGCCGAGACTGCGGCCCTGGAGGCGCGGCGCACCCGGGTCGGCGGGCGTGACGCCACGGCGGTGGCCGGGACGATCGGCCCGCGGACGCTGACGGCGGCGATGCTGGACGGGACGCCCGACCACGTGCGGCAGTTCCTCAGCCGGCTGGGCGAGATGAGCTATTCCCCCGCGACCATGGCGCGGAAGATCGCGACGCTGCGGTCGTTCTACAAGTGGGCGGAGCGGCGCGGCGTGGCGCCGACCAACCCGATGATCGCCATCCGGACGCCCAAGCAGGGCAAGCGGCTGCCCAAGGCGATCGCGGTGGAGCAGATCGAGAAGCTGCTGATCACCCCGAGCGATCGCGATGTGCTGGGGCTGCGCGACCGGGCGATGCTCGAGACGCTGTACTCAACCGGCATCCGCGTGAGCGAGCTGGTGGACCTGAATGTCGACGACCTGGATGACGCCGGCGAGGCCATGAAGGTCCGCGGCAAGGGCAAGCGCGAGCGGCTGACCCCGCTGGGCAGCCACGCGCTGGGGGCCATCAAGAAGTACGTCGGCCTGGTTCACGCCGATCCGCGCTTCGCCCACCTGTGGGCGGGCGGCGGGGCGGGCAAGCCGCTGTTCATGAACAAGCACGGCGGGCGGCTCTCCAGCCGCTCAGTCCGCCGCAAGCTCGACAAGTACCTGAAGGAAGCGGGGCTCGATCCCACGATCAGCCCGCACACCCTGCGGCACAGCTTCGCGACGCACCTGCTCGAGAACGGCGCCGACCTGCGGAGCGTGCAGGAGCTGCTGGGCCACCAGTCGCTGAGCACCACGCAGGTGTACACGCACCTGACGGCGCAGCGGCTCAAGCAGGCGTACGACCAGGCTCACCCGCGCGCCGAAGCGGTGTGAGCCGCCGCCACAACTCAGTTTCTTGATCGACCCGGAGCGCGCGGCGCTCCGGGTCTGTCTTTTGGCGCCAGGTGGTGGGGCCGGTGCGGTCATCAGGCGGTCGTGACGTCCGGGGCTTTCAGATTCCGCGTGTCGCGGTTAGCCACCCTCGCGGTGGGTGTCGCATTGAGGGTGTGCTCAGCCCAAACCATCCGAGGAACGCAGCCATGAATCGTGCAAAGTCACCCGTTTCAACCGCCCGCGCCACCCGTTCCGCACTGATCGCGGCGGCATCGTTTCTTGCCGCCGCGGCGGTGGTGGCCGGACCGCTCAATCCGCCCGCCGGCCCGGTCATGTCGAGCTACAAGACGCTCAGTGAAGTCGAGCCGCGCACGGCGATCAGCGCCGTCAATACTCCTGGCGACGCGTCGAGCGTGTTCCGGATCACGCAGCCGGGTTCGTATTACCTCACCGGAGACCTGCAGGGCGTTTCCGGCAAGAGCGGCATCGTCATCGCCTCGCCCGACGTGAGCATCGATCTGAACGGCTTTCGGATTCAGGGCGTGACGGGGGCCGGCTCGGGCATCAGGACGAGCGTCCCGATGAGCCGCATTACGATCCGGAACGGGATGGTGCGCGGCTTCCCGGGCGACGGCATCTCGCTGATCGGCGTCGATCCGAGCGCGGACCACCGAATCGAGAACGTCCTTGCGGAGTCGAATGGATCGGGCATCCTCGTCGGCGATCGAGCGATCGTCCGCTCCTGCAGTTCCAACAGCAACGGCTTCTCGGGGATCAGCGCCGGAACCGGCAGCATGGTGGAGTCGTGCATCGCATCGGGGAACGGCACCCGCGGCATCGTCGTTGGGGACCGCTCCTCGGTGCTCACGTGCGTCTCAACCTCCAACAACGGGGCGGGGATCATCGTCTTCAACGAATCAACGGTCGCCGACTGCTCCGTTTCGAGCAACGGGCTGTCCGGGATCTCCGTCTTCTCCAGCCGCTGCGTCATCCGCGGCAACACCTGCACGAGTAACGGCGCCGCCGGCGACGGCGCAGGCATCGCCGTCAGCTTCGGGCCCAACCGCATCGAGGGCAACAACTGCACCTCCAACGACGCCGGCATTCGCGTCACCGCCGGCGGCAACTTCATCGCCCGCAACACCTGCTCGAGCAACACGCTGAACTGGAGCATCTCGGCCGGGAACGTCTGCCTGGTTGTCAACGCCGCCGCCGCCGGCGCCGCCATCAACGGCAACGCCGGGGGCGTCAGCCCCGGCTCCAGCGACCCCAACGCCAATTTCACCTACTGAGTCCGGCCCTTCATTGGCCGCGGAGCCTCACCCATGAGAATGCACTCACAGTCCCTTGCTCTTCTTGCTCCCGCGTTCGTCGTCCCGGCCGCCCTCGCCCAGCCCTCCAACATCGTCGATGCCAACAAGCTCTCCTGGTCGGAGAACTGCGGCTGGATGAACTGGCGCGATGCGGGTTCGCCCGCGTCTTCGCAGGGCGTCCTGGTCTCGGCCACGTTTCTCTCCGGCTTCATCTGGTGCGAGAACATCGGGTGGATCAACCTCGGCGGCGGCTCACCCGCCGACGGCGGTTCGTACGCCAACGTCACTGGCGCTGACTTCGGCGTCAACCTCGATCCCAGCGACGGGTTCCTTTCCGGCTTCGCCTGGGGGGAGAACGTCGGCTGGATCAATTTCTCAGCCGGCGGCGCGGCAGACCCGCTCCTGACGGCGAGGATCGCCGTCGATCCCCCGCGCCGTTTCGCCGGCTTCGTATGGAGCGAGAACATCGGCTGGATCAACCTCAATGTCGCAGCGGACGGGAAGCACGTCGAGGTGCGCACGTGCGCGGCGGACTTCAACGGCGACGGGTTCATCGACCCCGACGACCTCAGCGACTACATCGCCTGCTATTTCGGAACGCCGCCCTGCGATCTGGCGGATTTCAACGCCGACGGCTTCGTCGACCCCGACGACCTGAGCGACTACATCTCGGTGTTCTTCGGCGGCTGCCCGTGAGGCGGCGCGCCGTCCCTGGCGCGGTCTGAGGCGGTACGAGCTTCGCCCGATCTGCCCAACCCGGCAAGGACTCGACCCGGCAAGGCGTCACGCCAAGCCGGGTTGTTTGCGTCCCCATCCCCCGTTCACCCTTTCCCGTTGGTCCTCGGCGCTGCGGCCACGTGCTTTCGGGCCGGTGTCGCCGGGTCCGCTGGCGCTCCCGGTCCTTTCGTTCGAATTCGGCGCGGCGCGATCTCTCCGCCGATCCCGCGTCCTCCCAGGTCGCCCTCCGGCGCCGCTGAGCTTGCCCTCTCACGCGGCCGTCGAGGCGCCCAAAGGAGCTTCGCATGTCCCTGGTCATTGCTTCGCACGTCCGACCCGCTGCTCGCACCGTTCGCCACCCTGCCGCGCCGATCCTCGCCGCGCTGGCGGGAAGCATGCTTGCGGCCGTTCCCGCCCAGGCCCAGCCCGCCAACTGGAACACCGCCAACGGCGTCTGGAGCACCGGCGCCAACTGGTTCCCTGGCGCGCCCGCGCCGTTGTCGAGCGTGTTCATCGGCAACACCGCCGCGGCCGCGAACGCCACCGTCACGCTCAATGTCAACGCCACCGTCGCCAGCCTGAGCATCACCGACGGCATGGGCCTCAACACCACCAACCGACGCCTCACCGTCACCGGCGACACCTCCGTCTCCGGCGTCAACATTCTCCACTCCCGCCTCCGCCTCGAAGCCGGCCCGAACCCCTCGATCATCACCAACGACCTCTCCGTCGGCAACGGCGCCGTCGTTCAGATCCGCGACGGTCTGGCCAACGTCTCCGGCCAACTCGTCCTGAGCCCCGACGCCACCCTCGACGGCAACGGGAGCTTCATCTTCACATCCCCCGGCCTGGCCCTCCTCAACGGCGGGCGGATCGAGCCCGCCGACTCCGGCGTGCTGACCCTTCAGAACTACGAGGGCGGGCGATTCGACCTCGACGGCCCCAACGGCGTCGGCGTCATCGACCTCACCGCCTACGACCCCTCCTTGCTCACCGGCGCCCACCTCGTCGCGTCCGCCGCAGGCCTGAGCGACCCCTTCAGCGGCTCCATCCTGCTCGCGCCCCAGGCCGATCTCTACATGAACCTCACCGAGGGCTGGGTCGCCGACGCCCCCAGCGAGATCATCATGACAGGCCTCGCCGGCTCCCCCGCCAACACCGCCACGATCCGCGGCTCCCCGCTCGATTTCGCCGGGAGCATCACCCTCACCGGTCCTGCTGGAGCCCCCGCCGACGCCGGGCGGCTCTCCATCTTCAGCGAGGGCCTCGTCCTCCGGCCCCAGACCGAAGTCGAGGTCGTCCCGGGCGGCAGCCTTCTCCTGGGCGGCGCCATGACCACGCAGATCGATGTGCTGGGAGGAACCTACGACGTCGCCGACTCCGGCCGACTCACCTTCAATGGCCCCACCAACGTCGAAGGCGGGACCTTCTCCACCAACACGCTCTTCGTCAACGGCGGCGACATCAATTTCTCGGGTCCGACGACCTGGGACGGCGTCGTCAACTTCTCCGGTTATGCCCGCCAGACCGGCGACGCCACCGTCGTCGGCCCCACCACCATCAACGCCGGCCGCTTCGTCATGTCCCAACTCGCCGGGATCGACTGGACCATCAACAACGCCTTCGTCATCAACGCCGAGTCGATCGGCTCCACCCCCGGCAACGGCTTCGCCGGCGACCTCTTCATTGAGGCTGGGGTGCTCAGCAGACTCACCGTCAATCTCACCGATCTCGCCGACTACTGGGTCATCAACGGCCATCTGCACCTCCAGGGCGTCAATGACTTCACCATCATCCGCGTCGCCGGCTCCCCGCTCCACGCCAGTGGCGAGGTCAGCGTCACCGGCGGACGCGTGCAGATCAACGCGGACACGTGGTTCCTCGGCTGCATCGTGAACATCGATCCCTCCGCCGTTCTCCGCATGACGGGGCAGACCGACGTCTCCCACCTGGCCGACTTTCAGGGCGCCGGGCTCCTCCGCAACGCCGCGGCGGGCGTGATGTCCCTCTCCCAAGGCGCCAACCTCAACCAGGTGGGTCTCACCAACGACGGAATCCTCGAGATCAGCGATGACAACGCCGGCGCCGCGTCGGTCGACCGCTTCACCGCGGCGCCCGGCTCGGTGTGGAACGTCGACATCGGCGGCCAGAACGGCGGCCCTGTCCGCGACCTCCTCATCGTCTCCGGCGGCCAGGCCGTGCTTGACGGAAGCCTCAATGTGCGGGTTTTCGATTCCAGTGAGGGCCAGCATCTTCCGCACCCGGGCGATGAGTTCACGATCCTCACCTCCCTTTCCGCCGTCTCGGGCGCGTTCGACGCCAATCCCGTCTCGATCTTCGACGGCCGCATCTACGCCTGGACGATCGTCTACCTCCCCAACGCCGTGGTGCTCCGCCTCGATTCGGTCAACTGCCTGCTGGCCGACTTCAACCACGACGGCGTCGTCGATCCCGACGACCTCAGTGACTACATCAGCTGCTACTTCGCCCCGATCCCCTGCCCCGAAGCCGAGCTCAACGGCGACGGCGTCATCAACCCCGACGACCTGAGCGACTACATCGCCCTGTTCTTCAGCGGTTGCTGACTAAGTCTGCGACACCTCCTCTGGCGCCCTCAGCTCTTCAGGATCGCCTCGAACCCCTGAAGTTCGCCCGGGGCGCACCGGCCTCCGCCGCTGCGCCCTATTCCCTTCGCCCAACGCCGCTTCCCACCGTTCTCGCGCAATTCCCGTTCTTACAGAGCCCCCCGCGGCGCGGGGGGTGAGCACCTCACGCGCCGCCCCGCGCCTCGTTCTCACGTCGTCATGCCCGCCGTCAACGCCGAGGGAACGCCCCGTTCCCCAGACCATCGCGGGCAAATCGCCCAAGTATCCGACTATTTGGCCGCAAACCGCTCCGGCGGCGTCACTATGTTCAACGGAGCCCCCGATGAGCGACGACGCCGACACCATCGCCCAATGCCTCAGCGGCTCCCCGGAACGCTACCGTGAGCTGGTCGACCGGCACGGCCCCGAGGTTCGCGCGTTCGTGGGGGCCTCCGCCGCCCCGGGCCAGAGCGATGACGTGATCGTGGAGGCCTTCACCCGCGCTTGGCTCAAGCTCGCGTCGCTCCGCAATCCACGATCGTTCGGGCCCTGGGTCAAGGGCATCGCCCTCCGCGTGCTCAAGGAGCAGGCCCGTCGAACACCCATTGCCGGCGACCTGCCTCCAGCCCAGCCGAGCTCGACCGTGTCAAGCGCCGACCCCGACCTGCACGCCGCGATCGAGCGGCTCCCGGAACCCTATCGCACCGTCATCCGCCTGCGGTACTTCGCCGGCATCTCGTGCGCCCAGATCGCCGCGCGAGGGGGGGCGCCGGTGGGGACCGTCACCAAGCAGCTCACCCGCGCCTACGCGCTCCTGCGCGAGGCGCTCGACCCGCAGGCTCCGCGCCCGCGCCACGCACACTCGGAGATGATCCATGAACTGCCCGAACGCACGTGACCAGTTCGTCGCCGATGTCGAGGGCCTCCTCGATGACCCCGCCCGTGCATCTCTGCACGCTCACCTCGGCGCGTGCGCTGCCTGCCGCCAGGAGCACGCCCACACGATCGCCCTCCGCACCCGCCTCCTCGACGCCGGGCGCCTCGCCCTCTCCGACGGGGTCATCAGCCGCATCGGCGGCCGACCTCCCCACGCTCCCCCGCTCGCCCCCCGTATTTTGCGCTGGGCCATCCCCCTCGCCGCGGCGGCTGGCTTGGCACTGGCGGTGGCGCTCCCCCTCAACGCCCCGCCAGCCGCCTCGGCCGCACCCCTCGCGTCGATGACGTCCAAAATCCAACAAGCCGCCTCGGTGGCCTTCCGCATCGCCCAGGTCGCCGACGGCCAAGACCTCCGCTGGGCCCGGTTCATCGTCGTCGACGCCCGCCTCCAGCGCGCCGAGCTGGATGACGGGCGCGTCGTCGTCGCGGATCTCGACCAGGAAACAGCCCTGGTGCTCATGCCCGACCGCATGTGGGCCACCCATTCTCCGCTCAAGTCGCAGCAGTGGCACTTCTTCCCGATCCTCACCGGTCTGGCGAATCTGCCGGGGGAACTCGTCGGGGAGGAGCCCATCGACGGCCAAGCCGCGCGGGTGATCCGCGCCCCGGCGCCGGATGACTTCGCCGAAGGAACCGTCACCGTCTGGATCAGCGTTCGCACCGGGCTGCCGCTGCGCATCCGCCACGATCCCTCACCGCTGCAGACCCGCGAGGGGCCGATGCTGGGTCCTTCGACCGTCATGGACCACTTCGAGTTCGGCGGCGCCTATAACCCGGGCCTGTTCTCGCTCCAAGTCCCGCCCGGCTACGCCCTCCAGCCGCCGATCGTCGACACCATGGTCGCGACCAACCAGGCTTCGCAAAACGCCCGGGCCGCCGTCCTCGCCGTGCACGACTACTTCGCCAAGCACGGGGCCTACCCCCCCAGCCTGCAAGCGCTCATCGACGCGTCCATGCTCGACGCCCAGAGCGTCGTGAATCCGCGCCAGCCCGGCGCCAGCCCGGGGTTCGTGTATTTCGCTCCCGCCGTCGAGGCGCCCTTCGAAGCCGCGATCATTTTCGAACCCGTCGACCCCTGGCCCGGAACCGGCGTCGTCGCGTTCCTCGATGGCCACACCGAAGTCCTCGCCGACGAGGCCCGGTATCGCCAACTCCTCGACTCCGCCCGCCGCCGAGCGGGAGAGCCCTGATGCGCCCTGATGCGCCCTGTTGCACCCTGTTGCACCGGACCGCACCCGGACCCCTATTTCTCCGCTCCCTCCGCCGGGGGGCCCGCTCCCGCCTCACCCTTCCGCAGTGCCCCCAGGCTCCCCACCCGCTGCCGACCTTCGACGCTGATCTTCCACCCCGCCGGGTCGCTCTTGGCCGCCGGGCTGACTGTCACCTCGATGCCTGGTCCCTCGCTCTCGCCGGCGCGGGGGGCTGCGAGGGCGGACGAGAAGCGACGGAGGCGACCGGTCGCGGCATCGATGGTCATGTCAGCGGGCCCGGCCTCTGACGAGCCGGCGAGGATGTACAGGCCGGCCTTGTCGCCCTTGGTTTCAAGGGTGAGCCGCGACCAGCTCACCGGCGGGAGGTACGCGGCGGCCCGGAACGCCCGCGCCGCGGCCTCGGGGTCCTGCAGGAGCAGCACCAGGCCCAGCAGCGGCAGGGGGTTGAGCTTCTCGCCCAAGAGCTCGGCCGTCAGCGGGGTCGCCGGGTCGTACTGGGACTCGAAGTAAGTTTCAGCGTTGGTGGTTGCGATCGCAATGATCCGCCCTTCACCGGCCCAGACGCGCAGCACGCCGAGCTCCAGCGCGACGGTTCGGGGGCGGGGAGCGTCCTTGCTGCTTCCGGGTTCGATTCGGATGACGAACTCTTCTTCCTTGGACTCGGGCTTGCGATCCGGCGCGTCGGCCCGGCGGGCCGCCCTTATTCGCACCGCGACCTTTTCGGCGGTGGGTCCTTCGCCGTAGGCCTTCTTGGCTTCCTGAAGTGCAATCACCGGGCTCAGCCCACTGACCTGCCCTCCCCTCGTCCCGCCTCCGGGCGCCCCAGCTTGCACGCCCGCCTGCAAGCCAGCCCGCACCCCCTCCCTCGCCTGCGCTCCGGCCATCCCCGTCATCATTATCACCGCCGCCAGCACCAAAGCCCCCCCGCGCAGGGCCGCCAACAGCGCCCGCACCGTTGTGGTTCTCTCGCCACTCGTCCCCGGCACCCGCGCCTCTGGCGCGATCTCGCACAACGGCGCCAGAACGAACTCCCGCCCCCGCAACCTCGGGTGCGGCGTCGCTACGCCCCCGTCATCAATCACCGCTTCCCCATACAGCAGCAGATCCAGATCCAGCGTCCGCGCCGCCCCGCGCCCCGTCCCGCCCGCGGAGCGATTCCGCCCCAGGTCCGCCTCGATCGCATGCATCGCGTGCAGCAGAGCCTTCGCGGAAAGGCGGGTCCGCACCGTCGCCGCCCCGTTGAGATACGGCCCCCCCGGATCCGCCTCGCCCACCCTCACCGCCGCCGTCTCAATCAGGCTCGACACCCGCTCTACGTGTGTCGCCTCGACCAGCCCAAGCCGCCGGACGCCCTCGCGAATGTTCGCCGCGCGGTCCCCGAGGTTTGACCCCAGGCCCACGCACGCCAGGACCTCCGCCCGATCGCGTTCGCTCATGCCCCATCGTATTGCCCGCGCCGCCCTAGCGCCATTCCCGCACGGCCCCGGTTCAGTAGTCCTTCCCGCGCACGCCATCCGGCGTCGTATTCAGATTGTGCGCCGCCCTCCGGAACGGGCTCCGGCCCCGATCGCCACCGCGATCGCCATCTTCACCGGACGAGGAACCCCACCGCCGCTCTTAGCGCTCGAACTCATCATGCCTGCTCCTGCGCGTAAACCGTCAACAGCGAACCCGCGGCCCGCGCCGCCCACGCCTGCGGATCAGGCCGATCCGAGCGGTCCGCCCACGCCGAGCGGCCATCTCCGAGGTTCGTCCACCCAAAGGTGCACGTCCGCCCCACCCCTGCCGCCTCCCGCCCGTCGCCATACGACCAAGAACCTGATCTCGCCGCTTCGGTACGCCCTTCATGGGAAGTCCACAGAACTTCGCGCCGACTGCGAGTTTCATTGCATCACCCCTCGCACCCTTTCCGTAGAATCGGGAAGGTCCAATTCTGGGCCCTCTCAGGAGGTCAAAATGAAAGCGACGCTCGCTCTGGTCTCGGCGGTTGGTCTCTGCACATCCATCGCCGCAGCCGATCCCATCACCTTCTATAACAACGGCTCCCTCGTCTGGCGGGCCGCCCCCACCCTCTCCGATTTCTCCGATCCCGACCCCTGCTTCCTCGCCTCAAACCCCTCCCTTAAGCGCGCGTTCGATATCACCCAGGGCCCCAGTCAAACCCAGCCCCCCGCCGCGCTGATCGACTCCAAGCACTTCTGCATGCGCAACCAATCCCTGGGGATCATGGGCGGAACCGCCTCCACCGGCATGCTCATCTCCCATTCCGGCGGCGGCATCGCCACCCTCCCCGTCACCCCCGTCCCCACCGCCTCCTTCGGCACCCTCAAGTTCGACGCCGTCCGCGCCTTCGGCCCCGGCGAGCTCGTCGGCCCCCAATACCTCTTCACCCTCGCGCCAAACACCGACTACGTCTACAGCTCCCCCGTCAGCATCAGCGATCGCGGCAGCGGCAACCTCATCGGCAACCGCGCCTTCGTCGGCGTCAAGTTCCAGATCAACGGCCAAACCCATTACGGCTGGATCCTCATCGACTTCGCCGCGCTGCGCTCCTTCTCGAGCACCACGCCCAACCCCATCGCCTGGGCCTACGAAACCACCCCCGATACCCCCATCCGCATCCTCTCCACCGAAGCCTACAGCCCCATCCGCACCAGCTCCTACCGCGAGTTCACCCAGTCCTCCGCCCACTACCTCGACGGCCCAGCCTCGGGCACGTTCGTCGGTGGAGTGTCGAGCGCCATGCTCGACGCCGCGAGAACCGGCCCGGCCGCCCCCGGCGCGCCCCGTCTCTCCGGCTGGGTTAATTCCACCTGGGTCTCCACCAGCGCCAACGCCACCAACGGCCACACCGCCATCTACTCCATCGATTTCGACCTCGACCCCGACTACCTCCCCTCCGACGCCACCCTCGGATCCGTCGACCTGAGCTTCGCCGTCGCCGACAAGCTCGGCTGGCTGCTCCAGCCCGGCGCCTTCCTCAACCAGCAACCCCTCGCCAATACATCCCAGGTCGGCTCGCCCACCGCCTTCACCACCAACCACTACCCCGACCTCCGCTCCACCCTTCACGCCGGAGCCAACACCCTCGCGCTCTACGCCGTCAACGCCATCGGCGGCGGCCAAGGCGCCGGCATCAGCGTCTTCGGCGTCGCCCAAACCAGATACCAGCGCATCACCGTGTTCCCCACCTCCGCCACCCTCGCCGCCAGCCAATCCATCCAGCTCTACGCATCCGTCCGCGGCACCGACAACACCGCCGTCCTCTGGTCCGCCCCCGGCGCCGCCATCTCCCCCGACGGCGTCTTCTCAGCCTCCCAAGGCGGAACCTATACCGTTACCGCCTCTGTGGTCGGCTCGCCCTCCTTCACCGCTTCAGCCACCATTACCGTCACGCCCCCCTGCCTGGCCGACTTCAACCACGACGGCACGCTCAATCCCGACGACATCGCCGACTACGTCGCCTGCTTCTTCGCCGCCTCGCCCTGCCCCGAGGCCGATTTCAACCACGACGCCGTCACCGACCCCGACGACCTCGCCGATTTCATCGCCGCCTACTTCGGCGGCTGCTGAACTTCTCCGCCGGATCGCGACCGCCTCGCCCCCAAGCCCCGGCCCCGCGCCGGGGTTTTTTTCATCTCCCCGCACCCCCCTCCGCCCCTGTATCATCTTCCCCTATGAAGATCCACGAGTACCAAGCCCGCCAGCTCCTCGCCGAGTTCAACATCCCCGTCCCCGCGGGCCGGATGATCGACAACGTCGAGGCCGCCGCCCCCGCCTTCAAGGCCGTCACCGCCGGCCAGGCCTCCGCCATGGCCGTCATCAAGGCCCAAGTCCACGCCGGCGGCCGCGGCAAGGCCGGCTTCGTCAAGCTCGTCAAAACCCCCGCCGACGCCGAGACCGCCGCCCGCTTCATGCTCTCCAACCGCATGAAGTCCCCTCAGACCCCACCCGAAGGCCTCGAGGTCAAGAAAATCCTCGTCGCCCAGGCCGCCGATATCGCGCCTCGCAAGGGCGGCGGAACCGAAGAATTCTACCTCGCCATCACCACCGACCGCACCACCCGCCGCAACATCCTCATCGCATCCCGCGAAGGCGGCGTGGAGATCGAGACCGTCGCCCACGACCGCCCCGACGCCATCATCAAAACTCCCCTCCATCCCCTCCTCGGCCTCCAGACTTTCGCCGCCCGCAACGCCGCGTACGCCCTTGGCTTCCGCGGGAAGCAGATCCCCCAGGCCGTCGCCGTCATGATGAACCTCGCCAAGCTCTTCATCGAAAAGGACTGTTCGCTCGCGGAGATCAACCCGCTGATCCTCACCCCCCCCGACGCCTCCCACCCCGACGGCCAGGTCATGGCCATCGACGCGAAGTTCAACTTTGACGACAACGCGACCTTCCGGCACAAGGACCTCGAAGGGATGTTCGACCCCACCGAGGAGAACCCGGCGGAGCTGCGGGCCAAGCGGTTCGGGCTGTCGTACATCGCCCTCGACGGCAACATCGGCTGCCTGGTGAACGGGGCGGGCCTGGCGATGGCGACGATGGACATCATCAAGGTCCACGGGGGTAGCCCGGCGAACTTCCTGGATGTGGGCGGCTCAGCGAGCGAGGAGGCGGTGACCGAAGCGTTCGGGATCATCCTGTCGGACCCGCAGGTGAAGGGCGTGATGGTGAACATCTTCGGCGGGATCATGAAGTGCGACATCATCGCGCAGGGGATCATCAACGCGGCGAAGAACTTCAAGAACCCCGACGGCTCAACCGGCTTCAAGGTGCCGCTGGTGGTGCGGCTGGAAGGGACCAACGTGGACGCTGGCCGCAAGCTGCTGGAGGGCGCGCGGGCGAGCCTGCCGACGCTGCAAGCCGGTACGGACCTGGGCGACGCGGCCAAGAAGGTGTGCGCGGCGGTGGGGTGAGTTGACCCGACCGGGCGAAGCCTATTCAAAGAGCATGCCCTGGCGGGCGGGCTCGCTGAGCGGTGATTCCGCCTGGCCGCGCAGGGGGATCCACTGCGTGGGGGCGTCTTGCGCGCTGAGGGTGACGCCGTAGGGGACGCCCGCATGCAGGGCCCGGACGAGGTCAGGGTGGTTGCACTGCTGGGAGAGGTGCAGGAAGACAACGTGGTCGCGGGGGGCGATGCGGCGGACGGCCTCGGCGGCTTCCTGGTTGGAGAGGTGGCCGCGGCCGCCCATGATGCGCTGCTTGAGGAAGTCGGGGCGGTCGGAATCGACCTGGAGCTGCGGGCAGTAGTTGGACTCGATGGCGAGGACATCGACCCCGCGAAGGTGGGTGACGAGATGGTCGGTGACCTGGCCGAGGTCGGTGGCGTAGCCGAGTCGGCCGGCTGGGGTGTGGAGGCGGAAAGACGCGGCCCCGAGCGAATCGTGGAACTGCATGAGCGGATCGACGGCGAGCCCGGCGGGGGTGAGGAATCGGTCGCGGAAGGGAGAGATCCGGCGGGGCGAGAAGCCCTGGCGGCGGGCGCGGCCGAGGTGACTGCGGGGGAGGAAGACTTCAACGTGGGGCGGCAGCGGGCAATCGGGGACGCACCACCCGGCGTGGCAGTGGTCGTGGTCGAGGTGGGTGAGGAGTACGGCGTCGATGTCGGCGAGATCGAACCCGAGCCACTCGAGCAGGGCCGACGTGCGGCGGGGGGAGAGGCCGAGGTCGAGGAGGGTGAGCGTGGGGCGGCCGGCGGGGCTTGATGCGGGGCGGGTGGGGGAGATGGTTCGGCGGGGGGAGCGGAGGAGCGAGCAGTTGCCGCGCGAACCGCTGGCGAGCACGCAGAGGGCGTGCTGGGCGTCGGGGGCGGTGGGGGCGGGCATGGGCGGAGTGTAACGGAGGGGCTGGGGGGTCGGGAAGCAAAAAGGGCCCGCCGACCAAGAGGTCGGCGGGCCCAGAGGTGTGCTGAAGGCGAGCCAGGGAGCGCTCGCGGCCAATGGATCAGCAGCCGGTGAAGTAGGCGGTGATGTAGTCAGAGAGATCGTCCGGATCGATCGTGCCGTCGCCGTTCCAGTCGGTGCGGGCGTCGGGGGGGATCGAGAAGTAGCCGGTGATGAAGTCAGAGAGGTCGTCGGGGTCGAGGTTCGAGTCGCCGTTGAAGTCGGCGCGGCAGGCGCTGACGCCATCGCGGATGGTCACGGCGAGGATGCCGGTGTCGGCGTTGACGCTGAGGGCGTCGCTGAAGGCGATGGACTCGATGCGGAGGCCGGTGAAGTCGCCGAAGCCGCCGGCGTTGAGGCTGGCGGTGCTGATGACCGCTTCGGCCACGTTGAGGTCGACGCCGGGGACGGCGCGGTCGACGTTCTGGCTGCCGAAGAAGACGCCAAGCTGGTGCTGCTGAGCGACGCCGGGCAGGGGAGCGCCGGGGTCCTGATCGCCGAACCAGTCCGGGGCCTCAACGGAGACGACGGCGGTCTGGCCGCCTGAGAAGCCGAGGGTGACGGAGAACTCAGTGCCGCCGTTGCTGGACTGGTAGATGAGGCCGATGCGGGTGGCGGGGCCCATGGCCAGGCCGAGCGGAGCGGTGCTGGTGGTCTGGGGCGTGGCCTGGTTGGTGTTCGCGAGCCAGGTGGGCTGGATGCCGATGAAGTTCTCGAGGCGGCCCTGATCGAAGCCGCCAACGTCGAGGTCGAAGGTGAAGTTGCGGTTGTCGACGACGTTGCGGTCGCCCAGTTGGACCATGTCGAGCTCACCGGCCTGGGTGACGACGGTGTAGGGAAGGCCGGAGACGGGGCTTTCGAGACCGACCTCGATGGAGCCGACGGCGCCGGTGAGACGCAGAGCGCGATCGGCCAGCGAGCGGAAACCATTGGGGCTGTCGGGATCGACGCCCTCGCCCGCGTGGACCATGCCGTTGAAGTTGTAGTCGAGCGGGACGAAGGTGTCGGTGTTGGATTCGGGGGCTTCGTTGATGTTGAGGGTGAACGCACCGAATGCGCCCTCGGGGCCCGCGACGCGGAGCTTGTACTCGCGGCCGGTCACGGCGAGCCAGCGGACGCGGGACTGGGCGGCCCGGGTGTTGTCATCGCACGCCACCAGGGGGCCGTCGCAGCCGTCGTAAACAGCAAGGGTGGTGTCGAGGCTGCCGGGGCCGAAGGTGTTTGCCTCCACCAGGCCGGTGACGGCGGAGGTGTAGCTGAACCAGACGTCGGCGGAGTCGGCGAGGCCGCAGGGGGTGGTGTCGGTTCCGGTGGCGTTGAAGTTGGCGCCGGAGTTCGAGCCCGCGGCGACCTGCTGGGCGGTCGCGCAGACGTCGTTGGCTGGCGCGTCGTTGCCGGTGACGCCGAGGAGCTGGATCTCGCCAAGCTGCATGAACTGGTCGAGGGTGGCGGGGCCGAGTTCGAGGCGGTACTGGCGGTAGGCGGTGGTGTTGGTGAAGGTGAACTGCTGGTCCTGCATGTCCTCGGTGGTCTGCTCGAGAGCGGAGGTGAAGATCTGGGTGAAGTCCTGGCCGTTGTTGGACCCCGAGATGGTGATGTAGGACGGGGTGCGGCCGCCGAAGGCGAGGTCGTCGCTGGCGCCGAAGATATCGACGCCGGTGACGGTGGTCGCGCCCAGGCCGGGCGTCACGGTGATGATGGTCGGCCCGGCGTTGCCGCCGAAGACCCCGAGTTTGGTGCCGCAGCGGTCATCGAAGAGGCTGGCGGGCCCTTCACCGGCGCCGGCGAAGGCGCCGGGGGGATAGGCGACGGTGAAGGCGTCGCCTGGGGTGAGGATGTCGCGGGCGGTGAGGAGCTGGACCTCGGCGACCTGCATGCTGTTGGCCGAGCCGTCGCGGATGGAGGGGAACGTGACGCGGTAGATGGGATACTGGGTCGAGTTGGGGAAGGCGGCCTGGGTGAAGCCGAAGCGGGCGATGGGCGGGGTGAGCGTGCCCTGGGCGATGGGGGTGAAGTTCACGCCGTCGGTTGAGCCTTCGAGGATGAAGCTCGTGGGGTCGCGTTCGGGGGCGTCGTTGGCGGTGATGATGGCCAGGGCGCGGACGACCCCCGTCCCGCCGGCGGTGACGGTGAAGCCGGTGTTGATGCGGTCAAAGTTGAGGTACTTGGAGCCTGCGCGGTTGTCGATCGCCCCACCCGGGGCCTCGCCGCCGGGGAAGTTGTCGGAGGACGCGACGATGGTGTCGGTGGGCCTGGTGACATCCTGGGCGAGGGCGACGGCGCTGCACGAGAGCGCCAGCAGCGCGGCGGCCGCGCTGCGTCCGCCGGTGCTGAAGCCGTTAAGCGAACAGATCATGATCCCGCTCCTTGAAACAGGTTGCCGCCCGCACGCGGTCACCCGGTGCCGGGGGTGTTCTGAGACTAATGACCGTTGCGCTACGGTTTTGTCGCGCTTTGTGGGGATTCGGCGGAACTGTGCAAAAATGCCCGGATTGGGGCATCCAGGGCCATGGGGGCGCGGGGTCAGGCAGCCTGGCTGGTGGGTTCCGCCGCGGGCTCTGCAAGCGGCGAACCCTGGCGGGGGGTATCAGCGGTCTTGCGGCAGGCCTGGATGAACTCGCGGGCGGGCATGGGCTTGCCGAAGAGGTAGCCCTGTCCGATCTGGCACCCGAGGCGTTCGAGCTCATCGGCGGCGGCGTTCGTCTCGATGCCCTCGGCGCAGACCTGGAGACCAAGGCGCTCGCAGAGGCTCAGGGTGGAGGCGACGATCGCGCAGGAGGCCTGGCTCTGGGGGAAGTCGCGGATGAACGACTGGTCGATCTTGAGTTCATCGAACGGGAGGCGGTGGAGTTGAATGAGGGATGAGTAGCCGGTGCCGAAGTCGTCGATGGAGAGGTGGACCCCGCGCAGGCGCAGAGTGGTGAGGGCGCGGGTGATGGCCGGTCCCTCGCGCATGGCGGTGGTCTCGGTGATCTCGAGGCAGAGCGAGGACGGCGCGGCGTCGTGGCGCTCGAGAGCGTCGGCGACCATGCGGTTGAAATGCGGCTCGGCGATGAAGTCGGCGGGGACGTTGACGGCGACGCGGATCTCCATGCCGAGGTCCTCGGCGAGCCCGAGAAGGTCGAGGGCCTTGTCGAGTACCCACTCGGTGAGCCGCCAATGCTGGCGGCTGCGCTCGGCGAGGCTGACGACCTGACCGGCGCCGATCAGCCCGAGGGTGGGGTGGCGCCAGCGGATGAGGGCCTCGGCCCCGACGAGGGGGCGCGGGCTCGCGAGGCGGACCTTGGGCTGGTAGTGCACGACCAGCTCGTTCTGGCTCATGGCGTTCGCCAGCTCAGCGGCGGTGATGCGGGTGGCCCGGGACTGGAACTGGGTGATGGCGGCCTCGACGCCGGGCGCTGGGTCGGCCTCGCCGACCATGGCTTCCACAGTCAAGCCGAGCTCCCGGAGGTGGGTGAGCAGCTTGCTCATCAGGCGGGGGCAGCGGGTGGAGCGAAGGACCAGGGGCGCTGCGCCGATGTGGTGGGCGTTGCGCTCAAGCAGGGTGAGGGGATCGGTTCCCAGCGAGTCGCAGTCAACAACGATGAGGTCGGGGCGGAACCCGGTGACGACCGCGGCCAGCTCCCATTCGGGGGTCACGAGCGCGGCGACGCAGGCTGCCCGCTCGGCCGCCGCGACGAGGGCGCTGGCGATGGCCCGATCGCCGGAGAGGACCACTGCGCGTGTTCTGGGCATGTTCGCAGTCTCCTCTAGAGGGGCAGCCGGACGGTTCGACCCCAATACAGGCCGGCCTCCTGGAGGCGCGCGGCATAGGCCTCGATGGAATCGGCCTTCTCGATGGCGGAATTGACGCCGGCGTCGTAGAGGTCCCGGACGAGCGAGCGCTGGGCCGACGCCCTGGCGCAGGGCGTGAAGAACACGACGAGGGGGGTGGGCCGGGTTCGAACGGCCGACTTGATCCTTCGGATGCCGTCCAGCCCGTCGAGGCCGGGAAGGTCGAGGCAAGTCATGATGAGGTGGACGCCGTCCTCGCCGTCGTCGGCCAGCAGGCGATCAAAGTCCGCGGCGTCGCAGGCCTCGCGGATCTCGTGTGCGAAGCCGACCCGGCGAAGGGCCATCTGCACCAGGGCGCGGTCGGTGGGCTCCTCATCAGCGACGATGATTCGCACCGGCTCGCATGAGGCGGCGCCAAGCGGGGAAGGGTCGAAGCTCATGCCGCCTCCCGGCTCTGTGCGCCGTGGCGCGCCGCGTCAGCGATGTGCAGGCGGGCGAGCACGCCGCCGCCCTCGCGGGGGAGGAGCTCGACGCGGCCGTTGTGGCGCTCGGCGATCCGGCCGGCCAGGGCCAGGCCCAGCCCGATGCCATCGTACTTGGCGGAGGCGTTCAGGCGGACGAAGGGTTCGAGAACCCGGCGAGCCTGCGCGGCGTCGATGCCGATCCCCCGGTCGGCCACTTCAAGGTAGAGCTCCCCGGGACCGCTCCGGCGGGCCCGAACCTCCACGCTCGGGGCCTGGCCGGGCGGCACGAACTTGGCGGCGTTGTCGATGATCTCGCCCAGGGCGCGGCGGACCAGGGCCGGGTCGCAGGTGACCAGTTCATCGAGGCCGGCCTCTTCGAAGGTGACGCCGCGGCCGGCGAACTCGCGGATGGGCATGATGGAACGGAGCGCCACCTGCCGGGACTCGAGCGGCGCCGACAGCACGCTGCAGTACTCCAGGAGTTCAACGAGGAGCCTCTTGGCGCGCGTGGCGGAATCGTGAATGGTCCGGAGCGCTGAGGGGTCGGCGGGGGACGCGGCTTCGGCTGGGCCGTTGAGGAGCGCATCGGAGAACATGATGACGTGCCGGAGCGACGCGAGGATCTCGCGGGCGGCGGTGTCGGCGAACGACTGCAGGGCTTCATTGGCGCGAGCGAGGCGCAGGCTGAGCTCACGGACCCGGGTCTCGGCCTCGACCTGGGCCGTCACATCGTGCTGCACGCCGACGAAGTAGTCGGCCTTGCCGGAGGCCCCGAGGACTGGGCTCATGTGCAGCTCGTTGTGAAACAGCCGGCCGTCCTTTGAGTAGTTCACCAGGCGCACCACCACCGGGCGTTCTTCCTGGATCGCCTTGCGGAGCAGGCCGACGGTCTCCCGGTCGGAGTCGGGACCCTGAAGGAACCGGCAGTTGCGTCCGACCACCTCGTCGCGCGAGTAGCCGGACATCCGGCAGAACTCATCGTTCACAAAGACCAGCGGGTTGTCGGGGAGCCTGGCGTCGCTGAGCACAATGCCTGTCACCGCGGCGTTCACCGCGGTCATCAGCGCCTCCAGACTCGGTGTGGGCACGGGCTTGGCTGGGCCGGCCGGGGCGGGTCGGACGGTGGCGGAGTGGTGATCGTGAGGCGGCGTGCTGAGGGTCATGAGAGGCTCCCGGAGAGCCCGTTGCATCGACCCGACCCCTGCGCGTCAAGAGGCCCCGGGGGCGAAATCGGCCACGGCCGCGGAGATTCGAGACCTTGCGCCCCGAGACTGGTCCTCAAACGCGCCCCGCGGGGCGCGTGGCGCGAGGGGGTGGCGCGTCTGCGCGAGCGCGCCGCCACGATCAGGGGGTGTGAGCGCGGTTCCCCTGAATGGGCTTGCGCGAGCGTGCGTCGGGCGCTACGCCCTGGGGTGGTGCTTGCGGTGGACGTCCTTGAGGCGGGAGCGGTCGACGTGGGTGTAGATCTGGGTGGTGGCGATATCGGCGTGGCCGAGCAGCTCTTGGACCACGCGCAGGTCGGCGCCGCCGGAGAGCAGATGGGTGGCGAACGAGTGGCGCAGGACGTGGGGGTGGACCTTCAGGAGGCCTGCCGAGCGGGCGTGCTTTTTGACGAGCTGCCAGATGGCGACGCGTTCGAGAGGGCGGCCGCTACGGGAGAGCAAGAGGACGTCGGTGTGCTTGGCGGCGCGGGACGAGCCGAGAGGGCGGCGCGACCGCCGGGCGGCGCCGTCGAGCACCGGTCGGGCGAGGTTGAGGTAGAGATTGACGGCTTCGAGGGCGGGCTTGCCGACGGGGACGAGGCGCTGGCGGTCGCCTTTGCCGGTGACGAGGACCACGCCGAGCGCGGGCTTGATGTCGTCGATGCGGATGCCGGCGGCCTCGCTGGCGCGCACGCCGCAGGAATAGAGGAGCTCAAGCAGGGCCCGATCGCGCAGGGCGAGCGCGGCGTCAGGGGGGGACTTGGGTTGAGGGTGCGCGGCGGCGGCGTTGGTCGTGGTGGGGGGGGCGGGGGGGGAAGGGATGCTGGACGGCGGGAGCGAGGGGGCGGCGCCGAGGCGGCGGGTGGACTCGACGAGCGTCTTGGCCTGGCGCGGGGAGAGCACGGTGGGCAGCTTCTTCCAGCGGGTGGGCTGATCGAGGTGGCTGGCGGGGTTGGTGGTCAGGCGGCCGGTGCTGATCAGGAAGCGGCAGAAGACCTTGATCGTGGCGAGGTGGCGGATGGCGGAGGACCCCGCGAGCTTGCGGCGCGTGCGGAGCGAGGCCAGGTGGTCGGCAAGGTCGCGCGGCTGGATGTCGGCGAGCTCGCGCCGGCCGGCGGCGATGAGGTCGGCGTAGAGGTCCTCAAGATCGCGGGAGTACGCCGCGAGCGTGTTCCTGGAGAGCCCGCACTCCACCCTGAGGAAGACGATGAACGCTTCGCGCGCGGCGGCGAGGGCAGGGGGGGGTTCGGGGGCCGGTGGCCGCACGCGGGGCCGACCCCGCCGGCGGGCTGTGCGGGCCAGCGGAGCCTCGGCGGGCGCGGCGGTCGGGGCGGATCTGGCACGCGTGGCGGGAGGGGCCATGGATCGAGGGGCCATCGGCGAACTGGCGCGAAGCAGAGGAGATTTTTGACGAACCTGTGGCGATCAGCGGCCCGGACGCGGCGTGAGGGAGGGATCGGGAGAGCTTGAATGGGCTGGATCGCCCATGCGGCGTCGGCGCCGCGCGGCAGGCCCGGGAGGAGTGGACACCCGGGCGAGCGAGGGCTATAACTCAAGCACTGATGCGGGGTAGAGCAGCCTGGTAGCTCGTCGGGCTCATAACCCGGAGGTCGTAGGTTCAAATCCTACCCCCGCTATTGCCCGGGTCGTCCAGAAACTGGG
>CAZSZO010000038.1:0-34065 GCA_964611125.1 uncultured Phycisphaeraceae bacterium | reverse complement strand
TCTCGACCCTCGGCCAGGGGCACGACACCGACACCGAGGTCATGGTTTACGACGGCGATCTCAACCCCGTTCCGGGCTTCGCCAACGACGATGAGTCCCTCGTGGGCGGCGGCCCGGGGACGACGGCCCAGAGCCTGCTGCGACGCGTCTTCACGCCGGGGACCTACTTCCTGGCCATCGCCGACCGCAACACCGCCGGCAGTCTCGGGTCGCCGGCGGATGACCGCTCGCGCGATCAGCCGGTTGTCGACCTCGACGCCGGGGGCGGCGGCGGGAGCGCGCTGGTCTGCTCCTCGACGGCCGTCAGCCGCGATGTCAGCTTCAGCATCATCACCCCGCTGGGGGCCTCCCAGATTTCGGCGATGAAGAGCGGCCCGTTCGATATCCAGTGGTTTCAGTTCACCGTGGCGCCCTCGGCGGATCCTGCGCCGCCGACAGGCTTCGGCTATGCCTCGCCGGCGAGCGTCGTCGAGCTCGCCTCCAGCCGGCTGACCGTCAGCGTGGCGCCCGGCCTGCGGCCCCAGAGCACTGGTCTCGCGGTGACCGTCGACGCGTCTTCGCTCGCCGGGCCGTCGACTCTTGAGCTGCGCGATGATGGGCTCGGCGCCGATGCGACCGCGGGCGACAGCGTCTACTCGGCGTGGGTGCAGGCCGCCGCCCCGCAGGGGCAGTACACGCTGCCCTTCACGGTGACCGATGGCGAGGGCCGCTGGTCGACGGGCTCGATCGCGATGGGCGTCACGCCCGGCCCGACGGGCGCCTGCTGTGAGCCCGCCGGGTGCGTCGTCACGCGCGAGGTGCTGTGCGTGCAGGCCGGGGGCGTCTTCCGCGGGGCGGGGGTCGATTGCGGCGGCGTGAGCTACTCGGTCGCCACGATCTCAGGCGGCTTTGAGGATCTCTCCGCCATCGGCGAGGCGATCACTCTCGACGACGAGACGCTGGTCGACGCGCCCATCGGCTTCGCGTTCCGCTTTTTCGGCGAGCCCTTCAGCCTGCTGACGGTCTGCTCCAACGGCTATGTGCAGTTCGGCGGCGGCTTCATTGAGTTCCAGAACGCCCCGATCCCTTCGCCCACGCTCCCCAACAACATCATCGCCGGGCTGTGGGACGACCTCGACCCCAGCGCCGGCGGGCAGGCGTATGTCGCCACGCTCGGCCCCGCCGGCTCGCGCCGCTTCATCGTGTCGTTCCAGGACGTGCCGCAGTTCCTGCGGACCGACGCCAACACCTTCCAGATCGTGCTCTTTGAAGGCTCCAACCGCATCCAGATCCGCTACGCCGCCATCACCTCTGAGGCCGTCGCGGGCGACTACTCCGTCGGCCTCGAGAACGCAGACGGCACGATCGGGACCGGCGTCCCCGGCGGCTCGCTGGGTTCGGGTCAGCGCGTGCTCGAGTTCACGCCGATGGTCCGCCCCTCGCCGTGCAGCTGCTCGATCGATCTCAACGACGACGGCAACGTCGACCCCGACGACCTCTCCGACGCGATCGCGCGGTTCTTCGATCCGGCCGTGATGTTTGACTATGACGCCAGCGGCTTCGAGGACCCTGACGACCTCGCCAGCTATATCACCGATTACTTCACACCCGACTTCTGCGGCTGACAGCGGCGGTTCCCCTTCCAAACACCGATCAAATACCGATCAGAGCCGATCGCGCGCCGCATCGCGACCGATCAAGACGCCGCCAAGACTGGCGCGGCCGATTGAATCCGGGCACGGCCGTGGTACGCTGCGCGCATGCCGACGCACCCAGATGTGACTGTCGCCCAGCCTGCTCTCGCCCGGGTCGCCGCCCTCGCCCTGCTGGGGGGCCTCACCCCCCTGAGCCCCTTCAGCCCGTTCGCCCCTTTTGCCCCGAGCGCCGCACGGGCCCAGGTCGCCAACCCCGAGGTCGAGCCCAACTCAACCAAGGACACCGCCACCCGCGCCGACAGCGGCGGGCCCGGCATGGCCCCGGGCGACTTCGTCACCGGCCGCACCACCGGCTCCTCGGGCGGCGGCGCGGGCGACGCCACGCCCGACATGTTCCGCCTCGTGCTGGCCCCGGCGCCCCCGGGCATCTACCGCCATCGCCTGCTGCTGCAGTCGGCGACGCCCGGCCAGCCGCCCGGCCAGACGCCAGGGCAGACGGTCACGATCCGCGGGCGCTCGCAGAGCGCCGGCGTCATCACCGGCAATGATGTCGTCGCCCAGCAGGCCTCGCCCGGCGTCACTCCGATGCGCTCGGTGCAGTGGTGCGGCTTCGGACGCGCGGAGGAGCTGTTCGTCCGCGTCGCGGGCGGGCCCGCCACGCTGCAGCCCTACACCCTGACGCTCGAGCGCACGCCCGTGACGCCGCGGGTGGTCGACGCGTTCGTGCGCTCGGGTGCGGTGCGCATCTCGACGGTGGGAACCTCGACCGCCGACACCGATCTGTGGGTGTACGACGGCCAGCTTCGCCCCCTGCCCGGCGGCGGCAACGACAACGCGACGCTCTCGCAGTCAACGGTGGATCTCGATCTCGCCCCGGGCGAGTACTTCATCGCGATCTCCAACTTCAATCTGGCCAACGACCTCCCCTCGCCCCCGACCGATCGCTTCCGCGACGGCGCCGTGCTCGATTTCCCCGACGCGGTGCTGAACAACTCGGTGTTCTTCGGGCAGACCCTCTCGCTCACGATCACCAGCGGCGCCGGCGTGGTCGCCGTGCCGCTCGTCAAGCAGGAGCCGTTCGAAGTGCTCTGGGTGCGGTTCACCGCCCTCGAGGCGCCGCCGCCCCGGCCGCCGACTGGGGTGGGGCGGGCTGCACCCGCGACCGTCCTGGCTGATGCGCCCACTGACGTGATCGTGACGGTGGACGCCGCGCCGGGCCAGAACCCGACCAGCCCCGCGGTGGGCGTCGCGGTCGACGCCGGCGCCCTGCTGGGCCAGCCGTCGAGCTGGGTCGCGCTGCGCGATGACGGGCTCTGGCCCGATCCCGCCGCGGGCGACGGGGCCTTCACGGGCCTGCTCGCCGTCGCGCCGGGGCTGCCCACGGGGAATCGCGGGCTGCCCTTCCGCGTGGTTGACCAGCTCGGGCGCGTCGGCGGCGGGCAGATTCCCCTGAGCGTCCGCGAGTCACGCGGGGCCTGCTGCACCAGCTTCATCTGCCTGATGCTGGAGCGCTCGGCGTGTCTCGCCGGCGACGGCGATGGCCTCCCTGGCGGCGCCCCCGGCGTGTTTCTGGGCGATGGCAGCACCTGCGAAGTCCCAACCTACGGGCCGGTCTGGGTATTCGCTGAAGTCGAGGACCTGTCGCAGGCCGGCGTCGCCTCCACCGCGGGGGCGTGCGATGACTGTTCCGAGCGGGTTGACATCGGATTCGCGTTCCCGTTCTACGGTCGCAGCGTGACCTCGCTGGCCATCTCCAGTAACGGCTACCTGCTGCTGGGCGAGGGCTCGGGCGCCAGCCCCGCGCCGGCGCCCATCCCGAGCATTGCCCCGCCCAACGGTCTCATCAGCCCCCTCTGGCGCGACTTCGGCCCGGCCCTAGATGGTGGTGGGGGTGGTGGTGGTGGGGGTGGGGGTGGGGGTGGGGGCGGTGAGGGTGGGATCTTCTGGCGGCGGGATGGGCAAGCTCCACTGCGGCGTCTGCTGGTTCAGTGGCGGGGCGTCCGAGCGGCGGGCGACCTCGATCCGAGCACCTTCCAGGCCGTGATCGACGAGCAGGGTGGTATGGAGTTTCGCTACGGGTCCATCGGCTTGGCGCCTGGGGCCGTCATCGGGCTCGAGGAGTGGTCAGGCGCCGCGGGGGTGCGTATCGACCCCTCTCAACTGGGTGGCGGCGGGGGTATCGGCGTGCGCTGGGAAGTCGGTCAAGCTGGTCGGGAGTGCCCGCCGTCTCCCCCAGATTGCCCGGCGGACTTTGATCGCAGCGGCGTGGTCGACCCCGATGACCTGTCGGACTTCATCAGTTGCTATTTCGCCAGCACCTGCGGGGCAGCCGATTTTGACGGTTCAGGGGTGATCGACCCGGACGACCTGTCGGATTACATCTCGGCGTTCTTCGCGGGCGGCTGCTGAGAGGCTGGCTCCGCCCTGGGCGCGCGGCGGTCAGGGCACTAGGGGTAAATCCGGGGGCTCGGGCGATCGGTCCTGTGGTGGGGTGGCGACGCCAAGCGGTTCCCGCAAAACCGTGCGGTCTGGCAAAATGGGGCGAGAACTCGCGTTTCGGACCGGATTGAGCATTGCGGGGTTCCCAAATCGGTGGTACCTTCATGGAGTCTTGTCTCGTGGGGCGGTGCTGGGCCGCCCCGACTCGACAACCGGGCTTCGTGCCGCGCCGTTCGGCGCTGGTATTGCCATGAGCTCGGGGCTTGGGGTGTCATCGTTGGTCTTAGGAGGTGCATCTTGACACGTAACGTTTCGCTCTTCGCGAGGTTCGGGTCGGCGGCTGCGGCGCTTTTCTGCGCTGCTGGCGCGCTCGCCCAGCCCGCGAACGACAACTGTTCGAACGCCACGGCCGTCGGCGCCGGCGCGTTCCCGTTCACCACCATCGGCTCCACCAACGACGGCACCGCGACCTGCGGCCTGTCGGCTGGCGAGGCTGATGTGTGGTTCAGCTACACCCCCGGGGCCACCGGCACCGCGATCATCAACACCTGCGGTTCGGGCTACGACACCGTCCTGTCGGCCCAGCCGAGCTGCGGCGCCGCCCAGTTCGCCGGCGCCTGTAACGATGACTTCTGCGGCGTCAACGGCAACTCTCAGATCAACCTTCAGGTGACCCAGGGCGTGGCCGTGCTGATCCGCATCAGCGGCTTCTTCGGCGATGTCGGCGAAGGCACGCTGACCATCACCGACCCCGTCACCACCCGTCCGATCAACGACGACTGCGCCGGCGCGTCGGTCGCGATCCTGGGCGACAACAACTTTGAGACCCTCGGCGCCACCCAGGACGGCACGGCGAGCTGCTCCGCCCTGGCGACGGCTGACGTGTGGTTCCGCTACACCTCGCCCGACGCCGGCAACATCATCGCCCGCGTCACCGGCCTGGCCTCGACGATCACGTTCTTCGACTCCTGCGGAGGCACCGAGCTCCGCTGCTCGGCCGCGAGCAACGCGGGCGTGCAGGTCACCGCTGGCCAGCAGGTCTGGATCCGCGTCGCCGGGAACGCCGGCGGCATCGGCACTGGCGTCCTGAACGTCTCCTACGTTCAGGGCAGCAACGACGACTGCTCGGGCGCCATTGTCATCACGGCCCCCAGCGACACCCCCTTCGACACCAGCGCGGCCACCAACGACGGCACCGCGACCTGCGCCGCGTCGGCCACCTCCGCCGACATCTGGTACAGCTACACCGCCACCGCCACCGGCCTGGCGATCGCCACCACCTGTGACGACGCTCGGACCTACGACACCGCTCTGGCCATCTTCGATTCGTGCGGCGGCACCCAGATCGCCTGCAACGATGACACCGGCGGAACCTGCGGCTTCGGCTCGACGATCAACTTCAACATCACCGCCGGCACCACGTACCTGATCCGGGTCGCCGGCTTCGCCGGCGCGGTCGGCTCCAGCGTGCTGCACTTCTCGGTGCTCACCGAGCCCCCGGCCAACGACAACTGCGCCAACGCAATCGCGATCTCACCCGCGACGCCGTTCTCCGGCACCAGCCTGGTCGCCACCACCGACGGCTCCAGCTCCTGCGCTGTGGGCGATAACGACGTGTGGTTCTCCTACACCGCCCCCTTCAGCGGCCTGACGATCGTGGACACCACGGGCAGCGCCTTCAACACGGTGCTGACGGCCTACGACTCCTGCGGCGGCGCCGAGCTGGCCTGCAACGACAACAACGGCTTCGCGCAGACGTCGAGCATCCAGTTCTCCAGCGTTGGCGGCGTGACCTATTTGCTCCGGATCGCCGGCATCAACGGCGCCCAGGGCAACTACACGATCAACGCCAACACGTTTGTTCCCCCCGCCAACGACCTGTGCGAGAACGCCATCGCCATCAGCGAGGGCAGCTTCGACTTCGACACCACCGGCGCCGCGACTGAGGGCACCGCTTCCTGCGGCGCCGGCGGCGCTGCGGGCGATGGCGACATCTTCTTCAACTACACCGCCGGCCAGAGCGGCCTGGCGACTTTCGAGACCTGCTCTGCGACCGGCTTCGACACCATCATCTCGGTGCTCGATTCCTGCGGCGGCGCCGAGCTGGCCTGCAACGACGATTCCTTCGTCGGCGCGGCCTGCCCGAACTTCGGCTCCCGCGCGTTCCTGGTGGTCACCGCCGGGACTGTCTACAGGGTCCGCGTCGCGGGCTTCGTGGGCGCCTTCGGGGCCTCGACCCTGAACGTCACGGTCGCCTCGCTGGCCGCCCCCTGCCTCACCGCCCCCGTGGGCGCGACCCTCGAGGCTGAGGATTGCCAGACCGACGCCAACGGCGGCTGCAACAACGCCGGCCAGGCCTACACCGAGCTCTCTTCGCTCCCCGCCACCATCTTTGGCGCCGCCTACGCCTCGTCGGGCACTCGCGACACGGACTGGTACCGCTTCACGGTCACCGGCAACAGCCGCGTGCGGCTGACCCTGTCGGCCCAGGGCGAGCAGCCCGTGCTGCTCTTCCTCCTGAGCAACGCCTGCCCGCCCGCGCAGCTCGCCGTCGCCAACAACAACGGCTCGGCGCCCTGCGATCCCGCCCTGTCGATCACCACCGATGTCGACCCCGGCACCTACGCCGCGTTCGTCGGCCCCTCGGTGTTCGACGGCAGCCCCTGCGGCGTCACCTACAACTACGTCGCCACCATCACCGCTGAGCCGCTCGGCGCCTGCTGCACCACTTCCGGCTGCACCATCGACACGGCCTCGGCCTGCGTCGCTGCGGGCGGCTCCTTCGCCGGCGCCGGCACCTCCTGCGGCGGCGACACCTTCACCGTCACCAACAGCACCGAGCCCATCATCGACATCACGACCACCGGCACGCTCGCGGCCGTCGCGTCGGGCTGCGATGACTGCGGCGAGGTCGCCCCGATCGGGTTCGACTTCAGCTTCGGCACCACGGCCCGCACCGAGATCGGCGTCTCCTCCAACGGCTACCTGACCTTCGGCAACGTCCTGGGTGACTTCACCAACGACGCCATCCCCACCGCCGCCACCCCGAACGATTCGATCTACGCCTTCTGGGATGACTTCAACCCCGGCGTCCGCGGCGACATCTTCTACGAGACCCGCGGCACCGCCCCCAACCGTCAGTTCATCGTGCTGTGGAACGACCTCCCCCAGTTCGCCCAGACCGACACCAACACCTTCCAGGCGATCCTCTACGAAGGCTCCAACAACATCGAGTTCCGCTACGGCGTCATCACCACGCCCGTCGCCGGTGACGTGACGGTCGGCGTCGAGAACGCCGACGGCACCATCGCCGTCAGCCAGGACGCGACGTCGCTGGGCAGCGATGTCTCCCTGCTGTTCACCCGCACCGTGCTGCCCAGCGCCTGCGACGCCAACGCCTGCCGCGTTGACTTCGATGGCTCGGGCACGGTCGACCCGGACGACCTGTCCAACTACATCACCTGCTTCTTCACCGTGCCGCCCTGCAACTTCGCTGACTTCAACAACGACGGCAACGTTGACCCCGATGACCTCTCCGACGTCATCACCCAGTACTTCGACCTCACCAACAACTGCCGCCGTTAATCCGGCCGCAGTTCGAGATCGAATGACCTGAATCCCTCAGGCGCCCCGGAGAAGTCCGGGGCGCCTGCTTTTTTGGGCCAGTCAGGCTGATCGACAGTGCACCCCGCGGTCGAATATGCCCTATACAGGGGATTACGCGAATCCCCTAGGCAACGTCCCGTAAAGGTTGTATGCTGAATGGCGGCTAGCCTGGCTTTTTCGTTTTCGCTGGGGTTTGTATGGCCCTGGCGGAGTGAATCTGGGTAAATATCGGCGGAGCCCGCCGAGGAGGTCGCGCGATGGCGACCGAAGAAACCAGAGCTCGAGTCGCGCCTGTCGAAGTGCCGGCCATGGGGCTGCCGCCCCTGGGCCTCGCCGGCGCCGACGCCCTTGCGGGGCCGGCTGATCATCAGGCCCAGCGCGCCGCCCGCTTTGATGAGGTCTATACCGCCGCCAATGGCGAAGCCGCGCGCGTGCCCTGGGCCGGCTGCCGGGCCTGCCCGCTGCTGGTGCAATGGCTCAATGTTGAGGCGCCGTTGCTGGTCCGCCCCGGCTCGCGCACGGCGGTGGTCGGCTGCGGCCTGGGCGACGATGTCGTCGAGCTGGCCGACCGCGGCTACGACGTGCTGGGCTTCGACATCTCGGCCACGGCTGTGCGCTGGGCCGCCCGCCGCCACCCGGCCCACGCCGAGCGGTTCATGGTGGCCGATCTGCTGTCGCTCCACCCGCGCCTGATGCGCCGGTTCGACTTGGTGATCGAGGCCTACACGCTGCAGTCGCTCGAGGCCGCGCTCCGCCCCGGCGCCGCCGCTGCGGTGGCGAGCCTGATCGCCCCGCGGGGCGTGGTGCTGGTGCTGGCCCGGGCGCGGCAGCGGGACGAGGATGGCGCCGAGCCCGAGCCCTGCGTGGCGCCGCCGTATTCGATGTCTCCCGATGAGTTGCTCGCCGCGCTGGCGCCGGCGGGCCTGCATCCGATCGCCGGGCACGGCGGCGTCGAAGAGATCGTCGCGGCCCCGGGGCCCGAGGGCCGCCGGTTGCGCGGCGTCTTCGGCCGGGCCTGAGCCGCGCCGCCAGTCACGGCTGGGCTGGTGCGGGTGGCGGGACTTGCTCTTGCCGGTCTGCCCGTTCGACTCGCATGAGCGCAAAGCCGTACCCGCCCGCGCTCGACTCGGCCAGTCGACTCACGGCGCCGCGATCGATCAACGTCTGGATCGCCGCCCGTTCGCGGCTGCCTTCGTCGGTGCGAACCAACAGCAGCGTGCCCGCCGGCGGCAGGTTCGACATCGTCATCGCGCGGAGTGAGCCAGGGCGCCAGCGGACCCGCGGGGCCGGCGCCGGCGCCGCGCGCTGCAGGTAACACCCGAGCTCCGGCCGGGCGTCGAGGGCATCGCCGCCGATCACCTCCGCACCCCCCGGCGCCCCCCCCGGCCCTCCCGCCAGCCCTCCCGCCGACACGTGGGCCGCGAGCTCGACGGCCGCGGCCCGGGCGCTGTTGCGGTCGCGGCTGCGTTCCTGCAGGGGGATCCACACGCCGGCGGTGACGATCATCACCGCCGCGATCGCCTCGCCCCGCGGCAGGCCCAGGAAGCACGCCCGGGCGATGGCTCGCCGGGCAGGGCGGAACGCCCCGGACAGGCCCGCAAAGACGTACCCCGTCAGCGGGGCCACGAGCGCGAGCGCTGGCAGCAGGTAGCGGTGATTCGAGACCCCCGCCAGCGCGTACACACCCATCGCCAGCAGGCACGCGAGCGCCACGGCCCGCGCCCGCGCGAAGGTCTCGCCGAACTCGCCCTGGCCCGCCAGCCCCTCGCGCCGGGCGTCAGGACCCCACGGGAACAGCAGCGCCAGCGTTCCGGGTAACCCCGCGAGCAGGGCCATGGGGATGACCAGCGCGATGCCGCCCAGCCGCTCGCGCGACCAGAGGAACTCTGAGACCCCCTGCGTCACGGCGTCGGGCTCGGCCCGGGCCCGCAGCATCAGCCAGGCAGGGCCGGCGAGCAGCGCCGCCGCGAGCAGCAGCGCCGCCCACAGGCGCCCGGCCACCAGGGGCCGCAGCGAGCCGTTGACGAGGCACACCGCCCCCAGGGCCCCGAGCGCCACCGGCGCCCCGGCGGGACCCTTCACAAGCCCCATGCCGGCGATGGCCACCCCGAGGGCGACGCGGCGCCAGCGGGCCTTTCCCCTGGCTGAGGGGGAAGCGAACAGGTCGATGATCAGGAGCCCGCTCGCCTGGGCCGCGAGGGCCGAGAGGCACTCGATCTCCGCCGAGCGGGCCCACGGCCACATGGCGGGGCTGAGGGCCTGGGCGAGCCCCGCGACCAGCCCGGGCCCTGGCCCGAACCAGCGGCGCCCGAACCACCACGCCAGCGCCGTCATCGCGATGAACCCCAGCGCCGACGGCAGGCGGGCCGCGAACTCGTTCATGCCCAGCACCGCGGAGGTCGTGGCGATCGCCCACGGCATGCCCGGGGGCTTGCGCAGGTACGGCGCCTCGAACAAGGTGATCCGCCCGAAATCGCCGGATGCGAGCATGCTCCAGCCGGGGATGGCGCGATGCCCCTCTGACGACGACAGCCCCGCCCAGCCGAGCATCGGCAGCGCGATCGCGCCAGCGACCAGGATCACGAGCGCCAGGCTCGCCGCCGCCGAGAGGCGGTGTGTGGGTGGCCCTCCTTCGCGGGCCGCGGGGTCAGCATCCATCCGGCAAGCGTAAGGGGACCGCCCCGCCTGCGCCGCCAGCAACAGGGCCGGCGCGGCGGCGCTCGATCTCGGCCAATCGCCGGGGATCGCGCTTGACGCATCCGCGCCGCCGCGTCAAGCTTGTGGGATGCCCCACACCATGCTGAACCGGCTGATCACGCGGCCCGCCGGCGCCCGCCGAGCCCTCAAGGCCTTCGCGCTGGCCCGGCTGGCCCAGTTGGCTGTTCTCACCGCGGCGCTCGCCCCAACCCTCGCCGTCGCGGCGGTCCCGCCGTTCACCATCCGCCCGCTCGTGCTCGAGGGCGACGCGATCCCCGGCGGAAGCGTCGTGGCCGATGTCAGCAAGGTCGCCGTCAACAACGACGGCGAGTGGGTTGTCATCGCCAACCAGGTTTCGTCGACTCAGCCCGAAATGGTGATCCGCGGTGGACGCTCGACCCCCGCGGCGGTGCTGGTCGAAGGCGGGGTGATCGCCGGCCCCTTCGGCCCCGCGAACCTGCGCGGCTTCGGTTCGACCAGCGCCGCCATCAGCCCCCAGGGCCGTGTCGGGGCCAATGTCGCCCTGGTCGACGCCTTCAGCTTCCCGCAGTCGGGCCTGCTGATCGATGGCCTGCCGGTTCAGTACTCTGACCAGGTCGCCTATCAGGACGATCGCTTCGCGACCTGGTCGCAGTTCCTGGGTGTCAAGCTGAGCCAGCAGCAGGCCCTCGTGCTGGCCAATGTCGATGACTTCGCGATTCCCGGGACCAGTAACCGGGCCCTGATCCGCCTGGGGCTGAACGCCGCCGGCGGCGTGGCCTCGACCACGCGCCTGCTGGTGCAGGGCGCGGTGCTTCCCGGCCAGACGCAGCCGCTCGATTCGATCGCCAGCGGCGACCAGCAGTGGGCCTTCAGCAGCGGGGGGGACTTTGCGTTTCTCGCGCAGCTCGCGGGGTCAACGCCGGAGCAGCAGGCGGCGAACGAGGCGCTCTATCTGAACGGATTGAACGGGGGCGTGCTGCTGGCCCAGAAGGGGGCGCCGTCGATCGTGCCGGGCGCCGCGTGGGGCCCGCTGGCGGGCAACGGGAGCGCCGTCGCCCTGGGCGGGGGCGGCGATGTGGTCTTCCGGGCCACGCTGACGGTTGCCCCGCCGCTGCACCAGGTGATCGTGAAGAACGGGGCGGTGTACGTCCGCACCGGCGACCCGGCGCCCGGCGTCCCGGGGCGGAGCCTGATCGCCCTGAGCTTCGGCGAGACGCCGGTGCGCACCACCGACGCGGGCGATGTGCTCTATTACGCCAAGTGGAGCGACCCGATCCTGTCGCGCAACACCGGCCTGTACCTCAATCGCGATCTGCTGCTGCAGACGTCGGTGACAACGATCGCGGGGCGGACGCTGACGTCGATCGCATCGGGGCAGGCGGCCTTCGACATCAGTCCCAGCGGGCGGTTCATCATCTTTGTGGGTCAGCTCCCGGCCCAGCCGGGCGGCTCTGGCCCCACCGATGGCGCGTTTCTCATCGAGTTCCGGCGCTGTCCGGCCGACTTTGACGGCGACGGCGCGCTCACGCCCGACGACCTGTCGGACTTCATCACCTGCTACTTCACCCTGCCGCCCTGCCCGCGGGCCGACCAGAACCTCGACGGCGGCGCCGACCCCGACGACCTGTCGGATATCATCACCGCGTACTTTGCGGGCGGCTGCTGACGGGCCCGGTTCGCCAGCGCCCCCCTTGCCACCGACCGTGGCTCGGCACCGTCGGCGCCCCCGGCCATGTCAACGGCGCGGGCGGAGCGGGTGATGCGGGCTTCCGGTATACTCCGCCCGCGCAATACCGCGCTGCGGGAGTTGGTCCTATGGGTTTAGTCAAGGAATTCCGCGAATTCGCGCTCAAGGGCAACGTCCTCGATCTCGCCGTGGGCGTTATCATCGGCGCGGCGTTCGGCAAGATCGTCAACTCCATGGTCTCTGACATCCTGATGCCCCCGCTGGGCCTGGTCACCAGCGGCGTCGATTTCTCCTCGTGGAAGTTCACGCTCAAGAGCGGCGTCGCCGAGGCGAAGGACGCGGCGGGCAAGGTGATCACCGCCGCGACGCCCGAGGTGGCCATCAGCATCGGCAAGTTCATCAACATCATCATCGAGTTCACGATCGTTGCGTTCTGCGTGTTCCTGGTGATCAAGGCCTTCAACACCGCCCGCAAGCGATTCGAGAAGGAACAGGCGGCCGCTGCGCCGCCGCCCCCCCCGCCCCCCGGCCCGACCAAGGACCAGCAACTGCTCACTGAAATCCGCGACCTGCTGGCCAAGCGGGCCTAGAACCCGGGCCTAAATCCCGGGCCTAAACCCTGGCCTGAGACGCGGGCTTCCAGCGCCGCTGACGGCGCCGCGCACCTACGCTCCGACATGCGCCTGGCCCGGCCCAGCATCCTCTGGCGAGCCCTCACGCTGGACCTGTGGAAACTGCTGTTGCTGACCGCGGCGGTGGTGGTCTCAGTCGGCGTGTTCGCGCTCGTGCTGCGCCCGCTGGCCGATGGCCGCATCGGCCCCGAGGAAGCCCTGAAGTTCATGGGCTTCGGCATCCTGCCGATGCTGCAGTACGCCCTGCCCTTCGCCGCGGGCTTCGGGGCCACGCTCGCTTACCACCGGCTGGCCACTGACAACGAGCTCATCGCCTGTCACGCCGGCGGGATCAGCCACCGCACCATGCTCGTGCCTGCGGGGGCCACCGGCGTGGTGCTCGCCGGGGTGCTGCTGGTGCTGGCGGATTTCGCCATCCCGCGCCTGCTCCGCTCGATGGAGGAGCTGCTGTCGCAGGATGTCGTGCGGCTCATCATCGCCCCCATCAAGCGGGGCGAGGCCATCCAGTTCGGCAAGGTGCAGGTCTACGCCGATGATGTCGCGGCGCCGCCGCCCGATGTCGAGGCGGGCGCCGAGCGGTACGTGCTCTCGGGCGTGCTCGCCGTGGAGCTTGATGACAAGGGCCTGGTGGTGCGCGAGGCGTCCGCCCGCACCGCGTATGTCTGGATCTACCGCACCGCCGAGGGGGGCGGTGTGGTCGTGCCCGATTCGGGCACGCGCGGCTCCGGTACGACCGTGGTCCTGCGCCTCCAGGACGCGGCGATGCAGATCAAGGACCCCGGCCTCAAGGAAGTCGAGGACTCCACGTTCGTCTACCGCATCCCCAACCTGTTCGACGACGACCCCAAGTTCTTCTCGTGGAGCCAGCTCGAGGAGGCCAAGCGCCGCCCCGAACGCATGAACTGGATCGACCGCCAGAAGCGCACCGTCGCCGGGCTGCTGCACGAGCGGGTGCTGGTCGAGTCGATCTCTGCCCAGCTGGCCACCTCGGGCGCGGCCCGGTTCACCGACCCCGCGGGCCGCGCGGTGGTCGTCAAGGCCCGTCGGCTGGGCGAGAACGCCGGGCCCAAGGGCTGGTCGATCGAGTCGGGCGCCGCCGCGTCCGCCGACCCCCGCGCCGTCGAGGTCACCACCGACCTGGGCGAGGGCCGCACGCGCGTGCAACGGGCCCGGCGGGCCTGGCTCGCGGCGCCCGCCGACGAATCCTCCCCGCCCGGCACGGTCATCATCCGCATGGAGGATGTCGCCGGCGGCGGCACGCTCGCGCCGACGCCGGGCGGATCAGGTGAAACCACCACCATCCTCGAGCCCGGCGCCGGGCAGCTCAAGGAATGGTCGCTCTCCGCCCTTACCCCCGCCGAGGCGCCGCCGCCCGAGAGCGCCTCGAGGTCGATCGCCGATCTGCTCACCGACGCCCGCAAGGCCGGCGCCCGCGCTGCGGCGCCCAACCCGCGCCTCGCCAAGGCCGCCGAGACGCTCGCCATCCAGGTGGCCGACCTGGGTCGAGAGATCCTCTCCAAGCAGCAGGAGCGGCTGGCCGCGTCGGTGGCGTGCCTGGTGATGGTGCTGTGCGGCGCGGTGATGGCGATGCGCCTGCGCGACAGCCTGCCGCTGGCCGTCTACCTGTGGTCGTTCCTCCCCGCGCTGGGCACGCTCCTGACCATCAGCGGCGGTCAGCGGATGACGCACCAGAACGGCCTCCCCGGGTTGCTGCTGCTGTGGGGCGGCGTGGGCGGGCTGGCCCTGTACACCTTCATTGAGTACCGGCGCGTCGCCCGGCGCTGACGGCCGGCCATCCAACTGTTTTCCGGAACAACTCCTGAACCCATCCGTCCGTTCCACCTCGCCTCCTCCCCCCCCAGCCCCCGGCTCGCCCTCCGGCCCGCTCCACGGTTCACCCCGGGGTTCACCAGGTGGCGGCCCGCCGCTGCTGGCGGCCCTTGTGCTGAGCCTGCTCGTCGCCCGCCTGGCGTACCTGGCGTTGCTCTGCCCCTACGCGCTGGTCGAGGACGAGGCCCAGTACTGGGAATGGTCGCGCCACCTCTCGCTCTCGTACTACACCAAGGGCCCCGGCATCGCCTGGACCATCGCCCTCGCCACCAGCCTGCTAGGCGACTCGGCCTTCGCCGTGCGGGCCTCGGCGCCGCTCTTCTCGGCCCTCACCAGCCTCGCCGTGGCGGGCCTGGTGCTCGACCTCACCCGCGGCGATCGCCGCCAGGCCCTCTACGCCGTCGGCGCGCTGCAGCTCGCCCCTTTGAACCAGGCCTCGGCACTGCTGGGCACCATCGACGGGCCTTACGGCGCCTGCTGGGCCATGGCCTGCTGGGCCGCCTGGCGGGCCCTGCGCGGCAGGTCCGATGCCGCGGGGCCGGGGCCGCGCCCCGCCGGCTGGCTCCTCGTCGGTCTCGCGCTGGGCGTGGGCTTCCTCTTCAAGTACACGATTTTGCTGCTCATTCCCGGGTTGCTCGCCTTCGCGCTGCTCGATCGCTCCGGCCGCACCGGCGGCTCCGGCCCGCCTGAGGCACGCCCGCGCCACGCGCGCTGGCTCCTTGCCGGCCTGCTCCTGGGCCTGCTCGCGGCGTCGCCCGTCTTCATCTGGAACCACCAGCACGGCTGGCCCACCCTCGCCCACCTGTTGGGGCACCTGGGCTTCGCCGAGCCCGGGGCTGCTGTTGTGCCTGCTCCCGGGACCGCGCTTGCCCCCGCGGCCGCGCTCGCCCCGCCCGCCACCCCCGGGCACTGGTCGCCGCTCTGGCCGCTGGAGTTCCTCGGGACGCAGCTCGGCCTCATCGGCCCGGGGCTGCTGCTGTGCCTGCTGGCGGTTCCCGCTGCGTGGCGATCGCGGGGCCCTCAGCGTCCTGACGCCCGGGCCGCCGCCCCGATCGTCCCCGGCGGCGCGTTCTTCCTGCTCTGTGCCGGCGGGCCGATCCTGGTGTTTTATCTTCTCGTGAGCTTCTTCGCCGAGCCGGAGGGCAACTGGCCCATGGCCGGATATGTGACGCTGCTGCCGCTGGCGGGCCTGTACGCGGCTGGCGCCATGGCCGACTACCGCCAGCGGGTCGCGCGCTGGCTGGCGCTGCCTTCGCCGCGCCCGCGGGCCGGGTTCTTGCGGGCCAAGCCTGAAACCGCGGGGCAGATTCTCTGGCACGCTGCGCTCGCCTATGGCCTCGTCAGCGGGGTGCTCATGCTGGGGGCCGATCTGGTGGGGCGTGTGCCGGGGCTTGAGGGCGTTGTGCCGCGGGCCCGCCTGGCCCAGGGTGAGCTGCTCGCCCAGGGCGTCGAGAGCCTTCGCAGGCGGGTGGCCGGTGGGGCGGGGCCCGAGAGCCCGCCGCTGCTCATCGCCGCCCACTACGGGCGGGCCAGCCAGCTGGCCTTTTACCTCCCCGATCGGCCCGTGGTCATGTGCGCGTCCAGCCGCATCGGCGGCCGCCCCACGCAGCACGACTACTGGCCCTCGCACGACCTCACCCGCCCCGAACTGATGGGCCGCTCGGCCCTGCTCATCGGCGGCGATGAATCCACCTGGTCGAGGGCCTTCGACCGCCTCGAACCGCTCGGGCTGGTCCCGGGCGTGGAGCGCAAGAACATTCACGCCTTCCTGGGCACGGGATACCGTGGTCTCTAGCTTCGCCCCGAGCGTCCGCCATCCCACCATGTCCACGCCGCCCGCGCCAACCCGCTCGACCTTGCTCCCCGCCCGCGGCGTCCGGGTTGCGGCCGGTTTGGGCGGGGTCGCGCTGGCGTTCGTGCTGGCGACGCTGCTTGATGGCGTGCTCTTTCACGCGCTGCTCACCGCCAATCGCGAGTTGCTTGAGAGCCGCGACTGGTACCGCCTGCTCCGCATCATGGGGTACTTCCCCACCTGGCTGGCGGTGGGGGCGGTGCTGATGCTCATCGACTCCGCCGCGCCGTTTCCGGGCTCGCGCTTGCGGCCGTCGCCGATCTGGTCGCGCGGGCCGTTCGTGATGGCGAGCGCCGGCCTGGCGGGGCTGCTGGCCGAGGGGCTGAAGATCCTGATCCGGCGGGCCCGCCCGATCGACACCGACGGGGCGTACGCCTGGGTGCCGTGGTCGACGCACACGTTCGATTCATCGGAGCTGGGGATCCCCTCCAGCCACGCCGCGGTCGCCTTCGGCGCCGCGTTCGCAGTCGCTCACCTGCACCCGCGGGCCGGGTTGCTGCTGCTGCCGCTCGCGGCGGGGTGCGGGCTGACCCGCATCCTGACGGGCCAGCATTTCGCCTCCGATGTCGTCGCCGGGGGGCTGGTGGGCTGGCTGCTTCCGACGATCATCACTTCGCTTCACGAACGGCGGGCGGGGTGACGAGTCCCGGTCGCCTGGTCTGTTCCTCTCCGATCTTCGCCTGAACCACGATCCTGCATGACGATCCTCGACCGTTACATCGCCCGCCAGTACCTCATCAACACCCTGCTGCTGCTGGTGCTGCTGTTCTCCTTTGTGGTGATGGTCGATGTGTCGATCAACCTGTCGCGGTTCCTGCGGACCGCCGGCGACATGGTGGGGACCGAGGGCGGTCAGGACCCGGTCCGGCGGGCGATCGTCGCGGTGCTGCTGGTGGTGTACCTGTGGGGGCCGCGCCTGCTGCAGCTGTACAACTATGTGCTGGGGCTGGTGCTCATCGGGGCCATGGGGTTCACCTTCAGCCAGCTGGTGCGGAGCCGCGAGATCGTCGCGATGCTCGCCGGCGGCGTCAGTCTGTGGCGTGTCGCCCGCCCGGTGGTCGTGGTGGCGGTGCTGCTCTGCGGACTCCAGGTGCTCAACCAGGAGCTGCTGATCCCCCGCATCGCCCACCTGCTCACCCGCGACGCGGGGTCGCGCGGCGATCGCCAGGTTGACGCCTTCCCCGTGCGCCTGACGGTCGATGGCGGCGGTCGGATCATCCAGGCCCAGCGGTTCCGCCCGGCCACCTCGTCTCTCGAGCAGGTCAACATCTGGGAGCGCAGCGCTCAGGGGCGCGTCACGCGCCGCATCTCGGCCGACTCGGCGGTCTATGAGCCCGCCGTCGGCGCCGCGGGTGGCGCCTGGCGGCTCGTCAACCCGCGCGTGACGCCCTTCGCCTTCATCAACCCGCAGGCGGCCGGCGCGCAGGGGGGCGCGGGGGGCGCGGGAGGAGCGGGGGGACTGTCCGCCGCGGAGCTTGAAGTCCTCCGCACGCCGCCGACCCGCCTGGTCACTGACCTCAGCCCCACCACGCTGCTGGTCAACCAGTTCAAGACCATCAGCCAGGCCCTCTCGTGGGGGCAGATCATGCAGGTGCTCACCACCCCGGGAGTGAGGGCCGAGACCAGCGAGCGGCTGCTGCGCATCGGCCTGGGCCGGGTCAGCGGCATCATCTGCACGCTGCTTTCGCTGGCGATCGCGATGCCCTTCTTCCTGACCCGCGAGCCCAAGAACATGGTCCTGCAGTCGCTCAAGTGCGCGCCGGTCGCCATCGTCACCTCGCTGGGCGCCGTGCTCGCCGCGGCCCTGCCGATTCCCGGCCTGCCCGCGGCCGCCGCGGCGTTCATCCCCGTCGCGATCCTGGCCCCGCTGGCCATCGCCGCCGCGACCTCGATCAAGTCGTAACGCCCCCAGCCCACCCCCCCAGTTCAAACCCCTCGGCCGCTACCCGCGCTACCGGCCGCTCGGCGATGACGCCCACTGCATCTTCTTGATCAGCGTCGACCAGTACGTGGTCTTGGGGTTGCGCACGAAGCGCACGGCGTCTTCCTTCAGCGTCAGGTCGACGATCTCGTCTTCCAGCAGGCGCCGCCGCACCTGACCGTCGAGAAGCATCGCGGTGCCGCCGCCCAGCAGGCCCGTCTGGTCGTCGTTCACCCGGGCCAGGCGGAGCTGGATCGTGCTCGCCCCCGCCACCACCACCGGCCGGAAGGAGAGCGAGTGCACCGCGATGGGCGTCAGCGCCAGCGCGTGGGCGTCCGGCGCCAGGATCGGGCCGCCCGCGGCGGTGTTGTGGGCCGTTGAGCCCATCGGCGTCGCCACCACCAGACCGTCGCCGCGCACCATCGGGCCGTCGGCCCCGTCGATGCGGATCTCGACGCCGATCATGCGGAACGGCGGCCCGGCGATGATCGCGCAGTCGTTGAGCGCCCACGAGGGCTCGCCAAAGACAGGCTCGCCGCCGTGCGCCGGGGCCGGGGCGTGCCGCACCCGCAGCATCCCGCGCGTCATCACCTCCAGGGGCGCCGATCCGAAGAGCACCGGCGCCTGAGCCCGCAGCGCCTCCTCATCAAACTCCGCCAGAAAGCCCACGTTGCCGTAGTTCACCCCAAGCAGGGGGATGCCCGTCGCCGCAAACCGCTTGGCCTCGTGCAGCAGCGTCCCGTCACCACCCAGCACCACGACCAGGTCGGTCCCCCTCGGGGCGGTCGCTGTCGGCTGCGCGGCGCCCGGCGGCGTCATCGGCGTGTCGCGCTCATCGGTGAGCTCGCCGCCCGCTTGCCGGATGAGCCGGCGCACCTCCTCAACGGCCTGCACGACCTGCGGCTTGGACCGATTCACAACCAGCAGGACCCCTCGCGACATGGGCGGAGTGTACGAACCCTCGGACGCCGCCTCACCGGCTCAAACCGATCCGACCGGACCCCGCCCAACTCAGGCCAGCCCCTTCCGCCGCTCACCTCAAACCGCCCGGGCTCGAACCGGATAACATGAGAGGACCTTCGGTCACCTCCCCACAAGGACCTCGCCATGGCGAAGAAGACCACCCGTCCTGAGACGACCCCGGCCAAGCGCACCGACCCACCCGCCGAGGTCAAGCCCACGACCAAGACCACGGCCACGACCACGCCCGCGCCTTCCTCCCCCGCGGCAGCGACTGCCAAAGCCGCCGCGCCGGTGGCGACCGGCCCCGCGCGGGGCGCGATCGAGGTGAAATCCACTGCTAAACAGGTCAGCTACGAGGAGATCGCCCGCGCCGCGTATCTCCGCTGGGAGCGCTGGGGCGGCGATCCGGAGACCAACTGGCTGATCGCCGAGCGTGAACTGCTCGCCCAGGCCTGACCTCCGCTATCCTCGCTGGCATGCCGCACCGTTTGCTTGAGCTTGATGGCGCTCGCCGGGCCGCGCGACCACGCGTGCTGGGCGTGGCCCTCGCGTCGATGGTGGTTGTGAGTGGTCTGGTCTCACCCCGCTCCGCCACGGCCCAGGCCCCGCCGACCGAGTACCGCCTCGATGACCAGGGCCAATGGTCGCCCACCAAGGCGCCTGAACCCGGCAGCGACGGCGAGAAGATCGCCCGCGCCCGCCGCCTGCTCGCCGAGGACCGGCCCGACGAGGCGCAGGTCATCCTCGATGACTACATCGACCGCTACGAGAAGACCGACAACCCGCTGCTACCCCAGGCCTATCTCTACCGGGGCGACGCCATCAGCGCCGGCGGCAACGAGTTCAAGGCCCTCTACGACTACGAAGCGGTCATCAAGGACTACCCCCAGGCCCCCGAGTACACCCTCGCTATCGAGCGTGAGCTCGAGATCGGCGTGCGCTATGTCGGCGGGCTGCAGCGGAGGTTCCTGGGGGTGCGGTTTGTCGACGCCGACGATATCGGCGCCGAGCTGCTCATCCGCGTGCAGGAGCGTCTGCCCGCCAGCCGCCTGGCCGAGCGGGCGGGGATCGAGTTGGCCGACTACTACTACCGCCAGCGCGACATGGCCCTGGCGAGCGAGGCCTATGACCTTTTCCTGCAGAACTACCCCTCGAGCCAGTACCGCATGAAGGCCGCGGAGCGCCGCGTGTACGCCAGCATCGCCCGGTACAAGGGCCCGCGCTACGACGGCAAGCCGCTGGTCGACGCCCAGGTGCTCATCCGCCGCTTCCGCACGCAATACCCGCAGCAGGCCCAGCGCTCGGGGATCGATGAGGGGCTGGTGGCGCGCATCGATGAATCGGGCGCCGCGCACATGCTCGGAAACGCCCAGTGGTACCTCACGCGAGGCGACCTTGTCAGCGCCCGCTACACCCTCAAGCGCCTGATCGCCCGCCACCCGCGGACCAGCGCCGCCGGGCGCGCCCTCGAACTCTGCCAGGCCCGGGGCTGGATGGTCGAGGGCCCTGCCGCGCCTCTGGCGCCGGCGCCGGCCGCGCAGTCCACGCCCCCGCTCCCGCCCTCGGCCCCGGCGGACGCAGCACCAGCCCCGCCGGTCGCCCCCTCGACCGCCCCCGCCGGAGGCGGGTCATGAGGGGCTCGTTTCGCCCTGAACGCGGACCCCTGTCGCTCCTCCGCGCGGCGGCCGCCGCCCTGCTCGCCGCTGGGGCGGTTGGGGTGGGTGGGGGTGTTGTTGCAGGGGTTGGAGGCTGCTCCAGCGATCCCCGCGAGGGCTACTCCTTCTCGTCGACCTTTCGCGAGGACATCACCTCGATCTCCGTCCCGGTCTTCACCAACACGACCTATTCCCGCGGGCTCGATGTCGAGCTGACCGAGGCGGTCGTCAGCGAGCTGCGCAAGAGCACCTCCTGGCGAATCGTTCAGGAGGAGACGGCCCAGACGACGCTGCGCGGCACGATCACCTCCGCCGAGCTCCGCAAGCTCTCCACGGCCCGCGATTCGGGCCTGGTCGAGGACCTGGGCGTGACCCTGACAGTCGACTTCGAATGGAAAGACAACCGCACCGGCAAGGTGCTGACGGCCCGGCGCGGGTTCTCGGCCACCCGGGCCTTCGCCCCCGCGCGCGGGGTCGGCGAGCGGATCGAGGTTGGCCAGAACGCCGCGGTGCAGGTCATCGCACGCGACATCGTCGCCGAGATGCGCTCCGGTTGGTGACCGCCGTCCGGCCAAACGTCCGATCGCGGCGGCAGCGCGATGTTCACGATGTTTGTCACTTGCTCGGCGGGCCGAGTGCGGTATCGTTTTGCACCTGACCGCTCGATCGCGAGCGTCGCGCAGCCGACCGGCGGCCGCGACGCGTTGGCCCGGGCGGACGACCTTGGCGACCAGCTCGGCGGCGGGCCGGTCGCGAACGGCAACAGGCGGTGCGCGACCAGGCGCGGCGCGGGCTCAAGCAAGGCCCGCGCCCCTGAACCCCTCGTGTGCATCCGCCCGCAGGCATCCGCCCGCCGCTGCGCCTCGCCGGGTCCGTCGGTTCCCTCCGCCCTTCACACCGCAGCGCGCCTTGGCGCGTCGACCCCGGCTGACGGGAGCATCGCCTCCCGAACCTGCAAACTTCACCATGGCCACGCTCTCGACCCCGAAGAACGCCTTCCTCCACGGCCGCTGGACCAGCGAGGAATCCGCCCGCCTCTACGGCATCACCGACTGGGGCAAGGGCTACGTCGGCGTCAACGCCTCCGGGCACGTCACGGTCCTTCCCACCAAGGAGCCCGGGAAGCAGATCGATCTCTTCGAGGTCATCACCGGCCTCAAGGAGCGCGGCATCCACACGCCGGTGCTGCTGCGGTTCAACGACATCCTCGCCCACCGCCTGAGCGAGATCCGCAAGGCCTTCGACGACACCATCGCCGAGCAGGCGTACGGCGGCGGGTACAGCTGCGTCTATCCGATCAAGGTGAACCAGCAGCGGCACGTCTGCGAGCAGATCGCCAACCTCGCCGTGGAGCTCAACTTCGGCCTCGAGGCCGGCAGCAAGCCCGAGCTGCTGGCGGTGCTGGGCCTGTCGGCGGTGGCCGGTGGGCCGGGCGTCAACGGGATGCCGATCATCTGCAACGGCTTCAAGGACAGCGAGTTCATCGAGACGGTCATGCTCGCCACCAAGCTGGGGCGGAACATCATCCCCGTCGTCGAGAAGTTCAGCGAGCTCGAGCTCATCGTCCGGCACGCCAAGGCGTACAACGTCAAGCCCAAGATCGGCGTGCGCGTCAAGCTCTCCAGCCGGGGCGCCGGCCGGTGGGAGTCGTCGGCGGGCGTCCGCTCCAAGTTCGGGCTGTTCGTGAGCGAGGTCCTCAAGGCCGTTGAGTATCTCAAGAAGCACGACATGCTCGACTGCCTCAACCTGCTCCACTGCCACGTGGGCAGCCAGCTCTACGACATCCGCGTCCTCAAGAACGCCATCAACGAGCTCACCCACATCTACTGCGAGCTCCACCGCCTCGGGGCCGGGCTCACCATGCTCGATATCGGCGGCGGCATGGGCGTCGACTACGACGGCAGCCAGAGCGCCTGGCAGTCGAGCATCAACTACAGCGTGCAGGAGTACGCCGCCGACGTCGTCTACCGCATCAAGAGCGTCTGCGACGACGCCAAGGTCCCCCACCCCATGATCCTCTCCGAGAGCGGGCGGGCCATGGTCGCCTACTCCTCGGTCCTGGTCCTCGATGTCCTGGGCACCAGCCGCTTTGACGCCAACATCGACCTCGTCGCCGCCGAGGCGTCGATCAAGGCCGAGCCCGAGGCCCCCCAGCCGGTCCTCGACCTGCTCGAGGCCATCAAGAACCTCACCGATCGCAACGTCATCGAGACCTACCACGACGCCACCCAGGCCCGCGACGAGGCCATGAGCCTCTTCAGCCTCGGCTACATGAGCCTCACCATGCGGGCCGTCGCCGAGCAGCTCTTCTGGGCCGTCGGCCACAAGCTCCTCGACAAGTGCGCCAAGCGAGGCGACGTTCCCGAGGAGTTCGAGAGCCTCCCCGAGCTCCTCAGCGACATCTACTTCTGCAACTTCTCGCTCTTTCAGAGCATGCCCGACTCCTGGGCCATCGACCAGCTCTTCCCCATCGTCCCCATCCACCGCCTGGGCGAGGAGCCCACCCGGCGCGGCATCCTGGCCGACATCACCTGCGACAGCGACGGCAAGATCGACCACTTCGTCGACAAGCGCATCGACAAGAAGGCCCTCGAGCTGCACGAGGTCCGCGAGCTGCCGGGCGAGGTGATCGGGGTCGAGCCCTACTACCTGGGCGTCTTCCTGCTCGGGGCCTACCAGGAGATCCTGGGCGACCTCCACAACCTGCTGGGCGACACCCACGCGGTGCACATCTCCATCTCCCCCGACGGCGCCTGGAGCATCGATGAGGTCATCGAGGGCGACACCGTCGAGGAAGTGCTCCAGTACGTCCAGTACGACATCGCCGACATGAAGCGGGCCATGCGCCTGGATATCGAAGCCGCCTGCAAGCAGGGCCGCATCACCTTCGCCGAGGGCAAGAGCCTGCTCAAGTTCTACGACGACGGCCTCGAGGGCTACACCTACCTCGAGGAATGAGCAGGGCCCCAACGCAACGGGCCCGGTCCCGCCTGCGCCCGCGGCACGCGGCGTCGTTCCGCAGCCCACGGCTGATAAAAAAAAACGGGGCCGGGCGCTCTCGCCCGGCCCCGATTCATTTGGCTCGATCATGCCTCGATCACGGCTCGATCAGTCCGCGATCAGCCGCGCGGGCCGTTCCGCGCGGCTTGGCCGGCTCAGCAGCCGCCGCCGAAGAACAGGGCGATGTAGTCGGAGAGGTCATCAGGATCGATGAAGCCGTCGCCGTTCTGATCGGCCTTGGCGCACGGGGGGGTGTCGAAGAAGCAGCTGATGTAGTCCGACAGGTCGTCAGGGTCGGTCACGCCGTCGCGGTTGTAGTCCGCGGCGCAATACGCCCGGACGCGGATGAGCGCCTGGCCCGATTCGGCCGGCGCCGCGCCGGTGCACGCCGCCGAGCCGTTGCGGGTGCGGATGGCCACGTAGAGCCAGCCGTCGGCGGTGAGGAAGGCGAAGTCGTCGCGGAAGATGTGCACATACGCGTCGTCGTCGAAGACGCCGTTGCGGTTGAGGTCGATGGCGTCGTTCTCACGCAGCACGACGCGCCGGCCGTTGAGCACCAGCATGGCGTTGGCCGTCGTGTCGACGGCGCTCGTCAGGCCGCCGACGACATAGTCGCCCAGGCCGTTGCTGGTCGTGAGGAAGAACGTCTGGGCGAAGCCCGCCTCGGCCCAGCTCACCCCGCTGGGGTTCGCCGGGGTGATGTCCTCATCGCGGGTCGCCACCACCGCGCCGTTCACCACCGCCCAGTCCTGGTTGTCGGAGTTGGACCCGTAAGAGGTCCACACGCCGTTGGGCTCCATGTAGTTCATGGCGATGGTCGTGATCGGCGAGATGAACGCCGAGCCGGGGATCACCGCCCCCTCCTGGAGCACCACGGCGTTGTTCACCGTCACGACCGTGTCGGTCGCGGTGGCGCCTTCGAGCGTGGCCCGCACGCAGTCGCGCGTCCCGTCGGCCGAGACGAATGAGCCCTGCCCCAGCGTCGTGCCCGAGGAGAACTCGTTGTACGCCGCCACATCGATCTGGCCGGTGGGGATCGTCACCCCCTCCTGGGCCCGCACCGCCGAGCCGTCGGCCCCGAACAGCGCCGAGTCCTGCGTCGCCGCGGCGCCCGAGAGCGTCGAGTAGAACGACGCCTGCCCGTTGTCGGTGATGCACGCGGAGCTCATGGCCGAGCCGTACGTCGCCCCGCCGATGGCCGAGTTGAAGTTCTGCTCGGCCACGATCGAGATCACGCCGCCCACGTTCTTGGCCGTGAGTTCGCCCGCCAGGGTTGACGTCCCCTCGTAGTCGGTGCCGAAGGCGAAGTCGCCCGCCTCGTTCACGCCCGAGACCACATCGAAGGTCCGCACCGTGAAGCCGTTGGGCAGCGCGGTCACGCCCTCCTGGGCCACGACTTCGAAGCTCAGGCCGCTTCCGCGCAGCAGCACCTGGTCCTGAAGGGTGTCAGCGACATCGGTGTCGGCGTTCATGATCCAGCGGCCGCCGCGCCGGCTGGCGAAGGGCCGCCCGAGGTCGAGCACATCGCTGAACCGCACGCCCGCCAGCCCGGGGACCTCGTTGCTCCCCGCGAAGGTGCTGAAGACGCCCTCGCCGACGATCGTCGGGGCGGAGGCATCGCGCACGCGGATCGACGCCGAGGCGGTGTTGTTCCCGAGGAGCGGATCGGCCGGGCCGCTTGAGATCGACGCCTCGCCCTGGGCCGAGATCGCGCCGGGAGCGGTGCTCTGGACCGTCACCTGCAGCGTTGCGACGCCGCCGGGGCTGATGCTCCCCGCGTCGAGCGTCAGCACGCCGCCAGCGGGCGTGAGGCTGGGGGACGAGGAGACAAACGTCGTCCCCGCCGGGACCGCGGTGGTGATCGTCGCGCCGCCGGCCGCGTCAACGCCGACGTTGGTCACGGTGACGGTGTAGCTCAGCTGGTCGCCCGTGGAGGTCGAGCAGTCCGCCTGGCCGAAGGCCACGCTGGTTGAGAGGTTCGGCCCTGCCGGGGGATTGAACAGGGCCTCGGTGTAGGTCGCCCCGCCCTGGGTGCGGTCGGCGCCGAAGCCCGTGGGGAAGGGGTCGATGTAGAGGGCCGACGCCTCGTCAAAGCGGTAGAACCACAGGTTCTCATCGCTGACGGGGTAGATCCGCCCGCCGCCGAAGGCGCAGGCGTCGATGTCGGTGTCGACCGTCGAGCCGGTCTTGATCGGATAGCTCGCGATGAAGCCGATGTCGCTGCCGAAGGGGTCGATCCGGTACAGCCCGCGCCCCGACAGCCCGTTGGTCGTCGACGTCGAGTCGTTGGTGCACACCATCCGGTCGGTCGCGGCGTCGTAGTCCATCCCGCCGAAGTCGCCCGAGCCCACCGCCCGCAGCAGGGTCGTGCGGGCGGTTGTCGTGTTCACCTCGTAGAAGCTCGAGGTCGTCGACACCACCAGCTTGCGCCGGCTCGAGTCGAAGGCCATGCCGCCGCTGATCGTCGTCACCGCGCCGTTGAAGGCGCCGACCAGCGCCGGCGTGCGCGGCGCGTCGTACGAGACCTTCCACAGCTCGGTCCCGCGGCTGTAGTAGAAGACCCGGTCGGCGTCGTCGCTGGCCAGGGCCCGCACATTGTCGGTGAAGAGCACCTCAGAGGCGCCAGAGTCGACATCGAAGGCCGAGACGTTCACCGCCGCGTTGTCGGCGCCCGCCACCACCCGGGCCCGGGCCCGCGAGTAGATGAGCGTCGAGTCGGTCGCCTGGTTGTTGTTGGTCACGGGGTCGGTGAGCACGCCGCTGGCTGAGGCCGTCAGGCTGGCGCTCGTCCCGCTGTCGGCCCGCAGGGTGACGCTGATCTGCGTCGTCCCGGCCGCGGGGATCGCCCCGGTCGAGAAGGTCAGCACCCCGCCCACCGGCGCGTTGGCCGGTGACGAGGAGATGAACGTCGTGTTGGCCGGCACGGGGATCGTGACGGTGGCGTTGCTGGACGCATCGGGCCCGAAGTTGGCCACGGTGACGATGAACGTCGTGCTCTGGCCCAGATCAAGCTGCGCCAGACCGTCGGTCACCGACACACCCAGGTCGGCCCCGGGGGGCAGCGGGCAGGGCGCCGCGGCGACGGCGGAGTTTCGGGGGTTGGGCTCCCCGATGGAGAAGTTCGCGGCGTTGTCGCCATTGTCCTGGCACCCGTTGTCATTGCGGAGGGCCGCTGTGGAGTTGGAGGGGGCGCCGGTGGGGCCCGAGCCCTCAAAGCAGTTGGCCGTCGTGCCGAAGCCGACAAAATCGATGATCTGGGTCCCCGTCGGGCAGCCGCCCGTCAGCGCCGTGGTGTTGTTCACCAGCGCCACCTTGCCGGCCGTGGCCGACATCGAGATCGCCGTGGCCACCACGTGGTCGGGCGTCGGCAGCACGGCGCCGGTCGTGCCTGTCAGGGTCATCTGCACCAGGTAGTACCCGCCCGCCGGGATCGTCGCGCCGGTCAGGTCGGTCTTCGCCCAGGTGGTGCCGGTCGCGGAGGCGTACTGCACCGACCAGCCCGAGATGTCCACCGGGGTCGCCCCGGCGTTGAAAAGCTCGACGAAATCGCGGTTGAACGGCGCGGTGGTGTTGCCGCCGCCGCCGTAGACCTGGCTGATCTTCACTTGCTGCGCGCCGGCTGTCCCCGCCAGCAAAAAGAGACCCAGTGCCGAGACGAGTACCGTACGGTTCTTGTTCATGTCCAAGCTCCTATGCACGCGCTTGATTGAAGGTTTACCCAGCCCCCCAAAGGTGGAGGTAACCGGATCGTTCATAGTTTCCCCCACTTTGCGTGCGGCGGCCAGCACCGCCCGCTGGATCGGCGCGAATTTCATCCCCGGTCGTCAAAAATCGGCACGCCGCCGACCCGCCGTTGTCTCCGCAAACACGCCGGGGCGATCAGAACCGGATGAACCGCGCGGTGTACCCGAGCGAAACTTCGCGGCCGCGATCGATGCGGTCGTCGGGTGTGAAACTGACGAACTTCATGTCGTCCCACGAGCGTCCGTGGTGGTCGACCAGCACGCCCGCCGTCGCCCAGTTGTCAAGCTGAGATTGAATCGCGTCGAGCGCATCCTGCAGCGTGCTATCGCTCTCGGCCGCCAGCCGGCCGCGCACCGTCACCGTCAGCTCCTGCCCGCCCAGGCTGATCGAGCCCGCGGCGGTCTGACCGATCTGCAGCCGCAGCACCACCTGCTGCCCGAGCGGCCCCGTACTGAAGCGATGGGGCCCCGAACCGAGCAGATCCACGGATTTGAATGAACTGGCCATGATTGAGTCCTGTGAGGGGGGAGGGAGATTGCCGGCGGTGATCACATCAGCGATCAGGTCACGAGCACCGGCTCGCTCTTGCCGTCGTCGCTCACGGCCAGCAGCGTGACGGTCCGCGTCGACCCGCCAGGGCGGACATCGATGCGGATGTCGGTGATGACGGCGCTGAAGCTCACGCGCACCCGCCCCGCCTGCGAGCGGTTGGGGCTGGCGGAGAGCTCCACCAGGCCGCGGTCGCCCAGGCGCGGGCCCGGGAGATCGGTGCCCAGGAGCCGCTGGACCACCCGCGCGGTGACGCGCTGCTCGGGCGTGTCGACGAACACCGCAAACGGCCCGCCGTCGCTGTGCTCCTCGATGAGGCGGCTGGCGGAGCGATCAATCGCCACCGAAGCGACCTGGGCCCACGCGGCGCCGGAGAACGTGACGAGGTCAGGGTTGAGGATGAGCATGGTCTCTGGGGGGGTGAAGGGTGAAGGGTGACGGGCGAAGGCGGAGCGAGGACGCGACGGACCAACTGTCATTGGAGGGTCTGGGGCGATGCGGACGATGCGGGCGTGCGACGCGCGGCGCTCACGCCCGCACCATCGCGCCGCTGACGAGCGGGCGCTGGGCGTCGGCGACGCCGTCGCCATCGGTGTCGAGCAGCGCCCGCGTCAGTTGGCGCGCGTGGGTGTAGCGGCGGCGGTGCAGCTCCGCCCGAGCAATGAACGTGCTGTCGCCGGCGTCGCCTCCCACCCGCCCGAGCGCTGCCGAGGTGAAGATGAGATGCAGCGTTCCGAGCGCCTCGACCAGGCGCAGCGAGCGCGGGTTGAGGATCATCGCCTCCGCCTCGGGCTCGACGCCCAGAATCGCCAGCACCTGGGCGTGCACGATCTCAAGCTGCGGCCTGAAGGTGTGGATCGTCAGCGGCTTGCTGCTGATGGGCGGCGGCGGCGCCGCGGGGTCATCCAGCCCCGCCCGGGGGCGCGACACCGCCAGCGTCGTCGCCGAGAGACGGGCGAGCACCTCGACGGGCACGCCGTCGACCAGTGCGACCATCCCGGGCTCGACGCCCTGCGCCGCGAAGTCGGCGCCGGAGGCGCTCAGCGTCGTCCCGGCGATCGACGCCGACGCCGCCGCGGCGACCCGCTGGGCGGCCCATTGCACATCGGCGAACAGCGTCGGTTCGAGGATCAGCAGGTCGCGGTCAGTGGCGAAGGGCATTGGGTGGTCTCCTGGTTGCGGTGCGGTCGCCGGCGGGGTGGCCAGCGGGGTGGTCGGCGGCGTGGCCAAGGGGGCCAGCGGCGTGGAAAGGCGCCCGCGCTGCGCAAGCAGGGCGGGCGCCGGAAGTGGGTGGGTTGAGTGGTGGTGCTGCGGTCCGGGCTCAGGTCAGCCCGCGGATCACCGCGTGGGCGTTCTCGTTGCGGAACTCGAGGGTGTACTCGCCGATCACCTGGCCCGATTCGCGGTCGCCCGTCGCCGCGAGCGGCTTGTAGCCGAACGACCGGCCCGCCAGGGGCAGCACCTCGATCCGGGAGCTGTCGAGCAGCAGCACCGAGTCAGGCGGCATCCAGCGCGAGAGCACGATGCGGCAGACACCGAAGTCGCTCTCGTACATCGTGACCAGGTCGCGGAAGCGCGACTCGCTCATGGGCACGTTCCGCACCGCCGAGAGGAACGCGTTGATCCGCCGCTTCATCGCCCCGCCCACCACGATGGTGTCCACCTTGCCCTGGCTCTGCTCCCACACCAGCCGCAGCGCGGCGTTGAGCACCGCCTCGTTCAGGTCGGTCCCCGCGCCGCCCCCGGCGGGCACGCCGCCCGCGTTGGGCGTGTACTGGTTGGTCACGATCGACGGGATCACGCCGTTCATGGTGCGGCGGACCGTCGCCGAGCCCTGCTGGGCCGCGCCGGGGGCCACGCCGTTGATGACGCAGTTCTCGACATCCCTCAGCAGCTCGCGCAGCCGCTCCTGCTTCTGATAGTCAAGCTCATCGGCGATGCCGAACTGGCGGGCCGCGAGCATCGACCCCGACACCTCCACCGACGCGGTGAAGATCTGCGTCCAGTTCCGCTTGCGGCTGCGGTTGGTGAAGCGCGGGTCGGGCCGGTCGTCACCCTCGAGCGCGGCGTTCCCCAGAATGAAGAGCTTCTGCCCGTTGACGAGGCTGCTCGCGGGGGTCGAGCCGTAGCGGCGCACCACCGTGATCACGTTGGCCGCCACGCTGGCGACGAACATGATCTCGCGGGCGCCCGCCGGACGCACCTGGTCGCCCGGCCGGAAGCGCGAGCCGTTGACCACGGTGATCGCCGTGGCGTCCTGCGCGTTGGGGGTGAAGGTGGTCTGGTTGACGGCGTCGGTGTTGGGGAGCAGCTCGTCCACACTGCTTTCCCGTCTGACGACCGTCCGGTTCACATGGGGGTCTTCTGGAGTGCAGCGCCAGTAGAGGAGCAGTCTGTTGGCTAACTGCTACCCCCACACCGCGAGAACGGGTATCGAGACACGCACGTACACTGCGCGTTAGGATGGACGCGTTCAGACTCCGCTTTCCGATTGATGAAATTGACCGCTGGGCTGCGGCGTACACATATCCGTTGGGAGACGCAGAGCCCATCTCGATTGGTTCCACAGCGAAGACCCAGGGATTCCTGACGAGGGCTCAGTTCTTGGCGCTCGCTCGTTGGAAGAGCGCTATGCCGTCCAAGCATCACCAGAAGAATGACGAGCAGACGGTGGAGGAGGTCACGCGATTCTCCTTCAGCACTCCGGTTGAACTACTGCGCCTTCGTTCTCTGACGCTGCTAGCGGGTGTGCAACCGCGTACCGCCAGTGCCATCCTCCACCTTTGCCACCGTGACGAGTACCCGATGATGGATGTGCGGGCTTTCTGGTCGCTGGGAATCGAGAACGAGCCAACGGATTGGTTGGCGGCTTGGCCTGAGTACGTTCGAGTGTGCAGGTCCATTGCCTCTCAGGCACATACCGACATGCGGACCCTCGACCGTGCACTTTGGGGGTTCTCGGCCCAGAGTGGGCGGTTTGCCACACGGACCAGATCGAGGGGCGATACGGTAATTCCAAATCCGGGATAGACCCGGTGGGATCCGTCGCTCCGTACCCATACACTTGCCAAACCACCTGCCTGTGGCTGCGGTCACCGGCTTCGTGATCAGGATGGATTCCTTGACCGCCCGGAGTTTGCCGCCTTGTCTGTCGCAATGCCCAAGACCGCCACCATTCCATGTCCCAAGCCCGCTGTCGCCCCACTCGCTCCGGCTGACCGCGCTGAGCAACTCCAATCGGAGCATGAAGTAACGACGACTGCATCGGTGCGAAAGGAACTCGGCCAGTTCTTCACGCCGGCATCGATTGCCCGGTTCATGTCCGGAATGCTCGGGCCCCTACCCAGACGAATTCGAATGTTGGATCCTGGCGCGGGCGTTGGAATCCTGAGCGCGGCGTTCTGCGAACGAGTCGCCACCCTTCGGTCGCCGCGGATTGTCGAGGTCCACGCCTATGAGACGGATAGGCGAGTCATCGATCGGCTCTCCGAGACGGCAGCGGCATGTGCTGACATTCTCCAAGCCCGTGGTCATTCTCTCGACTTTCGCATCCTCAAAGAGGACTTCGTTCGATCGCTGGGGCGCGAACCGAACGGATCGGGCATTTTCAAGGGTACGGGAAAGTTCGATGTGGTGGTGATGAACCCGCCGTATTTCAAACTCAACAAGGAGTCAGAGCACGCGCGGTTGGTTGGCGAGATCGTTCATGGTCAGCCGAATATCTACGCTCTCTTCATGTGGATCGGAGCGAACGCTCTTGCCGACGATGGGCAGATGGTTGCGATCACTCCACGCAGCTGGTGCAGCGGCCCTTACTTCAGGCGATTCAGGGAGCAGATCTTTGAAATGGCGTCACTCGAGCAGATGCACCTATTCGAGTCGCGACGAGAGGCATTCGAAGAGGCAGGAGTTCTTCAGGAGAATGTGATCTCGGCATTCCGCAGGCGAGCCCAATCACGCGACGTACGGCTCACGACCAGTCGAGGCGTCGATTTTGGCCACTCGGGAACTACTCGCACTCTTCCTGCTTCGCGGGTAATCGACAATTCTCACGGCGACCACGTTGTGTGTCTCCCGACATCGGATCTCGAAATCATGGTGACAGAGGCGGTCGAGTCGTGGCCCGACAGATTCGCCACCACTGGTTTGAAGGTCTCGACGGGGCCTGTCGTGACGTTTCGGGCTACAGAGCACCTTCGCTTTGATCCGTCCGAGGGTGCTCCACTGTTCTCGGTCCACAACGTCCGACCATTCCAAACGATGTGGCCGGTAGAGCGAAGGGGCAAGCCCGTGGCCCTGGCTGTTGGCGATGGCTCAAAGAAACTTCTAGTGGACAACTCGAACTATGTGCTGCTTCGGCGCATCAGCGCGAAGGAGGAGGCTCGCCGCCTTACCGCAAGCCCCATTTTCGCGGGCCAGTTCAAGGGGCGTTCCCTCGCGTTCGAGAATCACCTCAACTATGTGTACCACTCCAATCGCATGCTCTCGAAGCACGAAGTCGTGGGCATCGCCGCCATCTTGAATTCTCGCCTCTTGGACATCTACTTCCGCACGATTAGCGGCAACACCCAGGTCAATGCGACCGAGATCCGTTCGATGCCGTTCCCGAATCTCGACACCATCACTATCGTGGGCAGAGCCGTGATGCGTCACCTCGAAGGACCCGCAACGGACATCGAGAGGGCGACCCTGGACGCACTAGGTATCAACGGCGACGTGCGTGCACAACTGACGGCGTAGTCAGGATTCAATCACGTACATGGAGGGGATGCCGCTCTGCTTGAAGGTCCGTGCCAGCACCAGTTCATCACCATCAAACAGGGCGTCCGGCAGGGAGTCGATGGGAAGAAACGCCTTCTTTGAGAAATACGCCGCAGGTCGCTTCTCGTCAGATCGCTCTTTCATGCGCTTGAAGTGACTCGTCATTCGATAGATGTCAGTCCACCACAGGCCCACGGTGCGGAAGCCCAACGTTGGCGGCTCCCAGTTCTCCAGCACCTGCGCATGGATTAGATACGTCGGAATCGACAACGCCCGCATGTGGTGAATGATGGAATCACAGTCGGACTTGTCCAACTGGAACTCGCTCATGTCGCGGATTGATCCGCGGCCCGTCTTGTTTTCGATGCCGAAGGCTACCGAGCCCGTTCGGGAATCGGTGATTAGGAAGTCCAGCGGCCCCTCGCCCGACACCGAAGTCTCTTCCCGCCGCGGTCGCAGTGACGACTTGTCATTCTGGACGATCTCCAAGAATGGGAACCGGGGTTGGATCTGGCCCTTCCAGAAGTCCAGAATGGCCTGCTCGGCAACGTGGTTTCTTCCGATTGAGCCCGCGACACGGTGACAGATGTCGCAGAGGAACCATGTGCGCAAACGAACACTGGGCTTCCGCTCGTTGCAGAGCATGCAGATCCCTGGAACGACCTCTCCGTCGTACAGCGATCGGGTGCCTGCAAACGCCTCATCGGTCCACACTCCACAGCATCCATCGCAGAGAAAATAGTGCCGAAGGCGGACGTCCTTTCGTGTTTTGGCGTGGCGTGCGCATGTCGGGTACTCCACCGCAACAGACGGGGCCGCCCTAATTCTCTTGGGGCGTGGGGTTACGGCTTCGGCCGGTGGGGCGTCTGCACTGGGCTTGGAAACGGACTTCGGCTTGCGCGGCATCTTTGGCACCACCAGAGCATATGAGTCCGAACATGTTCACGCTTGGTGCACCGAGCATCTGGTGCTGATGCCGCCGCAGTGCTGGGTGCGCGTGGGGGAAGTGGCATCCCGAGGTAGTCGGGCAGACACTTTTTCTTTCACGAGCGCTGCGAATCTGACCTGCCCCCAATGTCTGTACCACCCGCTATGAGAGTCTGTCCATCGTAC
>CAZSZO010000037.1:0-35702 GCA_964611125.1 uncultured Phycisphaeraceae bacterium | reverse complement strand
GAGGGGCAACTTGTTTGCTGCACGGGCATCTGCTTCGTCGCCCCCAGGGTCGCCCTGGTGGTGTCGCGGGCCGACGGGAGGGTCCGCAGGCTCGACCTTTCGGCCGGCCAGGTGGCCGTCCCCGGGGCCACGGTGCTCGATCTGCCCATCGTCACGGCGACGTTGACCGACGACCAGTCGGAGTACGGCGTGCAGGGGCTGTCGCTTCACCCGGGCTTCAGCTCGAACGGCTGGGTGTACGTGAAGTATGACCGCAGCCGCCTGCCGGACGCCGACATCCCCCAGGCCGCGTTCGACAACTTCGCCGACCCCGCGGAGAACGTCATCGAGCGCTATGTCTGGAACCCGCTCGCAGGTCCCGGCGGCACCAGTGAACCGGCCAGCGGCTTGCTTGAGTTCGATCAGCGCCTCGTCAGCGTCCCGCTGAACACCAGGTATCACCACGGCGGGCCGATCGCCTTCGGGCCCGCCACCGGCGGCACGATTCGCATGTTCACCGGCTACGGCGACCTCAGGAACGACGGCTACCTCGCCAAGAACGTTCCCGCCGGCCTGGTTGACCTGCCCGGCACGATCGCGAGCTTCACCGATGGCGGGCTCCCGGCGCCGGGCAACCCCTTCGGCCCGGGGAGCGGCTCACCTCCCGGCACGGAGGCCTGGTTCGCCTACGGCTCGCGCAACTCATTCGGGCTGGCGGTTGACCCCATCACGGGGGACCTCTGGCAGACCGACAACGGCGAATTCCTCTATGACGAGGTGAACCGCGTACCGCCTGGCGCCAACCTCGGGTGGAGCCGGATCATGGGCCCGATTGGCCACCCGCGCCAGACCGGGAGCATCGCGGGCCTCGCCGCGCTCCCGGGCAGCCAGTATCAGGACCCGTCGTTTGCATGGTTCCAGACGCAGGGCGTCACCTCGATCCACTTCCTCGCCGGCTCGGCCCTGGGCCCGGCGTGGGACGACGGGGTGATCGTCGCCAACTACAACACCGGGTATGTCTGGCTCTTCAGGCTCGATGGCGAACGCCGCGGCTTCGTCCTGAACAACCCGGGCCTGCGGGATCGTGTTGACGATCGCGTGAGCTTCCTGGCGAACCCGATCGGCACCGAGGCGGCCGAACTGCTCTGGGGCCGCAACTTCAACCCACCCTTCCGGGGCGTGGTCAGCATGACCCGCGGCGTTGACGGCCTGCCGTACCTGCTGACCGCGGCGGGCCAGTTGATCCGCATCGGACGGACCTGCCCTGCGGACTGGAACGCCGACGGCGTGCTGGACCCAGACGACCTGAGCGGGTTCATCGGGGCGTACTTCGCCGCGCCCCCCGGCCGCGGCGCCGACTTCAACGGCGACGGCTCGGTGGACCCCGACGACCTGTCGGACGCGATCACGAGCTATTTCGGCGGGTGTTGATTGACTGATCGACTGCGTTGAATCGACAGGCGCCTCGCATCGTCCGAGCGGCGCGGCCTCCCGCATTCAAGTGAAATCGCCCCTCTTCCCCGAATGCGTAGAATCGGCCGATGCCACGTCGTGTCGTTATCACCGGTCTGGGCGCGGTCACAGGTCTTGGTCTGGGGATGCAGCCCCTCTGGGAGGGGTTGTGCTCGGGCAAATCGGCGCTGCGGCCCATCAGCCGCTTCGACGCCACCGGGTTTCCCTGGCGCCTCGCGGCCGAAGTGGGCGCCGGGCCGGGTGAGTCGGGGTTCTCCGCCAAGGACTATGTCCCCAAGCACTACCGCAAGGCCGTAAAGGTCATGGCCCGGGATATCGAGCTTGCGGTGGCCGCGGCGAAGTTTGCGGTCGAGGACGCCGGGCTCGTCACGCGCGGGACACTCCCCGAGAACGCCGCCGACCCGACCACCTACAAGCCCGAGCGGATGGGCTGCCACATCGGCGCCGGGCTGATCGCGGCGGAGGCCGACGAGCTGACCATGGCCTTCGCGACCGCCCGCCGTGCCGATGAGCCTGGCCGGCTTGACCTGCACGCGTGGGGCTCGCGGGGCATGGAGAACCTGACGCCGCTATGGCTGCTCAAGTATCTGCCCAACATGCTCGCCTGCCACGTGACGATCATCCATGGCTGCGAGGGGCCGAGCAACACCATCACCTGCGCCGAGGCCAGCGGGCTGCTGTCGATCAGCGAATCGATGCGCGTCATCGAGCGCGGCGACGCGGATCTGTGCTTCTCCGGCGGCGCCGAGAGCAAGGTGAACCTCATGGGCGTGCTCCGCTTCGGCTTCGCCAAGCGGCTCGCGGCCACCGGCGACGAGACCGACGGAGCCAGGCTGGTGCGGCCGTTCGACCCCGATTCGCCGGGTAGCCTGCTGGGCGAGGCGGGTGGCATCCTGGTCATGGAGGACGCCGAGCACGCGCTGGCCCGGGGCGCCAAGCCCTACGCCGAGGTGCTGGGCGTCGGCGGCGGGCACTCGCCGCCCCGCCGTTTCAGCAGTGGGGCCGGGAGCGTCGTGGGCGGCGCCGGTGACGGGGGGGAGTGGACCGACGAAGGGCACCAGATCGCCATCGAGAACGCCCTGCAGGACGCGGAACTGCGGCCCGACCAGATCGATGCCATCGTGCCCATGGCCATCGGCGCGCCCGACGCCGACTCCGGTGAGGCCGGCGCGTTCCGCGCGATCTTCAGGGCCAAGCTTAGCGAGATTCCCATGGTTACTCTCGCCCCCCAGATCGGGGCGTGCGCGGCGGGAACTGGGAGCATTCAGGCCGCCGTGGCGTGCATGGTCCTGCGGGCGCAGCGGCTGCCTGCCCGCCTGCACGCGGGCCGCCCCGCCCCGGGTTTTCTCGCGGGCCGGGCGGAGTCGAGCCCTGCGAAGATTCGTCATGTGCTGGTGGCGACGGGGTCGCAGGGCGGTCAGAACGCGGCCATCGTGCTGCGAGCCGCGGACTGAGTTGTTTTTGCGGCCGACAGGCCGCTACGATCGCTCCGATTGGTTCCGCTTGAGATTAAGTTTCCGGGCGGACTGCTCCGACCACCCCTACACAGGAGTTCTCTGATGTACAACGATTCCCGCTCGCGCGATGGCGGACGAGGCAACTACCGCGGTGGTGGGCCGGGCGGTGGTGGGGGGGGGGGCGGTGGCGGCGGCGGGCGTGACGGTGGCGACTTTGACAACCGCGAGCGTCGCGGCGTGCCCCTCTCGGAGCTTGACCCGGCCCTGACCGAGGTGTCGCGCAAGGTCATCGGGTGCGCGATCGACGTCCACAAGGCGCTTGGCCCCGGCTTTGGAGACAGCGTTTACACCAACGCGCTCTGCCACGAGCTCGACCTGCTTTCGATCAAGTACAAGCTCGCGCACTCCTTCCCGGTCATGTACAAGGGCAAGGTCGTCGGCGAGCGCCCGGCGGACCTGTTCGTCGACAGCCGCTTCCTGGTTGAGATCATGGCCGAGCAGCGCGAGATCGGCTCGCTGGAGCGGGCCACGCTGCGGGCCCAGCTGCGCGCGGCGGATCTCGAGCTGGGGCTGATCATCAATTTCTCGGAGCGGCGCCTCAAGGACGGCCTCGTGCGCGTGCTCAACCCGGACAAGATCCCCTCGCTGCGGGCCTCTCAGGGCGGCGATGAGGACGAGGGCGAGGCGTACGACGGCGACCGCCCGGCGTGAGCCCGCGCGGACCAACGCGCCTGCTGAGGGTCGCCCGGTGAGGGGCGGCCGGCGCGGCGCGGGCGTAGCATCAACCGATGAATGCACAGAACTCGCAAGCCGCCCCGCGCGTCGTGATCACGGGCATGGGCTGGGTGACCCCGCTGGGGCACGACCTGCAGACGGTTTGGGATGCCCTGATCGGCGGGAAGACCGGGATCGGGAAGATCAGCCGCTTCGACGCGGGCACGTTCAAGACCAACTTCGCCGCGGAGGTGAAGGGGTATGACTACGCCCGCATGCTGGAGGACGCCGAGCCGCATCGCGAGGCGGGACTGAACACCAAGTTCGCCCTCGGGGCGGGCGCGCAGGCCATGCGGCAATCGGGTCTGGATGCCTTCAAGGGGCTGAACCGGCGGCGCTTTGGCGTCTATCTCGGGTCGGGTGAGGGCACGCTGGACTTTGAGAACTATGCCGCCGCCCATCTGGCGTCCTGGAACAGCGAGACGCGGGCCGTTGACGCCCGGGCGTGGGCCGAAGCCGCGCTCCAGGTCATGAGCCCGGTCCGTGAGATCGAGCAGGAAGCGAACATGACGCTGGGGCATGTCGCCCACGCCTTCGGCTGCCGCGGGCCGGCGGTGAACTGCCTCACCGCCTGCGCGGCCAGCACCCAGGCCATCGGCGAAGCGTTCGAGATGCTGCGGCGCGGCGACACTGATGTCATGCTCGCCGGCGGAGCCCACACGATGATTCACCCGCTGGGGGTGACGGGCTTCATCCGCCTCACGGCGCTTTCCTCGCGCCGCGACGACCCCACCCACGCCGCGCGCCCCTTCGACCAGACCCGCGACGGCTTCGTGATGGGTGAGGGGGCGGGGATGCTCGTCATCGAGACGCTCGAGCACGCCCGCGCCCGCGGGGCCCAGCCGCTGGCGGAGATCACCGGCTACGGCTCATCGGCCGACTCGTTCCGCATCACCGACATGCACCCTGATGGGAAGGGTCCGCAGGCGGCGATGGCCCTGGCCCTGCGTCAGGCGGGCATCAACCCGCGTGAGCCGGGGCCCGACGGGCGGGCGCCGATCCATTACATCTGCGCCCACGGCACCGGCACCAAGGAAAACGACAAGATCGAGACGCAGGCCATCAAGCGCCTCTTCGGGCCCCTCGCCCCGCAGATCCCCGTCTCCTCGATCAAGAGCATGATGGGCCACCTCATCGCCGCGGCAGGGGTGGTCGAGCTCATCAGCTGCGTGCAGGCGATCCGCACCGGCTGGGCGCCGCCGACGATGAATTACCAGGTGCCCGACGCCAACCTTGATCTCGATTATGTGCCCAACCAGTCGCGCCGCATCGCCGATGCCGAGGGCCGCAGCATGATCCGCGTGTGCATGAGCCCCAACTACGGCTTCGGCGGGCAGAACGACGCGCTGGTGGTGCGGGCTTTCGAGGCGTGATCCTCCGGCGGGGCCGGGCTGGTCCTCAGCCCGCCCGCACGGCCAAATGCGCCAGTTCCCCGGTCGCCCCCGCGCGCGGCGCCCGTAGGATGCCGGATGGAACGACGCGACTTCGGCCGAACGGGGATGCGGGTCTCGGTGCTGGGCTTCGGCGGCGCCGAGATCGGCTTCCGCGGCGTACCTGTCGACGATGTGCGCACCATGCTCAACGAGGCGCTCGACGAGGGGCTCAACGTCATCGACACGGCCGAGTGCTACGCCGACAGCGAGGAGAAGATCGGCCAGACTGTCGCCCATCGCCGCAAGGACTACTTCCTCTTCACCAAAGTCGGGCACGCCGACGGCTACGACAAGGCGGACTGGACGCCGGCGGGGATCGCCCGCTCCATCGACCGCAGCCTGCAGCGGCTGCAGACTGACTGCGTCGACCTGGTGCAGCTCCACTCCTGCTCGCGCTCGATCCTTGAGTATCACGACCACGAGTGTCTGGTCGCCCTCGAGGACGCCCGCAAGGCCGGCAAGACCCGCTTCATCGGCTACAGCGGCGACGGGGCCGACGCCCTGGCGGCCCTCCACACCGGCCGCTTCGACACCCTGCAGACCTCCGTGAACGTCGCCGACCAGCAGTCGATCGACAAACTGCTTCCCCTCGCCCGCCGGCATGGCATGGGCGTGATCGCCAAGCGGCCCATCGCCAACGCCGCGTGGCGGCACGAGGACCTGCCCGAGGGCGATTACAGCCACACATACTGGAAGCGGCTCAAGGCGCTGAAATACCCCTGGCTCAACAAGCCCCTGCCCGAAGCCGCGGCGATCGCGCTGAGATTCACCCTCAGCCAGTCGGGCGTCCACACGGCGATCGTCGGGACCACCAAGCCGGGTCGCTGGCGCGAGAACGCCGAGTCGCTCAAGGCAGGTGAGCTCCCGACGCCGGAGGCGAACCTGATCCGGTCCCGCTGGAAGGCCGCGGCGGAGGCGGACTGGGTAGGACAGGTGTGAAGGTCCAGTGAAGCCCGCCGGGCGGTTCGATGAACCCGGACGCGCGGGCTTTACGCAACTCTCGCGAGGCCTTTGCGGCGCCTTTACCCCGCGCGAGTGTGGTCGGTGTTACTATCGATAGTGAACCGATCGCGCACTACGAGTGATAACTTGAACATATGTTTGGAGCGAAGGGGCTTCACCTTGGTGGAGCTTCTGGTGGTGATCGCCATCATCGCCCTTCTTGTGGGGCTTCTCCTTCCCGCGCTTTCGGGGGCTCGCGTCTCGGCCCGCACCGTCACGTGCGGTTCGCAGCAACGCCAGGTCGCCGTCGCGATCGGGAGCTACGCCAACTCCGCCAAGGATTACTGGCACGCGGTCTGGGATAACGACGCGCTGCGATTCCGGCCGCTCTTCGCGGGCCGGAACTACCTGCTCAAGCCCTTCACCGTCGACGCCCAGCGCAACCTGCAGGAGACGCAGGCCTACTGGGCGTCGCTGTACGACGAGCTGCTCGGCGTGCAGGTCTCACCCGAGATGTACGAGACGACCGGCGGCATCGGCGACCGAACCTATTTGGCAGGTTGGGAGCAGACCCGCTGCCCGGAGGCGAAGTTCACCCTCAAGGCGTTCCGCAACAACGGCGCTCTCGCTCACGATCCGTACACCCTGTACTCCACTTACTGCTTCAACGGCGTGACGCCGGGCTTCGACAACGTGCCTTCGACCGTCACCCGGACGTTCTTCGAGCGCACGCCCTCGGGCGGGCGCCGGCCGCGCCCGCTCGGGCAGATCCAGTTTCCCTCGTCGATCATCATGTTCCAGGACGGCTCGGAGGTGGTGATCGACGGCAACGGCGACACCCTGGTGCAGCTCAACCAGTGGGACGGCGAGCCGCCGCCCGACAATGTGCAGTGGGAGAAGGAGTACTTCCGGCACGCGGGAGCCTGCAGCGTCACGTGGGCCGACGGGCACGTGTCGATCATCACCCGGGCCGACGCCGCGGCCAAGCGGGCCCAGCTCCAGTCGGTCTGGGGCGCCGTCAGCGGGGTGGCGCTCCCCTGGTATTCCACGCCCGATGTCGAACGACGCCGCTGAGGCGACGACGGACGTTCTCCACCCCCGCGTTCCCCGCCGATGGCTTTCCCGGCTCGATCCATCCTGAGCCTTCATCAGAGAGAAATGGTCCCCTTCAAGGAGAATGAGATGAACAAGCAGCTGCTCCCCCGCCTCGCCGCCCCGGCCCTGCTCGTCGCGCTCGCAGGCGCCGTGCATGGCGACGTTCAGCACGGCGCTCTGCGCGTCGTCGAGAACGACGCCGGCAACACCTTCGCCTCCGTCAGCGTCAGCCGCGTGGGCGGCGACGGCCCCTGGACCGTCGTCGGCGACACCGGCGTGGCCGGCACCTCCAACAGCCGCGGCGATTACTTCGTCGACTTCGGGACCGGCGCCGACATCAGCACCGGCTGGCTCATCACCTCGGTCTACCAGCTCGAGCGCACCGAGCCGTCGGTGATCCAGGCGCCCTTCCACGCCACGCCGTCCTACGACCGCAACGCGGCGTCGAACCGCTGGTTCGTCTGCATGCACGCCTCGCCCCGCGGCAATAACAACGCCGACGGATTCGAGGTGAATTTCGACGCGTCGCTGGCCTTCTTCCCCATCAGCGACGGCTGGATCGGCGGCGCGTTCTATAACGCCGCCAACAACGGCCCCCTCACCGCGGCGGCCGCAACCTATGTCGGCACGCCCGGCCTCGAGCGCCGCACGGAGGCCACCCTCACCGGCACGGGCGTCGAGGTGATCGACTTCACCATCGGCGGGCTGGCCAACGGCTTCTACGGCGTCTCGGTCCAGGGCGTCGATCTCCGTCGCGACGGCATCATCCTCACCTGCGGCGCCAAGAACGAGGACAACCGGGCCCAGGTCTTCGCCAACTTCGATGGCACGGCCATCATCAACTGCATCGACAACGAGTCCGAGAGCGGCGGCGAGAACGACCCCGCCGCGTTCGTCTTCATCCCCGAGAACACCCCCGGCGTGGTCGCCGGCCAGATCTCGGGCTGCGGCAAGAAGCTCTTCCGCATGGGCGACTTCAACGTCCAGATGGTCAACCAGCCCGCCCAGAACGGCACCTACCGCCTCACCATCCCCGGTGAGAGCCCCGCCACGGGCACGGTGCTCCTGTGCGCCCACTCCGAGCTTGCCGGCACCACCGTCGACAACGACGTCTTCGTCCAGCCCGACGGCGACGGCTGGCTGCTCACCACCCGCGATATTGAGCCCCTGGTCTTCACCGGCGGCGTGGCCACGGGCGGAACCGCCCTGCAGGACCTCTCCTCCGCCGACGTCATCTTCCACTTCGCGTTCTTCAAGAACGGCGTCGCCATCCGCCCCGGCACGCCCTCCCGCAGCTACCTGACCCGCCTCAACGAGGTTGTCTCCTCCCGCTTCGCCATCACGGAGGTCACTCCCGACAACGGCCTGGGCGACGTCTCCACCGCCCGCTCCGGCGGCTCCGACACCCTTGATGTCTACGGCGACAACCGCGGCGACTTCGCCGTCTCCTGGCTCAACGCCCGCCTGGCCGCCCGCAACCGCGGCCCGAACTCCAGCGCCGGCCCCGACAACCTCGAAGGCGTCATGCTCCCCGTCGCCACCGAGTTCTTCCGCGACAACACCGCCACCGGCGGCGTGAGCGGCTGGACCACCGCCAGCTTCGACGACGGCGAGGTCCGCCTTCACAACGCCAGCGTCGCCGGCGGCGAGATCAACTCGAACTTCGGCGTCGCCTTCTTCCCCCGCGGCTTCGGCCTCACCCAGGACGCCGACCTCCCGGGCGATGAGTTCGGCCTCGCCTCGGTTTCTGTCCCGGGCGGCGCCAGCGTCGACACCGGCGTGCTCATGGCCGTGAACTGGGAGAATGTCAACTCCGTCGTCACCGTCACCCCCGCCGGCTCGCAGTTCGACATCACCTGGTTCGACGGCGCCACGGGCCTGCAGCTCCTCGCCGCGGGCAACTTCTTCGGCTACGTTCACTTCCCCTACACCATTCCCGGCCTCGTCGCCGGGCGCGTCTCGGCGACCGGCGAGGCCGTCAACGGCACCGCCAACTTCACCCTCGCTTCGAGCGTCCACCCCAGCTTCGGCTTCCCGCTCACCACCATCGCCATCCCCGGCGTCAACGCGACGACCGACGGCATCCTGCTGGTGACCAGCAACGACGCGGGCGTGTCCGTCGCGGCCGAAGCCCGCGCCGACGGCCTCTTCCAGGTCGCGGGCCTCAACCTCGCCACCGGCGCCCCGGGCCAGTCAGCTTTCTCGTTCGTCTACGTGCCCAACTCGGGCTTCGGCGCGTCGACGGTCTGCCGGGCCGACTTCAACGGCGACACGTTCGTTGACCCCGATGACCTCTCCGACTTCATCGCCTGCTACTTCGAGGCCCCGCCCTGCTCCCGGGCCGACTTCAACGGCGACACGTTCGTCGACCCCGATGATCTCTCCGACTTCATCGCCACCTTCTTCAGCGGTGGTTGCTGAGCCGATCGGGCTGGCCAGGTTTCAGTAACTCGCACGTTCTCCCACAGGGGGCCCCGCAACGGGGCCCCTTTTTTCATGGTGCGGCGGGGCCGGCGGGGCCCGCGCGTACACTTCTCCCACATGGCCCGCCCGAACCCCCCCAAAGACCGCACAAAGCCTTCCCGCAAGGCCTCCGATGTCTCCACCATCGCCTTTGTCAGCCTCGGCTGCCCGAAGAACCTTGTCGATTCCGAGAAGATGCTCGGCCTGCTCGCCGAGGACGGCCTGACCCCCGTCGCATACGACGTCGCGGAGTCGGGCGGGGCCGATGCGGTGGTGGTCAACACCTGCGGCTTCCTCGAAGCCTCCAAGGACGAGTCGCTCTCGGTCATCCACGAGGCCATCAGGCTCAAGGAGCAGGGCCGCGTGAAGCGCGTGGTGGTGGCCGGCTGCCTGGTGCAGCGGCACCGGGCCGCGATGCTCGACTGGGCCCCCGGGATCGACGCCATGGTCGGGGTCTTCGACCGCGACCACATCGTCGAAGCCGTCCGCGGCGGGCTCGGCTCCAAGCACGATCGCACCAACCTCAGCCAGGCCTCCGACCAGCCCAAGTACTGGATCGCCGCCAACGCCCTCGTCGCCGCGCAGGAGCGCGGCATGCAGACCGTGGGCCTTACGGTGCAAGGCAAGGACGGCAAGGGCGTCGGCTACTTTGAGGACGACCGCACGCGGCTCCGCCTCACCCCGCGCCACTACGCCTACCTCCGCATCAGCGAGGGGTGCAACCAGAACTGCGCCTTCTGCACCATCCCCTCCATCCGCGGGAAAATGCGCTCCAAGCCGCTCGAGGTCCTCCTCGCCGAGGCCAAGGAGCTCATCAGCGACGGCGCCTTCGAGTTGCACCTCATCGGCCAGGACACCACGAGCTTTGGCGACGACATCGGCGCCGGGCACGCCCAGTTCCCCGGCTCAGCCGACCACGGCCTCCCCGGCATGCTTCGCACCGTTACGCGGGCGTACGACGACCTGGGCGTGGGCGAAGGCTGGATCCGCCTCATGTACGCCTACCCGACCAACTTCTCCGACGCCTGCATCGAGGCGATCGCCAGGACGCCGCGGGTTTTGCCGTACATCGATATCCCGCTGCAGCACGCCAGCGACGCCATCCTCGCGTCGATGCGACGCAACACCACCTCCGCCGCGACGCGCGTGCTCATGGACAAGCTCCGCAGCCGGGTCCCCGGCATCGCGATCCGCACGACCTTCATCTCCGGCTTCCCGGGCGAGACCGAGGGCGACCACGAGCAGCTCCTCCGCTTTGTCGAGGAGCAGAAGTTCGAGGCCGTGGGCGTGTTCGAGTATTCCCTCGAGCCCGGCACCGTGGCGGGAACGATGGAGCTCGACCCCAAGCTCGCCGTGCCGCCAGAGGTGAAGGCCCGCCGTCGCGGGGAGATCATGGAGCTGCAGCAGAAGCTCGCCTTCGCCCGCCAGAGCGCCATCGCCGAGCAGTTCGACGAGAAGAACCCCGCGAGCACCGGCAAGCGGATCGATGTGCTCATCGACGCCCCGCTGCGCTCGCAGGGACGGGCCACCGCGGGCGTGTCGGGCGGCGGCCAACTCTATCAGGGCCGGACCTTCGCGCAGGCCCCGCAGATCGACGCCGTGACGTTCGTGCAGGCCCGCAAGAAGCGGCTGCCCGGCGAGGTGGTGCGGTGCACGGTGGTGGGCGCCGACGGCTACGACCTGATCGCGCGCCCGACCGAGGAGCTGGAAAAGCGGGTGGGCTTGAAGGTCCTCGCTTAGTCGCTTCGCCGCCTGCGGCGTCTGTCAGCCAGGCGGGCAGGCGGGCAGTCAGCATCCGGCGAAGTAGGCGGCGATGTAGTCCGCCAGGTCGTCGGGGTCCGCCTGCCCGTCGCGGTCATAGTCGGCAGCGCTGCACGGGGGCGCGGCGAAGTAGCAGGTGATGAAGTCGCTCAGGTCGTCGGGGTCCAGAACGCCGTCGGCGTTCATGTCGGCGGGGCAACCGAGCTGATCGCCCCGATCGCCGACGACGATGGGCGCGCCTGGGGCGCCGTGAAAGGCCCAGTCGAGGACATAGGCCGGCTGGCCGGGCGCCGAAGGGGTGCGCACGCGCACCCAGGCGTAGCGGGCGCGTCCATCGGGCAGGAACATCGCGACGCCCAAGTAACCCTCCGAAGCGGGCTCGCACCACACGCCAACGTTCCGAGCGCGGTCGCAAAGGGTCGGCTCGAAGCACTCGAAGTCGCACGCTACGAACACGAATTGGCCTTCCGCCGAGACGACGGCGCCGGGCGCCAGACGATCGACGTACGGGATGGTGTTCCCCAAGTACCGGTAGTCGCCCAGGACGATCGCAGCGACCGCCAAGACCCCGTCGGGAGCCTGGAAGAACCAGGTGTCGGGCTGGCCATCGCCGTCGATGTCGATCGGGACCCATGCGCCAGGGGCGATGGGCACATCGTCGGGGTCGGTGCAGATAACGGTCGGCGGAACCAGACGCCGGCTCAGCTCGCGACTGGGCGTGAGGCCGGGCTTGAAGGCCCGGGCCGTCAGCGTCACTTGGCCGGTCAGGGAGAGGGGCGCGCCGTAGAGGGTCCCGTTGTCGGCCGAAGGGGGCGTTCCGTCCAGCGTGAAGTAGATCGCGGCGCCGGGGGTCGACGAGACGAGCGATACCGTCGAGGGTGTGTTCCACACCGGCGGATCCATGGCGGGGATCCCGGCCTGCAGGGAGTAGGTCGCCGCGACCGGCGGGCTGTCGAGCAGATCATCGCGGGAGGCATAGGCCCGCAGGGTCGTGCCGGTCTGGGTGATGCGAAGCGGGGAGCCGGGGGTGAAGACCGGGCTGGCGGGGCCGGGGGTTGAACCATCGAGGGTGTATCGGATGGTCGCGCCGGGCGTGGGCGTCGCCAGCTCGACGGAGAGGTAATCCTCGTACTCGCCGCCAGGGACCGAGAAGGAGGGAGGCAAGGTGTAGGCGCTGCCTTCGCCGGCGTAGATCGGCCCTCCGCCGGCGTTGAACGCCCCTTCGCGGAGGACGATGCCGTTCAGATCGCCAGTGGTGTTGGCGATGCGGAGCCAGCCGTAGATGGCGCCCGGGCCGTCCAGGCGATAGCCGACATAGCCCTCGAAAAGCCCGCACCAGAGGCCCGTTGAGAAGAGCCCGGCGCAGTCTTCTCCGAGGCCGACGAGGTTGGACCATCGGCCCGAAGAGGGGCCGTTGAGCTCACCGGGGCCGAGGGCGCCGCACTGCAAGCCGTAGCTGGGACGGGTGCGGAACTGGGCGCCGCTGTTCCCGACGGATTGCAGGAGGATTGAGGGGACGCACTGGCCGCAGGGGACCGCGCCGTACAGGCGGGCGTCGATGCGGCCGTCGCCGTCGAGGTCGAGGCTGATCCCCGCTCCGCCGTACTGCAGGGGCACATCGGCGAAGTTCAGCCGCACGATCGGCTGGGCGGCCGCAGGCCAGGCGGAGAGCAGGAATGCAACGATCGCGGTGACGACGGTAGGGATCAGCTTCATGGCGAGGACTCCGGTGAGACTCAGAGAGATAGAACCTCGCCAAGGAGATCTGACAGGGGTCTGGAGTTTTTTTGAGCCGGGCGGCCCGACAGGCCGTTTCCGGTCGCCACCGAGGGCCGACGGCGACGACCTGATCGCGCGCCCGAGCCAGGAACTCGAGGATCGCTCGGGCTTCAGGGTGCTTGCGCAGGCCGCCGGGGATCGCGATCTTCTGGCGAGTCTCAAGCCGTCACGACATCGAGCAGTTCCTGAATCCCCTGCCCCATGGTCGCGACCGTCTCCATGATCGGCTTGCGCCCCGCCGCGTCGCGCAGGTTGCGGACCAGTTCGTTCTGCCCGGGATAATCGGCCTTGTTGCAGACGAAGACGTCAGCGATCTCCAGGATGCCGGCCTTGTCCATCTGCACCGCGTCGCCCATGCCCGGGGTCATCACGACCAGGGTCTTGTCGACATGCCGGCGGATCCGCGTTTCGTTCTGCCCCGCGCCCACCGTCTCCACGAACACGGTCGTGAACCCCGCGCCGCCGATCAGCGTCAGGATCTCGTCGAGCGCGTGGTAATCCTCGCCGCTGATCGCCAGGGAACGGTAGTACACGCTCTCGTCGAGGCTGTTGAAGTCCACCCGCAGGCGGTCGCCCAGCAGGGCCCCGCTGGTCAGCGGGCTCATGGGGTCAAACGCCACCACCGCCACGCGCCCGAGGCCCGGCGCCGCCTTGGCCCGCCGGCTGTGCTCGCTCGCCAGCGCCGCGACCAGCGTGCTCTTGCCCGCCCCTGGCGAGCCGGTCACGCCGATCACCCGGGCCGGGCGGGCCCGCTTCACCTCGCCCCGCAGCGGCCGCCCCAGGTGCATCAGGCTGATGTCGCGCGCCAGCTGCGCAGTGGGGTGCGGATCCGTATGCGCAGCCGCGCTCGCCACCATCGTCGGATAGGCCCGCGTGGCCCCGCGCACCGCTTCAACAATGTCCAGCAACCCGGTCCCGGTCGTGAAGCACTGGGCCACGCCCATCTGCTTCAGCGTGCTGATGTCCTCGGCGGGCAGAATGCCGCCCATGTACACGGGCAGATCGGGCCGACCCAGGGCCCGCATCTCGTCAATCAGCCGCGGCCCCAGCACCAGGTGCGAGTTGCTCATCATTGAGCAGCACACCACGTCGCAGTCTTCGTCCCGTGCCGAGATCGCCAGCGATCTGGGCGTCTGCCACAGACCCGAGTAGATCACGTGCACCCCCGAATCGCGCAGGGCCCGGGCGATCACCTTCACCCCGCGATCGTGGCCGTCCAGGCCCATCTTCCCCAGCAGCACCCGCGGGCGATGATCCAGATCAGCGCAGCGGTCCTTCTTCTCGAATTCCGACGTCGGGGCGTGCAGGGCCTGGGTCATGCTCAAGCATAAACGATCAGGCCGTTCAGGACGACCCGCGCGGCCTCCCGCGCCAGCACACCGGCGACGGGCGGGGTCGGGGGTTTAGGGGGTTGGAGTGGAATCGGGTCCGGTAATGGAACGTGGGCCGTATGGCCCCGCCAGGCCCAGGAAAACACGCCGATTCGCGTTTTGGAAGGGTGTCGCCGGACCAGGAAGAATAGGGTAGAATTGCTTCGTTACTGAGTCCGCCCCGGGATCGTTCCGGGGCCGCAGTTGCAGAGGACCGCCGCTCGATTCTGCCCGAGTTTGCGCACGGTTCGATGAGGTTCACGATTCTCGGGCAGGATTCGATGCGATGATCAAGATCTACGTTGGTAACCTTCCTTTCCGCACCGGCGAGGCGGAACTCCGCGGCCTGTTCGAGCCCCACGGCGAGGTCGCCTCGGCCGCGGTCGTGCTCGACCGCGAGACCGGCCGCAGCCGCGGCTTCGGCTTTGTTGAAATGAGCAACGACGACGCCGCCCGGCAGGCGATCGAGAAGCTCAATGGCTTCTCGATGGACGGTCGCGCCCTGGTGGTCAACGAGGCTCGTCCCAAGGAGTCCGGCGGCGGCGGCCGTGGCGGTTGGGGCGGCGGCGGTGGCGGCGGCGGCGGCGGTGGTCGCGGCGGCTGGGGTGGTGGCGGCAGCAGCGGCGGCGGTGGCGGCCGTGGCGGCTGGGGCGGCGGCGGTGGTGGCGGCGGCGGTGGTGGCCGTGGCGGCGACCGCGGCGGCGATCGCGGCGGCAGCTGGTAATCCAGCTCCGCACCCCTCCTCAATTTCAAGCATCCCAGCGGGACAGGCCTTACGCCTGTCCCGCTTTCGTTTTTGCCCTGCCCTGCTTCAGGCCCGCCCCGCTTGTGGGCTCACGCAGCGTTTGGCTCGCCCAGCTTCTCATGCGAGGCGCCGTGCTGCCGACTTGGCCGACGGGCCCCGGATTCCGCACCTCGCTGGACGATTTTACTGGCCCGCTTCGGCTGATCGATTAGACTGAGCGAGTCGGTCGGCCGACAGCGAGGGAGAAGGAGCACCCATGAACCGTCTTGCCATTCCGGCCTGTGCCGGGTCGATCCTGTTGGCCGCCGCCTCCGCCGCGTCCGCCGACATCGTGACCCAGTGGAACCAGCTCGCCCTCGATTCCATCGCGCAGACCGCCGGCGGGCCTCCGCCCTCCGCCCGCATCGCCGCCATGATGCACGTCGCCATGTTTGATGCCGCCAACGGCATCACCGGCGGCTACCAGCAGTATCACGCCGGCGTCTGCCCCACCGGCGGGGCCGACGCCCAGGCCGCCGCGGCGCGGGCCGCCCGCGATGTGCTCGTCGCCGCGTACCCCAGCCGCGCCGCGATCTACGACGCCGCGCTCGCCGGCCAGCTCGCCGCGATCCCCGACGGGCCGGCCCGCCAGGCAGGCTTGGCCTATGGGGCTTCGGTCGCACAAGGCACCCTGGCGCTCCGCTCAACCGACGGCGCGACCAACCCCTCAACCTACGTCCCCTCCGGGCTCCCCGGCCGCTGGGTGCCCACACCCCCCGGGAACGCACCCGCCGCGTTCCAGCCCTTCGCTCAGGTCACCCCCTGGTCGCTGAACTCCACCACCCAGTTCCGCCCCGCGGCGCCCCCCTCGATCAATTCCCCCGAGTACGCCGCGGCGTTCGAAGAGGTCCGCGTCCTGGGCTCGGCCAGCAGCGCCACCCGCACCGATGACCAGACCCAGATTGCCAGCTTCTGGGCCGCCGGTTCGGGCACCGTCACGCCCCCCGGCATGTGGAACCAGATCGCTCAGCGGACACTCCCCGCGCAGTCGCTGGTCGACAGCGCCCGCTCCTTCGCGCTCCTCAATATCGCCCTGGCCGACGCGGCGGTGGTCGCGTGGGATGCCAAAGTCGCCTATGACTACTGGCGCCCCGTCACCGGCATCCGCCGCGCCGGCGAAGACGGCCTTGACTCCACCGTGGCCGATCCGAGCTGGACGCCCCTGCTGGTGACGCCCGCGTTCCAGGCCTACGTCTCCGGCCATAGCACGTTCAGCTCCGCCGGCGCCGGGGTGCTCAGCGATCTGCTCGGGACCGAGTCGGTGAACTTCTCGCTGTCGGCCGCCGGGTTCACGCGCTCCTTCACCTCGCTGACTGGCGCCGCCGCAGAGGCGGGGCAGAGCCGCATCTACGGCGGTATCCACTGGCAGTTCGACAACACCGCCGGGCTCGAGGCCGGCGCGTCGCTCGCCGATTGGGTTACGGGTACGCAGCTGCGGGTCCCGGGCCCGGGCGGCGCCGCCCTGCTCAGCCTGGCGGGCCTGCTGGCGTCGCGCCGCCGCCGGGTCGCCTAAGGCTCGCCGAACCACGCCGGACGCCGCGCACGGTTCCGCCAATGCTCCGCGCGGGCGGCGACCGATAAACTCCCCTTGATGCGTCCGGGTCATGTGGTCATCGCCTGCGTGGTCGCCTTGCTCACCCTTGGGGTGGTCATGGTGACGTCCGCCGGCATGACTCTGGATCCCAAGAACCCGCTCACGCTTCAGGGTGTGCTGCTGGGCCGCTCCACGATCTACCTGGGTCTGGCCCTCGCCGCGCTGACCTTTGCCGCGTGTTTCTCTCCGCTGCGGCTGCTGGAGCGGCTGGTGGGCGCCCCTCAGGCCCCGCGTCCGACCTCAGGATGGTCGATGGGGGGCCTGTGGATCGGCGCCGTGCTGCTGGTCCTGGTCATGGCGATCGTCTATGTCCCGGGCATCGGCGCTGCCAAGAAGGGTTCACACCGCTGGTTGAATATCTCCCTCCCGGGCGCCGGCGATCTGTCGTTCCAGCCCAGCGAGATCGCCAAGTGGGGGATCATCGTGCTCATGGCGTGGTACGCCGCGCGGCTCGGTTCCGCCAAGCTGGCCAGGTTCTTCCCCGGCCTGGCGCCCGGCCTGGTCGCCATCGGCCTGGTCGCGGGGTTCCTGGTGCTCGAAGACCTCGGCACCGGCGTGCTGCTCGCTCTCACGTCAGTCACGATCCTCGTCGCCGGCGGGGCCCGCGTCTGGCAGTTCCTTGTGCTCTCGCCCTTTCCCGCCCTCGCCTTCGCCGCCGCGGTGTACAACCACCCCTACCGGCTCGATCGCATCCGCTCGTTTATGGACCCCTATGGCGACCCGGTCGGCAAGGGGTACCACATGATCCAGTCGATGATCGCCGTCTCCAACGGCCAGCTCACCGGGCGCGGGCTGGGTCACGGCCTGCAGAAGTTCGGATACCTCCCCGAGGACACGACCGACTTCATCTTCGCCATCATCTGCGAGGAGCTCGGCGTCCCCGGCGCCCTGCTGGTCATCTCGCTCTATGTCGCCCTCATCTGGGCCGGCGTCGCCATCGTCCGCAAGCAGACCTCCCCGGTCCTCAAGCTCGTGGCCCTGGGCGTCACCGCCACCGTCGGCTTCCAGGCCCTCATCAACCTCGCCGTCGTCAACGGCCTCGGCCCCACCAAGGGCATCGCCCTGCCGCTCGTCTCCTCCGGCGGCACGGGCTGGATCCTCACCGCGGCGTCGCTGGGCGTGCTCGCCGCGATGGACCGTCGCACCCAGGCGATGCCAGCGCCCGCACAGTCTCAGCCTGAGCCCGCCCCCCGCCGGCCCGCGGCGGCCGCGCGAGCTCCCGAGCAGGAAGCCGACCGCGCCCCCCTCGGCGCCCCCGTGATCAGCGCGTGACCCCGGCCCGGCCCGCCTCAACCCGCGTGTTCATCTTCGCCGGCGGCGGCACCGGCGGCCACATCTACCCCGGACTCGCCATCGCCGAGCAGTTGCAGGCCCGCCTCGGGGCGTCGTGTTCATGCCTATTCGTCTGCTCGCAGCGCCCGATCGACCGCCAGATCCTCTCCGGCGAGGGCGCCGCGTTCGAGGCCGTCCCGGCCAAGCCGCTCTCCTTGCGCCCGCGCGGGTTCATCCAGTTCTGCTACGGCTGGGGCCCGTCGCTCCGGGCCGGGCGCGCGCTGATTCAGCAGGCCCGCGCGGCTCATGGCGCCGCCGCTCCCCTGGTCGTCGCCATGGGCGGGTTCGTCGCCGCGCCCATCGCTCAGGCCGCCCGCGCCGAGCGCTGTCCCGTAGCCCTCGTGAATCTCGACGCCGCCCCGGGCAAGGCCAACCGCTGGATCGCCGGGCGCGCCAACCGCTGCTTCAGCACCTTCGCTGTCGCCGCCCCTTATGCCCGGGCGTGGACGGTCGTGCCGCCGATCGTCCGCTCCGGCGCCCTGGCGACCTGCACCCGGCGCGAGGCTCGCGCCCAGCTCGGGCTCGACCCGGAAAAGCCCACGCTCATGGTCACCGGCGGCAGCCAGGGCGCCGGGAGCATCAACCAGTTCTTGCGCTGTTTCGCCCAGGATCGCCCCGAGGCCCTCAGGGGCTGGCAGATCCTCCACCAGACCGGCGAAGACGACAACCAGGCCCTGATCCAGTCGTACGAGACTGCGGGAGTCACCCAGCGCGTCGAGCGCTTCGTCAAGGGCATGGGTCTCTGGTGGCGTGCCGCCGATCTGGCCATCAGCCGCGCCGGCGCCGGCAGCGTCGCCGAAGCCTGGGCCAGCGCCGTGCCAACCCTCTTCCTGCCCTATCCCTGGCACAAGGACCAGCACCAGCGCCTCAACGCCCAGGGCCTCGAAGCCGCCGGCGGCGCCAGCATCGCGACCGACCTGATCGACCCCACCAAGAACCTCGCGGCAGTCGGGGGACTTTTGAACGATTTGCTCACCGATGGGGCCAGACGGGCCTGCATGGCCCAAGCCATCAGCCGCCTTGGTCCGGTGGATGGCGCGGCCCGGATCGCTGAGGCCTTGACCCCAACTGCGTGGGAAACTCCGTGACTTTCCGACCCGCCGCGCAGGGCGTGGTAGACTGTTCTCAATGCCCACGTCTGATCCCCAGACGACCTCCGCCGGGGACAACCCAGGCCCGTCCGGCTCCTCATCGGGCACGGATTCGGTCTGCGTTCTGTGGCACGACCCGAGCAGAACCCCGCCCCGCGAGCTGATCCGCAGCCTCAGCCGGCATGGCGCCACCGTGATTTCCTGTAGCGATGCCTACGCCGCCCTGGCGGAGTCCGTGGTCGCCCTCCGCACCGCCGGCGAGGGCGCCGCGCCGCGGGCAGTGCTCGTGCTGCTGGTTGAACCAGCCCGACTCTCCAGCCCCGGGCCCGCGGCGTTCCTCGCTTCAGTCCGCCGGTATGTGCCCCGCTCGGCCTGCTGGTGGTTCTCGGACTACGCGTCCCCGTCGTTTCGGGCCGTGACCCCCCAGGATGTGCAGTCTTGGGAGGCGGCTGCCGCCGAGGCGGCTCGGGAGGCGCCCCGAGGCGACGAACACCGCACCGCTGACACCCGACCCGCTTTCGGCGCCGACCCCACCGCCCCCGAGCTTCGTAGCACTGATCGGGCTCGACCGGCGTGGCCGACGGGCGCCTCGGCGTCATCGGAACCCAACGACGGCCCGCGCCTGCGCCTCGCCCCGGAGTCAGAGCCGGCCGCGCCCCACCGGCCGGAAGTGCTCCCCGAGCCCAAACGGCCTGCGCCAGGGCTCGCCGGTTCAGCCGCTGAAGCTCCGCCGCCGGCGACCGCTCCGCACCCGGGCAGCATCCTCACGGCCGAAGAGCTGACCATGCTGCTGGGCGAGCCCAACTGGACGATTTCCACTGTCAGCCCGCCTCCCCCGAGCCCTTCCCATCCAAGACCGTAACCGCCCCGCCCATCACCACCCCGCCACCGTGAGCCAGACCAGCCGCAACACGCCCCAGTCCTCGCGAGCCCCTCGGGGCGGCGGCGCTGGCGCGGACGGTTCGGGTGATTCCAGCGGGGCCGCGGGGCCCGGCGCGGGCTTTCGGGCCATCCTCGTCGGCCGCACGGGGCTCGATGGCGTCCTCCGGCGCGATCCCGATGTTGAACTCGTCCGCTGCCGCACCGCCCTCGACGCCGTCGGCGAGCTGGGCAACCCCATCGACGAAGCCTCGCCCTCCGTCGCGGCGGTCTTCGTCGCAGAAGACGCCGCGCCCGACGATGCCCGGGCTTTCGCTTCCGCCCTGCGCAGGCTTGATCCTCAGGCCGGCCTGTTCCTGATCGTCCCTGCCGGCCAGCTTCACCAGGCGCCGCCGCCGTATGACGGCGCCATCTCCGAGGCTGCTGGCGCGGCCGAGGTGCGCAGCGCCGTCGCCAGCCTGGGCGGCCCCGCCGCGCCGGTGCACGCCCGCCACCCCGCGGCGCCGGCGCTCGCCCAACCTGGCCACCGCGCCCAGCCTGCTCAGCCCACCCAGACTCCGGCGCAGGCCGCCGGGTCGTCCCTTGCCCACGCCCCTCCCGGCCCCGGCCCCGGTCCCGCCCCGATCGATGACCACACGCTCGGGGCTGATGCCCCCGGCTTCACCCACGCAGCGCCGGTCTCGCCGCACGAGGTTGGCGACCTTGCCATCGCCCGGGCCGTGCTGGCGGGTCGAGATGTCGCCCTCGCCGCGGTGGAACTGATCCGCTCCCGCGTTGGCGCCGCGGATGTCGTGTTCGTGCCGTCGGTCCGCGTGGGCGGGCAGGTCGCACCGCCGCCCGCCGGGGCCGCGATGGTGGCCCATAAAGACGAAGTCTTCGGCTGGCTGCGCTCGGCCCGCCTGGGCGAACGCCAGCTCATCCCGTGGGGCGAGTGGCTGGCGGTGTGGCTGGCCCTGCAGCGCCAGCAGATGGCGCTGCGCACCGCCGCCACGATCGACGACCTCACCGGCGCCTACAACCGCCGGTACTTTGACCGGTTCATGGCAGCGGCCCTCGACCAGGCCCACAAGAACCGGCACGCGCTCACGCTGCTGGTCTTCGATATCGATGATTTCAAGGTCTTCAACGACCGCTACGGCCACGGCGCGGGCGACGAGATCCTGCGCGAGACCGTGCGGCTGCTCCGCTCGGTGATCCGCCCCACCGATCGCGTCTGCCGCATCGGCGGCGATGAGTTCGCCGTGATCTTTCACGAGCCCGCCGGCCCGCGCGACCCAGGGAGCAAGCCCCCCGAGGACGTCTCACGCATCGCCCAGCGCTTCCAGCAGCAGATCCGCGAGCACCGCTTCCCCAAGCTCGGCGATTGCGCCCCGGGCACGCTCACCGTCAGCGGCGGCATCGCCACCTTCCCGTGGGACGGCCGCACGGTGACTGAGCTGCTCGAGCGGGCCGACCAGTTCGCCCTTGAGTCCAAGCGCGCCGGCAAGAACGCCATCCGCATCGGCCCGGGTGGGCCCAACGGGCAGGGTGCCGGGCCGGGCGGAGACGCCGGCCCCTCGTCCGCCCCCTCCGCGCCCAGTTCACCGGTCTAGTTCACCGGTCTGGTTCACCGTTTGGGCTCAGCACCCGCGGTTGAAGTACAACCCGACGAAGTCCGCAAGGTCATCGGGATCGACCACGCGGTCGCCGTTGAAGTCGGCCCGCGGATCCGACCGCCCGAAGTAGGCCCCGATGAAGTCAGCCAGATCGTCGGGGTCCGCCACGCCGTCGCGGCTAAAGTCGCTTCGGCACCGCGGCGGAGCGACCAGCGCCGCCAGATCGCCTCGCCCCGCATCGAAGCCGGGCAGGATCCCCGTCCGCAGCGCGGTGCGGGCCTGCGTGCGGACATTGAGCGTCAGCAGGTCGTCGGTCCCCGTCACATCGAAGACGAACAGCGTCTCGCCGCCGCCCTGCGCCGAAAACGCGGCGCCCGTCCACAGGAACCCCTGTGCGTTCGAAACGGTCCGGAGCCGGCCGGTGACCGGGTCGCACTCGAACGCGGCGCCCAGGTCGACCACAAAGAGCCGGCCCTCAGGCGTGTACGCGAGATCGCAGGCGTCGCTGGGGAAGTACTGCCCCGACGAGCCGAAGCGCAGCGCGACCGGAGCGCCCGTCTCCTCGCCGTGGACGGGTCGAACCGCACGAGTTCGCCCGAAATCGCGTCGAGCGTGACGAGGTAGCCCGACGGCTCAAGCGTCGCCCCGCGGATCTCACGCCCGGCCTGGTTCGGGCCGAGGGGCGTCGCGGCGCCCGTCGCGGGATCGATCCGCAGCAGGCGCGAGCCGTCGTGGCTGATCTCGAAGCACAGCAGCTCGCCGGAAGGGCCGAAAGCGAGGCCATCAACATCGATCGGCACGCCGTCGAGCGTGATCACCGCGAGCGGGCTGAACGCTGAACCGTCTTCTTCGAATGAGAACAGTTGAACCGGCGGCGCTGAGACCTGCGGCGGCTGCGGCGCGCTGGCCTTGATCCCGTAGACGGTGGCGGACGCGGGGACGGTGGCGGCGAGAGCGCAGAGCATCGCGCCTGCCGACAGGCAAGACTTCGTGAGCATGGTGGGCACCTCCGTCGAGGACCGCTAAGCCCTCGACCGGGGAGGAGTCTACCTGCTGCCACGAGCGCGTCTGGCTCGAAGTCACGATCCAACTATGAATGTCAAAGTGGGGCGCTCGAGGGAGGCCAAATCGAGCCAGCACCCGCCCGCAACGGGTGATGCAGCAGGGTCGCCTTAAGTGAACTTAGCGCGACAGTTGAGGCCCTGATGGCGCTCGCTTAACTGAGTGCGGGCTGGTCATCACGATGTGGACTCGTCGTGGAAAACAGCGGCTTCGTCACGCGCTTGGGTGGCGGGGCCTCGCGCCCCCGGCCTCAGCACCCAGCGAAGTAGGCGGATATGAAGTCCGACAGGTCGTCGGGATCAGTGACCCCGTCGCTGTTGAAGTCCGTCCCGGCGCCGGGCGGGGCCGCGAAGTACGCCGCGATATAGTCCGACAGATCGTCGGGGTCCAGGATCCCATCACCGCTGAAGTCCGCCGGGCACGGCGGCGCGCACGCCCCGCAGACGCTGTTGGCCCCTGCGAAGGATGAGCCAGGGATGATCTGGCAATCCGACTGCGTCAGCGTGAGGCATGCGCCGCCGGTGCCGAGGCAGCAGGCCCCGGTGGGCTGCGGGCAGTTCGAGGCGGCGCAGGTCACGCCCACGCCACGGAACGTTCCGCCCAGGTTGGCACAATCGAAGGCCGTCTTGATTTGGCAGCCGTCGGCCAGGCAGCACGCGCCGGTGGGGCAGGCGCCGCCGGCGGCGCACGCCGAGCCGTTGCCCAGGTAGCGCCCGCCGATGGTGACGCACTGGTCAGGCGTCAGGCGGAGGCACCCGCCATTGTCCAGGCAGCAGCCGCCCTGCGGGGGCGGGCAGTTGGCCGTGGCGCACGAGCTGCCGACGCCGCGGAATGTGCCGCTCTGGTCGGTGCACTGCTGCTGGGTGAGGGTGGAGCAAGACCCGTCGGGCAGGCAGCAGGCGCCCAGCGGGCAGACGCTGTTGGGGGCGCACTGGGTGCCGTCGCCCAGGTACGTGCCGCCAGCAGTGGTGCAGTCAGACTGTGTGAAGTTCAGGCACGCGCCGTTGCCGAAGCAGCAGGCGCCCTGCGGCTGGGGGCACGTCACGGTCAGGCAGGTCGAACCATCGCCTTGATAGACGCCCCCGGCTGCGGTGCAGTCGGCCACCGGGCCGAACTGGCATACGCCGCTGGTCAGGCAGCACGCACCCACGCCCGGCGTGCAGGCGATGGAGCTCCAGGTCGCCCGCATCACCCAGTCGCCACGCGGCCGGCAACCGGTATTGGGGATGCACGTGCCCAGCAAGAACAGGTCGGGCTGCAGCCCGGCGAAGGTCGTCCAGCCGCCATTGGCGGGGCAACCGTTGGGGCCGCAGTTCTCGCCGAAGAGCCAGTTCAGGGCGGGTTGCTGGAGCTGCGGATACTGGCCGCACACCGCGACGGTGGTGTTGTCGGTGGCGGGGAAGGCGTTGCGGTTCGACGGCGGCGCCGTGAAGCAGGCGCTCCCGGTTTGCGCGTTGTGGCGATCGATGCGGACGCCGATTGAGAACGAGTGCGAGCCGTCATCGTTGATGATGATCTGATCCGGATCGGTGGGGTCGACTGAGAAGTTCAGGTTGGTTCCCGCCGTGCCCGGGCCGACGACGATGTGCGGCAGGATGTCGCCATCGGAGGCGACGCTAAAGATCTGCTGCCCGGTCGAGGGGTTCCCCTGCCAGACGAAGATGCTGTACTCAGTCGTGGTCGACTCGACGGCGTTGCTGGTGCCGAAGATGACCTCAAACAAGTCGAGCTTGATCGGGAATGATGTGGCGGGAATGAAGTACTGCACCGCGGCGATCTCGCCCTCGCCAAAGCCCGCCTGCAGCGTGTAGGTGCCGCCCGTGAAGGAGATGGCCGTGTGCGAGGAGACCACGCCGCACTGCTCGCCATCCTCGAGCCTGCGGACGGGCGGCTCGCTGAGCGGGGGCTGGCCGGGCGCCGGCTGGGTGTTCTCGATGATGCGGCCCGACTTGGTGACGTGCAGCTTGCCCAGCCTGCCAGTGGAAACGGGCAACTCGTTCAGACGGGTGGGCGTTGGCGCCGGCGATGGCGATGGCGCCGGCGAGCTCTGCTGCGCCCGGGAGGCTGAGGGGGCGAATAAACACGAGGCGGCCGCGAGCGCGGCGAAAACCCCCCAATGTGCCGTCGACGATCGCATGCGGAGAACCCCTTTCCCGAGACGGGCCAGCCGAGCCGAGTGGGGCGGATGATCCGCCCCTCGAGCTGCCACTACAAACCTATACCGTCCTGCGGGGATCGCCAGTTCCATTCTTCCCAGTTGGTAGGGAAGTCTTCGTCGCGGTCCGACCGGCTGGTCGGACGGGCGAGCGACAGGCAGGTCCCCGGAGCGACAGAGCCCGCCGCGGCACCGCCGGGCTCCGACGGGCAGCAAAAAAGCAAAGCCGCCCCGCGGTCGTGTTACGCGGGGCGGCTTCGCTCGATTCGGTGCGGCCGCGCCACTGGGGCCCCCGGCCGACGCAGACTTTCACGGATCCGGTCGAGCGCTGATCCTCAGGCTCGTCGCCGACCCTCCGTCGCCTACGGACGCGCCCTCACGGCGGGCCGCGTCCCGACTCCTCGACCGCCGCCGCCCGCAGGCGCCCCGGCCGGTCGAGGGACTCTGAGCTCAGTCTCCGGGCGGGCCGCGCTCATGCGCGGCGGCTCGGCCCAGCGCGGGTTCGTCATCCAGGACTTCCGCGCCGGCCCAGGGGAAGTGGCGCTGCAGCGCCTCCCCGAGATGCTCCGGCTGGGCGAGCACGAAGCAGCACGCGGGGCCGAGCTTGCGGTAGGCGAAGTTCAGCCCGCGGGGCAGATGGGAAGAGATCGTGCACATAACGAGTTCATCAGACTCGAATCGCATCGGAAAGAGCTTGAACTGCCAGACCTGCCGGCGCGAGAGCTGGCGCAGGGCGTCGGGGTCGATGGGCTCGCGGCGCGGATCGACCCATTTGCAGTCGGCCGCGAACTGCTCAGCCCACACGCGGCTGATGACGCGAGGATCGACTTCGAAGAGCTCCTCGGCGAGGACGCCGAAGGGCCGGTTGCGGACGCGCTGCTCGAGCAGCACGCGGTCGCGCTGGTCGCTGGTGAGCACGCCGCGTTGGACAAGCAATTCGCCGAACCGGACTCGCATGGAACTCCGCCTCCTTCAGTGGTCGTCGGCGATTGCTCGCCGTTGAAGAGATCGGGGTTCGAGGCGATCATCTGAGCAATGTTTGCGCGTCGGGCGGGTTATCCGGGTTCACCCCCGACGGGTGGGGCGATCCCGGGAGCGCTAGCGGAAGCGCCGCTGAGGGGCCTTCGATCTCACACTGGATTGCTTGACAGGCGTCTCAACTAAAGGCAGGCGGCGGCGCCCCGGCCGCGTTTGGGCCGGCCTTTGGGCCAGCAGGCCAGCTCGTGGGCCAGCTATCGGGCCTTGCGCGCCCGCGATCAGGCCTCAGCCGGCTCCATGGTGGAGATCAGCTTGCGGCTGCGGAACTGCTCGACGAGCAGCTCGGCCCGCTCCTTGTGGGTCACCGTGACCAGGGCCACGCCGGTGCGGTGGGCCTCGAAGGTGACCTTGATCGCCTGCGGGGTGGGCATGGAGGCGATCTGCATGACCGAGCGGATCACAAACTCAACGTCGTTGACGTCGTCGTTGTGCAGCAGCACTTTGTACGGCGGGAGCTTGTCGAGCTTCGGCGGGCTCTTGGACGGCTTGGCGGCGGGCCGCTCCGGCGCGGCGACGGCCTGCTGCGCGTTCTCGGTCTGGCTCTCGCTGGGGGCCGGTGTGTCCTGGCTCATGCCCACAGAATAGCCCGCGCCGGGCCGGACCTCACGGGTCGAATCACTTCCCGATGCAGAAGGTCGCAAAGATTCGGCCGACGATTTCGTCCGGGTGGACCCGACCGGTGAGCTCGCCCGCCGAGTCGAGGGCGTGACGCAGGTGGCTGGCGACCAGCTCCGGCCGGCTGAGCCGGTCCGCGGCGGGATCCACCTGGAGCTCGGCCTGGCGGGCGTAGTGCAGCGCCGTGAGCAATGCCCGCCGGTGGCGCGGCAGCAGATGGCCAGGGCTCCCCTCATGCGGGGGGCTATGCTGCGCCGCTGCCGGCGCGCTCCGGCCCCAGGCCGCGTCAAGCAGGGCTGAGCGCAGCTCGGCCAAGCCCCGTCCATCGACGGCGCACACGCTGAGCACCTGAGCCGGAAGTGGTGTGGGGACGGGCTGATCGGCCTTGGGGCGAACGCAGAGGACCGCGGCACCTTCACGGTGGGGGGGTCGGAGGGCGGGGTCGAATCGACCGGTCGGATCGCACCACAGGAGGATGTCCGCCGAGCGCAGGGTCGCGATGGCGATGGCCTGGGCCGCCGCGGCGAGGGGGTCGGTGGGCGACGCGCCGCGGCTCGCCTGGTCGGCGGCCTGGGGGGTGGCGGGGGCGGGGGTGGGGCTGGGGGTGGGAGTGGTGAGCTGATCAAGCCCAGCGAGGTCGATCAGCGTGACGGCCAGGCCTCCTCGGGCCCCGGCGGGGCCGGTGCCCGCGAGGACCAGCGGCTCGCGCAGCACATCGCGGGTGGCCCCAGGAATGGGAGAGGCGACGGCCCGCGGGCGGCCCAGCAGGGCGTTGAAGAGCGTGCTTTTGCCGGCGTTCGGGGCGCCGGCGAGGGCCACGGTGGGCCGCCAGTCGGGGGCCTCGGCGCCGCGGTCGGCCCCGAGGGCGCTGGTGAGCTCGCGGGTGAGCGAGCGCAGGCGGTGGTGGAGCGTGATCGGCGGAATGGGGACGACGTCTTCCTGGTCAACGAAGTCGATCCCGGCCTCGACGAGGGCCAGCAGCGAGGCGAGTTCGTCGGCCCAGCGGGCGTATGCCTGACCTGAGCGGCCCTGGAGCAAGCCGCGTGCGGCGGCGAGCTCCTCGGCGGTGCGGGCGGCGATGATCGCGGCGACGCCCTCGGCCTGGGCCAGCGAGAGCTTGCCAGCGAGGAACGCGCGGGCGGAGAACTCGCCGGGGAGCGCTTCGCGCACGCCGGGGTGGGTGCAGAGGCGGCGTACGACGCGGTCGAGCAGGTGAGGGTTTGCGGGAAGCAGCAGTTCGGCGGCATCGTCGCCGGTGTAGGAGCGGGGGGCCCGGAAGGTGCTCAGCAGGCAGGGGAGGCCGGCGAGCGGGTGATGCGCGAAGCGGGCGAAGCCGGCAAGTGGGGCAAGTGGGTCGGCAGGGGCGCGAGGGGGGCCGTCGCCCGGGGCCTGAACGGGTGGGACCAGCTCTGCGGCAAGCAACGCGGGCGTGTGGGGCCCGGAGATGCGGATGAGCCCGCGGGGGGCCGGGGCGGGCCCGGACGCGACGGCCACGATGGTGTCGCCGAGGTCGGGCATGGGGCGGGCCTAGCGGCTGCGGGACTTACCGGTCTTGCGGTCCTGCTCTTCCTTCAGCTTCTGGGCCTGCTCGACGTATTGCCGGATGCGATCCATGAACCCCAGGGGCTTGGCGGCCTGGGCCTGAGCCTGCGTTTGGGCCTGTCCGCGCTGGTGGGCCCGCACGACCGTCGCGGCGCCGGTGAGGGCGGGGGGCAGGTCAGGATCGGGCTCGCCCTTGGCCTTGCGCTCGGCGTCGCGGCGCTCGACGCTCGCGCGGATGTGCTTGGCTTCGAGGCTGGCGATCACGCTGCTGACCATGAAGTAGAGCACCAGCGCGGCGGGCGAGGTGTACATGAACAGCGGGAAGAGCACGACCATCATGACCTTCATCATCCGCTGCTGCTGTTCCTGCTCCGGGGTGAGCTGGGTGGTCTGCGGCGGCTGGAGGTACTTCTGCTGCATGTAGAAGACGACGCCGAGGAGGGCCGGCAGCAGGTTGAGCGAATGGAACTGCCAGCCCACGATCGGGATCGTGACGGTGGGGATGGGGATGAAGCGGTCCTGGTCTGAAAGGTCGGCCAGGAACCCCCAGTATCCGCCGAAGAGCGCGCCGACATGCTGGAACGCCCCGAAGAGCGCCGGGGAGTGGCGCAGCTCGAAGCTGAAGGTGATCATCGCCGAGAGGGCGATCCAGACGGGGGTCTGCATGAAGCCCGGGACGCAGCCGATCGCGGCGTTCTTGTAATCGACGCCTGAGTCGCGCATGAGCTTGGCCATCTCCTCGCGGAGCTTGGCCTCGTCGTTGCCGTACTTTTCCTTGAGCTTCTGCTGGCGGGGGGCGAGGGCGGCCATCTGCTTGCCGAAGATCAGCATGCGGCGCTGCGACATGCGCGTGACGGGGTGGAGCAGGACGCGGATGGTGAGGACCAGCAGAACGATGGCGATGCCCCAATCGCCGGTGAGCCAGTGGACCAGGCCCAGGTAATCATGCAGCAGGTTGGCCACGGGCTGGAACATGCACCACCAGCAGGGGCCGCCGGTGTAGTAGATCAGCAGGTCGCCCAGTCCGACGGCGACCAGCTCGGGGTGCTTCTCGATCTGGCCGCGCGAGATGGGGCCGGCGTAGAGGCCCAGCGGCTGGGAGGTCGACCGCCCGGGGGCGACGGAGACGGCCGCCGAGGCGAGGCGCAGGCCGATCCGGGCATCGTGCACGGCCTTGGACTGGTCGCCGACGGGGGGCGTGAGGACCAGCCGGTCGACCTGGGCCGCGGCGAGCAGCCGCTTGTCAGGGGCGGCCTTGGAGGGCGTGTCGGAGCGGCGGGCCTGGCGCTCGGGGAGGGCGTGGGCGGCCACGGCGAAGTAGCGGTTGGTCGCGGCGACCCAGGACAGGCTCATCTCCCGGGCGGTGAAGCGGGCCTCGGGCCAGAGGATCTTTTCAGGGAAGACGAAGCCCTGGGCCTGGAACGTCGGCGTGCCGACGACGGTGATGTGCTCGATCAGGGTGCCGGTGTCGCCGACGACCACGGTCTGCTCGGGATCGCTCGCTGGCGAGCCGATGCACCCCAGGCGGACGCGCCGGGCGTCGTAGTTCAGCGTGAGATCCACCGGCGGCTCGACGGGCCCGATCTGAAGCCATGAAACGCTCAGGGCCCGGTCGGAGAGGTTCTCGAAGCGCTGATCGAGCTCCAGGTTGTACGCGCCGGTCTCGAACTTGAACGTGCGGATCACCCGCCCAAGCGGGGCGCCGGCGGCGTCGACGATCTGGGCCTCGAACTTGCCCGGCTCCAGCTCGCGCCACAGCGGGCCTTGGGGCGACGCGGCGAGATTGACGAAGGCGCCATCGATGGTCAGGCCCAGCAGCGAGAACGGTGTAATGGTTCGGGTGACGAAGCTGCTGGCGGCGCCCTGGGCGTCCCACGCGACGGGGTAGTCAATGCGGACCGTCTCCAGGGCGACCTGCGGCTGGGCGCCGGGGCCGGGGCTGGTGAAGTGGTCGGCCATCGTCACGCGCTCGATGCCGGCGCCGATGGGCGAGAACTCGATGAGCGCCTTGTAGGGGCCGCCACGGGTGAGCTCGCCGAGCTTGGAGAACGCCTGGGGAGTCCCGGCGGGCCAGGGTTTGGCCGAGGGCGGGGCGCCGGCCGGTGGGGTGGTCGGGGTGGTGGGGGTGGTGAGGGTGGTGAGGGGGGTGGTGGGGCCCGGGGAGGTCGGGGAAGCGGCTTCAGAAGCGGTCTGGGTCGGCGTGGCGGCGGAGGAATCGGCGGTCTGCGCCGGCGCGGGCTGGCTGGCCTGCGTGGGGGGCGTGGAGTTTGTGGGCGTGGGGGCGGGGGCGGGCGAGGGGGTGGCGGCGGTCTTGGCCGGGTCGGGCGCGGGCTTGGGGGCCGGCATCGAGTTGCGCATCACGGCCCAGCCGAGGACCAGGATGAGTCCGCCCATGAGGATGGGGACGAGCACGCGCAGGAGGGTGTTCTGTTCTTTGGCCATGGTTGAGACAGGCGCGGGTCGCGGAGCGGCGCGCCGAGAGCATTATTGGGGCGTGGGTGTCGGCCGTTCCGAACGCGGAGGGAACGGCTCGAGGCGGTGCGTAGGGATGGGAGCCTAGCGGCCCTCGTAGAGCCGGTCGGCGAGCCAATCCGACAGCGTGGGGATCGCCTTGATCTTGCGGGCGCACCCATCGATGTCATAGGGAATACGGATGAATCGCACCTGCGATCCGGCGCCGGAGGAACCCTGCGCCCGCCCGGTGCCATCGCCGCCGATGGGCTCGAGGACGACGTACGAGGCCCGCGGATCGAGGTCGCGGGGCTGCCCGACGCTGCCGACGTTGACGATGGCCTTTTCTTCCTCGCTGATCTTGTAGATGGCGTCGGTCAGCTCGCCCGGCGGGTAGAAATCGGGCTCGTCGGTGAAGACGCCGGGTACATGCGTGTGCCCGACAAAGCAGATGCGGGTCACGCGCTCGAAGATGGTGGTGAGCTTGTCGGGCGCCTGCCGGACATCGTCGGGGAAGGTGTATTCGTTGATCGGGCGGCGCGGCGAGCCGTGGACGAAGAGGGCCGGGGTGCGGCCGTCGGGCGCGGTTTCGACGATGCGGACGCGCAGGCGGCCCAGAAACTCGTAGCGCTCGCGCCGCTTGGCGTCGTCGGGTTCGGAATCAAGCCGGTCGCGCGTCCAGAACGCGGCGGACTCCGCGGCGGGGTTGAAGTTCGTCGGCTCGTAGAGCACGCCGAAGTCGTGGTTACCCATGAGCGACCACTGGCATCGCTCGCGGACGAGGTCGATGCAGGCCAGCGGGTCGGGCCCGTAGCCGATGATGTCGCCCAGGCAGAGGATCCGCTGGATCTGACGCGACTCGATATCGGCCAGGACCGCGCTGAGCGCCTCGGCGTTGCCGTGGATGTCGCTGATGATCGCGGTGGTTGGAACTGTTGGGGCTGAAGACAAGGTCGATCGGCTCCGGAACTGAGTCGCGAGGCGAGAAGGGGATGCTACGGAGTTCGGGGGGCGGTGGCAACGCGCGTCCGCAGGCCCCAGGGCCCCCTGAGCCCCAGAACCCTTGAGGGCTCGGCGGCGGGCTCCGGGGGGCGGTCATGCCGAGGGGGCGGGGAAAGCCGCCCGAGGCGGGGGGGTGTACGGGCACGGCGTCGGGGGATGACGCCAGGGCGGAGACGTGTGCCGCCTCGGGAGGGCCAGGGGGTGGAGTGGGGGGGCCGGCGGGCCGATGACCCTGAGGTGAGCCCTCTTGTGAAGCGCAAGCTGACGGTCTTCTCGATCGCGGTCATGTCACTTGGCCTGTTGCTGTGGGCCAGGCTGATTCTGGTGACGGGGCGGCCGCGCATGGCGGTGGCCCAGCCCCAGCCGAAGCTGCAGGCCAACCCGGCCGAGGGTGCTGGGGAGGGCGGGGAGGGCGAGGCGCCTTCCGCGGCGGGCGAGCGGATCGGGGCGAATGACCCGTCAGACATGGAGCGGCTCGAGCGGCTGCGCTCGGGCGACCTGACGCGCGAGCCCTGAAGCAAAAACACCCTGAACTTGTGCGTGACGCGCGCGATTCGAGCGCGCCGAGGTTATCGCGTGCGCCGCGGCGATTTCGGCCCGACTATCGGACTCACCCAGACGGGTTCAGCCCGTGAGTCTTCCGGCGCGGCAATCGCGCTCCGGGTTGCTTAATTCACCCAAAGTCCGCAGGCGCTTGCTCCGACACTGGAGGTCAGCCCAACGTCCCTTTCGCGAGGCGAGCGGAAACACAGCGCGGGCGACGACCACACGTCTCTGGTCCGGGCCTCTGGCCCTGATCCCGGGGCTCAGAAGGCCAGGTCCCTTCCCTCGCGCTGCGGCCCGACGTCTCACCGGCGGTGATGTTCTCTGGAGGAATGCGCAATGGCAAACGCGAAGGCCCGTCGTCCCCATGATCTGATCCTGCTTGCCGGGCGAGCGCCCGCCATGATGGCCGTCCTGCTTCTGGCCACGGGCGCCGGGGGGCAGACGAAGTCCTCCGGCTCGGGGACTTCTCCCAGCAGCGTGCCGCCCTGGCAGGTGAAGGCCGACCCGAAGGCCGTCAAGACCAGCGCCCCGGCCAAGCCGGCGGCCCAGCCGACGCCCCCCCCGCCCCCGCCGCGCGATCCGACGCGCCCGGCCCCGTCGGGCGGGAGCGCGCAGAACCCCGAGGACAAAGCCCGGGTGAAGGTCAGCGAGCACATGACCGTCGACCTGCACGTGAAGGACGAGTCGATCAACAACGTGCTCGAGCTGCTGTCGGTGCAGAGCCAGAAGAACATCATCGCGAGCAAGAACGTGTCGGGGAAGGTCTCCGCTGATCTATTCAACGTGACGTTCTACGAGGCGCTGGACGCGATCCTGCACGTGAACGGCTTCCAGTACATCGAGAAGGGGAACTTCATCTACGTCTACACGCGTGAGGAGTTCCTGGAGATCCAGAAGGCCCTCTCCAAGCGGGTGGCCAAGGTGATCCGCCTGAGCTATCTCAACGCGACCGACGCCGAGACCTTCGTCAAGCCCCTGCTGTCGCAGGGCGGCGAGACCAAGGTGACGGCCAAGACGCCCGAGTTCACCGTCGGCGCCGACACCCCCGTGGGCAAGGACGACTACGCCCTGGGCGCGATCCTGGTGGTGATCGACTACGAGGAGAACATCTCGGCGATCGAGAAGCTGCTGGTGGAGCTCGACACCCGTCCGGCCCAGGTGCTGGTCGAGGCGACGATCCTCGAGACCCGCGTCACGGAGAACAACGGCTTCGGCATCGACTTCTCGATCATCGGCGACCTTGACTTCATCGACTTCGTCAGCGTGGGCGGCCCCCGGGCCGCGGCCGACGCCCTGATCCGCGGCGGCACCGGCGCCGTCGGCGGCCTCTCGCCGCAGGACAACCGCGGCGGGGCGATCAGCACGTCTCCCGGCTCCACCCAGACGGGCCGGGGCAACGTGAAAGTCGGCGTGGTCGCCGGCCCGGTCGCGATGTTCCTGCGGGCCCTGGATGAAGTCTCGGACTTCACGGTGCTGAGCAGCCCCAAGCTGCTGGCCCTCAACCGCATGCCCACCCGCGTGCTGGTCGGCCAGCGCGTCGGCTACCTGAACACCACTTCGACGGAGACGAGCACCACCCAGACGGTGCAGTTCCTCGACACCGGCACGCAGCTCTACTTCCGGCCGTTCGTCTCCAACACGGGCGAGGTCCGCATGGAGCTCAAGCCCAAGGTCGCCAGCGCCACCATCCGCGACGCGGGCAACGGCCAGGGCGGCATCGTGTCGATCCCTGATGAGACCACGCAGGAAGTGACGACCAACGTGATCGTGAAGGACGGCAACACGATCGTGCTGGGCGGCCTGTTCGTGGAGCGGACCGACTCGTTCCGCAGGCAGGTGCCGATCTTCGGCGACATCCCGCTGATCGGCGCGGCGTTCCGCGGGCACGACGACAGCACGGACCGGCGCGAGCTGATCTTCCTGATCCGGCCGTCGATCGTCAACGACACGGCTCTGGCGATGCAGGGCGTGGATATGAAGAACGAGATCGAGCGGATCCGGGCCGGCCAGCGGCAGGGCCTGCTCCCCTGGAGCCGCGAAAAGATGACCTCGGTGCTCAACGTCGAGGCTGAGTCCGCGGCTCGGGCCGGCCAGACCGAGGAAGCCCTGTGGAAGATCCAGCGGTCGCTCTCGCTCAACCCCCGTCAACCCGACGCCATCCGGCTGCGTGAGCGGATCACCAGCGAGCAGGAGCGGTGGCCGGCGATGTTCACCCTCGATGGCATCATCAGCGGCGAGATTCACCAGCGGCTCGAGGGCGTGAAGCCCGTCCCCGGTGCTCAAAAGATGATCCCGGATCGGTCGGTCGACATCCCCACGCGGCCGACGTCTTCGGGCGGCCGGTCCGACGCCGGTGGGATCGAAGACGGCTCCCGCGCGGCAAACGGCGGAGCCCCGGGCTTCGAGAACATCGGCGGCTCCGCCACCGATGAGCAGGCCGACGGCCAGATCGGCGAGCAGCCCTCGCAGACGACGGCCCAGAATCAGCCCGGCGACGGCCGGATCGAACTCCCCGGCGGTCCGAGCGCCTTCCCGTTCGTCAGCGAGCCCCGCTCGCTTGCTGAGGGCGGCGTGTCGTTCGACGGCGGCGCCGGCGCCGAGAGTCCGTCGCCCTTGCCGGCGGGCGAACTCAGCCAGGACCGGGCCGGGCCGGGGACCCCGGCGCCCGCAGAGGTGCAGATGGAGCAGGAGGCCCAGCAGGAGCAGACGGCCGCGGCGCCCGAGGGGCTCGCGAACGCCTCGCCCGCTCCGCAGGCCGGCAACCTGGTGGAGCCCAAGACCGAGTCGAACCGGATGGGCTTCTGGCAGTTCGTGCAGGTGATCTTCTTCAGCCGCTCGTTCAACACCGGCTCGCCCCAGCAGCCGACGCTGGTTGATGTGCCCGCCGACGCCGCGCACCAAGGCCAGGAGCTCTCGAAGTAAGCGGCTTGCCGCTTTCGTCCCTCCGCTCTCCCGTTCCCATGCTCATACCCAAATCGCCCGCGCAGGCCTGTCCCGCGCGGGTTTCCGAGGACCACTCATGAACGCCAACCGAACCGGCATCCTGACCGCCGCCGTCCGCACCCTGCTCCTGGCCGTCTCGGCGGGCGGCCTGGCCAACCTCGGCGCCTGCGCCGGGCACGGGGAGTCCACCACCAAGGCCGCCGAGGCCGGCAACCTGCGCATGGCCGCGGTGAAGAGCGGCGTGGAGTACCAGATCGCTCTCGAGCAGTTCCTCAGCGGCGAACTGGTGAAGGCGACGCGCACCTGCGAGTCGGCCATCGGCCTCAACCCGATGGTCGGCAAGTCGCACGTGCTGCGGGGCCGGATCATGATCGAGCGGGGCGAGCTCGAGTCGGCCCGGGCCTCGCTGCTGCGGGCTGAGGAAGTCGACCCCAAGAGCTTCGAGGCCCAGTACTACCTGGGGATCGTGCACGAGCGCTTCAGCCAGCCCGAGGAGGCGCTCCAGCGCTATCTGCGGGCGGTGAACCTCGACCCCACGAGCGCCCAG
>CAZSZO010000036.1:0-39526 GCA_964611125.1 uncultured Phycisphaeraceae bacterium | reverse complement strand
GGAGCAGGCGGTCCTTGGCGGATGCATCGAACACTTTGCGGGCCAGATCGCCGCCTGAGGCGAGGCGCCGGTCGCGGATGATCGCAAGCACCCGCCGGATGGCCTCGGTCCCACCCGCCTTGCCCTGCTGCTTGATGAGCTTTTCGTGCACCGGGGCGACGCCATCGCCCTGCCCCAGTTGCGTGAGCAGCACGCCCGCCACCGACGCGACGGCCACGTCCTCGCCCTTGAGCGCTTCCCGCAGACGGGCCGGATCGACTCGCTTCTGCGCCGCCACCAGCCGTGCCGCGATGGAGACGTACAAGCCCGGCTGCAGGTCGCCCCACCCTGCGAGGTCCTCGAGCTGCTCGGTCTTCACCAGCCCGAGTTCGAGCGCCTCCGAGAGCACGAACGCCTGCATCGCGGGCTCGAGCTTGCGCACCGGCAGCAGGTCGAGCCCTCGCGCGGGCGCGAGCTCCGCCAGCGCCAGGGTCGATTCAGCCCGCAGGGCCGATGACTTAGCCGTGCCCATCTGCGTGAACAGCGGCGCCAGCGCCGGATCCTTCAGCGTGCGCAGCCCGCGGATCAGCCGCAACTGGGCGGCGGGGTCCTTCACGCCCAGGCTCTGACGCATCTGCGAGGCCAGTTCATCGCTGGTGGGCGGCGCCACCGACGACCCGGCCGCCGCACACTTCGCCCCACCCATCAGGGGCGCAACGCCTCCCACCGGCAGAGACAGGGCGAGCAGACCGGCGGCGAGCAGCAGGCGTTGGCGCATTGACCATTTTAGACGCCCCGCTCTGTCGATCCGGCGGTCACGCGCGGCCGGCGACCCTCTGGCCCAATGCGCGGCCGCTGGACTTCGCCGCGGGCGCCCCCCACAATCAGCGCATGCTCATCCCTCGTCCGCCCGGCGCCGCCCGAGCGCCACTTGCCCGCTCCCGGGGCTGGCGCGTTCTCGCCGCCCTGACGCTGGCCGCTCCGCTGGCGCTGACCTCCTGCTGGCGTGAAGAGCCCAGCGCCACCCTTCCGACGGGCCTCATGCTCGTCCAGGCGCCCCCCGGCGTCCAGCCGCTGGAGCAGGCTCGAACCGGCCTGAAGCCCGGCGACCGGATCACCTTCAGCGGGCGCATCGGCGGCAGCATGGAGCCCTTCGGCGAGCGCACCGCCCTGATGCTCGTGATGGGCGACGGCCTCTTGGCGTGCTCCGACGTTGAGGGCGTGAACTGCAAGACCCCCTGGGACTACTGCTGCGACAACGAATCGGTCAGGGCTGAGCACTCGGCCCTGGTCCGCGTGCTGGATCGATCGGGCAAGCCGATCGGCGTAGGGCTCAAGGGCCTGGGCGGCCTGCGGGAACTGGCCCGCGTCACCGTGGTCGGTCGCGTCGCAAGCGTCGACGAATCAGGCCGCCTGGTGGTCGACGCCGAGGGCCTGTGGGTCGCGCAGGGTGAGGCCCCGCCGACGAAGACTGGCGCTACGCCGACAACTCCCCCTCGACCGTGATGCCCGCCAGAGAGCCCGAGCCCGCCCGCCGGCGCAGCGCCGGGTTCCCCAGTTGGCCGCACGCCGCCATGGTGTCGCGTCCCTTGGTCCGGCGCCGCTTCACATACACGCCCCGGGCCGAGACCGCCGCCATGAACCCCTCAACCGATTCCTCGCTCGGGGCCGGCCAGGGCGATTGATCGCGCGGGTTGTACGGAATCACGTTCACCAGCCCCTGCAGCGGCCCGGCCGCTCCCTCCACGCCCCCGGCCCAGGCCCCGCCGCCGAGCACATAGTCCGCCAGCAACTGCGCGTGCTCCGGAGCGTCGTTCACCCCGGGGATCAGGACGTATTCAAGGCACAGGTGGGCGTTCCCGAAGAACGGCCAGTTGACCAGGGCTCGGCGCAGCTCCGCCAGCGGCGCCGAGCGGTTGATCGGCATGATCCGTGATCGCACTTCGTCGCTCGGAGCATTGAGCGACACCGCCAGCCCGAGGCGGTGCCACCCAGGCCTGCGGACGTGCTCGGCCAGGCGCGCGATGCCGTCGACCCGTCCGACGGTCGACACCGTGATCCGCCCCATCGCCATCGCCGGCCCGCGCGAATCGGTCAGCACCTTGATCGCCTGAACCACGCTGTCGAGGTTGTCCATCGGCTCGCCCATGCCCATGAAGACGATGTTGCGGATCGGCGCCTCCCAATCCGGCCGCTCCACCAGCCAGCGGGCGGCGAACCACTGGGCCACGATCTCCTCGGCCGTGAGCGAGCGGATCAGCCCCATCTGGGCCGTCTGGCAGAAGACGCACCCCATGGCGCAGCCAACCTGGCTCGAGACACACAGCGTGTACGACCGGCTCCGCTTGCGGCCGACCATGGGGATCAGCACCGACTCAACCTCGAGTTCACCGCCCGCGGAATCTCCCGGGGGACCGCTCCGCGGCACCCGCTGGGTGAACTTCAGGACGCCGCCCTCGTGGCTCTCCGACACGTGCGTCCGGCCCACGGGAGGAATCTCCACCCGCAGGTGCGGCTGGTCGGTCAGCCCCTCGCGAAACAGCCGGGCGTAACGCTCCAGCGCCCCGCGCTCGCCATGCGGGAGCGCCAGGTGAGCGCACGACCGGGCGTACTCCGACGCGGTGAGCGCCAGCGGGCTCGGCAGCTGCGCGGCGTCCGCCGGGCTCGGGGCGACCGGGGCGCCCTGAACGCCCGGGGCGCGAACTTCGGCGGGGTGGGTGACGTGCGGAATCACGGTGAGGCCCGGATCGTATCGCCCATTCGGCTGGGCCCGGCGGCGCCGGGCCCCGCGGGAGTTCGGACCGCAAGCCGCTACCATCCGCGTGATGACCGACCCGGCGCCGATCAAATCCCCCCAGGTCCCCCATCCTCACCGCCCGCCTGAGGCCGACGCTCAGCTCTATCTGCACCCCCAAACCCTCGCCCGCCTGGGCACCCTCGAGCTGCGGGCCAAGATGATCGTCGAGGGCGTGATGTCGGGCGCCCACCGCTCACCCTACCAGGGCTACAGCGTGGAGTTCGCCCAGCACCGGCCGTATGTGCAGGGCGACGACATCCGCTTCCTTGACTGGAAGGTCTTCGGCCGCACCGACAAGCTGCACCTCAAGCAGTTTCAGCAGGAGACCAATCTCGACCTGGTCGTGATGGTCGACGCTTCGGGCTCCATGGCCTACGGCTCGCGCTCCTTCGCCGAAGCCAGCGGCGCCGGGCTCAAGACCGGCCCGCACGGGCACGCCCACTGGACCAAGTTCGACCACGCCACCGCCACCGCCGCGGCCCTGTCGTACATCGCGCTGCGGCAGGGCGACCGCGTGGGCCTGGCGGTCTTCGCCGACGAGATCCGCCAGTTCGTCCGCCGCTCGAGCGCCATGGGGACCTGGCGGCAGATCGTCGGCGCCCTCTCGACCCACCCCATCGACAAGCCCACTGACCTCGGGCGCGTGATCGATCAGGTGCTGGCCAAGCTCAACAACCGCTGCCTGCTGGTCATTCTCTCCGACCTTTTCGAAGACCCCGAGAAGGTCCGCGGAGCCCTCGCCCGCATCAAGCACCGCGGGCATGACGCCATCCTTGTCGAGGTGCTTGACGACGCGGAGCGCACCTTCAACCTGAAGGACGAAGCCCCGTTTCAGGGCCTGGAGGGCGAGCCGCTCATCAAGATCGACCCCCGCGCCATCCGTGAGGCGTACCTGGAGGCCCTCAACAGCCACCTCGCCGCGATCGAGCGGGCGGCACGCGGCTTCGGCTTCGACTACATGACCGTCAGCACCCACGACTGGCTCGGCCCGCCGCTGAGCTCGTTCCTGGCGTGGCGCAACGCCCGCCTCCGCCGCGCCAAGAGCGGCTGACCCCGCTTCCCCGCCACCCCCCGTCCCCCCAGGCACGCATGACGACCCCGCCCCACGAGACTGAGCGATGACGTTCCTTAACGCGGGCCTGCTCGCCGCCGGGCTCGCCTCGATCGCCATCCCGATCCTGATTCACCTCCTTATGCGGCGCCGCCGCAAGCCGGTGATGTGGGGGGCCATGCGCTTCGTCATGGAGGCCTATCGCCGCACCCGCCGCCGCCTGCTGCTGGAACGCTGGCTGCTCCTCGCCGCGCGCTGCCTGCTGGTGGCCCTCGCGGCCCTCGCCATCGGCCGCCCCATCCTCGGGGCACTCGCCGGCGACCGCGGCGGCGGCCGGACGGTCTACCTGCTGGTTGACAACAGCCTCACCGCCGCGCTCCGCCAGCCCGGCGGCCCGAGCGCCTTGGAGCGGCATATCAGCGCCGCCCGGGCGGTCCTCAGCGGCCTCAGCGAGGGTGACCGAGCCGGGCTCGTCCTGCTCGGGGCCCCGCCGGAGCGGGCCGTCGTCCCCGCCAGTCCCAACCTCGCCGGCGTCGGAGATCTGCTCTCCGCCCTCACCCCCACCGACGCCCGGGCCGACCTCGGCGCGGCGCTCATCGCCGCCAGCAGCGCCATCAACGAATCCCGCTCGCGCCCCGGGGCTGGCGGCGCGGGCGGCGACGCTCCCGACCGCACCTTCATCGCCATCTTCTCCGACCTGCTTGTCGGTTCGGCCGACACCGAGGCGGCCCTCCCCAAGCTCCCCGCCGGGGTCCGCCTCGCAGCGACCACGCCCCCCGCCCCCGCCGCCGCGGCGAAGCTCGACAACGTCACCATCCGCTCAGCCACTCCGCTGCGCTCGATCCTGCTGGCCGACCAGCTTGACCAGACCCAGGCGATCACCGTCACGCTCGACCGCAGCGGCCCGGGCGTGCAGCAGGCCGGCCTGTCCCAGATCGCCCTCCGCCTCGATCGCACCGGCCCAGGCCCCGGCTCTGGCCCCGGCTCAGGCTTTGGCCCCGGCTTTGGGCAGCTCGACCCAGCCGCGAGCGGCTCTGCCGGCAACCCGGCCGCGCGGGCCGGGCAGGCCGTCGTCCGCTGGGCCGCCGGCCAGCGTGAGACCACGCAGACCGTGGTGCTCGACGCCGGGGTTGGGAGTGGCGGCGTTGCGGGGGCTGCGACCGGCGGGGGTATTACCTCCGCGGCCGGCGGGTCGCTCGCCAGCACCGCCCGCAGCGGCGTCATTTCGGTCTCGATCGACGCCGACCCGCTGCTCCGCGACAACATTCTCCGCATCCCCATCGAGGTCCGCGAAACACTGCGCGTCGGCATCATCGGCGGCCCGCGCACCCGCCGCGCCTCCGACCCCGAGTCCCTGACCGGCTCGGACTGGATCGCCCTGGCGCTCCGCCCTCGTGAAGACGCGGCCGTCGAGATCTCCAATCTTGACGCCTCGCCCATCGACGCCGCGGCCCTCGCCGGGCTCGACGCCCTTGTCATCACCACGCCTGACCGGATCAGCGAAAGCGACTGGCCACGCCTGCGAGCCTGGGTCGAGGCCTCGGGGTCCGGTGGATCTGCCGCGGGCGGCGCCGCCGGCGGCGTGCTGCTCGTGACCCCGCCGGGCGACAAGGCCGTGCACACCTGGCCCGACGCCATGCTCCGCGGCCTGGGCCTGAACTGGACCATCGCCCGCGAGCCCAAAGCCTTCAGCCCCGATGACCTCAACCGCCCCCGTCTGGAGCCCCGCGCCGAGGGTGACGGCGCCTCCGCATCGCTCCTTTCGCCTGTGCGGGCCGAGCTGGCCGACCTCGCCCGGCCGGTCAACGTGCTCCGCATCCTGCCGGTGCAGGGAACGCCCGACGGCGCCGCGGCGGAGCTCGCCCTCGCCGATGGCGGGACCAGCCTGGGACTCGTCTGGGTCACGAGCCTGAGCGCCAAGCGCGCCGAGGGGCCGTCGGCCCCGCCCACCGGACCACGGGATGACACCCGGGCCACCCCGGCGACGCCCCCACCGCCGTCTGGCGGGGCTGGCGCGCCCGGCGCGCCCACACGGGGCCTGTTCATTTACGTCGCCAGCGCGCTGGAGCTGTCCTGGACCGACCTCCCCGTCAAGCCGCTGATGGTGCCGCTGGTGCAGGAACTCATCCGGCAAGGTGTCGGCCGGTCGCGCAGCGCCGCCAGCGTCATCGCCGGCCGACCGGTCGTGGCGCCGCCGCAATCCAGCCAGCTCCGCCTGCTGCAGGATGGCTCGGTCGCCGGCGATGGCGCCCGCGCCGCGGCCGGCGGCCCCGAGGGTCAGGCGACCATCATCCCCGTCGACGACTGGGGCGGCGCCAGCAAGCCCATCCGCCGGGCGGGCGTGTGGGAGGCCATCGACACCGGCGGCGGGCGGCGGGCCGTCATCGTGATCAACCCCGACCCCGGGGCCGGCGACATCACCCCGCGCGAGCGGGCCCCGCTCGAGGCCTGGCTGAACGCCGCCCTCAGCCCGGCGGGCGCGACCACCCCGGCGAATCAGGTGGTCTGGATCGATGCGGCCGCGCCGACCGATGGCGCTCCAGCGGGGACCGGCCCGGGAGGAGGGGGAACCGCTGGGGGCGGCCCGCTCGCGCAGGCCTTCCAGCTCCGCTCCGAAGGGCGGCCCACCGGCGCCTGGATCCTCTGGGGCGCGTTGGCCCTGGCCCTGGCGGAACTCTTCCTTGCCCGCCGCGCCAGCCACGCCGCGACCTGACCGGCTGCCCCCCGCCCCCCCTTGGCGACCCCTGACGGAGAAGCACACCCCCGTGCCCGGGCCCGACTGGACATGCTGGATCGCTGCCGGGCTGCTGCTCACCCTGGGCGGCCCGCTGCTGTGGTGGGGGGCCTTCCGCGACCGCGCCCGGGGGCGGGCCCGCTGCCCGCGCTGCTGGTACGACCTCAGCCGGCGGCCTGGGGCGTCCTCCACCCTCGCAAGCCCCAGCCTGCCGATGACCTGTCCCGAGTGCGGGCGCCGGGTCGCCGCCGGGCACGATCTCTTCCGCACTCGCCGGCGCTGGCGGGCGACGGCCGTCGCCTCGGCGCTGATTCTCCTGGGGATCGCCGCCGCGCTGACGCCGTACACCCGCGCCCAGGGCCTGCTCTGGTGGGCGCCCACCAGCGTGCTGCTCGCCATCGAGCCCCGCGATCGGGCTTCGGCGGGCGGCTTCACCAGCGCCATCGGCTGGCAACTCGACCGCCGCACCTTCGATGGTCAGCCTCCGGCAGACCTCTGGCCCCGCTTGGCCGCCCGCGCCCTGGGCCTGGATCGCATCCGCCGCCGCTGGCCGGAGGGGTCACCCGTCGCCATCCCCTCCGTCCTCTATCTCTGGCGGGGCCGATCCATCCGCGTGGTTCCGCCCACCATGGAGATACCGCCTGAGCTCGCGTGGATGCTCGCTCCCGATCGCCAATCGCACGAAGAGTTCTGGAGCGACCACCACAGACTGGTCCCCCTCCCGCCACCACCGGCCTCTCCCTCACCCGCGTCTCCACGGACCGCGTTGGTCTGGCGCGTCGAGGTCGATGACCCCGTCGACATCAAACCCGGAGCCTCCACGGTCCGCCCCCCAGTCTTCCGCGGCGACATCACCATCCCCATCGAGATCCGCGGACGCGTCGATGACATCCTCACGCCCCTGCGTGGCCAGGCCTTGGACGACGCCGTGCGCCGCGGGCTCGCTCCTCGCCTCGTCCGCCAGCCCAGCACCGGCAAGCCCGGGCTGTCGATCGCCATCCCCACCGATCCGCTCATCCGCGGCGTGACGATCGCCGTCGCCGCGGAGTTCCGGCGAGGCGACGAGGTCGTCGCCCGGGCCCGCGCCTGGGTGCGCGCGGGCGTGACGCCCGCCGGGCCGCTGCCGCTCTCCATCTGGGGCGACACCGACACCCTGGTCGCGGCGCTGGCCCATACCCCCATCGACCCCGCCTGGACCGTGCGCTTCCGCGGCGACGGCGAGATGGCCCTGCGCGATGACGACGGTGGCCGCTACTGGGCCGGCGAGTTCACGCTGCCGCTCAGCGCGCTCCTGGCCGCCCAGCCCCCGCCCATCAACCCGGGTGCCGACCCTGATGCGCCCACGCGTGCAGGGCCACCGTAAACGCCACGAAGATCAGCCCCGCGAGCTGAAACGGCCGGTCTTTCACCGCCAGCTCGGTGGGGTCGTCGAATCGCCCGCTCTCCAGCAGCACGATGCACCGCAGCAGGCCGTACGTCGCCGGCAGCATCGTCAGCCAGAGCAGATTGAACCCCCACTCATAAATCGCCCCCTGCGACTGCACATACCCCGCGTAGGTCAGCAGCGTGGCCACGCCCGTCACCACCACGACCATCCGCAGCAGGTCATCGGTATAGCTCGCCTGCACCCGGCGCGCGTCGGCCACGCTCTCGCCGAGCGTCCGCCGCTCGCCCAGGCGCTTCCCGAAGGCCAGGAACATCGCGATGAAGAACGTCACATTCAGCAGCCACGAGCTCGGGGCCACCACCACCGCGGCGCACCCAGCCAGCACCCGCAGCACGAAGCCCAGGGCCAGCGAGATCACATCCAGGATCGCCACATGCTTCAGCCGCAGGCTGTACGCCAGCACGTTCACGATGTACACCACCGTCGCCAGCGCCACCAGGCTTGTCGCCAGCCCCGCGCGCTCACCCCCGGCCAGAAAGCTCAGGAACACCACCGCCAGCGACGCCCCCGCGAGGCCCCACAGCGCCGCCGCGAACGTCAGCGCCGCCCCCGGCGAGACCAGCCCCGCGGCGATCGGCCGGTTCCGCTTCCGCGGATGGGCCCGGTCGGCCTCGCGATCCTTCAGGTCGTTGATCACATAACACGCGCTCGACGCGAAGCCGAAGGCCAGGAACGCCCCCAGCGCCGACAGGGTCGGGCCGAGTTCCCCGAGCTTCCCGCCGTAGAGCGGGCCGATGAAGACGAAGACCCCCTTGCTCCACTGGTGCGGGCGGGCCAGCCGGACGAGGGCCCACCACAGCGACTTCCCGCCCGCGGTCGCGCCGGCGCCGGACGGGACTTCACTCGATATGGGACGTGGGGCGGTCGTCATCCGATGGCGGCAGATACGCTGGAACGGTCGATACAGCCTGATGCCTGATTCAGCACAGCCTTGGAGGGGAACCCGATCGGTGAGCCAAGCCGCAGAGTCTAACCCGCCAAGCGACCCGACACCCGCCCCGCCCCTCGCCGGCCTGTCGCCGGGCGCCCTATCGGCCATCGCCGCGCGGGTCTATACCCAGGGGCCCCTCCTGCTCCGCCTCCTGCAGACCTACCGACCATACATCTGCCCCTTCGAAAGCGTGCTCAAGCAGATCCCGCCCGGTTCGACTGTTCTTGACGTCGGCTGCGGCGGAGGCCTCCTCCTGGCCCTCCTCGCGTCCACCGGCCGCACCTCCCGCGCTGTCGGCTTCGATTCCGCCCTTCCCGCCATCCAGATCGCCCAGGCCGCCGCCGACCGCAATGGCCTGCACCAGTGCCGCTTCATCCACCTCGATGTCGCCGCCCCCTGGCCCGCCGAGCCCCCAACGTTCGACGCCGTCACCATTATCGATGTCCTCCACCACGTTCCCACCGCCGCCCAGCGCCAGGTCATCGCCACCGCCGCCGGGCGCGTGGGGCCCGGCGGCCGCCTCGTGTACAAGGACATGTGCCGCCGCCCCTGGTGGCGCGCCTGGGCCAACCGCCTGCACGACCTGCTGCTGGCCCGCCAGTGGATCGCCTACTGCCCCATCGAAGACGTCGAGCGCTGGGCAAGCGAGGCCGGCCTGAAGCTCATCCACCGGGCCGACCTCAACCGCTGGTGGTACGGCCACGAGCTCCGCGTCTTCCAGCGCGAGCCGCGCGCATGACGACCACCGGCGCCCCCTCATATCCCCCTACTCCCTCACCTCCCTCAACCGGCCAGCAGGCCGCTCGCCGCCGCGCCGGGCTCCTCGCCGCGTCGGTCATGGTGCTCTTCGTCCTCGCCGCGGCGTGGGCGCTCATCCTCTCGGGTCGCGAGCACGAGCGCTCGGCCTTCGATCAGAACATCTTCCACCTCAAGGCCATCCAGCGCTTCAGCGCCCAGTGGCCGAGCTTCCGCTTCGGCGATTACGAATCCGCCACCACCCCCGGCTACCACGTCGTCCTCGCCACCCTCCACCGCTTCCTCACCCACGACCTCACCACCCTCCGACTGGCGGGCTCGCTCTTCACCGCCGGGCTCGTCGCCACCCTCGCCTGCTGGCTGGGCTGCCGCCTCGGCGCCGCCCGCGCCATCGCCCTCACACTGCCGCTGGCGTGCTCGATCTACGTCTTCTTCCCCGCCGTGTGGCTGCTGCCCGACAACGCCGCGTGGTGGGCCCTCACCGCCCTCCTGCTGGTGCTGCTGAGGGCGCCGGGCTCGACCAGCCCCGCCGGGGAGTGGGAGCGGGGCCTGCTCGTCGCCGCGCTGCTGGTGCTCCTGGTCATGGTCCGTCAGGTGCACGCGTGGATGGTCGTCCCCATCGCCGCCGCGGCGTGGCTCGCCTGGCCCGCCGAGCGAGACGACCCGCGCGACCCTCAGGCCCTGCTGGCCGGCCTCTGGCCGCCGCTGGGCGAGCGCCTGTCCGCCGCAGTCCGCGTCGTCGCCTCGGGCTTCGTGGCCCTCCCCGGCCTGCTGGTGCTGGCGTTGTTCGTCCGCCTCTGGGGCGGCCTGACGCCGCCCGCCTTTCAGCCTGCGGGCTCACTGCTGACCACCAAGGACTACACCAATGTCGGCGGCGTCAGCCCCGCCACGCCGGGGTTTATCCTCGCCCTGATCGGCTTGTTCGGGCTCTTCTTCGCCGGCTTCCTTTGGGCGGCCCTGCGCCGCCGCGCAGGCCCCGAGCGCGGCCCCGACTGGGCCCCGGTCGCAGGGCTCGCGGGGCTGGGCGCCCTCGCAGGACTGGTGGTCAGCAGCCTGCCGCACACCAGCTACCTCCAGATGCCCCGCATGTCGGGTCTCTGGAATCTGGTGAGGGCCGCCACGCCGATGGGCTGGGACCGCTCGCCGGTGATCATCTTCCCGGCCATGCTGGGGGGGGCATTCGTGGCCCTCTGGGGCATGGCCCTGCCCTGGCGTGAGCGCTGGCTGCTGGGTGCGACCCTCGCCGGGTTCACGCTGGCCCACTCGGCCGGGGCCCTGACCTGGCAGCGGTACTTTGAGCCCATGGTGCTGCTGATGCTGATCCTGAGCACCGCCAGCGTGGTGGCCCAAGCCCCTCCCCCCCGCCCCGCCCGAGCCGCCGGCACCCCGCCATCGGCGGGCGATGCGGGCTCGCTTGCTTGGTGGGTGTGGCTGGGCCCGCTCGCCCTCGCCCTGCTGCAGGCCGGCAACACGCTGTGGGCCCTGCGGTAGCGTGGCCCGCTCGGGGCTGGCCCGAGAACCCGCGGGATCGGCCGCGCCATCACGGCGGCGAACATCGTCGCGAGACGCCGCCCCGGCTAAACTCCCAGCCCTAGCCCGGATTCCGGCAAGAAGTTCCCCGGAGAGGTGTCCGAGTGGCTGAAGGAACGCGACTGGAAATCGCGTAAACGGGCAACCGTTTCGGGGGTTCGAATCCCCCCCTCTCCGCTTTTCAGCACAGCCCCTGCGTGAGCAGGGGCTGTTTTTGTTGGGCGCCGCAGTCTGGACTGGGGCTGCGTGCGGCCGAATGGCGCAAGAGTCCGCTCTGACTGCGCCCACAAGTCCGCTTTGCTTGTCTTTGTTCAATGCAGCCACGACAATACGACTGAGGTCTTGCCATGAACAGCTGCTGGTTGCCCATCACCGTTGCAGCCGTCCCTCTACGGGCGCGGGCGCTGCGCCTTCTCGCGGTCACCTCCGTGATGGCGATGATCGTCCCGGCGCCGCGCGAGGTCTACGGCGCCGATCAGGAGCACTTCCGCGGAGCCAACCCACGCCGGCTCGCCGAGCAGGACGCCGGGGCCCAGGAGGGTCGCCAACCGGTCCCGCCGCGCGCGTCCGAGCCGGCCGCGAGTCAGGAACCCATCGGATGGGAAGCGATCGTCGAGACCAGCACGCTCACAACGGTCGCGACCGGTTGCCGCTTCACTGAAGGGCCTCTCTGGCGCGCGGACGGTGCGTTGCTGTTCAGCGATATCCCGGCGAACACGGTGTTCGTGATCAAGCCCGACGCGGCGAACACGACGCCCCAGGAGTTCAGGAAGCCCAGCGGGAACGCCAACGGCAACACCTTTGACCTGCGCGGCCGCATCATCAGCGCGAATCATGACGGCACGCTCACGCGGCATGAAGCCAGCGGCGAGACAACCGTGCTCGCATCCAAGTTCGAGGGCAAGCGCCTCAACAGCCCGAACGACGTCGTCGTTCGCAGCGATGGAAAGATCTACTTCACCGACCCGACCTACGGCGTGAAGAAGGAAGATCGCCAGCTCGACTTCAGCGGAGTCTATCGGCTAGATCTTGATTCGCCGGACGCCCCGTCGGGCAAGCTGACCGTGCTCACGAAAGAGTTCACACTGCCCAACGGCCTGACGTTGTCTCCAGATGAAAAGAAACTGTACGTGGGCGATTACGCCTCGAGGATCATCAAGGTGTACGACGTCGCCGCCGACGGCGGCGTCAGCGAAGGACGCTCGTTCGTCGACCTGTCAAAACTGGAGGGGCGCGAAGGCCCCGACGGAATGAAGTGCGATGCACTCGGGAACCTCTGGACCACCGGCCCCGGCGGCGTGCTGGTTTTCTCGCCCGCAGGTGTGTTGCTGGGGCGGCTCGCGGTGGAGGGCGGAGCCTCGAACGTCGCGTTTGGAGAACCGGACGGCCGCACGCTCTTCATCACCTCCCGTGACAAGGTCTTGAGCGTGCGGACAAAGCTGGCGGGCATCGTGCCCGCGCACCGGCGGCCGATGCCGCCGCCGAAGTGACGCCGCTCGACCTGATCAGAACGTGAACCTCGACCTCGATAGGTCATCGGGCGAGGGTGGCGCAAGAGTCCTCTCTCACCCCCGGGCCACCCGCCCGTCCCGCCGCCCGCCTCGGGTATGCTGCCGCACCCTCGCTGTCCCCCTTCGGAGTCCTCCATGCCCCCGCCCGCTCCGCCGCGCGGCGATCCCGCGCCTGAACTCGAGTACAACCCGCCCCTTCCCCCGGACACCCCCGGCGATCCCATGACGCCCGCGGAGGTCCGCGCGATCCCCCTGCTCGCCGACGTCTCCGAGGACCTCCTCAACCGTAACCGCGCCTATATCCGCGAGCACCTGCTCAAGCCCGGCGACGTCATCTGCAAGCAGGGCGACGAGGGCATCTCGGCGTTCCTCCTCGTCGATGGCCAGGCTGAGGTCTACCTCAGCAAGGACTCCCCGCGGGCCAAGCACGCTCGACAGGCCCGCCAGGTTTCCACCGATTCGCCGTTCGACCTCCCCGCCGGCAAAGGCCACGCCACGCTCTCCGCCGGCCAGATCTTCGGCGAGCTCGCCTGCCTCAACCAGACGCCGCGCTCCGCCACCGTCACCGCCAGGTCGCCCTGCCGCGTCATCGAGATCTACCGCAACCTCTTCTCCGTCATCCGCAGATCCCCGAGCCTGCGGAAACAGGCCGAGGAAGACTACAAGAAGCACGCCCTCATCTCCCACCTCCAGCAGCACCCCTTCTTCACTCATCTCAACCGGGATCAACTCATCGAGCTCCGCGACTCGGCGAGCCTCCAGTCCTTCTCCGACGGCAGACTGATCCTCGAAGAGGGCAAGACCAACCAGCTCGGACTCCTCCTCATTCGCCTCGGGCAGGTCCGCGTTTGGAGAACCGTCCTCGACCAGCGCCTCACCCTCGCCTACTTAGGCCGCGGCGACTGCTTCGGCGAGGTCGAACTCATCCTCAAACGCGGCTGCATCGCCAACTGCACCGCCCACGGCCACTCCCCGCCCCGCCGCGGCACACTCGGCAAAGGCCCCGTGACCCAGACGATCGAAACCGAGGTCGTCATCTTTGACCGCCCCGTCATCGAGCGCCTGCTCGAGAGCGACGCCAGCCTCAGAGCCCGCCTCACCCAGCTCGCCGAGGAGCGCGTCGGCAAATCCGCCCACAGCCTCGCCCTCCAGCGCGACCCCAACGCGCCCACCCCGACCGCGGCCCCGCGCGAGAGCACCTCCCTCATCGAATCCAAGGAAGCCCAGCAGATCCGGCACGCCGAAAAGGCCCTCCTGATCGACCTCGAAAAATGCACCCGCTGCGACCAGTGCGTTCAGGCGTGCGTCGCCTCCCACCCCGAAGGCGTCTCCCGCCTCGCCCGCGAAGGCCCGCGCTACGACAAGTACCTCCTGCCGTCGCGCTGCCAGATGTGCTTTGACCCACTCTGCATCGTCAACTGCCCCGTCACGGCCATCCATCGGCGCGACGACCTCAGCATCCACGTCCACGACTGGTGCATCGGCTGCGGCCTCTGCGCACGCCAGTGCCCCTACGAAGCGATCCAGATGCACCAGCGAGCCTCGCTGGCCGATCGCTCGCCATCCTGGCTCCTGGAAGCATCAAAGGCCTTCTCGCTCCTGGGCATGGCCATCAAGCCCGACCTCGAAGCCGGCTTCGTCCCCGTCGTCTGCGACCAGTGCCGCCACCTCCCCCAGGGCCCCGCTTGCGTCTATGCGTGCCCCCACGACGCCGCGTTCACGGTCAACGGCGCCGACTTTCTCGGCCAGCCCGTCAAGCTCACCAGCCGCGGCTGGTCGATCACGATGTGACCTTGCTGGGAGGAGTTTCAAGCTCACGGTGAACCTGCCGGCTGCCCGGTTCTCGACGCCGTGGCGCAGAAGTCCGCCCAGACCGCGCCACAGAAGTCGCCTCGACTTCTGTGTGCTGGGAAAGCGGCGATGGGCAACTGGCGTCAGTCGGCGCCCAGCATGCCGTGAACCGCCACCTGCGCAGGTGAGGGCTCCGCGCCCTCACCCCTTGAATCCGCCCTCGCCCCAGCGCCCGCGCCCTCGCCCTTACGCCTTGTCCTTCTCCTCCATCAGCACCGCCTGCGCCGCGGCAAGCCGGGCGATGGGGACGCGGAACGGCGAGCACGAGACATAGTCGAGCCCGATCTTGTGGAAGAAGTGCACCGACTTGGGATCCCCGCCGTGCTCGCCGCAGATGCCGACCTTGAGGTCCTTGCGGGTCGAGCGGCCCTTTTCGACGCCCATCTTCACGAGCTGACCCACGCCGCCGCGGTCGATCGACTGGAACGGGTCGCCGTCGAGCAGCTCGCGCTGCAGGTAGTCGGGCAGGAAGGTGTTGCTGTCGTCGCGTGAGTAGCCAAAGGTCATCTGCGTCAGGTCGTTGGTGCCGAAGGAGAAGAAGTCGGCGACCTCGGCGATCTCGTCGGCCGTCACCGCGGCCCGGGGGACCTCGATCATCGTGCCGATGGGGATGTCGATCCGCTTCTGCCAGTTCTTCTCCTGCTTCACCTTCTGGATCGTCTCGATCGTGAGCTGACGCAGATAAGCCAGCTCCTTGCGCGTGCCGATCAGCGGGTGCATGATCTCCGGCATCGCCTTGATGTTGTTGGCGTGGCAGTCGATGGTCGCCTCGACGATCGCACGCACCTGCATCTCCAGGATTTCCGGGAAGGTCACGCACAGCCGACAGCCGCGATGGCCCAGCATCGGGTTGGCCTCGTGCAGCTGCGATACGCGCCGCTTCACCTTCTCAACCGGCACGCCCATCGACTTGGCGATCTCCTCGATCTGCTTGGGCTCGTGGGGGAGGAACTCGTGCAGCGGCGGATCGATCAGCCGGATCGTCACCGGCAGCCCGCGCATCGCCGAGAGGATCCCCATGAAGTCGTCGCGCTGGTAGGGCAGCAGCTCCGCCAGGTACTTCTCACGCTCCTCGCGCATGTCGGCCAGGATCATCTTCCGCATGCTCTTGATGCGGTCGCCCTCGAAGAACATGTGCTCGGTCCGCGTCAGGCCGATGCCCGCGGCGCCGAACTCCCGGGCCCGCTTGGCGTCGGCCGGGGTGTCGGCGTTGGTCCGCACGCCCAGCGTCCGGTACTTGTCGGCCCAGCGCATCACCGTCGCAAAGTCGCCCGACAGCTTCGGCTCCGCCGTCGCCACCGTGCCCTGCATCACCTCGCCCGTCGAGCCGTCGATGGAGATCAGGTCGTCGCGGGTGAAGTTCCGCGTCCCCGTGTCGGTCTGCACCGTGAAGACGCCCTTGGCCGGGTCGATGTGGATCGCTCCCGCCCCGACCACGCAGCACTTGCCCCAGCCGCGAGCCACCACCGCCGCGTGGCTGGTCATGCCGCCCGTGCTCGTCAGGATGCCGGCCGCCGAGTGCATGCCCTCGACGTCCTCGGGGCTCGTCTCCTTGCGCACCAGGATGATCTTCTCTCCCGCCTGCGACCGCTTCACCGCCTCGGCCGCGGTGAACGCCGCCTTGCCCACCGCGGCGCCGGGCGACGCGGGCAGGCCGCGGGCCAGCACGCGAGCGAGCTTCTTGGCCGTGCCGTCGAAGCTGGGCAGCAGCAGCTGGATCAGGTCGCCCGCGGGGATCCGCAGCACGGCCTGCTTCTCGGTGATGAGCTTTTCCTTCACCATGTCGCAGGCGATCTTGACGGCCGCGAAGCCCGTCCGCTTGCCGCTGCGCGTCTGCAGCATGTAGAGCTTGTTGCGCTCGATGGTGAACTCGATATCCTGCATGTCCCGGTAGTGCTTCTCCAGCTTGGTCTTGATCTTCATCAGCTGGTTGTACACGTCCTTGTTCCACTTGGGCATCTCGTCGCAGGAGATCGGCGTGCGGATGCCCGCCACCACGTCCTCGCCCTGCGCGTCGATCAGGAACTCGCCGTAGAACTTGTTGTCGCCCGTCGAGGGGTTGCGCGTGAAGGCCACGCCCGTGCCCGAGTCCTCGCCCATGTTGCCGAAGACCATCGCCTGGATGTTCACCGCCGTGCCGTGCAGGCCGGTGATGTTCGCCAGCCGGCGGTACGAAACCGCCCGCTCGCCGTTCCAGCTCTTGAACACCGCCTCGATGGCCATCTCGAGCTGCTTGGACGGGTTCTGCGGGAAGATCTCGCCGACCTTCTTGCGGAACACTTCCTTGTACGCCTCGCACAGCTCCACAATGCCCGCCTCGGGCACCTCGGTGTCCTGCTCGGCCTTGTACTTCACCTTGATGCGGTTGAACTCGTGCTCGAAGTGCTCGTGGTCCACGCCCATCACCACGTCGCCGAACATGTTGATCAGCCGGCGGTAGGCGTCATAGGCGAAGCGCCGGTTGCCGGTCGACTTGGCCAGCCCCTCCACCGTCGCGTCGTTCAGGCCCAGGTTCAGGATCGTGTCCATCATCCCCGGCATGCTCACCGCCGCGCCCGACCGCACCGAGACCAGCAGCGGGTTGTCCGTCGAGTTGAACTTCTTGCCCGTCTCCTTCTCCATCGTGCTCATGCACCGGTGCACCTCGTTCATCAGCCCCACCGGCAGCCGCTGCCCCGCCCGGTAGTACGCGGCGCAGGTATCGGTCGTGATCGTGCACCCCGGGGGCACCGGCAGACCGATCGAGGTCATGTCCGCCAGGTTGGCGCCCTTGCCGCCCAGCAACTGCTTCATCGCCGGCGTCCCGTCGCCGTCGCAGCGCGTATCGCCGAAGTAATACACCATCTTCTGAGCCTGGAGCTTTGAGGGCGTGGCCTTGCCCGAGATCGGCTTCATGCCGTTGGTCGAGCCGTTGGACGAGGGAGCCTTACGAGCTGGAGCGGTCGCCATGGAGGACCTTTCGAGGGTGTCGACAGACCCGGCCACGCCCTGGAACGGCTTCCGTTCGGGGCTCTGGCCGATATGTGCGTCGCGTCGGCCCCGGCCGCAACCGGCGGGGCCCGCAGTGCCGGTAACTCTAGGGATCAAACCCGGGTGGGGCGAGCCCCGGGCGCCCCCTCGCACGCACCAGATCGCAAATTTCAGGCCCCATCCGCCCCAAAATCCCCCGGTCGTCTTCCGGAATCAGTTGTACCCTTGCTCTGCGGAGGCCCCCCATGCTGACCACCTTGCTCGCTATGGATGACGGAGAAGTGACCGGGCTCGCCATCATCGTGGGCGGGTGCATCATCATCGCTGTCGCCCACAGCATCCGCCGGGTCTTCGAGGCCCGGGCCCGCGAGACCACCCGGCGCGAGGTCGCCGCCTATGTCGCCGAGGGCGCCATCAAGCCGGAGGACGCCGCGCGGCTCCTGATGGCCGGCGACAGCACCGAGAAGGAAAAGATGCTCGCCGAGGCCGTCGCCATCGGCCGCATCGAGCCCCAGGAAGCCGCCAAGCTCATGTGAGGCGAAAGTCCCGGCTGCGGGCGCCGCCCGCCGCCTACCGGTACTTCACAATGCACCACAGCGCCCGCAGGCCGTCCTTCCACCCGATCTTCTTCCCCTCCTCGTACGTCCGGCCGCTGTAGCTGATCCCCACCTCGTACACCCGGCAGCGTTGCCCCGCCGCGTTCCGCCAGCGGGCCACCTTCGCCGTCACCTCGGGCTCGAAGCCGAAGCGGTCCTCCTCGAGCTTCAGGCTCTGGATCACCTCGCGCCGGAAGCACTTGTAGCACGTCTCCATGTCCGTCAGGTTGAGGTTGCTGAACGCATTGGAGAGCAGCGTCAGCATCGTGTTCGCCACCGAGTGCCAGAAATACAGCACCCGGTGGCACTCCCCGCCCGCAAACCGCGAGCCGAACACCACATCCGCCCGCCCATCGGCGATCGGCGCCAGCAGTTTCCCGTACTCCGCCGGGTCGTACTCCAGATCCGCGTCCTGAATGATCACCGCATCCCCGGTCGCCGCGGCGATCCCCGTCCGCAGCGCCGCCCCCTTCCCGCGATTCCGATCGTGCAGCAGCACCCGCACCCCCGCCTGCCGCCCCAGCTCCGCCAGCCGCTCCCGCGTGCCGTCGGTCGAGCAGTCATCAACGATGATGACCTCCTTCTCCGATCCGTCCGGGGCCGCCAGCACCCGCCGCACGATCTCATCGATCGTGCGCAGCTCGTTGAAGCACGGAATGATCACTGAAAGTTTCAAGGGCAGGAGGGTATCGCTCATCGCCGCGCCGCCGACGCCGTGCGGACTCAAAAGCCGCCCCTGAGCATCGACCATCCGCCCGACAGCCCCCAGCGCAAGACCCGCGCTACCACGCTCTCCACCCAGCCCAAACCGGCCTGACCGGCTGATTTCAGCGCCTTGCCCCATCCATCTAAGGCCCAGGAATCACCGGTTCCCGCAGATTGGCCCGCCGCTCCCGCGATCGCCGATAACGAACCCCATATGGCATCCGCTACGCTTGCTGCGCGCCCGGGAGTCCACCCCGGCGTCTTCACCGTGTCCGCCCTCAAGAACGGCATCAGCGTCTCACGCTACCTCGCCCTCCTGGCGCAGGTGGCCGCGTGGACGTTTCTGGTGCTCTCCCTGGCGTCCTTCCACCTGGCCGACGCGCCCTCGCACGTCGTCTTTCCCCACAACCAAGCCCCCCTCAACTGGTGCGGCAAGGCCGGGGCTGCGCTCGCCTACCACGCGTACAACCTCGTCGGGCTGGGCATCTGGGTGCTGGTCATCCTCTGGGGGATCCACCTCTTCGTCTCGGCGTTCGTCACCGCCGTCAGCCACGCCCCGGTGCGCCTGCTGGGCGTGCTCCTCATGACCGTCTCCGCAGCGGGCGCCCAGGCCATCGTGCTCCCCCACTCCGGGCCCCTGGGCGATATCGGCGGCGGCGTGCTCGGGACCGTCGCCGCTGAGGTCCTCGGCGCCCGCTTCGGCCCTGCGGGCAGCCTCGTGTGGCTCGCCGCCGCGTTCCTCGTCGGCGCCACCGTCGCCGTCGACATCTGGGTGATCCTCGCCCCGCTCTGGGCCTTCAACCAGGCCAAGGCCGTCGCCGGACCCACCGCCGAGGCCGTCGGTGTCGCCGCCACCGCCACGGTCAAGAGCGCCAGTTGGGTCGCCCGGATGGTCGCCAGCCTGAAGGGGACCGACCGCGGCCGCCGCCCCGGCAAGCCCGGCAAGAAACGCGACGAGGACGACCGCCCCGCCGGCCCGCGCAAGGCCAAGCCCGGCAAGCGCGACCAGGCCGCCGAAGCAATCGACGAACGCGCCGGCGGCCTTGGCGGCATCGAATCCTTCAACCCCGACGACCACGTCGTGACAAGCGACCAGGACGCCGAAGACCCCGAGCCCCTCGACGAGGACGCGGGCGGCAAGCGGCCCAAGAAAGCCAAGCCTGAAAAGGCTGAGAAAACCGTCAAATCGCGCCGCGGCGACGCCGACGAGGCCGACCCCGAGAATGAGCCCGACGACGACAACGACGACGCCCGGGCCGACGCCGACGAGGGCGCGCCCGGCGCCGGCGAAGCCGACGGTGCCTCGGGCCTCGAACCAGGCCAGGATGGCGAAGCCGGCCAGGAGGATGGCGCCCCCGCCCGCAGGACCTTCGACCCCGACTCGCTCCGGGCCAAGATCGCCAAGCTCCCCCTCCGCTTCGCCGCCACCGACCGGCGCAGCGCCACCGAGGATGATCTCCGCGACATCCAGAACACCGCCGAGCTTGAGGGGTACCGGTTCCCCGGCCTCGACCTGCTCGAGGAGCCTGAGACCAACTACCCCGAGAAGATGGAGCAGTTCATCCGCGAGCAGGCCACCGCCCTCGAGCAGGCCCTCAAGGAATACCGCATCGACGGCGGCGTGGTGGGCATGGATTCAGGCCCCGTCATCACCCTCTACGAGGTCCGCCTGGCCGCCGGCACCAAGGTCGCCGCCCTCTCGGCGGTCTCGAGCGACCTGGCCCGCTCGCTCAAGGCCCAGAACCTCCGCATCGTCCCCAACACCGCCGGCAAGGACACCGTCGGCATCGAGGTGCCCAACCCCCACAAGGAAAAGGTCAAGCTCAAGGAGCTCATGACCAAGAGCGAGATGTTCGCCGAGATGAAGCTGCCCATGTTCCTGGGCAAGGACGCCAGCGGCAACCCGCTCATCGCCGACCTCACCTCCATGCCCCACATGCTCATCGCCGGCACCACCGGCTCGGGCAAGTCGGTGTGCATGAACTCGATCCTGATGAGCTTCCTCTACACCAAGAAGCCCAACGAGCTCAAGCTGGTGCTCGTCGACCCCAAGATGGTCGAGCTCTCGCAGTTCAAGGACATCCCGCACCTCATGTGCCCCGTCGTCACCGAGATGGGCAAGGCCGCCGCGATCCTCGAATGGGCCGTCCGCAAGATGGACGAGCGCTACGAGCTGCTGATGGAGGCCGGCGTCCGCGACATCGGCGGCTACAACGCCCTGTCGTGGGAGGAGCTCCGCGAACGCTTCAACCCCGCCGACCCCGCCGAGGAAGCCCGCATCCCCAAGAAGCTCCCCTTCATGGTCTTCGTCATCGACGAACTGGCCGATCTCATGATGACCAACAAGGAGGTCGAGCAGAGCATCGTCCGCATCGCCCAGAAGGCCCGCGCCGTCGGCATCCACCTCATCCTGGCCACCCAGCGCCCCCAGGCCAACGTCGTCACCGGCCTCATCAAGAGCAACATGCCCGCGCGCATCTGCTTCAAGGTCGCCAGCGGCATGGACTCGCGCATCGTCCTCGATCACAAGGGCGGCGAGCTCCTGCTGGGCCAGGGCGACATGCTCTACCTCTCGCCCCGCACCAGCAAGCTCACCCGCGCCCAGGGCACCCTCGTGGACGACAAGGAGATCCGGCGCGTCGCCAAGTTCATGAAGGAGGTCGCCGAGCCCACCTTCGAACGCAGCCTCATGCAGATCCGCACCGGCAGCGAAGCCGCGGCGGGCCTCGCCGACAACGGCGCAGGCGGCGGCGGGGGAGCCATCGACGCCGGCGACGGCCTCTCCACCAACGATGGCATCGCCAAGGGCCAGGCCGACCCCCTCTTCGAGAAAGCTGTCGAGATCGTCCTCGAAAGCCAGAAGGGCTCTGTCAGCATGCTGCAGCGCCGCATGGCCATCGGCTACACCCGCTCCTCACGCCTCATCGACGCCATGTGGCAGGCCGGCATCGTCGGCGACCACAAGGGCACCGTCGACCGCGACGTCCTGATCACCCCCGACGAATGGGCCGCGATGAAGGCCCAGGCCCAGGCCGATGCCGAGGCCGCCCAGAAAAAGCCCATCATCCCCATGCCCCCGCCCACCGCCGAGGAGCTCTCCCGCGCCGGCGGCGACAAAGACGCCCCCTTCGACGCCGATGATGATGACCTCTAGGCGAGCGAACCTGGTCGGGTCGCCGCGCCACAGATCGCCGTCCGGCGGTCGGTGCTTCGCGATGATTGGTAGCAATGGACGCACCGACCGCTGTGCACCACCGCCGATGACACGCGCGCAGCCACCATTCAGCACCCGCTGAAGAACACGCTGATGTAGTCCGAAAGGTCGTCTGGGTCGACAAACCCATCGAAGTTGAAGTCCGCCCCGCCGCACGCGTCGTTGCAGTCAAGGTACGTCCCCACCGTCCGCGGCCTGCACCCCGCCGAGACCGTGACGGTGTAGCCCGCGCTGTCAGACGGCTGCGTGCCGGTGATCGTCAGCGTCGCGCTCCGGGCCCCCGAAACCCGCCCAGCCAGATCGCCGTCGCTCAGCGGGACGCCGTTGCGCGACCACGCGTACGACAGCAGCGCGCCGGGATCAGCCGCCTGCGCGACCACCGTGAACGCGGCCGACTCACCCGGACGCGTCTTCTTGGCTTGCGGCGTCTGATCGATCGTGAACCCCCCGACCCGCGCCCCACGCAGCAGCGATTGGGCCCGCAGGGAACCGCCGCCAAACGTGTCCGCGAGCACGTCAGGAAGGCCGTCGCCGTCGAAGTCGCCCACCGCGACCTCGGTCTGCGTATTCAACGCCCCGCCGGCGTAGCTCACGGGTGCCGAGAAGGCGCCAGCGCCCGGAATCGCGCTGCCGATGTTGTACTTGACCATGATCCGCAGCGTCGACTCTCCCTCAAGGGCGACCTGCCGCACGATGTCGGTCCGGCCATCCCCATTGACATCGGCGAACGTCGCGGGGGCGATGACCAAACTGACTTCGTTCGCCATCGGGTCTATCCGCTCGAGGGGCCCGTATCCCGCGCCAGGCGCCGGCGGACCTCGGTGAATGACCAGGAACGCGCCAACGAACCCGGCCGGCGGCGACCCGACAATGTCCGGAATCCCATCGCCCGTGACGTCCAGCAGCACCGGGCGCTGAATGATGCCCAGAATCCCGCCGGATGAAATCGGGATCGCGGCCTGCCCCGTGAACGCGCCCAGGGCGCCCGGCGGGCTCCCAGGCGGCGGCGCCCCCTGCACGACCGCCAGCGTGGCGGAACCCGAGTACAGCAGAATGTCAGTGCGACCGTCAAAATTCGTGTCGGTGATCACCGCCCGGCCCCCCAGGCCGAAGGAACCGAGGGCGACCGGCGTGAACTGGCCGCCGCCCTGATTGATGAACGCCCGGACCTCGGTCGTCACCGTCCCGCCCGCCAACACGAAGCCGGCGAAGTCAGGACGCCCGTCGGCGTTCAGGTCACCGATGGCGACCGTCGTCGCGAGCAGGCCGTGGCTCAGACCGGTCTGAAAGGTCCCATCCGACCGCCCGATGAGCAAAACCCGGGGCGTCGCGGCGCCGATCAGATCGCACAGAACGTCCGGGATGCCGTCGCCGGTCAGGTCGAACGCCCGCAGTCGATTCTGGCTCGCAAAGCCGCCCAGTTCCGTCAGCACTGGCTCGCTGAACTCCCCGCTCGCGAGGCCGAACCTCACCTGGATGACACCGGAGCTCGTCGACCCATCGATCGTGATCAGGTCCGCCCGCCCGTCGCCATTGAAATCCCCAGTCGCAATGTTGGTGAGCACCTGCGTCTGCACGCTGTCGACACGGGGCCCGAGCGTGACCGGGCACGGCTGGGCAACGAGCACCGGCGCCGCCGCCGCGACCACTCCGATTCCGCACAACCACGGGGTGGGAACAAACCGGCCTTGAAGCATGCTCATGCGAACCTCCTGCCCGACGGCGGGTGTCAGTGGGCCCGAACCGGTGATTCAATGAGGAAGGGCGCCGCGTTTCAACCTTTGACGACGGGGCGCCGCGCGGTGATTGCGCAGGCGGGCGCCCGCCAGCCCCCCTCAATCATGGTCTCCCATCGGCCAGCCCGCCCACGCTCTCGGTCTACCATCGCCAATGCCCATGGCACGCTTCTCGCTCGGCGGCGCGATTCGTTTGGCTCCCAGGCTCGGCCTCTGGGCCCTGTTCGCCACCCTGTTCGCCGCGGCAGGCGCCGGGGGACCCCTCGGGTGCGCCGCCGACAAGCCCGCCACGCTCACGCCGCCGCCCCAGCCCCTCCGCTCCCCCGACCTCGCTCGCGATCAGGTCGCGCTCTGGATGGCCGGCACCTTTTCGAGCGCTGACCAGGCGGCGTCCGACCCCGAGTACCGAGACATCATCCTGCACATGAGCCTCATCTGGCGCGATCGCGCTGACGGCCGCTGGTTCTACGTTGAGCAAGCCCTCGCCGCGACACCCGATCAGCCCTACCGCCAGCGGATCTACCGCCTCACCGGCTACGGGGGACTGGCCAAGGACCGCTTCCTGATGCGCAGCGACGTCTTCACCCTTCCGGGCGACCCCGCGGCGTTCGTCGGCGCCTGGCAGGATGCCTCCAAGCTCGCCGGGCTCGCCCCGGAGCAACTCACCGTCCGCGACGGCTGCGCCCTGATCCTCGATGAGCAGCCCGACGGCTCCTACCGCGGCTCCACCCTCGGCCGCGGCTGCCCCAGCGAGCTTCGCGGCGCCAGCTACGCCACCAGCGAGGCCGCTGTCTTCCCCGACCGCCTGATCAGTTGGGATCGCGGCTTCGACGACAAGGGCGCCCAGGTCTGGGGCGCCACCAAGGGCGGTTACGTGTTCAAGAAACTCACCCGATGACAGGCGGCGCGCTGCCACCACCCCCCCGTCCCACTCTGCTGCCCCAAAAAGCAGACCGCCCGGCTTCGCCGGGCGGTCTGTAGAACTCCAAAATGAACATCCGCCTCGGCAGCCGCGGAGCGCGGCGCCGGCTTAGGCCCGCCGACGCCGGAGGCCCAGCACACCCATGCCGGCGAGGCCCGCGAGAGCCCCGTGCGCGGCAAGGGGGTTCGGAACCAGGCTCACCTCGAACACGAAGTCCTGGAAGTCGCGGTCGGTGCCGCCGCCCAGGCTGTCGTCAATGGCGAGAACCAGACGCGGAGCGAACCCGGGCTCGTTGCTGGTCAGCACATAGGAAACGAACGTGTCGCGCGTGAAGGAATTGCCAGCGCGGTCGAGGACGTTGCCGCCCTGACCGTTGGTGACCACCTGGTTCGCGGCGGCATTGGAAACCTGGCTGTTCCGGAAGAACGTGAAGAGCGTGGGCGTCGGGCCGAAGAACACATCGTGGAAGGCGGAGTCCACGTTCGTGTTCAACTGGGCCGGCAGGTTCCAGAGGACGTTGTTCGAGCCGTTGTTGAACCCGACCTGCTGGGCCGCACCGGAATACAGGATCCGGCCGCGAACCGGCGCCGTCCCATCCTGAAAGACCTGGTCGGATGCCCCGTCGTGGTTGTAGGTACGGATGTTGAACGCGCCACCCGCGTCGTAGGAGCCATCCGTCAGGTAGAAATCGGCGACCCGCGTGAAGTTCAGTGTGTAGCCGCCGACCGTCGTCGTTCCGTGGAAATCAATCGCCTGGCCGCGGCTGTCGGTACGACCGGCCGCCGTACTCAGAACGGTTCCCGCGCCATACGACCGGGCCAGAACGTACGCAAGCCCCTGGTTGGAGCCGTCGTACGAGCCGGTGAACCCGCCGCCATTGATGGGCGTGAACTGGGCCACGGACGTGGCCTGAGCCGCGCCGGCAGCCAGCAGAACAACAGCAATACCGCAAGTCTTGAGCATGGTGGGATCTCTCGCTGAGGGGTAAAAAAACCTACTGGGACTGCAATGTAGGGCGAACGTCCTAGAGAAGCAACACTGAATTCGCCCAATTTGGGCAAAGAAACGTCGGATTTCATGCCCCAATATGGGCATCCTTTGCCGGAACTACCCATTTTACCACACATCCCCTAAAGAAAACGCCCAGCATCACTGCTGGGCGTTTCGCTTGGCCGATCGACTCGAACGTTTTTAGGCCCGCCGACGGCGGAAGCCCAGCACGCCCATGCCGGCCAGCCCCGCCAGGGCGCCGTGGGCGGCGAGGGGGTTCGGAACCAGGCTCACCTCGAAGATGAAGTCCTGATAGTCCACATCACCCGCCAGCGCGTCATCCACGCCGATCACCAGGCGAGGGGCGAAGCTGGAGTCGGTGCTCGTGACCACGTACGCGATGAAGCTGTCGCCGCCGTTGGGCTGCCCGGCGGGGAAGACGTTCGACCGCACCCGGCCGCTGCCCGAGTTGGTGTCGTTATCGCGGTAGAACGAGAAATCCGTGCCGAAGGACGCCTGGAACGTCACGTTCAGGTTGAAGTTGAGCTGGGGGCCCAGGTTGAACATCTGGGTGTCGACGTTGGTGTTGTTGTTCCGGAAGCCGACCACCTGGCTGGCGCCCGAGTAAAGCACGCGGGCGTTGACATCGGTCGTGCCGTCCTGGAAAGCCTGGTCTGAGGCCGTGTCCAGGTTGTAGTTGTGCAGGTTGAACCGCTGGCCGGCCGAGACCACGCCGCCATCGACGTAGTAGTCAGCAACGCGGGTGAAGGTGTACCCGCCGCCCGCGAGGTCGACCCCCCGCCCCGCGGTGTCGACGCGCGTGCCGACCGTCCCCAGCGGGGCGTTCACCCCGTAGGCCCGGGCCAGCAGGTACGCGATGTCGTTGTTCGTGGCCCGGGGGGCCGAGCGGCCGCCGGAGGCGACGCTGTTGTCGTACGAGCCGAAGAAGCCGCCGCCGTTGATGGCCGTGAACTGGGCCACGGGCGTCGCCTGAGCCGCGCCGGCGGCAATGAGGATCGCAGTGATGCCAAGGGTCTTGTACATGGGTGTGCTCTCTTGAGGTTTGAGGAACCGTCCTGAGCACACAGCATGAGGCAGGGGCGCGAGGCGGGCCATGAATATGCCCAAATTGGGTCATTCGTTCATCAGTTATATCACCTATTTCAAGGCATATATATCCCAGCGTCGCGCCCTTGCGCAGCTTCAGGTCCCAAAACAAAAGCCGCCCGGCATCCTGCCGGGCGGCTTTGAAGATCAGCTTGCGTGCTCAAGGACTGAGCGATTTAGGCCCGGCGACGGCGGAAGCCGAGGATGCCCACGCCGGCGAGGCCCGCGAGGGCGCCGTGCGCGGCGAGGGGATTCGGAACCAGCGAAACCTCAAAGATGAAGTCCTGGTAGTCGAAGTCGCCGGTGTTCTGGTCCTCGACGCAGACCACGAGGCGGGGGCCGCCGACGATGCCGGTGAGGACGTACGCGACGAAGTTATCGCCAGCGGTGGGGTTGTTGAGGCCGTTGGCGGAGTAGCGGACGTTGTTGAGGTTCGGGGGCCCGTTGAGGGGGAAGGCGTCAGCGCGGACGAAGGTGAAGTTGGATGAGAAGGTCTGGGTCACGCTGTCGGTGATGTAGCTGAGCTGCGAGGGGGCGTCGAAGAGCACCGTGTCGGTGCCCGTGTTGATGTCGCGGAAACCGATGCGCTGCGAAGCGCCGGAGAACAGGCCGCGAGCCTGCACGGGACGGGTGCCGTCCTGGAAGTACTGGTCAGAGGTGCCCACGGCGCTGATGTCGTGCAGATCGAAGATGTTGCCGACCGAGACCGCGGAGGTCACATCGTCAGCGTAGAAGTCAGCGACGCGGGTGAAGGTCAGACCGCCGCCGGAGAAGTTCACACCGGTGCGGGTGAGCGTGCCCACGCCGTACGCCGTGCCGAGGACGGTGTTCAGGTTGAAGCTGGCCCCGTCCTGGGAGCCGGACTCGCCGTTTCCGTTGATGGCGGTGTACTGGGCGACGGGGGTCGCCTGGGCGGCGCCTGGGAGCAGGGTCGCCACGATGCCGAAAGTCTTGGTCATGATCATCTCTCTTGGGGGGGATGGGTGCAAAGGCGCGGTATCGGACTCCAACGTATGGCAGAAGACATAGAGGAAGCTTCCGCGTCTGACAACCGAAATCACACCCATATTCGGTTAAGCCGCTGATCTGGGAAAGTGCCCAATCGGGGCACTCGGGAGGAGCTGAGGCAGATGTACCCCTTTTTAAGGGAACTCGTCCTGGATTCCTGGCACCTCGATTCGTGACTTTCAGCCTCTGAAGCCCCTTTCAGCACCCGCGGGCGGCCGGACCACCGACGGCGCCACTATGCACAACTCGTCCACAGGCGTCGAAGCACCATGGCCCCCTTGGCCGTGCGGCCCGGGCTGTTCACATGCTCTTGACCTCACCATCCCGCCTCGAACCGGGCTTGCAGCAGGGCGCACCCGATACGCTCGGACATGCTCTATCACTTGCTTGCCGCCGTGGTGTGCTCGTTCGCGCTCAGCAATCCATTCGTCGCCGACCACGCAGGCCTGCCGGAGGCGGCGCCCGGAGTGGGTTCACCAACCGCCTCCGCCACGGCTGAGCCAGCCGGCGACGCCCGCCGCTGGCCGCTGGTGGACGCCACGCCAATAGGCGTCGACAAGGCGGAGCTCACGGCCCTGGGCGCCTATGTCAACGAGGACGACGGCGCGTACAAGTGGGAGCTGGCCAAGACCACGCAGCAGGACGGTCTGACCATCCACCAGATTCGCCTGACTTCGCAGCGCTGGCGAACTGAGAAGGAAGTCAGCCACCCCCTGTGGACGCACTGGCTGGTGATCGGCGTTCCCGCCAAGATCAAGACGCGCACACCCATCATGATCATCGGCGGCGGGCGACGCCGCGAGGAGCCGCGAGACCAGGCCCCGGCGGAGTTGCTGCTGCTGGTCCGCTCCAGCGACTCGGTGGTGTGCGTCGTCGACAACGTGCCCAACCAGCCGCTGAGTTTCGAGGGCGAGCAGCGCGAGCGCACCGAGGACGACCTGCTGGCGCATTCCTGGAATCTGGCCATCCGTGACGACGACGCCCGCTGGATCGGCCGCTTCCCCATGGTGAAGGCCGCCAAGCGGGCGATGGACGCGGCCCAGGAGTTCCTTTCGGGGCGCGATCTTTCACCCTGCCGGCTCGATGACCAGCCGCTCACCTCGGGCTTCAAGCCTGATGGGTTCTTCGTCACCGGCGGCTCCAAGCGGGGGTGGACGACGTGGCTCATCGCCGCGGTCGACCCGCGCGTCAAGGCGATCGCCCCGCTGGTGATCGACATCCTCAACATGGCCGAGCAGACCCCGCACCACTTCGCCAGCTACGGCTTCTGGGCCCCGGCCCTGAAGGACTATGTCGACAACGGCATCGACAAGAAGTTCGGCTCCCCCGAGCTCGCCCGCGTGATCGCCCACGAGGATCCCGCGGCGTACATGAAGTTCGTCGAGCACATCCCCAAGTTCATCGTCACCGCCACCGGCGATGAGTTCTTCCCCGCCGACAGCGCCCGCCACTACGTGGGCCTGCTCAAGGGAGAGTGGCGGCTCCGCAGCGTCCCCAACAGCAAGCACAACCTGCGCGGCACCTCGGCGCTCCTCGACACGCTGGCCTTCTACAAGGCCGTCGTGGCCGGCAAACCCCGCCCGACCCTCACGTGGGAGTACAGCGCCAGGACGGACGACGACACGCTGACAGTGCGCACGGGCGAGAAGCCGCTGCGGGTGATGCTGTGGCAGTGCGACAACCCCAAGGGGCGCGACTTCCGCGTCGACACCGTGGGCCCGTCGTGGTCATCGAGCGAGGTCGAGGCGAGCCCGGGCGAGGCCGGGACCTTCAAGGCCCAGGTGAAGCGGCCCGAGGCCGGCTGGCGGGCGTTCATGATCGAGTGCGCCTTCGATTCCGGCACGCCCGGACTGCCGCTGGTCTTCACCACGCAGGTCTATGTGACGCCCGACACGCTGCCGTTCAAGCTGCCCGACGCGGCGGCCGCAGGGAAGTAGCCGGGCGTCGGGTGGGGTGCGAGCGCCGGAAGCACGGCATGACGGAGTGAGCAATCGCCGCCATTCAACCTGGCGGAGGCGGTGGGGATCGACGGTGGGGGGCTGCGCCCCGCCTGGCCGTATGCGGCGAAACCCGCTCGACAGGGCCGTTTCCGCTCGCCTGTTACCGGTCAGCGCCGCTGGCATCTAAGAGGTCGGTGGTTGCTCTGCGGGACCGTGGCCATGGTGGCCGGGGCCTGCTCGAAGCGGCACGCATGGCCGCATTGGCCGGTCTATCTCCTCTTGCAAGGGACCTCATGGCTGGAACACGCGATCTCCCCGTCGGCTTCGTCGCCCTGGCGCTCTCCATCGCCGCGGCCGCCGGGCAAGCCCAGGCGCAGGTCGCCGTTGGCGGCGCCCGCTTTGAGGACCTGGGCGCCACATCGCCCACCAATCCGGTCCGCCGGGTTGATTTCGGGGCCCCGCGCGGCTCCATCGGCGTCATCGACTTCGATAACGACGGGTACTACGACGTCTTCTGCAATGACAACGGCGGGCTCGCCAAGCGGCTCTATCGAAACGTCGCTAGCCCGGCAGTTCCGGGCGGGCGCGGCTTTGTCGACGTTTCGCAAACCGCCGGAATCTCGGGCGACGCCGACGCAACCGCCCGGTCGTTCGGCACGGTGGTGGTCTTCGATTACAACAACGACGGCTTTGACGACATCTACACCGGCGGCAACGGCCCCGGCGGCGCAGGCCTGCTGCTGCGCAACAACGGCGACGGCACGTTCACCAACGTCACGGTCGCGGCGCGGGTCCGCAGCCCGGTGAATGTCTTCCCCGAGTCGGCCTCCGCCGTCGACTTCAATCACGACGGCTTCCTTGATCTGTTCGTCGACAACATCGGCTCCCCGGGGCAGACCTTCACACTCTTCCTCAACAACGGCGACGGCACGTTCACCAATCGGGCCGACCTGGTCCCGCAGCCCGGGTACAGCGGCAACATCTACGCCAGCGCGTTCACAGACATCGATCACGACGGCTGGGCGGACCACGTCGCGCTCCTGAACAACCGTGTGGGGCTCGTGCTCCGCAACGTCGCCAACCCCGCGGGGGGAAGGATGTTCGTCGCCCTAACGGCGGCCCAGAGCGGGATGAGCTTCCTTGGCCCGGCGCCGATGGGGATCGCCGTGGGCGACTACGACGGTGACGGCTGGCTCGATCTGGCCATCACCGACGCATCGACCGGCACGTACTACCGCAACAACAACGGCGTGCTGGCGCGGATCACGCCCTTCGGCACGTTCTTCGGCTGGGGCACAACCTGGCTCGACACCACCAACAAGGGTCGGCTGGACAACTACCAGGCCGGCTCGTTCGGCTCGGCCAACATCGATCACCTTCGCCTCAACAACGGTGACGGATCCTGGACCGACGCCCGCGCCGCGCTCAATACGCCCGCGCTGGCCAGTCAGCACTGCGCCCGCGTGGATTTCGACAATGACGGGCTTGAGGACATCATCACCAACAACCCCACCCGGTTCGTCAGCGTCTACCGCAACAGCGCCGTCTCACCCGGTTCAGGCCCGGCCAACCACTGGTTCAAGATCAAGCTGCATGGCGACGCCGTCGCAGGACCGCCCAGCGGCGTCAGCCGGCCGGTGAATCGCGGCGCCATCGGCGCCGTGGTGCGCGTGACCGCCGGGGGGGTCACCCAGACGCGCGAGATCCTCGCGGGGTCGAGTTACGGCGCCACCGAGGACCCGCGGGCCCACTTCGGGCTGGGATCGGCGGCGACGGTCGACCGCATCGAGATCATCTGGCCGCGCGCCGGCAACCTCGAGGAACGCACCCAGTCGCTCATGGGGCCTTTCGGCGCTGACCGCATCGTGAGCATCGCGCCGGTCGCGTGCCCGCCGGATCTGGCAGGCCCGGTCCTGGTCGTTCGCCAGCCCCAGCCCACGGCCGCCTGCCCGGGCGGCTCGGCGGCGTTCACGGTCGGGGTGAGCGGCATCGGCGCATTCACCTATCAATGGCGGCGTGATGGGGTCGCGATCGACAGCGCCGTCAACCCGTCGGCGGTCACGGCCACTCTGCTCATCAGCCGCGCCACCCTCGGAGACCGGGGCGCGTACGACTGCGTTGTCTCCGACCCTTGCGGCGGAGCGCTGAGCTCCGCCGGCGAGTTGCGGGTGTGCCCCGCCGACTTCAACTGCGACGGCGTGGTCGATCCGGACGATCTTTCGGACTTCATCACCTGCGCGTTCGCCGCCGACGGCTGCGCCAGCCCCGACCTGAGTGGCGGCGGGAACATCACCACTGATGACCTGCGCGACTTCATCGTGGCGTACTTTGAGGGCGGGTGCGGCTGAGCTCGCCTGGGCATCGCGCCCGACAGGCCCTCGGCCCCACTCGGCGCCCTCAGTCGACGTACAGGTGCGTGGTGCTGTGCAGCACCGGGTACTTGACGATGCAGCGAAAGATCTCGAAGGTCGTCGTCTGCCAGCCGAGCCGCCGGATCTCATCGGTCACCAGCCCGACGTGCGCCGGCGCATTGGGCGTATAGAGCGATTCCAGCCGCTGGCCCAGGTGCGCGACAGCGCCCTCGTTGGGCAGGCTCCCGCCGACGCCCGGCGTGAAGCGCACATCGGGCCCGACCGCGCGGCAGCGCAATCGCGCCGGATCGCCCCAGCCATGAGGAATCAGCAGGTCGACGATCTGGATTTCAGTCGGCTCGGGGCAAGGCGATGAGCAGCCGTGCGGCGGATTGCGCGAACCGGGGAAGTTCGCGCCGAAGCTGGTCCACCAGACCGTCGCCTTGCTGCGCCGGCCGAGCCCGTCAAGAGTGACGAAGTCTCGAAAGGTGCCGTCCGGGCACGCCCGGCTCTCGACCTTGGGAAGCGGCTGGCTGCAGGCCCGCTCGATCAGCCCTCCACCGCTGGTGACCACTTTGGAAGGGTCATTTTCGGGAATGCGGCCCTCCGGAGCGGGGCTGTTGCCGCCCCAGACCCGCATCGAGATCGACATGGCGACTGAGACGCCCGCTCGGAAGCCATTGGCGCCTAATCGGCCGCGGACCGCCAGAGCGTCCATCTCGCCGGTAGGCCGCTGGTTGAAAACCACAGCGTTGGCCGAGCACTCAAGCGAGATACCCCAGATCCCGCGGTTGGCCCGGAAGGCCGCCTTGCGGAGCTTGAGCCAAGTGGCGCCCTCGGCGGGCTGATGGGCCGAGAGCATCGCTGCGAACGTGTCGCGATCGCCCGCGTGGACCCTCACCAACGCTTCGTACTCAGTGAACGCCTGCGCGACCGCTGCGCACACCGCCGGGGTGGCGCCGGCCTTGCGCGCGGCGAGGGTGAAACGCTCCATCGCGCCCGCCTTCGGAATGAATCGAACCGCCGCCAGCGGCTCCGCGGCGTGGGCGAGAGAGAAGACCTGCCAGGCGAGGGCGGCATCAAGACTGAGCCGCCGACGCAGGTCGGTCGACCGCTTCACGTCGGGGAACATCATGACGGCCTGACTGACCGAGCGCTGCAGGCTGCGGATCACCTCGCAGGCGTGCTCAATCAGGCCGCCCGAATTGGGCGGGGCGGAATCGGGAGGCGGTGCGGCGGCAGCCGACGCGGCGTCCCCGTCCGCGACCCTCCCCGCGATCGACGGAAGTGGACCAGATGGATGCACCTTGACACTTTATGGCCGAATCGCGCCGATCGCAACCCCTTGCAGATGATTCCGGCAAGGATTTGTACAAAATTTTCGACGAATCGTTTGCCGGGGCTCGGCCTCCCTGTATTCTTGGACGAAGAGGTGTTGGTTTTGTGGCACTTTCGCCCGCTCCGGCATCGGAAGCTCACCGGCTCCCGATCGCCGTTGGGAAGCCCCCAGATTGACCTCTCAATCCCAAGCAAAGGACCCAGCATGCGCACCCCTGCGGCAGCATCGATCACCCAGCTTTCCCGGTTCCCCTGGCGCGCCGAGCGCGGCCCCGGGCGCGCCCGCCGCGCCATCCACCTGGCGCTGGCGGGCGGGCTGGCCTGCGGCATCGGCGGGATGGCGGCCTCGGCCGGCGCGCAGTCCTGCCCCCCGGGGTGGGCACTCGTGCAAGGGCCGGCTGGGGTGCCGGCCCGCAGCACCACCGCCGCGGCGCCTGACGCCAGCGGCAACGTGGTGCTCTTCGGCGGCGCGTCGGGCGGCAGGACGTACGGCGACACCTGGGTGCGGACGCTCTCCGGCTGGGAGCGGCGCGACGTTCCCGGCCCGTCGGCGCGGGCCGGGCACCTGCTGGCGTACGACCCCGCGCGCCAGCGGACGGTGCTCTTTGGCGGCTTCGGGGCGGGCGGCGCGCTCAGCGACACCTGGGAGTGGGACGGTTCCGCCTGGACCCAGTTCACGCCGCCCAATAACCCAGGCGTGCGGGCGGGCGGGGTGCTGTCGTATGACGGCAACACCTCCGGCGTGGTGATCGCCGGGGGCGCCAACGCTCTGGACGGTCAGGCGTTCCTCGACACGTGGAGCTGGAACGGGGTCGATTGGAACTTCCTCGGGGAGCTGGGGCTCACGCCCCGTCAGTCGGCCGGGGCGACCTATGACCCAACGCGCCAGCGGGTGGTGCTTTATGGCGGGCTGGATCTGGTCACCTTTGATCAGCTCGCCGAGACCGTCGAGTTTGACGGCTTTTTCTGGAATCCCACCTCATTCACCGGCGCCCCGGGCGGTCGCGAGAACGCCTCACTGGCGTTCGACGCGGCCCGCCAGCGGGTGGTGCTCTACGGGGGCATCGGGGCCGATCAACGGACCTTCGAGCTGGATGGCGGGCTGTGGACGGAGCTGGCCACCGCCGGGCCGGGGCCCCAGCTGCCTCTCGCCTATCACGCGGGGCTGGGCAAGGTGATCCAGCTGGAGCCCGAGCCCTCGCGGACCTTTGCGTGGGACGGTCAGGCCTGGTCGGCGATCGGCCCGGCTGCGATTCCGGCGCTCAACGCGCATGCCGCGGCGTGGGACCCCTCGAGCGGGCGCGTGGCGGTCTTCGGCGGCTCAAGCTTCCTGGGCCGTCAACTCGGCACGCTGTGGACGCTCGGCCCGACGGGGTGGGAGCTGGCGGCCGAGAGCGGCCCATCGGCCCGTGACCGGGCCGTGCTGGCGTCGGACACGCTGCGAAGCCGCCTGGTGCTCTTCGGCGGCTCGGGCGGCGAGGGCGTGCTGGGCGACACGTGGGTGTGGAGCGGCTCGGCGTGGTCAGAGATCGCCGGGACCGGGCCAGCGGCCCGGACCGGGTCAGTTGGCGCCTATGACCCAGTGCGTGACCGACTGGTGATCTTCGGCGGGCGCGATGCGGACTTCGCCCACCTGGCCGACACCTGGGTATTCGACGGCGCCACCTGGAGTCAGGTCGCCGCGCCGGCGGGGCCGGTGGCCCGCGACCGCGCGGCGATGACCTTTGACACTTCGCGCGGGCGGATCGTCCTGTTCGGCGGCCGCGATGAGAACTTCGAGCAGCTCAACGACTTCTGGGAGTTTGACGGCAGCGCCTGGACGCGGATCACCACCCCCGAGGGGCCGGGCGGGCGCTCGGCGGCGACGCTGAGCTTCGACGGCGCTGCCGGGCGGCTGGTGCTGGTCGGCGGCCAGGACGCCGACTTCAACACGATCAACGAGACGTGGATCTACTCAACCGCGACAGGGTGGTTCATCGCCGGCGGGGCGGAACTGGGCCCGCGTTCAGATCACGCGACCGCGTACGACCCGGTGCAGGGGCGCCTGGTGGTCTTCGGCGGCTTCAACGGGCTCGACACCGTGGGCGACACCTGGGCCTTCTCGGCCGTGAGCGCGGCGCCCGGCCTGCGACTGACCGGCCAGCCTGAATCAACCCTCGGCTGCCGGGGCGGGACCTCATCGTTCACCGTCAGCGCCAGCGGGCCCGGTCCGCTGACGTATCAGTGGCGGTTCAACGGTGAGCCGCTGGACACAACGGTCAACCCCTCCGCAGCGACCGCCACGCTGACCATCAGCAACGTGCAGACCGCCAGCGCCGGCGGGTACGACTGTGTGATCGGCAACGCCTGCAACACCGTCACCAGCCGCAGCGCGTCCCTGTCGTTGTGCGTGCTGGATGTGAATTGCGACACCTTCGTCGATCCTGACGATCTGAGCGACTACATCGCGTGCTTCTTCTCGAACCCGGCATGCGACCAGGCGGACTTCAACGGCGACACGTTCGTCGATCCTGACGACCTGAGCGACTACATCAGCCTGTTCTTCGGCGATGGGTGCTGAGCGGGCGGATCCCCCCCCACCGCTCACCCGAGCCGACCCCGCGCAAGCCTCATCCCGCCCTGTGCATCGCAGCGTGCGATCGCAGGGCGGGATTTTTCATCAACGCGGCTCGTTATCGCCAGGGGAGTTGACGTTGCGGGCCTCGCCGGCTGGGATGGGGACGCGCGTGAGCTCTTCAGGGCCGAATGCGTCGTGCAGGCTCAGGCGACCTGTTCGGGCCCGCTCGCGCAGCCGCGGAATGGCGCGGGTCATGTAAAGGCCGATGCAGGGCTCCAGGCGCGCGGGGCCGGTTGCAGGTTCGCGCGTTTCGCCCAGCAGCGCCAGCACAGGCGTGGACGGGTCGGGCGCGAGCGCACCCGCGCGGGCGGCTCTGTCGAGGATCGCCCGGATGGCGGCGTGGCTGATGGCCGGGAGATCACCCGCGAGCACGAAGACTCCGAGCGCGGCAGTCTGGCGGGCGTGCTCGAGCCCCGCGAGAACGCCCCCGAGCGGGCCACCCGGCGCGCCCCCCAGCGGGCCGGCGGGCTGGGCGTCATCGAGCCGGCCGTCGCCGCGGGCGCTCACGGCGAGGTCGCACGCCCCGACCAGCAGCACGCGCGGACCAAACACGGCCCGGAGCGCGGCGATGGGGCGATCCACCAGCCAGGTTGAAGGACCGATGGGCTCGCGGAGCTTGTCGCGCCCAAAGCGGGTGCTCCGCCCGCCGACGAGCACGATGGGCAGAAGCCCCGCCGTTCTCGGATCAGGACCGGGTTGTGCGCCGGGGTGTGCGCTTGGACGGGCCGAAGGTTCGGGCATGCAACGCTCGCAGACCTAACGGTATCATCGGCATGCGACACCTTGCGAGCGGGCGGCGAGTGGTTCTGGCGGCGGCAGCGGCGGGCCTGCTGGCGCCGGCCGCGCTGGCCTGGGGATGGGTTCAGCCGGACGCGGCGCCCGCGACTGGGCCGGCGGCAGATGGGGCGCCGGCCCGGAAGGACGAGCCGCCGATCACCATCGGGCGCGAGGACCTGGCCCGCGCGTACCTGCGGCTGGAGCGGGCCCTCGCGGCCCATCCGAAGGAGGGCGAGGCCGCTGAGCGCGCCAACCGCGAGTTCGACGCGATCACCGGGATGTTCTTCACGGCGAATTTCGCCGGGGCGGTGGACCGGTTGTCGGTGCTGACACGTTCGATCGAGGGGCTGCCTCCAGCGGAGGGCGTGGTGCTGGCGGCCGAGACGGTGAAGGTGGTCGCCGAGCCGCCGGTGGCGGCCCAGGGCCGGCCGGTGCGGCTGCGGCTGGGGCTGGTCGGCGTGCCGCCGGAGCAAGGGTGGGCGGCGGCCATGGCGGAAGGCCCGGATGGTGCGCGGGTAACGCTGGTACTCTGTCGGGTCAACCCAGATGGCGGCTGCGACCAGACGGTGCGCCGCAGTGTGACCCTCGACCTGGCCAAGGCCGGCGAGCCGGGGGCGGTCCTGGCGGAAGTGTCGCTCGACAGCGAGCGGGAGGCGATGCTCTCGGGCCGCTGGCTGGTGCGGGTGAGCGGCGGCCGGGGAGGCGGCCCGGCGGGCCCGGAGGTGGGACGCGAGGCCGGGGCCTTCACGCTGATTCCCTCTGGCTCGCTCGACGCCCAGCGAAACAGCCTGCTCGCGGTGCTTGACAGCGCGGGCGAAGGGCGCCCTGAGCTTGCGCGGGCCATCGCCGCGGCCCGGTCGCGGGCGGGCGTGCTCACCGATCGGCCCTCGTCGGCCCGCTCGGCGGAGATCCTCTTCGATCTCGCGCGCCTGGCGGATGACGTCGAGGACGAAACGCGGGCGATTCTCAAGGGCCGCGACCCCTATCGGCGCCGCGCCGGCGACTGGTGGCGGCAGATCGGGACCGGCCGGGCGGCGATGGGCGTGCGCATCTACGCGCCGCGCGCGGCCCTCGAGCAGGCCGGGGCCGAAGGACGGCTGCCGCTGATCATCGCCCTGCACGGGGCGGGCGGCGACGAGCACATGTTCATGGACGGCTATGGCGGCGGGGCCATCAAGCATCTGGCCGATCAGCACGGCTTCATCGTCGCCAGCGCCGCGACCGCCGGGGCCGGGCGCCCGGCGGGGCTCGATGCGCTCATCGACACGCTTTCGGCTGAGTACCCCATCGACCCGGCCCGGGTCACGATCGTGGGGCACTCCATGGGGGCGATGGCCGGGGCGGCGCTGGCGTCTTCGCGGGGCGGGCGGCTCGCTGGCGTGGCCTGTCTGGCGGGCGGGCCGATGGGCCTTCAGGCCCGGCTCCGCAAGCGCGAAGGCGGCGACAACTCGGCCCCGATGCTCGTCATCGCGGCGGCCAACGACCCGATCATCCCGCTGGCCCGCCTGAAGCCAGCCGTGGAGCGGGCCCGCGAAGGCGGGTCGGAAATCGAGCTGCGGATCGCCCACGGCCTGGGGCACACGCTCATGGTGGGGCCGAAGCTCCCTGAGGCGGTGGAGTGGCTGCTCGCCCGGCGGAGGTAGGCGGCCCGGGCGATTCAGGCGATTCAGAGGGGGCGCCAGGCGACGGGCGCCGCGAGGGCGGCCTTGAGGCGGCGCAGGTACTCGCGTTTGCGGATCTCGACGAGCCCGAACTGGGCCATGTGCGGATTGGTGAACTGCGTATCGAGCAGCACCACGCCCAGGGCCCGCAGGTGCTCGATGAGGCGAATGAAGCAGATCTTGCTCGAATCAGTCCCGCCCAGTTCGGGGCGGGAGAACATCGACTCACCGAAGAACGCCCCGCCCAGGTGAACGCCGTAGAGCCCGCCGACCAGCACGGGCGGCGCGCCGGGATCGGCCGGGGCCAGCCACGCTTCGATGCTGTGGGCGTGCCCCGCCTGGTGCAGCAGCGTGTACGCCCCGACGATGGCGGGGCTGATCCACCCCTGGTCGGACGCGCTCTGGCCGGGGCGGGGCTCGGCGCACGCCGCGATCACGCGCTCGAAGGCGCGGTCGCTCGTGAAGGTGAAGTGGCTCCTGCGGATCGACGCCCGCAGCGAACGGGCCACGCGCACGCCACCGGGGGCGCCGGGCGGGGCTTCGATGGGCACGATGGCGCGGGGGTCGGCCTCGTAGAACTCGACCCGGCCGGTGCGCGGATCGGCCATGGGGAAGACGCCCTCGCGATACGCGCGAAGCAGCGCCGTGACCACCGCTGGCTGAGGGGGGGAGGCGGGGGGGGCGTGGGCGGGTTGGGTGGGCCGCTCGGACGCGGGTCAGGCCTCCTGAAGGGCGAGGCGGCAGAACATCTCGACGCCGACGGGGATCGCCTGGTCGTTGAAATCGAAGTCGGGCTGATGGAGCGTCGGGTAGGTCGCCTGCCCAGGCGGGCGCAGACCCAGGCAGAAGAAGACCGCCGGCACCCGCTGGGCATAGAAGGAGAAGTCCTCGCCGCCCATCGTCGGGTCGGGCTTGACGTGCACGTGCTCGCCGCCCAGGGCCTGGCGGGCCACGGCGAAGAAGTGCTCGGTCAGGGCCGGGTCGTTGAACGTCACCGGGTAGCCCTC
>CAZSZO010000035.1:0-40928 GCA_964611125.1 uncultured Phycisphaeraceae bacterium | reverse complement strand
GAGGGCGAACTGGCCGAGTTGCTCGCCTTGCGCGAGCGGATCGAGCGCTCGAGCAACTGCCCGCACGGCCGGCCGACGAGCATCCGGATGACGATCAAGGAACTGGAGCGGCGGTTCGGGCGGGCCTGACCCCGGCCCCGGTCTGGCGCTGGCTGTGAGGTTGGGAACGGGGATCACGGCCGCATCTGCTCGAACGCCGCGAGATCGGCGGGGGTATTGAGGTTGAGCGCCACGAGCGGGTCGTCGACTTCGATGTATTCAACTGAGCTGGCGACCAGGAGATCGAGCCGGGCCGACTCCCCGGCGGCGGTGAGGATCGCCTCGGCCCAGCGCCAGTGCACGCAGAGCGGGTGGCCGTGGGCTGAGCGGTAGCTCGGCGCCGCGGCGGCGCGAGTCGCGCGGGTGTGCGCGACCAATCGGGCCAAGGTCTCCGGGCCGGCCAGCGGCACATCGACGGGGAGAATGAGCAGCGCGTCAGGTCGGGAAGCGCCTGAAGCCAGGGCCCGCACCCCGACCCGCAGGCTTTCGAACATGGGCGCATCCGGGTCGGCCAGGGTTGTCGGGGGGGGGGGGGCGCCGCGCTCCGGCGCGGCGAGCGCCGCGTGGACATCCGGCGAAACCACCCAGATCGACATCAGGCCGGCGGCGTCCAGCGCCTGGGCCTGGTGGCGCCACCAAGGCTGGCCGCGGACGGTCATCAGGGCTTTGGGGCCGCCCATCCGGCGGCCGCGCCCGGCCGCCAGGACCACCATGTGTACGCCGGCGAGGCTGGCGCCGGGGCGCTGGTCAGCGCCGGGCAAGAGTCCTCGCTTCGAGCAGCAGTTGCCCGGCGATCGAGATGGCGACCTCGGAAGGGGCCTTGCCCATGTCGCCCAGGCCCATCGGGCAGTGGATCCTTTCGATCAGGGCGGCTTCGACGCCGGCTCCGGAGAGGCGCCCGAAGAAGCAGGCCCGCTTGGCCCGGCTGCCGATGAGGCCGACATATGCGGGGATCGCCGGGCCGGCGAGCAGGGCCTTGATGAGATCGAAATCCTCATCGTGCGAATAGGTCATGACGCAAGCGAGGGTCTCTTGGCAGCGTTCGCGAGCGGCGAGGAGTCCTTGGGCAAAGTCTGTGATCCGGCGGGCGCCCGGGAAGCGCTCGGGCGTGTTCCACTCAGCCCGGTTGTCGACGATGATGACCTCCAGCGGGCTTTCGGTCAGCAGGCGTGCCAGGGCCATCGAGACGTGCCCGGCGCCGAAGATGACCACCCGCTCGCGCGGGCCGCAGTACTCCAGGAAGACCTCCATGGCGCCGCCGCAGCACTGGTCGGCGTCCTCAGAGAGGACCAGCTTCTCGATGCCCGTGGAGCGGCGGAAGAAACACCCCTCAGCGGCCTCGACCACCAGGTGCTCCATACGGCCGCCGCCGATGGTGCCGATCAGCGGCTCGGCGGGTCGCCAGACCATTCGGGCCCCGGGGTCGCGGGGCGTGCGGCCTTTGGTGGCGATGACGGTGGCCATCACGAACGGGCGGCCGTCGCGGGCCAGCTCGGCCGCCGCCATCAGGACTCGGGCCGCTTCGGTCATGGGGTGGTGGCCTGGGTGATCGGACCCGATGGATCAGACTTCGACGATGAGGGCGACCGAGTTGCCTCCACCCAGACAGAGGGCGGCCAGGCCGCGCTTACCGCCGGTCCGCTTGAGCTGGTGGATGAGGGTGGTCAGGACGCGGGCCCCGCTGGCGCCGATGGGGTGGCCGAGGGCGACGCCGCCGCCGCAGATGTTCAGGCGGTCTTCGCCGATGGCGAGGGTCTTGATGTTGCACAGGACCTGCGCGGCGAAGGCCTCGTTGATCTCGAAGAGGTCGATGTCCCTGGCGGTGAGGTTGGCTTTGGCCAGCACGCCGCGCACGCCCTCGATGGGGGCCGCGAAGATGTCCTTCGGGGCGACGCCGGAGGTGTGATAGGCCACGATGCGGGCGATGGGCTTGATCCCGAGCTTCTCGGCCTGGGCCAGGCTGGCGACGCAGACCGCGGCGGCGCCGTCAGAGATCTGGCTGGCGTTGGCGGCGGTGACGGTGCCGTCCTTCTCAAAGACCGGGCGGAGTTTGGCCATGGCCTCGACGGAGGTGTCGGAGCGGATGCCCTCGTCGGCGCTCACCCCGGGAGACTTCTTGTCGAGGCACTGTTCGCCGGTAACGGCGACGATCTCACCCTTGAACCAGCCCTGCTTGGTCGCCTCGGCGGCCCGGGCGTGGCTCTGGACGGAGAAGCGGTCCTGATCGGCGCGGGAGATCTCGTACTTCTTGGCGATGTGGTCGGCCGCGTTGCCCATGGCCCAGCACTCAAAGGCGCAGCGGAGGCCGTCGTAGGCCATGTGGTCCTCCATCTGGGCGGGACCGTATTTGACGCCCTCGCGGATGCGGGCGAAGTGGGGCGCGGCGGTCATGTTCTCCTGGCCGCCGGCGATCACCAGGTGGTTGTCGCCGGCCTTGATCGACTGGGCGGCCGTCATGACCGCCTGCAGGCCCGACCCGCAGACCTTGTTGACCGTCTGGGCGGAGATGGTGTCGGGGAGGCCGGCCTTGAGGGCCGCCTGACGGGCGGGGTTCTGGCCCACGCCGGCCTGCAGCACGCAGCCCATGATGACCTCGTCGACAGCGTCCTTGAGCGCCGGGGCCTCGGCAAAGAGCCCGGCGATGGCGTAGGACCCCAGGAGCGGCGCGGGGACCTTGGAGAAACCCCCAAAGAACCGGCCAATGGGCGTCCGCTTCGCGGCGAGGATCACGGGGGTGGTTGCGGCGGAGGGCGAGTGCGTCATGGAAGCTCCGGAGGGCGGCGAGTCAAGGCAACGTACGGACGGGGGTCAAGCGGACGTCGGCGGTGGGGGACAGCGGGCGGAATCCGCCCGCGAGGCCCCGGCGAAAGCAGGTGCGGCGATCGCCGCGGAGGCGGCCGGCGACCGGCGTGGGATTCTACGCGCGGGGGGCTCCGGCGGTCGGGTCGTGCCTACAACTCGGTCGCTCCGTCGCTGGCGTCGTCTGGGTTCCACAGTTCTCATTGAGCCATCATCATGACCATGTTTGCCGCACGCTCGATCCGCCGGTTCGCCCTTCTCCGTCTGACAAGCCTCGCGGGGGTTGGGGTGGTGGGGGGGGTGGGGAGCCCCGCGCGGGCGGATGAGGGGATGTGGCTGGTGAACAAGCCGCCACTGGCCGACCTGAAGACGAAGTACGACTTCACCCCCTCACCGGCGTGGTGGGAGCGGATGCAGAAGTCGGCGATCAACTTCGGGGGCGCGTCGGGGTCGTTCGTTTCCGAGGGCGGCCTGGTGATGACGAATCATCACGTCGGCTCGGGGGCGCTCGTGGATCTGTCCACGGCGGAGCGCGACCTGCTGCAGGTGGGCTTCCTGGCCCAGACCCGCGAGCAGGAACTGAAGTGCCCGGCGATGGAGCTTCGGGTGCTGATGACCATCGAGGATGTCACCGACCGCGTGAACGCCGCGGTGAAGCCCGGGGCCGCCCCCGCGGAGGCCAACGCAGCCCGGCGGGTGGTGGTGAGCCAGATCGAATCGCAGCGATCGACCGACACGGGTCTCAATTGCCGCGTAATCACGCTGTACAACGGGGGCAGGTACCACCTCTACGCGTACAAGACGTTCACCGATGTGCGGCTGGTCTTCGCTCCCGAGAACGCGATCGCGAGCTTCGGCGGCGATACGGACAATTTTGAGTATCCGCGCTTCGGCCTCGATGTCTGCCTGTTCAGGGTGTACGAGAACGGCAAGCCCTACAAGCCCGAGCACCATCTGCGATTCAGCCAGGCCCCGGCCCGCGAGGGCGAGCTGGCGCTCGTCTTCGGCCACCCGGGCAGAACCAACCGGCTGCTCACCGTCGACGACATCAAGTTCCGGCGTGATGTTGAGCTTCCGCTGGCCCTGCAGAACGCCTGGCGGACCGAGGTGAAGCTGAAGGGGTTCATCGCGCGGGGGGCTGAGAACGCCCGCATCGGACGCGACGAGATCGACGGCGTCGCCAACGGCCGCAAGGCGCGCACCGGGCAGCTGGCCGGCCTGCTTGACCCCGCGGTGATGAGCGCCAAGATCGCCGATGAGCAGCGGCTGCGCTCGGCGGTTGAGGCCAAGCCGGAATGGAAGGCCAAGTGGGGGGACGCGTGGGAGAAGCTCAGCGCCGCGGCCAAGGCGCGGCGCGAGTGGGCGGTGCGGGCGACGCTCGTGGGCGCCCCCCGGTTGGGCGAGCTGTTCGGGCATGCCCTCACGCTGGTGCGGCTGCATGCCGAGCTCAAGAAACCCTCGGGGGAACGCCTGAATGAGTACCGCGACTCGGCCCTGGCGCGGTTGCGCCAGGGGCTGGAGTCGGAAGCGCCGATCCTCGACGCGCTCGATGAGTTCCGCCTGCGCGAGGGGCTGGGCCTGCTGTGCGAACGGCTGGGCGCCGATGACCCGCTCGTGGCCAGGCTGCTGGGCGGGAAGAGCCCCGCCGCGCGGGCCAGGGAGCTGATCAGCGGGACGGGGCTCAAGTCGCTGGAGCAGCGGCGGGCCATGGCGGACAAGGACGCGGGCGGCGAGCTGGTGGCCAAGTCGGCGGACCCGATGATCGCCCTGGCGCGGGAGCTTGACGGCGAGTCGCGGGCCCTGCGCAAGCGGCTGGAGGATGAGGTCGAAGCGGTGGAAAGGGAGAACTATGCCAAGATCGCCGCGGCCCGGTTCGCGGTGGACGGGGAGAAGGCGTATCCCGACGCGACGGGCACGCTGCGTGTGAGCTTCGGCCCGATCAAGGGGTATCAGGAGAGCGGCGCAGCGGTCGCGCCGTTCACGACCTTCAAGGGTCTCTTCGAGCGATACGAGCAGCGGAAGGGGCAGGAGGGGTTCGACCTGCCGGCCCGCTGGACCGCGGCCCGCGAGAAGCTCGACCTGAGCACGCCGTTCAACTTCGTCTGCACCGCCGACATCATCGGCGGCAATTCTGGGTCGCCGGTGGTGAACACGAGCGGCGACGTGATCGGGCTGATCTTCGACGGCAATCTGCAGTCGCTGCCCGGCGCGTTCCACTACGACGACACCCAGAACCGCGCCATCGCGGTGGACGCGCGGGCGATCGTCGAGGCCCTGCGGAAGGTCTACGGGGCGGAAGCGCTCGCCAAGGAACTGACAGGGCAATGACCCTGGAGCGGTGAGCGGGCCGCCGATCGTCCAGCCGACTCGGCTCAACACCGGCGGCGGTCGGCGGTGTCGGATGGCCATGCTGACACTGGCTTGCATCGCGTGCGCGGCGGCGGGGCTGGCGAGCCCGCCGGTCGCGCGGGATTTCACGTTCGCAGATGAGCCCGGGCGGCGCTTCGATGCCCGCATCACGGCGCCTCCGACCGAGGCCCGCGTGGGGATATCGGTGCTCCTGATCGGCGGCGGGATGGCCTGGGACTTGGGCTGGACGGCGCCCGGGTCGTTCACCATCGACGGCAAGACCACCCAGGTCACCATCAACGGCCAAGTCCACCGTGACGCCGACACGTTGGCCCAGGCCCTGGTTGAACGCGGGCTGGTGGTCGTGCAGTGGGGGAGCATCGCGTCCGACGATGTGCAGGGGCGCAGCAATCCCGCCCTCGCCCGGCCGATCCCGTTCCCCGAGAGCGTCGAGCTCGCACGGGCCGCGTTGAAGGCGGCCCGCGAGCAGCCGGAAGTCGACCGCGAGCGGGTGGTGCTCGTGGGCCACAGTCTGGGCGCAGCTCGGGCGGCGCGGATCGCTGACGACGGCGTTGTCGGCCTGGTCGCCCTGGCGGGGGCGTACCTGGGCGCCACCGATCGATCGCCGACGAAGTTGGCCGCTGAGGCTGTCAAAGACGCGGGCTCGGCAGACGCCAATGGCGACAGCCTGATCTCTCGCGATGAATTCCCGGCATGGAAGGACGCCGATCCGAGGCGGGCCGGAATCGAGTGGGTCAACATGGACCGCGACGGCGACGGGTTCGCCCGCGGCTGGGAGCTCGCGGCGGCCGACCGCCTCACCCATCCCGGGGATCCGCTCGCGATCGACCCCGGCCGCCCCGAGTTCGCCGGCGGCCCCTGGCCGCTTGACATCCTGCGCACGCGCAAGCTGCCGACGCTGGCGATCTTCGGCGGGCTCGACCCCATCTCCGTCCACGGACCAATTCTGGAACTCGCCGGCGCTCGAGGGGCCCGGATCGAGGTTGCTTACGTCCCGCAGCGCGGGCACCAGCTTGGGGAAGAGGCGGACGGCAGATTCGGGCCGCTGGACCGAGCGGTCGCCGCCCGCGTGGCCACGTGGGCCGCGGGCTTGGCCCAAATCCCCAAACGCCACAAGGAGAACGAGTCAAAGTAAGCGAAGGGCGCCGGTTCGGCCCGGGGCTCCCGCCCGGTTGAGCTCAGGTGCTCCACTTCCGCTCCGCCGGGCCGGTGTAGATGCTCAGCGGCCGGATCAGTCGGTTGTCGGCGTGCTGCTCCATCACATGAGCGGCCCAGCCGGTGATGCGGCTGGCGACGAAGATCGGCGTGTACTGGGGGACCGGGATGCCCATGACGAAATACGTCATGCCGCAGGGGAAATCGACGTTGGGGTGGATGTTCTTCTTGGCCAGCATGATCTTCTGCACCTGCTCGCCCAGGACGAACCACGTGCTGGCCGCGATTCCGCCCGGTTTGCCCGGGACGCCCGCGGCCATCTTCTTACCCAGTGCGTGCAGGATGCCTGCGCGGTGGTCGCCGTTCTTGTAGACGCGATGGCCGAAGCCCATGAGCTTCCGCTTGGTGTCGAAGGCCTTCTGCATCCAGTCGTCGACCTTGATCGTGCCGATGCCGGCCTCGCCGACATCGTGCAGGATCTCCTTGAGCATCTCCATGGCGGCCTCGTTGGCGCCGCCATGGAGCGGGCCCTTGAGGGCCGCGATGCCGCCGGTGATGGCCCCGTGCATGTCGGAAAAGGTCCCCGAGATCACGCGGCTGGTGAAGGTGCTGGCGTTGAACTCGTGCTCGGCGTAGAGAATCAGCGAGACGTCGATCACGCGGGTCTCATCGGCGGTGGGCTTGCGGCCGGTCATCATGTAGAGCAGGTTGGCGGCGTGCGAGAGCGTCGGGTCGCCGCCCAGCTCGCGCCCGATGAGGGCCCGGCCGTCGATCACGTTCTGCATGTGCCCGATGATGGTGGGGATCTTGGCCAGAAGCCGCTTGGCTTTGCGCAGGTTGGCGTCGGGCGCGACCGACTGTGAATCTGGGTCGGTGTGGCCCAGGATCGATACCGCGCTGCGGAGCACGTCCATCGGCACCGCCCGCCCGCTGGCCAGCCAGCCGCCGACGGACTCGAGGAAGGTCGTCACCGCCGGGGGGAGGGCCCGCTCGGCGACGATCTCGGCTTTGAACCGGGCGAGCTCCGCCGGCGCGGGCTTGTGACCTTCGAGGAGCAGAAACGCCACCTCTTCGAACGTCGCATGCTCGGCCAGATCGTGGATCTCATAGCCACGGTAGATCAGCTTGTCCTGCTCGATCGAGCACACGGCGGTCTGGCCGCCGATCACGCCCTCGAGCCCGCGGGCGAGAGCCGCGTGCTTGTCGGCGTGGGCCTTGGGAGCGGAAGGGGCGGGCGACGCGGTGGTGGTCATAAATGGCTCCGGCGGTGCGGACAGGTGTCTGAAGGCATGATACCCCGGCGGCTCTCAGATCATCGGGCCGCCACGCTGGCCTCGATTGCCGGCTTGGGTTGCTCCGCCGCACTCGGGGCAGCGGGCCGAGGTGATCCCGACCAGCGGATAGCCGCAGCCGGAGCAGGCGCCCCGCCAGCGGCGCAGCCGGCGCCGGAGGAACGAGGGCCCGTTGATGGCCGCGGCCCAGAGCCCGGCCCAGGCGACAGACGATGTGATGAACGCCGGCCAGATGGGCCGGATCGGCAGGTCGAGCCCGGCAAGCGGCAGCACGCCGCGGGCCTGCAGCCGCGCGTCCGACTGATTGAACTGGGCGTCGCCGGTGAAGGTGCGGAGGGGGAAGCCAACGGCCACGGCGACATGGCTCCGACAGGCCTCGGGCAGGCCTGAGGGCGGGCGGGCCCAGTAGGGGGCGGGCGGCCGCTCCCGCGTTGAGGTCTCAGCCAGCTCCTTGAGATGATCGCGCCAGTTGTCGTTCGAGCCCAGGGCATAGGCGCCGAAGTCTGGCCACTGGCTGGCCAGGGGCGTGAGTTCGAACCACGTGACGCTGTCGCTGAACTGGCTGGTGAGGAGCGCGCCGCAGCGCCACAGGCGGTCTGGGCTGTCCAGGATGTCGGCATACGGGGACTTCACCGGGGCGATCCTCGCCCCGGGCAGGGCGGACGAGGCCCAGGCGATCCCAACGGTGGTGACCAGACCCAGCCCGAGGGCTGTCGCGGCGCGGCGAAGGAACTGCAAGCGCGGCCTGAGCACGGGGCATTGTTACCGGCCCTTTTCACCCGCGGCGTCAACCCCACGGCGAGCACTACTTCCAGGGGTGCCCGTAAGGGTGCGCGACGGGGCGCCTTCGTCCCATCAGGGCGTTCATGCGTCGGCGCAACAGTTGGCTCAGCAAGACGGGCCGACCGGCGTCGAGGCGCAAGTCGCCCGCCCGGGGCCGCCAGTCCCAAACCGCATACCATTTGCGTGCTCAAGCTCGGACCCGTCCAGCTCGCCACGAACCTGCTCCTGGCGCCGATCGCGGGGTACTGCGATCTCGCCTGGCGGTTGATCTGCCGGTCGCAGGTCGCCCCCGACGGCCGGGGCCTCGGCCTCGCCTGCACCGACCTGCTCTCGCCGCAGGGTTTGCTCCGCGGGAGCGCCACCAGCCTTGACCTCGCCCGCACCAGCGATGAGGACAAGCCCATCTGCATGCAGCTCTACGGCGGTGAGCCCGACATCATGGCGGAGGGCGCCCGCTGGGCGGTAGAACACGGTGCCACGGTCGTCGACATCAACATGGGCTGCCCGGTCGACAAGGTCACCAAGAAGGATGGCGGCTCGAAGCTGCTGTGCATTCCCGACACGGCCGTGGAGATCGCACGGGCCTGCGCCCGCGTGCTGGAGCCGCACGGCGTGCCGCTCACGTGCAAGATGCGGCTGGGGTGGTTCGACGCCCACCCTGTCGCAGAGTGGCTGGCGCCGCGGCTGGTGGACGCCGGGGCGTGCGCGATCACGGTGCACGGGCGGACGACCGAGCAGAAGTTCCAGGGCGTGGTGAACCACGACGGCATCGCCCGGGTGGTGGAGGCGGTGGGGCGGTGCGCCCGCTCGGGGGGGGACCCGATCCCCGTGATCGGCAACGGTGACGTGCGGACCGCTCATGAGGCCAGCGAGATGGTGCGGCGCACCGGCTGCGCCGGGGTGATGATCGGGCGCGGGGCCCTCTCGACGCCGTGGATCTTCCGGGACGCCTGGTGGTTCATGCAGACGGGCGAGCTGATCGACGAGCCCGCCGACGACGCGAAGCTCGACCTGATCCACCGCTACGTCGACCTGATGGCCGGCTTCCGGGGTGAGCACTACGCGATGGTGCAGATCAAGCGCCGGATCTCGTGGCTGGGCAAGCGGCTCAACGGCGGGCGGTGCAAGCGGCTGAAGGAGGCGGTGCGAAATGCGCGGGTCGTGCCGGAGGTGCACGAGCTGCTCAGCGAGTTCGAGGCCGGCGGGCTGCGCGGCGGGATGGCCGGGGTTGACGCGGAGGGGGCCGCGGTGGGGGGCCCTCATGCCCCTCATGCTGAGGAGGACTGACGGACCGGCGGACTCGCGGACTCGCGGACTCGCGGACCGCGTGAGCGGGCGCGGGCGCCCGGCGACGCGAGGCCCCGCCCTGACCCGCTGCTGGGCGATGCGGGGGCCGATCAGCCCTGCCATTCCGGCAGGATTCTCGGTCCGAGCCGCGCTCGCTGACAGCGGGGGCCCGGGGAGCAACCCGAATGGAGGCCGACTTTGAGGGGCCTGGGGCGGGGGGCGTTCGCATCCGGGTTGGCATCGCGGTTGCCTTGGGATTGAGGACGCCGCCGGTGCGTCGCGCGATCGGGCCCGCTGGGGCCCCTTGATTGCGCGGCGGGCCTGTGGCGCCTCCGGTTCGGCTGATTCACTCAATCCCACTCTCGTTGGAGCCCATTGCATGGCCGCCAAGGAACTCTGTTTTGATGTCGACGCCCGTAACGCCCTGTTCGCCGGGGTGGAGAAGCTCGCCAAGGCCGTGAAGGCCACGCTGGGGCCCCGGGGTCGCAACGCGGTGCTGGACAAGAGCTGGGGCGGCCCGACGGTGACCAAGGACGGTGTGACGGTGGCTGAGGAGATCGAGCTCTCCAACACCGTCGAGAACATGGGCGCCCAGTTGGTGAAGCAGGCGGCGACCAAGACCAGCGACGACGCGGGCGACGGCACGACCACCGCCACCGTGCTGGCCGAGGCGCTCTTCCGCGAGGGGCTCAAGCACATCGCGGCGGGGTGCGACGCCAACGCCCTGGTGCGTGGGATGAAGCAGGCCGTGCAGGCCGCGTCGACCTATATCGAGAAGCTCGCGACGCCGGTGAGCGGCAACAAGGACATCGAGAACGTTGCGTCGATCTCGGCCAACAACGACCAGGGCATCGGCAAGATCATGGCCGATGCGTTCGCCAAGGTCGGCAAGGACGGCGTGATCACGGTTGAGGAAGGCAAGACGTCCGAGACCGAGGTGGTGGTGGTCGAGGGCATGCAGTTCGATCGCGGCTTCCTGTCGCCCAACTTCGTGACCAATGTCGACGACATGAAGTGCGAGTTCGACAAGGCCCTGGTCCTGATCCACGAGGACAAGATCGAGAGCGTGCAGAAGCTCGTGCCGCTGCTGGAGAAGGTCATGCAGGCCAAGAAGCCGCTGCTGATCATCGCCGAGGACGTGGCGGGCGAGGCGTTGGCGACGCTGGTCATCAACAAGCTGCGGGGCACGCTGCAGGTGTGCGCCGTGAAGGCTCCCGGCTACGGCGATCGCCGCAAGGCGATGCTCGAGGACATCGCGATCCTCACCGGCGCCGAGGCGATCATGAAGGACACCGGCGCCGAGCTTGACAAGGTCGAGCTCAAGCAGCTGGGCATGGCCAAGAAGGTCGAGATCGACGCCGACAACACCACGATCATCGAGGGCGCCGGCAGCACCAAGGCGATCCAGGCCCGCATCGAGCAGATCCGCAAGGAAATCGAGATCACCACCAGCGACTACGACCGCGAGAAGGCCCAGGAACGCCTGGCCAAGCTCTCCGGCGGCGTCGCCCAGGTCAAGGTCGGCGCGGGCAGCGAGGCGGAGCTCAAGGAGAAGAAGGCCCGCGTCGAGGACGCGCTGCACGCCACCCGCGCGGCGGTCGCCGAGGGCGTCGTCCCGGGCGGCGGGACCAGCTTCGTCCGGGCCCGCAAGGCCATCGAGAGCCTCCCGGAGTGGAAGGCCGTCTACAGCAAGAAGGCCACTAGCGATGGCGATGTCACCTCCGATGATGTCGGGCAGTTCAAGTTCGATGTCGCGGCGGGCATGGACACGGTCCACCGGGCCCTCTCCGTGCCGCTGCAGACCATCGCCGACAACGCCGGCGACAAGGGCACGGTGGTGGTGGCCAAGGTGATCGAGGGCGGCGAGGGGAAGGGCGGCGCCAGCTTCGGCTACAACGCCCTGACCGGCGAGTACGGCGACCTGCTCAAGCAGGGCGTGCTGACGCCCGCCAAGGTTGATCGTTCGGCCCTCGTGAACGCCGCGAGCGTTGCGACGGTGCTCCTGACGGCCGACTGCGTCATCACCGACGCCCCCAAGGATGGTGACGATCACGGCCATGACCACGGTCACGGCGGCGGCGGCGGCGGAATGGGTGGCATGGGCGGAATGGGTGGCATGGGCGGTATGGGCGGAATGGGTGGAATGGGCTTTTAACTGAAACGGAACTGACCTATGGCGAGCGCAAAGGACCTCCTCAACAAGACCGGCGGAAGCGGCTCGGCTTTCAAGCCTGTCGCCCCCGTCAAGCCGCTGATCTCCGCCCCCGCCGAGCCGGGTGAGGAGAAGGTTGTCAGCAAGAACTTCGATCCCAGCGACCGCGGCCCCAAGGCCACGGGGAAGGGTCCGACGGGCGGCGCCAGCAGCGTGCCGACGAGCGTGCGTCCCAAGGTTTGACGAGCGCGGCCGGGTGCAAGATGGGTGTGCATGCAACAGATCCTGGACATCTTCCTTCACCTCGACAAGCACCTCGGGGATCTCATCGCCGCACACGGCGCGTGGGTGTACGGCATCGCCGCGGCGATCATCTTCGCCGAGACGGGGCTGGTCTTTATGCCCTTTCTGCCGGGCGATTCGCTGCTGTTTGCGCTGGGCGCTTTCACCTCCTCGGAGGGCGAGGCGACGCGTCTGAATCTGTGGGTGCTGCTGGGAGTTCTGACGGTCGCAGCGATCCTGGGCGATGCGGTGAACTACCACGTCGGCAAGTTCCTGGGGCCGCGGATCTTCCGGGGCGAGGGGCTGGGGTTTTGGGGGAAGATCCTCAACCGCAAGCACCTCGACAAGGCGCACGCGTTCTACGAGAAGTACGGCGGCAAGGCCGTGGTGCTCGCCCGGTTCGTGCCGATCGTCCGCACGTTCGTGCCGTTCGTGGCCGGCGCGGGGGCGATGACGTACAGCAAGTTCGTGCTCTACAACGTCCTGGGGGCGATTCTCTGGGTCTTCAGTTGCGTGATCGCCGGGCACCTGTTCGGGAACATTCCCTGGGTCAAGAAGAATTTCGAGATCGTCGTCCTGGGCATCATCGCCGTCTCGCTGCTGCCCATCGTGTTTGAGGTGATCATGAGCCGGAAGGCGCCGGCGGCCGCGCCGGCCTCACCCGGCTCGGACAAGAAGTAGGAACGGACAGTCGGTTGCTCAATTCCCGGGGCTCCCGTGGGCCCCTTCTGACAAGCAAGCACTTCGCGATTTGGAGAACTGCATCATGGCCATCAAGCCCCTCGAAGACCGCGTCCTCGTCAAGCCCATCGAAGCCGAGAGCAAGACCGCCTCGGGCATTTTCCTCCCCGAGTCGGCCAAGGAGAAGCCGGTGCGCGGCAAGGTCGTCGCCGTGGGTCCGGGCAAGCGGCTGGACAATGGCAAGCGGGCCGAGATGAGCGTCAAGATCGGTTCGACGGTGGTCTACGGCAAATACGCCGGGTCCGAGGTCGAGCTCAAGGGTGAGAAGCACCTGATCATCAAGGAGTCGGAGCTCCTTGGCGTTCTGGAGGGGTGAAGAAGCAGGCTCCCGTCGCTCGCTGGAAACCCGTTCCCGTTCCTGATCCCGTCTTACCCCAGTGCCTAGCGCCTATCGCCTAGCGCCTCTCCCGGAGTTCCCATGGCTTCCAAGCAATTGATGTTCAACGACGCCGCGCTTCTTGAGATGAAGAAGGGTGTGGCCCAGCTCGCCCGGGCCGTCAAGGTGACGATGGGTCCGTCGGCCCGCCACGTGGCGATTCAGAAGTCGTACGGCGGCCCGACCATATCGAACGACGGGGTGAGCGTCTCCAAGGAGATCACGCTGCCCGAGCCTTTCGAGAGCATGGGCGCCAAGATGGTCACCGAAGTCGCCAAGAAGACCAACGACGAGGCGGGCGACGGCACCACCGCCGCGACCGTGCTCGCCGAGGCCATCTTCACCGAGGGTCTGCGCTACGTCGCCGCCGGGGCCAACCCGGTGCTGATCCAGCGGGGGATCAACGCCGCCGCGGCCGTGGCGGCCGAGGCGATCGACAAGATGGCCGTGAAGTGCAAGGGCAAGGCCGACTACATCAAGGTCGCCACGGTCTCGGCCTCGCACGATGCGAAGATCGGCGAGTTGATCGCTGAGGCGATCAGCAAGGTCGGCCCCGAGGGCGTGGTGGAGGTCGAGGAGGGCAAGGCGGCCGAGACGAGCCTTGAGTACGTCGAGGGCATGGCCTTCGACAAGGGCTACATCTCGCCGTACTTCATGACCGACCCCAAAACGGCCGAGTGCGTGCTCGAGGACGTCTATGTCCTGCTCTATGAGAAGAAGATCGCCAACCTCGCCGACTTCCTGCCCTTCCTGAACAAGGTCGCGGCGAGCGGCAAGCCGCTGCTGGTGGTGGCCGAGGAGGTCGAGAGCGAGGCCCTGGCGGCGCTCGTGGTGAACCGCCTGCGCGGCGTGCTGCGGATCTGCGCCGTCAAGGCCCCCGGCTTCGGTGATCGCCGCAAGGCCATCATGGGCGACATCGGCGTGCTGACGGGCGCGACGTTCTTCAGCGAGGACATCGGCCGCAGCCTCGAGTCGATCGAGCTGGGCGAACTGGGCCGGGCCAAGAAGATCGTCATCACCAAGGACGAGACCACCATCATCGAGGGCGCCGGCAAGAAGGGCGATATCGAGACGCGGGCGGCCCAGATCAAGTCACAGCACGACAAGTCGACGAGCGACTACGACCGCGAGAAGTTCATGGAGCGGCTCGCCAAGCTCACCGGCGGCGTCGCGATCATCAACGTCGGCGGCGTCACCGAGGTCGCCATGAAGGAGAAGAAGGACGCCGTCGACGACGCCCTGAACTCCACCCGCCACGCGGCCAAGAGCGGGTACGTCCCGGGCGGCGGCGTGGCTCTCATCCGCACCCAGGAGGCGATCGAGAAGGCCATGGGCAAGGCCCGGGGCGATGAGAAGCTGGGCTTCGAGATCGTGCACCTGGCTGTCGAGGCCTGCGCCCGCCAGATCGCCGTGAACGCCGGTCAGGATGGCGACATCGTGGTTGAGAAGGTCAAGGAGGGCTCGGGCGGCTTCGGCTTCAACGCCCAGACGCACGAGTACACCGACATGGTCAAGGCGGGGATCATCGACGCCGCGACGGCCCCGAGGACGGCGCTGCTCAACGCCGCGTCGGTCGCGGGCCTCATGCTGACCACCAGCGTGATGATCGCCGAACTCAAGGACGATGTGAAGCCGGCCGCCGGCGCCACGGCCTGAGCCAGGCCCGCCCAGAGCGGCCCGACAGCGCCCCGGGGCCCGCCCCGGGCACCAAGCACACACGCGAGCCCACGCTCCGAAAGGCCGTGGGCTCGATTCATGAACGCGGGCGGACGTCCCGCGACCGAGCCAATGCCCCCCTCCACCCGCGATTACTACGAGATCCTCGGCGTCGAGAAGAAGTGCGACGCGGAGGAGATCAAGCGCGCCTATCGACGGGCCGCGATGAAGCACCACCCCGACCGCAACCCCGGCGACGCCGAGGCCGAGAAGAACTTCAAGGAGGCGGCCGAGGCCTATGAAGTTCTCTCCGACGACCAGAAGCGGAAGATCTACGACCAGTATGGGCGCGACGGCCTGAAGAGCCAGGGCGGCCCAGCGGGGCACGACTTCTCGCGGATGAGCGTCGATGACATCTTCTCGATGTTCAACCTCGACGAGATCTTCGGCGGAGCGTTCGGGGGGCAGGGGGGCGGCGGCGGCCGGCGCGGCCAGCGCGTCGCCCGCGGCTACGACCTGGAGACCGAGGTTCAGATCAGCCTTGAGGATGTCCTGGTCGGCTGCGAAAAGTCCGTTGAGTTCACGCGCATGGACGTCTGCGAGAAGTGCTCGGGCAGCGGGGCCAAGGCGGGCTCCAAGCCGGTGACCTGCCAGACCTGCGGCGGGCACGGCAAGGTGCAGCGGAGCGGCGGCATGTTCCGCATGGTCACCACCTGCCCAGCTTGCGCGGGGCGGGGCCAGGTGATCAAGGACTTCTGCCCCGATTGCCGGGGCAAGGGGCGCGTGCCCAAGCAGCGGAAGCTCGCAGTGCGGATCCCGGCCGGGGTCAGCGACGGCCAGGCCGTGCGCGTAAAGGGCGAGGGCGAGCCGCCCGCCGAGGATTCCTCGGGTCAGGGCGTGCGCGGCGATCGTCATGTGGTCATCCGCGTGAAGGAGCACAAGCTCTTCCAGCGCGAGGGCGACACGCTGGCCTTCGAGATGCCCGTTTCGTTCGCCAAGGCCGCGCTGGGGGGTGAGATCGAGGTTCCCACGCTCGAGGGCGACCGCGCCAAGATCACGATCCCCAAGGGCGCCCAGCACGGCGACATCCTCCGGATTGATGGCAAAGGCGTCCCGGACCTGCGGTCTGGCCAGCGGGGCGACCTGGTCATCGCCGTGAAGATTGAGATCCCCAAGAAGCTCTCCAAGGAGCAGGAGCGGCTCCTTCGCGAGTTCGCAGCCGGGGAGAACGAGAATGTCATGCCCGAGAGCCAGGGTTTCTGGAAGAAGTTCTTCGGCTAGTCATCTGGCGCCCCTCGCGGCGCCGTGTTTGCAGGCTTCCTTTGCTCCTCCGTCGCCGTGACCTCATCCGTCGCCAGCCCGAATCCCCGAGACCCGCTATGAACCCCTTCCGTTCCAAGCCCAAGCCCGACCAGCCCGACCCGAAGGGCGAGCCGTCGCCCGCGTCGGAGGACGGCCACGGGGTCGATGAAACCGCGGCCCTTATCGAGCAGCTCGACCAGCAGGTGGCCCGCCTGACCAGCGAGCGCGATGAAGCCCTCGACGCCCACAAGCGGGCCCTCGCCGATTACCAGAATTACCAGCGCCGGGCCCTTCAGAACGAGCAGTGGGCCCGCGAGCAGGCCCTGCGCGGCGTTCTGTCGAGCGTGATGACCGTGCTCGACCACTTCGACATGGCCCTCAGTCAGGACCCCGCCAAGACGACCACCGGGTCGATCATCCAGGGCGTTTCGATGATCAAGAACGAGCTGCTCATGGCCGTCCAGGCGCATGGCGTGGGCCTCATCCGGCCGTCGCGCAACGAGGTCTTCGACCCGCAGCGGCATGAGGCCATCATGCAGCAGTCGCCGGCGGGCGGCTCTCCGGTTGAGCCCGGGCACATTGTCAGCACGCTGCGCATCGGCTACACCGTCAACGATCGGATCGTCCGGCCCGCCCAGGTGAGCGTCGCCCCGGCGGCGCCGGAGTCTGGCGCTCACGGCGCCGACGGCGCTGATCAGTCGTTCTCCTCGCCCGGGCTGTGATCGCGTCGCCGGAGCATCCCATGCCGACCTATGAGTACAAGTGCAACGCGTGCGGTCACAAGTTCGAGCTGTTTCAGTCGATGAAGGCCAAGCCGGAGAAGACCTGCCCCAAGTGCGGGAAGCGGCAGGCTGAGCGGCTGATCGGCATGGGCGCTGCGCTCATCTTCAAGGGCTCGGGGTTCTACATCACCGATTACCGCTCCGACGCCTACAAGAAGTCTGCGGAGTCGGATGGCAAGCCCGCCGAGAAGAGCGACAAGCCCGAGAAGGCCGCGGCCGCGGGTGGCGGCAAGGATGGTCAGGCCGGAGGCGCGGACGCGCCAGCGGCTTCAACCAAGGCTGAGGGCTCGTCGGGGGCGTCCGGCTCCGCGGGCGGTGGCCAAGCGGGCAGCGGCCAGGCGGGCAGCGGGTCAAAGGCCGAATCGCCCAAGCGCGAGCCCAAGTCGAAATCCAAGCCCGCTCGGTCGAAGTAACCTGTTGGCCTCCGGTGGCTACGCCCCCACGTGCACGGCGATCTGCCGCGCGTGAGGGGCCAGTCGGTGCTCCCAGAGATATACGGCCTGCCATCGGCCCAAGCAGAGCCTGCTGGCGGCGATGGGTATCGAGAGCGAGGTCGCGGTGAGCGATGCCCGGATGTGGGCGGGCATGTCATCGGGCCCTTCGTCGGCGTGGGTGAAGCGCGGGTCGCCGTCGGGGGCGGCGCGGGCCATCCACGCCTCGAGATCCCCCCGCACAGAAGGGTCGGCGTTCTCCTGAATCAGCAGGCTTGCCGAGGTGTGGAGAATCAGGAGCGTGCACAGGCCGCTGAGGTCGGGCGCGAGCAATCCGCCGTCAGCCGCGCCCGTGACGACGCCGGCCACCGCACGGGTGATGTCCTGGAAACCCCGTCCCGGCGTCTGGATCGTGAGAAGCTGAACCATGATGAACGTGTCTCCCCGCGGCTCGACCGCCCGGAGGCGGCGAGTTTCACTCCCACTCGATGGTCGCCGGCGGCTTGCTCGAGATGTCGTAGACCACGCGGTTGACGCCGCGGACCTCGTTGATGATGCGGGTGCTGATCCGCGCGAGCAGTTCGTGGGGCAGGCGGGCCCAGTCGGCGGTCATGAAGTCTTCGGTGGTGACGGCCCGGAGGGCGACCACGCCGTCGTAGGTGCGGCCGTCGCCCATGACGCCAACGGTCTTGATGGGCAGCAACACCGCGAAGACCTGGCTGGTCGAGCGGTAGAGGCCCGCCGCCATGAGCTCCTCGATCAGGATGTGGTCGCACTCGCGGAGCACCGCCAGCGAGGGCTCGTTGACCTCGCCGATGACGCGGACCGCCAGGCCGGGTCCCGGGAAGGGGTGGCGCCAGATCAGGTTGTCCGGCAGCCCCAGCACCTCACCCAGCTTGCGGACCTCGTCCTTGAACAGCTCGCGCAGCGGCTCGATCAGGTCAAAGGGCATGTCCTTGGGCAGCCCGCCGACATTGTGGTGCAGCTTGATGCCCGCCGAGGTGCCCGCGGCGCCGTGGCCGGACTCGATCACGTCGGGGTAGAGGGTTCCCTGCGCCAGGAACCGGGCGCCCTTGAGCCCCGGGTCGCCCAGCGTCGACTGACGGAAGACCTCGATGAACCGGGCACCGATGCGGCGCCGCTTCTCCTGAGGCTCGGTGACCCCGGCGAGGTCGCTCAGGAACGCCGCGCCCGCGTCGACCACCCGCAGGTCGATGGCGAAATGGTCGCGGAAGGTGGTCTCGACGAGCCCGCGCTCGTTCTTGCGGAGCAGGCCGGTGTCGACGAAGACGCAGGTCAACTGGTCGCCGATCGCCCGGTGCAGGAGCGCGGCACACACCGCCGAGTCGACCCCTCCGGAAAGCCCGCAGATCACCCGGCCGTCACCGACCTGCTGCTGAATCGTCGAGACAGCCTGATTCAGGAAGTCGGCCATCCGCCACGCGCCCTTGCAGCGGCAGACCTCGTAGAGGAAGTTCTGGATGATCGCCCCGCCCTGGGGGGTGTGGGTGACCTCGGGGTGGAACTGCACGCCGTAGAAGCGCCGGGTCCCTTGAACCGCCCGCACCGCCGCGACCGGGCAGGTGGGGGTTGAGGCGAGGATGTCGATGCTTGCCGCGGCGGCGCCGGCCGCGCTGGGCGGCGCCACCTGATCGCCATGGCTCATCCAGACGATGGTTGTCTCAGGGAGGGCGCTGAGCAGGTCGGTCCGCTCCTGCACGCGCACCTCGGCCCGCCCGAACTCGCGGCGATCGCCGCGGGTCACCGGCCAGCCCATGAACTGGCAGGCCAATTGCATGCCGTAGCAGATGCCCAGCACCGGCACGCCCAGATCCAGCACGCCGGGATCGCAGCGGGGGGCGCCGTCTTCGTACACGCTGGCGGGCCCGCCGGAAAGGATGATCCCCTTGGGCTTCAGGGCCGCGATTACGTTGAGGGGCGTGCGCGGCGAGACGAGCAGCGAGAACACCCCGGCCTCGCGAACGCGCCGGGCGATCAGTTGGGCCGTCTGGCCTCCAAAGTCGAGGATGACGACGGTTTCGCGGTCTGGGCCAGTGGGGCCAGTGGGGCCAGTGGGGCTGGAGGGGCCGGTGGGAACAGTGCTCGGGCTCATGGGCTCCAGCATAGGTGGCGGTCGCTGGTCCGTTCGGCCTGCGGGGAGAGTCGTCAGGGGCGGACCGAACTTGGTAGTATTCGTCCTGTGAACCGCCGTCGAGGCCAAACCGTGTTCGTGCTGTGGGTGACGACGGTCGGGGCGGTCGGGGGGGGCGGATGCGCCGGGCCGGGCCTGCACGCCGGGTTCGACGCACCCGACCCCGGGGCCCGCCTGCACGCCGTCGAGGACGCAGCGGAGGATGGCGATCGCTCAGCGGTCCCAAACCTCGTCAACATGCTGGACAGCGACGACCCGGCGGCCCGGATGCTGGCCATCCGCGCCCTGGAGCGCCTGACTGGTGAGACCCTGGCGTACGATTACTCGGCTTCGTTCCTTGAGCGAAGGGCTGGGATCGCCCGATGGAAGGAGTGGCTTCGGGCGAAGGGCCTGGCGCCGTCGCCGACGCCGGCCGACGGCGATGCGCCTCTGGCCTCCCCGGCGGATCCGATTGACCCCCAGCCCGAGGCCCCAGCCCACCCGTGAGCCTGCGTGCATGAGCGACCAGCCCCAGATCATCATCGAGATGCGCAGCAATCCGCTGTACCTCAGCGGGATGCGGGAGATGGTCGGTTCGGTCGCCAGGCGACTGGGCTTCAGCGAGGAGGCCTGCGGCCAGATGGCCCTGGCGATCGACGAAGCCCTCTGCAATGTGATGAAGCACGGCTACGCCAAGGCCCACGACCAGCCGATCTGGATCAAGCTGACCCCCCTGGGCGGAATCACCACGCCCGAGGAGATCGTCAAGAACGGGAATCCGACCACGGGGCTGCAGATCGTCCTGGAGGATGAAGCCCGCCAGGTGGAGCCGCACCAGATCAAGGGGCGGGATCTCGACGAAATCCGGCCCGGTGGCCTTGGCGTGCACATCATTCACGAGGTGATGGATCAGGTCAGTTATGAAAAGCGGCCCGGGAAGGGCATGCGGCTCACGATGATCAAAATGCGCAATTCCAACAAACCCCACCCGCCGTCCAAGGGGCCCGATGGGCCGGGCGGGCCGGGGAAGGAGACCGGCCGTGTTTGATGCTGATTCTGGCCAGCTCCAGGTGACATCCCGCTCGGAGGCCGACGCGCTGGTCGTCTGCCCGCTGGGCGATATCGATCTGACCGGCTCGCCGACCCTCCGGGAGGAGCTCAAGCGCGTCAACAACGCCCGGCCCGCCCGCGTCGTGGTCGATCTGAGCGGGGTTCCCTATATGGATTCATCGGGCGTCGCGACGCTGGTCGAGGCCCTTCAGATGGCCCGCAAGGCCCGCGCCAAGCTGGTCTTGTGCTGCCTGCAGGACCGCGTGCGGTCCATCTTCGAGATCGCCAAGCTCGAGACCGTCTTCACCATTACCCCGACGCTCGAACTGGCGATGAAGGCCTGATCACCATGGCTGACAGCGCTCCACAGACCGATCGTCCACCATTCCTGCGGGCCATTTTCGAGCGGCTCGGCGAGGCCTTCTACGAAACCCTGGAGCACATCGGCTCGGTGGGCAACCTGCTCCTCGAAACCGCTCTTTGGATGATCAAGCCTTTCACGACCGAGCGCACCCGCGTGGGGTGGCCGGCCATCGCCAGCCAGATCGTTCGCATCGGCGTCCGGTCGATCGCCATCGTCTCGCTCGTCTCGGGCTGTGTGGGGCTCATCCTGGTGCTTCAGATGGCGCCGCCGCTGGATGAGTTCGGCCGCAAGGATCTGGTGGCCAATATCGTCGGCGTCGCAGTGCTGCGCGAGCTCGGGCCGCTGATCGCGTCGATCGTGCTCACCGGCTTCGCCGGGGCCGCCATCGCCGCCGAGATCGGCACGATGGTCGTCGGAGAGGAGATCGAGGCCCTCGAGGCCCACGCGCTTAACCCGATCCGCTTCCTGGTGGTGCCGCGCGTGCTGGCGGCGATTGTCTCCATGGGCGCCCTGGCGGTGTTTTCGAACGTGGTGTCGATCGCCGCGGGGATGGGCATGGCGGTGATCTTCCTGGATATCAGCTTCCAGACCTACCTCGATAACCTGCTCGACCAGATCAAGCTCGTCGACTTCCTCACCGGCATCATCAAGTCGCTGGTGTTCGGCCTGCTGATCGGATCGATCGCGTGCACCAACGGCCTGAAGGTGACCGGGGGCGCTGCGGGCGTGGGCAAGGCGACCACTGACACCGTCGTGCAGTCGGTGGTGGCGATCATCATCGCCGACCTGATGTTCACCGCGGTGTTCTACGCCTGGAAGCTGACCTGAGCGAAGCCGGGCGGCCTCAAACCGGCCGGCGACCTTCGCTGGCCCTGGGCCGCGGGGCCCCGGCCCGCCGCCTCGCCCACCTACCATCGGCCCCATGGCCAAGGCCTCAACACCGCCCGCACAGCACGTCCATCACCCGCGCATCGCCATCGTCGTCAGCCGGTACAACGCCACCGTGACCGATCGCCTGCTGTCCGGCGCCGTCAAGCAGCACCAGCAGGCCGGCGGGGTCGCGGGTGATCTCTATATCGCCGAGGCCCCCGGCGCGTTCGAACTCGTCGCCATCAGCGACGCCGCGGCCCGCTCGGGCTCGTTTGATGGGGTGCTGGCGCTGGGGTGCATCGTTCGGGGCGAGACCCGCCACGACGAGTTTCTGGCCCACGCGGTCACCCAGGGGCTCGCCAACATCGCCCTGACCACGGGGATCCCCGTCAGCCTGGGTGTGCTGACGGTGAACAACGGCCGCCAGGCACTCGACCGGGCCGGCGGCAGGCACGGCAACAAGGGGCAGGAGGCCATGGCGGCGCTGCTCCAGACCGTCGCCGAGATCGCCATCATCGCCGATCGCAACCAACTGGCCGAGGCCATGGCCGGCGGCTCAACCCTGCGGCGTGTGATGACCGGGCCCGCTTCGCCCGACAAGCTGGCCGCGCGGTCCAAGCAAGGCCGAGCGCGGCCCGCGAGCGGCGGCGGGTCGGGCGGTGGCGGTGGTGCGGGGGGGACGCGCTGATGGCCACCCCGAGGGCGATTCGCCGTTTGGCGTTTCAGATGGTCTTTCAGATGGACGCCCAGGGAGGGGCGGATCCGGCGCTGATCCAGTCATGGGCCGCCGACGCCGAGCTTGGCGAGACCTATTCGGTGAAGGAGCGAGAGGCGGCCCTGGCCGTCGCGACGGCCGCGTACCGCAAGCGCGGCGACGCCGACGCGGCGTTTGAGGTGCTGGCCCCGACCTGGCCGAGCCGGCGGCAGGCGTCAGTCGACCGTGCGATCCTCCGCCTGGCCCACTTTGAGATGAACGAGGGCGTGGCGCCGCCCAAGGCGGTGGTGAACGACGCCATCGAGCTGGCCAAGGAGTTCAGCACCGATCGCTCACCGGCGTTCGTGAACGGGCTGCTCGACAAGGTGCTCAAGCAGGTGCTGGCGAGGCAGGCTGGCGCATCGGAGGCGGGGTCGGGATCAACGCCATCGGACCCGGCTGCGCCAACGGATGCGGCGGCTGGTGCGCCGGCCGACGCGCCGACCGACACCGGCAGCCCCGCCAAGCCCGAGGAGCCCGCGGCCTGATCGCCGCCATCGCCGATGGGCTTTTTCAAGGGCATCATCTCGAAGTTCGTCTCAGGGCTGGCCAAGACCCGCGATGTGTTCGTATCGGGTTTGCGGAAGCTGCTGCTGGGCAGGACCCTGGACGATGCCCTGATCGCCGACATCGAGCGTGCCCTGATCAACGCGGACGTGGGCCCGAAGGCGACCGCCCGGCTCATCGATGGCCTGCGCGCGGCGTACAAGGCCAAGAAGATCCAGAAGGCCGACCAGGTCCTTGAGTACCTCAAGACCGAATGCAAAGCCATGCTCGCGGGCGTCCCCGCCTCCGCCGCGCCTGGCGGCGCCTCCGGCGTTCCGGGCCCGCCAGCGGGCGTGAATGCGCCCGCGGGGCCCGCCCAGAGCCTCGAACTGACCTTCGCCCCGCAGGCGCCGACGGTGATCCTGGTCACCGGCATCAACGGCGCCGGCAAGACCACCAGCATCGCCAAGCTCGCCCAGCGGCTCCGCTCCGAGAAGCGGACGGTCATGCTCGCGGCGTGCGACACCTTCCGGGCCGGGGCGGTCCGGCAACTGGAGATCTGGTCGGAGCGGCTGGGGGTCGAGCTGATCAAGGGGCAGCAGGGGGGCGATCCCGCCGCGGTCGCCTTCGACGCGGCGAAGGCCGCCGTCGCCCGCGGTGTGGACGTGCTGATTGTCGACACCGCCGGGCGGCTGCAGACGCAGGACCCGCTGATGCGGCAATTGGCCAAGATCCGCACGGTGCTGGGGAAGCAGATTCCGGGGGCGCCGCACGAGTGCCTGCTGGTGCTCGACGCCACCACGGGCCAGAACGCCCTCCGGCAGGCGGAGGAATTCGCCAAGACGGCGGGGGTGACCGGGATCTTCCTGGCCAAGCTCGATGGCACGGCCCGGGGGGGGATCGTGCTGGCGATCCGGGCGGCGTGTGATATCCCCGTGAAGTTCGTGGGCGTCGGGGAGACCCCCGACGATGTGGAGGCGTTCGACCCGGACGGCTTCGTCGAGGCCCTGTTCTCGGAGTAGCGGCTGGCCGGAGCGCGCCCGAGCGGTGGACATGCAGGTGGCGCCCGGTCTGAGTATGCTGTCAGTCCGCGATGACCGGTCCTGACGCACCATTCTCGCTGCCTCCTGACACTCAGGCCCGGGTCTTTCGGGTCATCGAGAAGCTGGCGGTCTCTTCGGACCTTCACGAGATCCTGGCCCTCATCATCGATTCGCTGCGCGATTGCCTCTCCGCCGAGCGGGCGACGGTCTTTCAGTATGACCGCGAGAAGCAGGAACTGTTCATCTCGCAGGCGCACGGATTCAGCGGCGTGCGGTTCCCGATCACGCGGGGAATCGCCGGCGAGGCGGCCCGGACCCGCGAGATCATCAACGTGCCTGACGCCTGGCAGGACGCCAGGTTCAACCCCGAGTTCGACAAGAAGACCGGGTTCCGCACGCGCGGGTTGCTGACGATCCCGCTCATCTCCTTTGACGGGCACGTGCAGGGTGTGGCCCAGGTGCTCAACAAGAACCCGGCCCTGGGCACGGTCTTCGACGGTGTCGACGAGCAGATCGCCAAGATCCTCGCCAGCCAGGCTGCGGTGGCGATCCGCAGGGCCCGGTCGATCGAGGCGGAGATCCGCAAGAACAAGATCGAGGGCGACCTCGAACTGGCCAAGGACATCCAGCAGGCGTCGCTGCCCAAGAGCATCCCCGGGGTGCTGGGCTACGACATCGCGGCCCAGACGGCGCCCGCCGAGGAGACCGGCGGCGACACCTTTGACTTGATCGACCTGGGGACGCTGCTGACCACCGCCGCAGACGGCGCGAGCCCGGAGTCGCACCTGGGGCTGATGATTCTTGTCGGTGACGCGACCGGGCACGGGATCGGCCCGGCTCTATCGGTGGCCCAGGCCCGGGCGATGGTGCGCATGGGCGCCCGGCTGGGGGCGTCGATCGAGCGGATCGCCCTCCACCTGAACGCCCAGTTGTGCGAGGATCTGCCGCCGGGCCGGTTCATCACCGCGTTTCTCGGTTGGCTGCGGCCCGACAAGGACGAGATCACGTACGTATCCCCTGGTCAGGCGCCGCTGCTGATCGTTCGGACTGATGGGACCCATCAGACATTCGACGCCAACGCGCCGCCCCTGGGCATCCAGACGGACCTCATGCCCGACGTGGTCGAACCGCTCCGCCTGGGCAAGGGGGATGTCTTTCTGCTGCTTTCGGACGGCTACTACGAAGCCATGAACCCCGACGATGACCTGTTCGGGATGGAGCGGACGCTCGCGGCGATCCGCGGGTCGATGAGCGGCGCATCAGCCGACATCCTCGCGGCGATCAATCGCGAAACGCTCGCGTTCGCCCGTGGCCGTCCCTTTGGCGATGATCAGACGGCCGTGATCGTCAAGCGGCTGGCCTGAGCAGGCGCGATCGTCCGCGAGGGCTGGTTTGCTGGTGATTTCGCGGGCTGATCGCCAAAATGTCTGGGAATTCAGGCGAAAAAGACGAAGGATGGACTTGATACCCAGGCCGCTGCGCGTTACAACCATCGCGCATCATCGCGGAGGAGCCGCGAGAGCCTGTTTTTATGGAGATTCCCGCATGGCAGCAAAGACCCCCAAGGCCCCGAAGATCGAAGCCTCCAAGAAGCTCCGCGGTAAGAGCGAGCTGTACAAGCTCCTCGCCGCCCACACCAACCTTCAGCGCAAGGAAGTCGCCGGGGTCTTCGAGATCCTGGGGCAGGTGATGAAGGTGGACCTGCAGAAGCCCACCGATGGCAAGGACAAGGTGTTCGTGCTGCCCGGGCTGATGAAGATCAAGTCGATCTACAAGCCCGCCACCAAGGCCTCAATGAAGAAGAACCCCTTCAAGCCGGGCGAGATGATGGAAGTGAAGGCCAAGCCGGCCCGCACCGTCATCAAGATCCGCCCCCTCAAGGGCCTTCGCTCGATGGTCTGACCGACGGGATCCCTCTCGCGGGCCCGTGTGTGGTCCTGATGGACTTTCACGGACCAGCAACGGTGTCCTCGCGATAAAGTCCCATCGATCATCGATCGTGGCGTAATGACAAAGGCCCCGCGTCCTGCGACGCGGGGCCTTCTTCATGCCTGAATCAATCCGCGATCACCGGGGCTGAGGGGTCGGAGCAATCGGCGCCGGCATGCTCGGGCTCGAGCCGCTCAGCGGCGCCAGCGAGAGCACATCCACCCGCCGCGGCGCCACCAGGTTGGCCTTGAGCGACTCGTCGAGCTTCGACTCGCCGATAACGCCGACGATGCGGCCGAGCTTGCCCTCAAGATCAAGACCGTCCCTGGGCTGGACGTAGCCCAGCGTGCGGCCGTTGCCGGGCTCGGGGGAGACCACGCGGTACAGCTTGGGCAGACGCGTGCCGTCGTACACGGTGCTGGAGAGCAGGCGGCCGATCGCCTTGTACACCGCGAGCTTCTCGAGCTCGGCCAACTGGCGGTCAATCTCGACATGGCGGGACTCCAGCGAAGGGATGCCCGCTTCGGGCTTGTTGAGCGTCTCGCGCAGGTCAAGCCGGAGCTGCATCACCTCAACGTACTTCCCGAGGTGGTCCGCCAAGCGGCGATCCGATGGTGAGTCGCTGAGCCTGCTGATGAACGCCTTGAAGGCCTGGATCGCCGGCGCCAGCTCGGCTTCCTGCTGGCCCTGAGACTGCACCCGCTTGAAGATCGCCACCAGGGAGTCCATGTCGGCCTTGCGGGTGTCCGCCTTCAGGACTTCGGGGGTCGGGGCGGGCGCGACCGGAGCCGCGGGCTCACTGGGAGTCGCGGCCGTCGGTGTCGGCTGCCCGTCGACCGCGGGAGTGGTTGATGGCGGCGTGGAAACTGGCGGGGTGGCCGGCGGAGTGGCTGGGGGGGTAGAGGGGGTGGCGGCTGGCGACGAGCCCGGCGAAGCGGCCGGAGGGGTCGCAGACGCTGGAGCCGCGGGCGTCGTTGGCCCGCCCGGAGTCGATGCCGGAGCCGCCGGGCTGGCCGCCGGCTTGGCCGCTGGAGTGAGTTCCTCAGGCGTGAGCTTGCGGAGGCTCTCCTTGTTCACGAAGCCGAAGGTGCCGGCAGGCGCCGGAATCGCAAAGTGGCTGGGCTTGCCGTCATCGCCCTTGATGGTCTCGAGGATCGTGAACTGGGCGCCGACCTCGGGCTCCTTCTCGAAGGCGATGGGGCAGAACGAGCCCTTGGCCCCGCTGGTGAGGTTGGCGTGCAGCACGCGGGGCTGCTTGACGAGCTTCAGGGTCTTCCCCGAAGGGTCCACCGTGACATCATCGCCGGCGCGGATGAAAGCCTTGAGCCCGTCGGGATAGGCGACCTTGAGGAAGCCGTTGTCCTCGCCCACCACCCGCAGGCGGGTTCCCGCCTTGAGGTTGGCGACGGGGTAGTAGAACACGCCGGCCCCGGCGCGCAGCTCCACGCCATCGCGTGAGACCACGGCCTGATAGGGATCGGTCGCCTTGGCCGGGGCGGGCTGGGCCGACGCCGAGCTGGCCAAGGCCAGAGCGGAGGCCAGACCGGCGATCAAGGCGGCGGCCGGGCCGGCGAGCTGGGTGGGGAACTGAGTGGCGACGATGAAGGACAATGAAGCAGCGCGGATCGTGCGCATGGCGAAATCTCCTGACACAGGTGACCGAGAGACATTATTGCTCAGTGGAATCGGTCCGAGCGGCCGTCCAGCCCCAATCCGCGTATAGCAACGCGAGAATCCGGCCGGATTCGCGCGAGACCGCGGCCGGAGGGAGCATTGGCCTCGGAGGAACGTCGGCCTCGGAGGAGCGTTGATTGTCTAGGCCTGTTCACCGTACGCTTCCCGCCCTGATGTGGACAAATCCAAGAACCCTGAGGCGGCGCGGCGTGCAGCGATGCCGGCTCGCCCTGCTCGCCGGGTCCGCCGTGGCGCTCGGGGCCCTGCTGGGCGCCCTCCTGGGCGGGTGTTCATCCCCCCTCGACCGCGAGCAGGATGATCTTCGTAAGTCGCTGATGGAGAGCATCCGGCGCGAGGCGGCAGAGGCGACGCGCTACCCCCAAACGCGTGAAACCGAGCGGACCAGCCGGTCCAGGGCCCTCGACCTCAAGCCCAAGGTGATGCAGGAACTCGAGCGGACCAGCGGCATCACGTCCTACCGCCCCGGCGGCTCGAACGACCTGCTCGAACCCACCCTGCTCGGAACCCCGCAGAACGCCGTGACGCTGAGCCTGGAGCGTGCGATCGCCACCGCGGTCGCCAACAACCTCAACATCCAGTTCGCCAAGTTGGCCGTGGCCGTCGACGAGGCCCGCCTGCTTGAGGCTCAGGCCGCGTTCGACTGGACCTTCTTCACGAACCTCACGTGGTCGAACCTCGACCAGGAGCAGATCGCCCAGCAGTCATCGATTCCGCCCTCGACGCGCAGCTTCAATCAGCGGCAGGTGGTCGACTCGCAGATCGGGCTCCGCCGCCGCCTCACCTCGGGGGGCACCTTCACCGTTCAGCAGGCCCTCACGTACACCGATGTCACGCTTGAGCCTTCGTCGTTCGCCCGCCCCAACCCCGCCGATGAAGCCGCCGTCACGGTGCAGCTCGATCAGCCGCTGCTGCGGAACTTTGGCAGCGACACCGCCCTCACCGAGGTCCGCCTGGCCGCCAACGCCGAGCGCGACCAGATCCAGCAGCTCAAGTCGGAATTGAACCAGACCGTCGGGCAGGTTGAGCAGCAGTACTGGCGTCTGGTTCAGGCGTACGGCGAGTTGCTCATCGCCAAGCGGCTTCTGCAGGCGGGTGAGAAGGTCCGGCAGATTCTCGAGGTCCGCAAGGGCAACATGGACGCCAACCCGGCCCAGTTCGCCAACGCCGTCGCGGCGGTGGAGTCGCGCCGGGGCGATGTCATCCAGGCCGAGAACACCCTCCGCAACGCCAGCGACCAGCTCAAGCAGCTCATGAACGACCCGGAGCTCACGGTGGGCTCGGAGGTGCTGCTGCTCCCCGCCGACAACCCGGTGGACGCCCCCACGCAGTTCAGCCTGCTCGATTCGCTGACCACCGCCATCGGGCGCCGCCCCGAGGTGCAGCGGGCGATCCTCGCCCTGGACGACAGCTCGATCCGCCGGCGGCAGGCCGAGAACCAGATCCTGCCGCAGCTCGACCTGCGCCTGCAGACGCGCCTCTCGGCCCTCACCACCGGGGCCGACAGCTCCCTGCGCGAGCAGTTCGACGGCAGCCTCGTCGACTTCCTGGTGGGGCTCGCCTTCGAGCAGCCCATCGGCAACCGGGCCGCGGAGGGGCGGGCCCGCGGCCGCCGGGTCGAGCAGCAGCAGTCGGTGATCACATATCGCGACGTGGTTTCCCGCATCGTCCTGGAGGTGAAGACCGCCCTGCGGAACACCGAAACGGCCTATGACCTCATCGAGCAGCGCCGGGCCGCCCGGCTGGCCGCCGCCGAGGATCTCCGCACCACCGAGGTCCGCGAGGAGATCGTGCAGGGCCTGACTCCTGAACAGCTCGATCTCAAGCTGCGCAAGCAGGAGTCGCTCGCGGGACGCGAAACGCAGGAGCTCGCCGCCCTCACCGGCTACAACACCGGGATCGCCCAGCTCTACACCGCGATGGGCACCGCCCTTGAGCGCAACCGCATCCGTTTCGAAGTCTCCAGTTCCCTCGGCGAGCAGCGACAGGGCGCCCTCCCGCCCCCGCCCGACCCGATCTTCGGCCTCCCGGCGCCCCTCAAATAGAGCCTCGCCGCCGCCGGGCCGTTCATCGAGCACATGCAGGACCCCCCGACCGAACTCGCGAGCATCGCCCTCGCCGCCCGGACGCTCCGGTCGGGCGGGGTTGTCGCCTTCCCAACGGAGACTGTCTACGGCCTCGGGGCTGACGCCCTGAACCCCGCGGCGGTTGCCCGCGTCTTCGCCCTCAAGGGCCGCCCGTCGATCAACCCGCTGATCGTGCATGTCACCGGACGCGAGATGGCCCTGACCGTCGCCCAGGAATGGCCCCCATGGGCTGAGACGCTGGCCCGGGCATTCTGGCCGGGGCCCCTGACCCTCGTGCTGCCGCGGGCCGGCCGGGTTCCTGAGGCCGTGACCGCCGGCGGCCCCACCGTCGCCGTCCGCTGCCCCGACCACCCCACCGCACTCGCGCTCCTCTTCGAGTTCGGCGGCCCGCTGGTGGGACCCAGCGCCAACCCGTCGGGGCGGGTCTCCCCCACCCGCGCGGCCCATGTTCGCGATGCCTTCAGCGCCGACGACGTCATGGTCCTCGACGGCGGAGCCTGCTCGGCGGGCATTGAGTCCACCGTCGTCCGCATGCGCGATGGCCGCCCCGAAATCCTCCGCCCAGGCGTGATCGGTCCCTGGGCGATCTCCCGGGCCCTGGGCCTGGATGACGGCGCCCTGGCCCCGCGCGTGTCGTCTGCGCCTTCACCCCGGGGGGGAGGGGCCGAAACCCTCGCCAGCCCGGGCCTGCTGAGCGAGCACTACGCCCCCAACACCCCGGCGGTGCGGTTTGAGCGGGCCCGGTGGGGCCGCGTGGTCGAGTTCGCCGCCGGGCGGCCCGTCGCCGTGCTCTCGATGGGCGGCTTCTCCGCGTCCGAGCCGGCGCTGGTGATCGAGATGCCCGCGGACCCGAATCTCTACGCCGCGGGGCTCTACGCGGCGCTCCGCGAGGCCGACGCCAGCGGGGCGGGGCTGATCGCGGTGGAGAGTCCGCCGCTCCCCACTGGCCGTGTCGTCGGTCCAGGCGAGGTCTGGCTGGCGATCGCCGATCGACTCCGAAGGGCTACCCGGCCGCTGGATGACCGCTGAAGGCGGTCCCGCGGCTGGCCGGGCCGCTCCAGCTACGATGCCGTTTGCCGGGCGAGCTCTCTCCTGCGTGCCGCCGCCCGCTCGATCCGGAGGCGCTGTGCGCATCGCTCGCGAAGGTTGGCCCATCATCTTGTCCATGGCGGCGGCGGGCGTGCTGATCACGCTGACCGGGCTTGCCGCCGGCCCGGCGGTGGGGGGCGTGCTCGGGGCGCTGTCGGCGGTGCTCACCGGCTGGTCGGTCTGGTTCTTCCGCGATCCGGATCGGGCGCCACCCGCCGAAGCGCTGGAACCCTCAGGGCAGGTCGCGGTGATCAGCCCCGCTGACGGGCGCGTGATCAAGATCGATCGGGCGCCGCTGCCGCGCGAGCTGCGACCAGCGGGCGACTCCGGGACCGCGGAAGTGTTCCAGCGCATCGCGATCTTTCTCAACCTCTTCGATGTGCACGTCAACCGCGTGCCGCTGAGCGGGCGGATCATCAGGGTCGCCTACGTGCCCGGCCGGTTCTTCAACGCCTCTCTCGACAAGGCCAGCGAGCACAATGAGCGCTCCGCGGCGCTCCTGCTCGACCCGCACGGCCGATCGGTGGCCTTTGTGCAGATCGCCGGCCTGGTGGCCTGGAGGATCGTCAACCACCTGCGTGAGGGGCAGCAGGTCGCGGCGGGCGAGCGCTTCGGGCTGATCCGTTTCGGCAGCCGGGCGGAGGTCTATCTGCCGCTGGACGCCCAGCCGCTGGTGCAGGTGGGTCAGCGCGTGCGCGCTGGCGAAACGATCATGGCCCGAATGGCCCCAAGCCCCGCGCCCGTAGGAGGCCTGGCATGACCCGCGGCGCCATGCGGAAGCGGCTGCGCGACGGGTCGGTGCCCCTGCGCAAGATCATCCCAAACCTGTTCACGACCGCCGCGCTGTGCAGCGGTCTGGCGAGCCTGCACTACGCCAACAGCGAGGACTGGGCCCGGGCGCTGGCCGCGATCGGGATGTCGGGGATTCTGGACATGCTCGACGGGCGCGCCGCCCGCCTGCTGAAGGCCACGACCCAGTTCGGCGAGGCGTTCGATTCGCTGTCGGACTTCGTCTGCTTCGGCATTGCGCCCGCGTTCCTGCTCTACCGGTGGTGCCGACACGATCTGTCATTCATGGGCTATTCCCTCGAAGGACTGCTGGTCATCACCGTCGTGCTCTTCGGGCTGTGCAGCGCGCTGCGGTTGGCCCGCTTCACGGCCCAGCAGCGGCGCAAGCCCCCAGGCAGCAAGCCGTCGAAGTTCTTCACCGGGATGCCCACGCCCGCCGCGGCGGGCGCGGCGCTCATTCCGCCGATGCTGCTGCTCTCCGACCTGCAGGTGCGGACGCCGACGCTCGTGGTGATCGTGCTGCTGCTGTCGATCGCGGGCCTGATGATCAGCCGGCTGCCGATGTTCGCCTTCAAGCGGCTGCGGGTCCATCGCGATTGGGCCATGCCCCTGATGCTGCTCATGGCCGTGGTCGTGGGCGGGTTCGTCCGCGATGCCTGGCTGACGATGAGCATCCTCGCCGCGGCGTACGTGGCGACGCTGCCGCTGAGCATCCGTGCCGCCCGCCGGGCGCCGGGGCTGGAGGCCGCGAAGGTTGGCGCCGGCCCGTCCGACGCGGCTGGTCTCGCCCCCGAGGCTCAGGGGGGCGACCAATCCGGGCGCGGCAGGAACGAGTAGTCCGGCGTGGTGTTCACGACGCCGACGGGCACGCGCAGCTGCGTTCCCACGTGCAGGTCGAGAAAGAGGAGATTCGCCGAGACATCCTTGCGGCCGTACCAGCGATGCCCGCGATCGCCGTTCTCCTGGTAGTTGTAGATCGGGTGCGGCCCGAGCACCCAGGTCTTGGTGGGCGTGACCACCGGGGGCATCTTCCCTCCGGCCAGCGGGATGAGCGTCCACAGTTGCTCGCCGTCGAGGGCGTGATCGTTGAGGGTATAGCTTGAGCCGAGCAGGTCGTACATCGACGCCACCGGCCCGATGCCGGGGATCGTCCCGCCTGCGTCGGCGGGCGACTGGAAGGCCGCGATCTCGAAGCGGTCGGTGGAGGCATCGGGGGGGACGTCGCCGGTAAGCACGTAGCGGTTCAGGGGCCGCCGCTCAGCGCCGTACTCATCGATGCCGTACGCGGGGAGCGAGCCCTTCTTGCCGCCGAACAGGGCGCCGATGTTGGCGCTCGCGCCGCCGCCCACAGGCACCCGCACCTGCGGCAGCCGGTCGGGATAATCGTTCAGGTACATCGCCAGCGCGGCGCCGAGTTGGTGCAGCCGGGCCGAGCACGCCGTCGCACGCGCCGACCAGCGGGCGGACGCGAGCGCGGGGAGCAGGATCCCCACCAGCAGGGCGATGATGGCGATCACCACCAGCAGTTCAATCAGCGTGAACGCAGGGGCTCCGGAGGTTCGGTGCGGCGTGCTCATGGGTGTACTGACGAGTCGGGCTTGGCCAGGCAATGGTCGAGCAGTCCGGCGCACGCACGCTGCAGCATGGAGAATACGCGATCAAACCCGTCGGGGCTGCCGGTGTAGGGATCGGGCACTTCGAGCACCCCGCCGCCACCCTGCTCGCCCCTTCCGCCCCCGGCCCCCTTCCCCGCCAGCTCCGGATCGAATGACCGCATCAGCCGCACTTTCGCCGGCGGCGCCCCTAACTCAAGCAGCGTCTCCTCGTTGTCGCGGTCCATCGCCAGCAGCAGGTCGAACCGATCGAAGTCGGTTCCCGGGCTCACCTGCCTGGCGATGTGGTCGATGGCGACGCCGTTGCGCCTGGCCACTTCGATCGATCTCGGGTCGGCCGGGCGGCCCGCGTGCCAGTGTCCGGTGCCGCAGGAGTCAACGGTGAACCGGTCGAGGACCCCTCGAGCGGAGGCCTGATGGATGAAGATCGCCTTCGCCAGGGGCGAGCGGCAGATGTTGCCGAGGCAGACGAAGAGCAGGGCGTGCGGCGGAGCAACTGGTTGATCTGTGCGGGAGGGGCTCATGCCGCCATTCTTGGGGGGCGATCGCCGGCTGGCGCTCAAAGGCCGCCGAAGTGGCCGCAGGGCCGTCTGCAGATCAGGCCGACGCCGCGTGGTGACCGGGGAACCACGCCTGTGTCGCCCTCGCCCCGAGACTCACGACCCGGAGCGTGTCGAGTAGTTCCTCATGAAACCGGTAGCGCCGCCCACGTTCGCCCAGGCGGGTCGCCAGGTCGGCGCCGATGCCGGCCCGCAGTCCGCCGTCGAGCGCCATCGGCATGAGCGCCCGGCACAGGTCCTGTTCGCCCGCGCCCTTCGCCAGCGTCAGGGTTGAGCCGCCGCTGATCACCTCGCGCGACGCGGGCAGATCGGGCGCGATCACCGGTATGCCCGCCGCGCCCGCGGCGAGGGCCAACAGCGGGCTGGGCGAGCGCGAGATGGGCCCGCGCGGAATGTCCCACACGGCGATGTCCGCCGCGGGGAGCGCCCCGGCCACGGGCCCGTCAAAGGTAATGATCTCGGTTCGCCCGCCCTGAAAGCGAAGGAACCGGCTGGCGACGGGCCAATCCGGGAGCACACCGGGGACCAGTCCCACGACACTGGCCCCGGCCAGGCACGCCATGGAGACGATCTGCACCATGCGGCGGGCCCCCGGCGCGTCGACCTGGTCGGCCAGGAGCAGTACGACCACCTCGCCCGGGGCGATGCCCAGGATCCGGCGGGTCTCGGCGCGGTTGAGCGGCGAGCGTGGCGGCTGATGCACCGGCGGCGTGATCCCCGTCACGCCCAGCCCCAGGGCGCCGCCCCAGCTTCGCTGCAGCGACTGCCCGAGCGGCACGATGGTGGCGCGGTGCAGGCAGCGCGACAGCCGGCGCGACGCCAGCCAGCCCCGCCCGGCTGACTCAGGCCCCACCGCCATCACGCCGATGATCGGCAGTCCCCGCGAGAGCGCAAAGGCCCGCGTCGCGATGCTGACCGCAGCCGGGGAATAGGCGATCACCGCATCGGGCCCGCGCCCCCAGCGGGCCAGCCGCTCCTGACGCACGCGCCACAGGCTCCGCAGTGCGGTCTCCGGAACACCCAGGCTCATTGGGATACCCACGGCGTCAGGCAGCCCCAGCCGCTGCGCCGCCTCGAGCCAGCGCGGCGGGCCGATGACCCAGGTTTCGTGATCGATGCCCGGGATCTCGCTGGCCGCGACGCACGCCAGCAGCGCCCCCTCGCCGCCTGTGACCGGCTCGACCAGGTGCAGCACCCGCGCCGGGGCCGTTGGGCGATCCTGCGGCAGCAAACCGGGCCCCCTCCAGGCGGCTTCAGGCCCCGGCTGGCCGCCGCTCGGCCCGCCGGTGGCGGCGCCGGCGTTCAAGACGGCCCCTCTTCGATGCGTGATGCCGGCTTGGTCGGCACATGCTCATAGAACATCTGGGCGATCGCCACGCCGACCCAGCGGGAGAAATCCTGCTCGGCCTTGGCCCGCTCCGCCGGGGTCTTGGGCACAAAGCCCTGCTGCTGGGGCAGCGAGATCGCCAGTTGATACCACTGCTCGCCCCCATCGGCCGGCGGATAGAGCCGGGCCTTGGTCGCGACGTCGATGATCTTGATGCGGAGCACCGCGTTGGGCAGGTACGTCTGGCCATCGGAGGTCAGGGAGAACGCGTCCACCCACGCGTAGATCACGATGTCGGCGCTCACCGCCTTCCCGACGTCGGCGATGCCGATGGGCTTGCCGAACCGCTCGCGGGCCACCACCGCCTGGATCGCCCGCGACTTGACCATCTCGGCGACGACCTTCTCCTCGAGCATCCGCTCCTCGGCCGCGGCGCCGATCGCCTCGCGCGCCGCCCGCGAAGGAATCCGGTTGGCCCGGTCGTCGATGAAGATCACGGCGGTCTTCTTCTCGTCAAGCTCGTAGACGGGCTTGACCTTGTCAGGGCCCACGATGAAGTAGGCCGCCGGGCCGACGATGTTGCAGCCCGGGGCGAAGAGCGACAGCCCGGCGAGCACGAGCACGAGCGCGAGCACCCCGGCCGGCGCCCCCGCGCCGCCATCGCGGCCGCAAGCCGATCGCCTCGTCCCCCGACGAGAACCTGCCAAAGTGGGGTTCATGGTGCTCCTGAGATCACGCGGTCGGCGGGATCAATAATCCGGGTAATACGGCTCTTCGTGGTCGTACATCAACCACGCGGAGCGATCAACGATGCGGTTGGCCAGGGCGGTGTTCACAGCCGCGCGGGGCAGGTCCGTGGGGCCGAGCCCATCCTTGTCAGGGAACTTGACCCGCACCTGCTCCTGGAAGGCGAACTCGTCGGGCAGGCCTGAATCGGCATGAACCACGCCCACCAGCGCCGCCGCCACGCCCTGCCAGATGTACTGGTTGCCCGGGTCGTTGAGCCGGTACTCCAGTAGATCGACGTAGACGATCCGTTCAACGCCCAGTTCCTTGGCGATCTGCCCCATGGGCATGGTGACCCAGCGGGGGTGGTTGAACTGGAAGTCGAGCACCAGTTGACCCGGGACGTAGCCGGAGGCGTTGGCCTCGCGGGCCAGCCGTTCACTGAGCTCCAGAGTCATCTTGGCCACGACTTCCGGGTAGTCGGCCTGGATCACCCGATCGGCGGTGACCAGCACCGCGAAACTCTTACCCTCGAGCCCGCGATGCTTCGCCTCGATCGTGTGGGTCGAACTGCGCTTGTAGCTCTCAACCATCCCGCCAGCCAGCCCGCCGACAAGGTTGCAGCCGCCCAGCACACCCAGGGCCCCCAGCCCGCCGATGCCCGAGAGCGCGGCCCAGAGCCCGACCAGGTTGCGATGATGCCGGATTGGCGCGTGCGTCATGTCCAGACACCCTCCGACCCCACGAGCCCGTCCACACCCAGCTTTCCTCACGCCTGTCCAAGCGCTCAGCCGGGCCAAGACCAGATCATATACCCCCACGAGCAGGCCCAGATCGCCGCGGCCCCCCACAATACGCGAGCAGACAGCAAGCGGTTGAGCCATTCCCCGGTTCTGGCGCCGGTCAACGCGGCGTGCAGAGCGATCCAGAACCCCATCGCGAAGCTGACGCTCAGGAGGGCTCCCGCCGGGTTGGCCGCCAGGCTGGCCATGGGCCGCCCTTGGGCCATGTGGGTGAACGCGGTAGTCATGCCGCAGGTGGGGCAGGGCTTGCCCAGGGCCAGCACCCAGCCGCACGGCGGCAGCCCCAGCTGCGTATGCGTGCCGTGGCCGCTCGGGCTGGCCCGGAGCATGGCGGCGATGATGAGCACGCTGAGCAAGCCCGCCGCGATGACCCCGGCGATCAGCCGCCCGGAGAGCGTGAGCATCGCGCCCCCGGAAGCCCCTGGAAGCGTGCCCGAAGGTTTGGCCGGCTGGGGGCCCGATGAGGTCAGGGCGGTCATCCCGTCAGGGTACGGCCGCGGGAACTGGTCCGCCGCCACTCACGCGGCCCGAGCGGCCCGCATCCCCTGGCGATCGTCCCAAGTCACTGACCAGCCCGGACCGGCGCGATCGGGGCGGGCGGCGGCGCGCTGGCGCATCTGCTGCTCGAGCGCCAGCAGATCGCGCGGCTGGGCGATCCGCGCGAAGATCCGGGGGATGACCAGCACCCGCAAGGGTGAGGTCGGGGTCCGCGGCTGTGAACCCTCCATCACGGCCAGGCTCGGGGGCACGAACTCGTCCTGGTTTGATTCCCCCGCGTCCCGCCGGGCGAACCGCTCGATCAGGGTGTTGAGGCGCATGTCGAGGTCGTGCGCGGGCGTCGTCACCAGGAACCGGTCCGCGCCGAGCGCTCCGAAGAACGTGCTGTCCTGCCCGGCGATGAGCACCTCGGCGACGAGGGTGCTGAGCGACCGGACCCTTCGGTCGCCGGCGTCATAGCCGTAGGCCTCGTTAAAGCGGTGGAAATCTGCAAAGTCGATGATCAGCGCCGTGTGGTCCTGCGGGCCCAGCCCGGGGCCCCGGCTCGCGAGGATGCGGGCCCGGAGATGCTCCTCCACCGCCACGGCGCCGGGCAGGCGGGTGAGCGGATCTAGGCGGACCCGCGTCTGGGCGCCATTGGCCCCGGCCGAGAGCAGCGTGCGCATCGGCAGCACGCCGACGACGCGGTCATCACGCATGACCACCAGCGGCACGGCCAGTTCGCTGTCATCGCGGGTCGAGGCGGCCTCGAGACCTTCGCTGACGGGGGCGTCCGCCCGCACCGTCAGACCGATCGAGGTGATGCACTCACTGACGGGGACGCCGGCCGAGGCGCTCTCAATCGCCGCCCGTGAGCACCACCCCACGAAGCGCCGGCCGTCGAGCACCACGACGCCCGGATCATCGGGGCGCTCCGAGAGCACCCGCCGGACCTCGGAGGTGCGCTCATTGGCCTGCACCTCGCCGCAGGCGTGCGCGAGCGAGCCGAGGGTGAGGTCGCCGCCCTGGCCCTGGTCGCGGGCCTTGGCCCAGCGCGATGTCAACTCTCGGGCCACTTGTCCGTCAATCGGCTGGGCGATCGGAGCGGGCTGGCCCGTCAGCCGACCCTGCACGAAGCGGACGCCCAGATCGATGAGTGCGTCCAGCTCCTCAAACCGCTCGACGCCCTCGCCGACCACGATGGTGCCGCTGAGGCGGGCGGTCTGAACCAGGAAGCGGACGAGCTCCCGCTGGCTGCGGTCGGTGTGAATCCCGCGCACCAGCCCGCGGTCAAGCTTCAGCCAGCGGGGCGCGAGCGCCTTCAGGCGGGCCATGCCGTTGGCCCCGGTGCCCAGATCGTCGAGGGCGAGCTGGAAGCCCGCCTGACGCAAGGCCCGTGCGCTTTCGCTCAGGTCAACCTCGTGGTCGCCGGTCCAGTCGGTGATCTCCACCACCACCCGCGCGGGCCGCATGCTGGGCTGGCTGGCGACAAACGCCGACAGACCCCCCGCGAAACGGCGATCCGCGAAGACCGTGGGCGAGGCGTTCAGGAAGAGCAGGGCCCCCACGGGCAGCGTTCCAGCCTGATGAATGCTGGTCTCGAGGGCGAGCATCTCCACTTCCCACAGCAGATTCGTCCGCCGCGCGGCCGTCAGCAGGCCGACGGGGCACGTGAACCCGGTATCCGCCCGCGGCCGCACGAACGATTCAGCGCCGATCAGGCGCCCGCTGGGGATGCAGGCGATGGGCTGAAAGACGCACCCGATCGCGCGCTGGCAGAGCAGCGATTCCAGCCGGGCGCGAAGGCTCAACGGGTCGGTGGGTTGGTTTGCATCGAGGAGCATCATGGGCCTCAAGGTGAACTGCGTAGGCGGAGTACCTATCGGCAAGTTGACCCGGTGGCTGCGGGAGAACCCCCGCCGAGCGCCCCTTAAATGGCCGCGAAAGAGCCTCAATGTGGCGGTAAAGCGGCCCGGCTGCGTCCAAGCCGCTGTTATCCGGACACCCGTCTGCTCTGAGAGCAGCTCAGTCGAACCGGAAGACGCCCTTGCGGTAGCCGTAGATGTACGCCACCACCGTCGTCAGGATGAAAAACAGAATGCGGGCAAACCACATGGCGCCGCTGGTCAGGGAGTGATCCAGGTTCGGAAAGGTCACGGCCCAGGGATACAGAAAGATGATCTCGATATCGAAGACCAGGAAGACCATGGCGATCAGGTAGAACCGCACATTGAACCGCTTGCGGGCGTCGCCGATGGGGTTCATGCCCGACTCGTACGCCAGACCCTTCACGGCGCCGCTGCGGCGCGGGCCCAAGGCCGCCGAGATCGCCACGTTGCCGATCCCGAAGCCGAGGGCCATCGTGATCAGCAGCAGGATCGGCAGATACGAGGAGATTTCCGTGCTGGCGAGACTGAGAACATCCATGGGCCGCGATGATAGCCGGGGGAGCGCCCGCATGCCCGGCCGGAGGTTCTCCCCAGTGCGCCGCGTACGGATCGCCGCGCCCGTCAGGCGGGGGTCAGGCGGGGATGAGCACCTGCTGGGCCGGCTCGACCCTGATGCCCTGCGCATCGGCTAGACAGTGCGAGAACCCGGGCCGAAGGGCCCCGCTGGCCCAGGCGCCGTCGGGGCGCATCGCGATCATGGCCACCTGGTGATCAGGAAGCAGGGGGTAGCTCGCCCGCACCCGCTCCAGCACGGCGAGAATCGCCTCCTGGGGCGAGCGGCCCTGGCGCATGAGCTCGACAGCGAGAAACGAGCCGCAGACGCCCATCACCAGTTCGCCGTTGCCGGTCGCCGCGGCGCAGCCGGCGGTTGGGTCAACGTACAGCCCGTGCCCGATGATGGGGGAATCACCCACGCGCCCGGGCACCTTGAAAGCGAGTCCGGACGTCGTGCACACCCCGGCCAGGTCACCCGCCTGATCGCGGGCGAGCACGCAGACGGTGTCGTGCGAGGGCTCGGGCCGGTCGGGCCCGGCTGCGGCCGGGGGGGGTGAGGGGGAGGCGGGGCCGGCCCCGCGGGCCTGGCGGTAGCGTTCCTCGACGTTCATCGGCGGGACGTATCCCTCGCGCTCGGCCCGCTCCGCCCACGCCAGCGAACCGCCCTGGCCCTTCCACTGCTCCCACGCGGCCCGAGCCTCGGGGGTGAGCGTCTGGGCCGGGGAGAAGCCCTGCCGATGGGCGAACTCCTCGGCGCCCGCGCCGGCGAGCATGATGTGAATGGTCTTCTCCATCACGCGCCGGGCGATCTGGGCCGCCGAGGGGTAGCCCCGCAGGTAGCAGACGCTGCCGCAGCGGGCCGGTGAGGTCATGACGCAGGCGTCGAGGCTGACGTGGCCGGAGGCGTCCGGGAGCCCGCCCACGCCGACGGAATCGACGGTCGGATCAAGCTCCACGGCGGTGGCCGCCGCGACCACGGCGTCAAGCGCGGGGCCGCCAGCCTGCAGAATCGGGAAGCCGGCGCGGCTGGCGACCGGGCCAAACGACCACGTCGAGAGCATGAGCGGGGAAGCCATAACCGACTGTAGCGGCGGGTGGGCGAGAGCGGGCTGCCGCAGCCCGGGGCTGGCGGGGTCCCGGCGCAGGGAGACCTCTGCGCCCGGTGAACCGCCCGGTGGCTGCGAGCGACTCGGGTGTACCATCTGGTGTACACGGAGGACTGGCGCATGGTCGCGGTGTACCGCGGT
>CAZSZO010000034.1:0-42587 GCA_964611125.1 uncultured Phycisphaeraceae bacterium | reverse complement strand
GGAAGGCCGACTCCTCCTGCGAGAGGTAGCTCATGCCCAGGCGGGCCCGCTGGTACATGGGCAGGGTGGTGACGTCGCGCCCGTTGAAGGTGACCGAGCCGCCCTCGGCGTCGATCATGCCGATGGTCATGCGGAAGCTGGTGGTCTTGCCCGCGCCGTTACGGCCAAGGAGGCCGACAATCTCGCCAGGGTCGACGTGGAAGGACACGTCCTGGACAACGGCCCGGCCGTTGTAGCTCTTGCGGAGATTAGAGGTCTGGAGCAGGGGCACTGAGGCGGGGAGGGTATGCGGGCGGCTCAGTCCCGCAGCGGCAGTCCGCACTCGGGGCACTTGCCCTCCGGGGGCAGGGCGGCGAGGGGGTATTCGCAACTGGGGCAGCGGAGCGGCTCGGGGGAAACCAGCCAGCGGATGAGCCGCCGCTCGAAAGCCACCAGGACGGTGATCCCCAGCAGCGGGGCGAGCGACAGGGTCAGGAGCTCGGTGAGCACGCCGGGCACGCTGCCCATGCGGTTCATGAGGGCGAAGGTGGCGCGCACCGCCGCGGCGGGGATGACCCAGACCAGCCAGATCACGCAGATGAAGACCACCACCCTGAGGAGGATGCGGGCGTAGAACCGCGCGGTGAGGAGCTGCCGGGCAGACGGGGCCATAACGGAGGGTAGCGAAGCGCGGAGACTCCGAGGGGGTGGGGCGGGTTTGGTAGGCGGGTGTGGTAGGAGGGTGTGGTAGGAGCGTGTGGTGTGTGGGGGGCGGGTGAGCGCGGTGATATGCTGGCGCGGGAAGCGGCCAAGTCGCCCGGTTGCGCCCGGAAGCCCCCCCACCCCACCCACGCCGCGGGAGGCCCTCAGATGGCCAAGAACATCGTGATCTGCTGCGACGGCACGAGCAACCGCTTCGGCCTCACCAAGACCAACGTGGTGAAGCTGTGTCAGGCGGTGGAAGCGGACGCGGCCCGGCAGGTGGTGATCTATGACCCGGGCGTGGGGACGAGCGGCGACAGCGCATCGATGACGGCGCTGGGGAAGGAGATCACACGCGTGTTCGGCCTAGCCTTCGGGCGCGGGCTCTTTGCGAAGGTCGAGCACGGGTACGGGGCCCTGATGGGGTGCTATGAGCCGGGGGATCGGATCTTCCTGTTCGGCTTCAGCCGCGGGGCGTACACGGCCCGGGTGATCGCGGCGCTGGTGCACCTGTTCGGCGTGCTGCGGCGGGGCAATGAGCACCAGATCGAGCACATCATGCGGCTTGCGGCCCGCGGGGAGAAGCTCTCGTTTGGGGAGTTTCTGGCCGTCGCGGCGGAGTATCAGGCGACCTTCGGGCAGGCGACGCGGGTGCACTTTGTGGGCGTGTGGGACACGGTGAAGTCGGTGATGACCTTGCGGGGCGACTTCTCGATGCCCTTCACGACGAAGAACCCCTCCATCGTGCATGCGCGGCACGCCGTGGCGATCGATGAGCGGCGGGCGTACTTCCGGCAGCATCTGATGCAGCCGGCCGAGGGGCAGGACCTGCAGGAGCTGTGGTTCCCGGGGACGCACTGCGACGTGGGCGGGGGCTATCCCGATGACGAGGCGGGTCTGTCGCGCGGGGCCCTGGCCTGGATGCTGCGCGAAGCCGAGGCGTGCGGGTTGCTGGTCGATGAGGCCCGCCGCCGGCGGGCGGCGCTGGGGATCGCTTCCGATGGCGGCGGCGGGCCCGACCCGGCGGGGCCGATCCATGAAAGCCTGAAGGGATTCTGGCGCGTGCTCGAGGTGCTGCCCAAGCGGTGGTATGACCGGAAGGGGAACCCGCCGAGGTGGCGCTGGCGGATCTATGGCGGCGCGCGGCGCGAGCTTCCGGAGGGTGCGAAGCTGCACGAATCGGTCGCGGCGCGGGAGCGGGCGCTTGGGGGCCAGAGGGGGGCGGGGGTGGGGGCGGGAGCGGGGTCACCGGGGCCCAGTCAGTTCTGACGGCCAACGGGTCGCGTTCGAGTGCCTGAGCGGTCGGAGCGTCCGCTCTTGGGACGCGCCGATGGGGGACATCTTCCCGATGTTCTCGGCGGCGGCGTGCGGCATGATGTAGGTGTGCCTTTTCAGTCGTTCGGCCTCGAACCTGCCCGTGCACGCCGAGTGGCTCACTGGCGGAGTTCGGAGGCGCCGCCCGAAGAGCACCTCGCTGCTCCGCTGATCGTCGTACCCCCACCGCCCCCCACCGCCCCCACCGACCCACAGCCGCCCGGCGAGAACCGGCCGGGAAATGGAACACAGATGACTCCCCTCAACCGCGTCGGCATCTCGATGATCCTCCTCTGCGCTGGCATGGCGTCGTGTGATAGAAAGGGCGACTCATCGGCCAAGAGCGGGGCCGGCGGCGCCGTCCCGTCGGGCGCGGCGGCGGACAACACGGCTCGGAACGCGGTTGACCAGAACGGTGCGACGAAAACGCCCTTGGACCAGTCCAATAGCGCCTCGGACATCAAGATCACCGCCGACGTTCGGCGCGAGATCATGACCGACAAGTCCATGTCGATGAACGCCCAGAACTGCAAGATCATTACTGACAAGGGTGTCGTAACGCTGCGGGGGCCGGTGACGAGCCAGACGGAGAAGGACGCCATCGAGTCCAAGGCCAAGGCCACGGCGGGGGTCAGCAAGGTCGTGAATGAACTCGAAGTGAAGCCCTGATCGTGCCGAGCAAGCCGCGGCTGATGCTCGGCCCGGCAGGTCTCCGACCTCCCGCCTTTCCCGCCGCGACATTGCGGGCCAAGGGGCGGGGCGTCGCCGTCGATTTGATGCTGGATCATGTTCCTCTTACCGGAGCTCAATATGGCGACCTCAGTACTGTGCATCGCATCGACCGAAGCGATGGCCAATGACATCGTTTCTCGGCTGAAACTGTCGGGCTTCGGCGTTAAGGACATCTCGGTGCTCCTGCCGGACAAGTCCGGCAATTCTGAGCTGGTGCACGAGACGCACAGCAAAGCGCCCGAAGGCGCGACGGCGGGCGTGAGCGCCGGCGGCGCCATAGGCGGGGCGCTGGGGTTGCTGGCGGGCATCGGCCTCCTCGCCATTCCCGGGCTCGGCCCCTTCATCGCGGCGGGTCCGATCATGGCGGCCCTGAGCGGCATGGCGGTGGGCGCCGCCGTTGGCGGCGTGACGGGAGCGCTGGTCGGCATGGGCATCCCGGAGATCGAAGCCAAGCGGTATGAGGGCAAGGTGAAGGACGGCAACATCCTGGTGTCGGCCCACGCCGAGACCTCCGCAGAGGTGGCGCGGGCCAAGGAGCTGTTCGCCGAAGCCGGCGCGACGGACATCACATCGGCCGGCGAGTCGCCGGCGCCGACGGTGACGACCCTTCGTTCTCAGCCCGTGACCCCATCGCGGGCGCCTTCCCTCTGATGCCGACGCCGGCGAGACGGAGCATGTGCTCCACCAATCACGACTCACTGTTGACATCTCCAGCCAAGAACCACTTACAGACAAGGACGACCACATGAGCCAGACCCCAAATGCCGATCATCAGTTGAGCGAGTTTCGTGACGACGTGCGCAAGATCGGCGACGACTTCACCGGCCTGAAGGCGGGCGTCTCCGATATGGCGCACCATGCGGCGGCGGCCGCGAAGGATGGGGCCCACGAGATCTCCGAAGAGGTCAAGAAGGGCGTGCAGGCGGGCAAGAAGGGCGCCTCCGACGCGATCGCCGGGCTGAGTGAGACGATCGCGGCCAGGCCGCTGATGAGCGTGGCCGTGGCGGTGGGCGTCGGCATGGGGCTCAGCCTGCTGCTGTTCCGCGGTCGTGCATGAGCCTTCCCGCCCGGCTGGGTTCGCTGACCGGCTGAGTTCGCGGACCGGTGCTTGCGCGCCAGCCCGCAAGGAGACACGATCATGGCCGGCAACCCAGCTCCAGAAGTTGGAACAGGCTTCGCAGACCACACCGGACGCCCTGCGCGAGGAGTCGAGGCCATCAAGCACGACTTGGCGAAGCTCGCGGCGGACACGGCTGATGCGGGCGCCGCCGGGCGCCAGGGGAGCCACGCTGCACCGGCGCCGTCAAAGGACGGCCTCGCCGAGGCCGCCAACGCCGCGAAGGAAGCGGGCGAGGCGCTTGGGCGGCTGGTGAAGCTCCACCCGCTTGCGGGCATCGGGCTCGCGGCGGGCGCAGGCTTGCTGCTGGGCCTGGTGCTGGGTCGCCCGGGGAGCGCCCGTTGAAAGCGATGGCGCAATTTGTCGTGCATGTGTTCGAGCTCATCGAGGCGCAGGGGGCCTCGGCGCTCACCGTCATGCGGGCCGAGGCCCGGCGCGCCCATGGGAGCGCGACCGGCCTGGCGATGGGCGTGGCGTGCCTGTGCGTGGCCGTGCCGCTGTTCGTGGGGGGCGCGGGCCTGCTCGCGGCGGGCCTGATGTGGTGGCTCGAAGCCGAGGTGGGCCGCCCCGCAGCGGCGGCGCTCGCGGGCGCGGCGGTCCTGATGACGGGGGGCCTGTTTGTCGGCGCGTTCAAGCTGCTGACGACGCGGGAGCAGGCATGAAGACGCCTCCAAGCACGCCGAGCGCCGAAGGCATCGAGCCGAAGCGGCGAAGCCGCGTGGACGAAGCCAAGGCGCGGCTGCTGGACTGGGCGGATGAGGTTGACGAGCGGAGCCGGCGGAATCGGCCGCGGCTGATCGCGGCGATTGCCGGAGGCGCGATCGCGGGTCTCGCCGGGCTGGCGCTCATCCGGAGCAGGACCGGCGGTGGCGCCGGCGGGGGGCCGGAACGGCCCGCCGCGGGGCGACGGCTTTCGGGGAGCATCATCAGGCTCGCGGTGATCGGTCGGATAGCGTCGGCCGTCTATCCGCTCGCGGCGAAGGCCTGGCTGCTGGCGGCTGCCAATCGGCGGTCGGTCCCCCGGCCTGACGAGCCGCGGTAGCTGCGGCGCTCAGGGCGCCGGCGCCACCACTGCGGCGCGAGCGGCGGGGGGGGCGGGGGCGGCGGGGGGGCGGGGCGGTCACTGGCCGAAGAGGTTCTTCTCACCGAACATGCCCTTGCTGTCGAAGAACGCCAGGGCCTCGGGCACCGTGCTGAAGACCTTGGTTGCGGTCTCGGTGATGAAGGGCGACGGCGTCTTCCTGGGCTTCCAGACGACATACACCTCCTTGGTGTGCTCGAAGGCGTGCTGCAGCTCGCGCTCCACGCCGCTGGAGAGGCCGGGGTTGCCGCCGGGGAGTTCGGGGACGAGGCTCACGATCATGTCGGACTGATCGATGAGCTTGAAGTCTCGCATGTAGATCTGGCCATCGATGTCGCCAGCGATGTCGAGCACCTCGCGGGTGCGGACGGTGATCTTTTCGGTGACGCCCAGGCGCGACCCGCCGAACGCGTGGGGCAGGACCTCGATGGTCTCGCGCCCGTCGCGGGCCGCGGCGATGGCCCGCTCAAGCAGCAGCTTCTCGTCGACGTCGCCCGGATCAAAGCAAATGAAATGCTTGGCGAGCTCGGCCCGGAAGTGGTCGATCTCAGCGAGCACCTCGGGCATGTCGACGACGTGGCTCATGGGGAAGCTGGGGTAGACCTTGCGCATGCCGGGCCGGCAGACGAGGCGGAAGAGGGTGGTGGTGGTGGGCGCGTGCCGCCCGCGCGAGAGGATGTAGAACTTGCTGCCGGAGACGGCCTGGCTGAGCAGCTCGGTGGCGAGCTGCTCCTCCTCGCGCCAGACCATGCAGTCCTTGAGCGTGGCGTCGACGGCGTGCTCGCGATGGAGGCGGTGGTGGACGGTCTCGATGTTGTCCACCAGACAGATGAAGGTGTCGATCTCGAGCTTGTTGACCTGGTCGAAATCGAACGCCGAGAAGAGCCCGTGCCGCCAGCGGAACGTGGCGTGGGTGTTGACGATGATGTTCTTCTGGCCGGCGCTGTTGCTGATGACGTCCTTGAACGCGGCCCGACGGAGCGAGTTGAGGCGGCTGATGGGCAGGTCGAGGATCTTGCCCGGCTTCACATCGCGCCCCTCGGCGTACATCAGGTCGCCGACATGGTGCAGGTCGATCCGCTCCCCCTGCTGCCCGGCGAGATCGGCGGCGGACTGGAGGTAGGGCTTTTTATCGAGTCCGATCTGGCCGGTGACGAGGGTGCGCATGGGGGGAGGGTAGGGTGAAGCGCCCCGTCTCGTCACACGCCTGAGGTGCGGGCAGCGGCTGGACGGCGTCCTGAGACGCAACTTCGTGGCGGAAAAGGCCAAGTGGCCCGTCAGCCGCCTTCCGCGGTAAGGCTCACTGCCCTGCTGGGTCCAATGTCCGGACGTCGTATCGGTTGATGAAAGTGCTTCGCCGGATGCAGCGCTTTCTCGAACCACCTAAGGCTTCGGCGCCCCGCTCGCGTTCTTCTCTTCGATGATGGCCCTCAGCACCTTTTCTTCGTCGGCGTCGAAGTGCCGACTGGTATCGCCGACGGCCACGGCAGGCCACACCCGATGAAGAGCCATCGCCCGAGCGCGAGGATCGGGCATGACTTTCAACTCAGTGGCTCGAAGCACCTCGGCGACAGGTTGCAGGGCCGCCCGACGCCGCTTCGCGGTCGCCGCGGCGGTCGGGCGATCCTCGAGGAGGTAGCGCTCGCGCATGACGGGATGGAGGGCGACAAAGAGCCTCTCTTGCAACCATCTGCGAAGCTCAGGCCAGGAGACGCTCAGGAGCAGGGAATTGGTCTTGTCGGCGATCACCAGTCGACCAGGGATCGATGTGTCGACGAAGCGAGCCCTGGCGACGGTGGTGGACGGAATCGTGTAAGCCAGCTCCATCCCAGTCGCATGGCGACGCCAGACCTCAGTGTCCGCGCCGTTCCACGAAACCGCCAGATGGGCTTCATCTAGCCAGATCAGGGAGTTCGCTCGCGCCTTGATGGGCCGATTCACATTCCAAATGGCGGTCGACGTTGCGACATCAAGCAGGGTCAACTCCCCCAGGTCCGCGACCATGAGCGCGTCGCCCCGCCGGTTGAATGCGAAGTTCGCGACGGTGGAGCAGCTCCCTTTGAGCATCGCTTTCCGCCCCGTGGCGCCGGGGCGCGGAGCGGCGAGCGAATCGACGAACACGGATCTGGACTCTTTGTCGCGCCACGCGACCAGCCGGCTTGTCCCGTCCCACGCCAACCCACCCTCGGAGCCGGACCAGGGCGTGGGGACCTCACCCTGATTGGGCTTCCAGGCGACCCACTGTTTCTTGCCGTTCATATAAGTGAACAGATCATCTTCCAACCACTTCCCCCCCTCGTCCATGCCTCTGTAGGAGCGGACGCCGTCCTCGGGGGTGTCGATGAGCTCGGGTGCATTGATATTCCACCCAGGCCACTCCGCAGGGAAGACCGCTCTCAGAACGTTCTGATCTTCCGCGCTCGCCCCGAATGCAGTGCTCCCCGCCAGCAGCTGACCGGAATCGGTCAGAATGGCGTAGCGGGCTCCGGCAGGCGAGAACAGGATCTCGCGGGCGCGAAGTTTCGATGAGTCGGCCCATCCAACCCGCATGACCGCGCTGACCGACTTGCCTTCGTCCGCACGCTGCTTCCGGAGCTCGCCCAGGGTGATGATGCTCAAGCCATCCGGATCGGCGAGGATCACGCCACGCCCGCCACTGACTAGGCGAAGCCCGATCACGTCCGGCGGTGATTTCGCACTCCAGTTGTAAGCGTCGAGGCGTTCGCAAGTTGCGAGATCTCGGATCTCAAGACCCTTCCCCTTGTGGGCCACCGCCAGAAGACGCCCCGAAGGATCTGCTGTCCAGGCTGTGATGATCGTCGCCCCGCCGTCGAATGGGTGCTCTTTGCTCCAGTTCAGCCGCAAGGGGCTCTTCGGGCGTTGAATCTGCCAGAATGACAACCCATCCACCTCGTCTTGAACGGCAGTCGTGTTGAGTCCGCCTTCGAACGCCGATCGCACCGCCAAGGATCCCACTCGGTAGGCGAGTTCGAGAGAATAGTCCTTGCCCAGGCCTAACTCGACCAACTCTCCCCTCGCTGAGCCGACGGAGAGGCGGTTGCCCTCGGCCTGGAACCGCAACATGGAAATCCGGTCTTTGGTGGGCCGGTAGAACATCGCTGGGCTGATCGCTGGGTGTTCCCAGATCCGCACCACGCCATCGGCGAATCCAGCCGCGAGCAGGTTGCGGCCCTTGGCCCAACACATCGTGGTGATCGACTCGCCATGCTCCGCATACATCATCTGCGAGAACTGGCCGGTCGCCGCCGACCACACAAACACCCGATCCGCATAGTCTGCGCACCCCACGAGGTCCCCGCCAGCGCTCACCGCAAGCGCGCAAAGGGCCAGTTGCTCGTTCTCGTGCAACGGAGGGCGAAGGGTCGTCCGCAGCACGACGCCTGATTCCGAGACATCACACAGCAGAATCGCCCCGTTGTCTTGAGCAAGCGCAAGAACTCGGCCGTCGCCCGACCAAGCCATTCGGCTGCAACCACCTGGCGTCTCGACCGTGCCGATGAGCGGGACAACCCCTGCCGAGTCGAACTTCGTGGAGAATACATCGATGCGATGCGGCAAAGTTCCTAAGGTGCGGCCCGTACCTACGAAACGTCCGCAAGGACTCAGCCGGCTTCGAGGAAACTCGCTCATCATGTTGCCGAAAGGCTGGCTCATGCCACCGGGATCGCGGTGGACGCGCAGGCGGGTCGAATCGCCGCCGAGGGCAACGACCCCCCCAGCGGTCTGTACGAAGTCGTCGACTGGTGGAAAGGGCCAACCCTGTGCAAGCACCATCGAAGGGGTCGCACGCACGCCAAGGAGCTGGTTTGCAATCGCGATCAGGCCCGGATGATCCGCGGTATCAGGCAGCTCGACGAGGAGGAGCGCCGCGAGAGTCGGGTCGGGTTCCGCGGCGGCGCTCGCCGCCGCGAGGATGGCCCTTTCGCGGGCGAGGTCTCGCTCGCGGTTGGCTTGAACTTCGCTCGCCTGAGCCAATCGCGCCTGCTCCTCCGCCCGGGCGGCGTTCTGGTTCGCAATCTGCTCCTGTCGTTTCGCCTCTCCGGCGTTCGCCTCGGCGAGCCGCTGCTGACGCCGCGCTTCCTCGGCGTTCTCGTCGGCGAGCGTTTTCTGGCTCAGAGCCTCGGCGGCATTCTTTTCGGCCAGTCGCTGCTGTCGCATCGCCTCCTGGGCATTCTCGTCGGCGAGAGACTTCTGGCGCAGAGCCTCGGCGGCGCTGGATTCAGCAAGCCCCTGTTGCCGCTTGGCCTCTTCCCTTTGCTGATCAGCAATACGCCTCTGACCAATCGCGTCCGACTCACCTTTCAGGGCGCGTTGACGCTGCTCCATTGCGAAAGCCAGCAGGGCGGAGAGCACCAGAATCAGCGCGACCAGTCCCGCGCCGATCCCGCGGGCCCGCCTCGCACGACGCTCCAGCTCGCGCTGGCGCAGGTCATCGAACCGGCATCCCAGGATGCATGCGAGCAGGCGCAGCCGGGCGTGTGTGCGGAGCGTGTGGGCCTTGACGTCGGAGCGTTCGGGGCGAACGTCGGCGGCCAGCGGCTCGACCTCTTCGATCTCTTCACGCGTCTGGCCGCTCGCGTCTGTCAAACTCCGCCGGATGTGCGTGAGCGCGGGCGGGAACGCCTTGCCCGGTTCACCTTCGATCAAAAGCGCCAAAATCCGGTCGTGCCGGCCGAGCCTCCTGAAGTGCTCCACCTCCGCGTTCACCCAGCGGCTCTCCACCGCTCGCGGCGAGCAGATGACGATCAGGAACTTGCTCTGCTCCAGGGCCGCAGTGATCTGACTCGAAAGGTCCGCATTCGCCGGCAGTTCCTCTTCATCCCGGAAAACCCGTGTCAACCGCTTGGGGAACCCCTTCGCCACCAGCTCCCGCGGCACGCGGTAGGTCTCCAGGGCGCCATGCAGCCACTTGGCCCACTTGCGGTCCGGCTCGACATGCCGGTAGCTGATGAACGCGTCGTAGCGGAACGCTTGGCCTTCGGGCGCGGGACGCGGCGGCGCCAGTGCTGCGGGATCGCTCGGGGGCATCGATGCAGACTACCGCGGGGAGCCCCTCTCATCAAGCGGCGGGGTCGTCAAGGGGCCCTGCGGCTCCGTCTCATGCAGCAGACTGGGATGAGGCGACGACACTGGCCCGATTCGCTGACACGGCATGCATCTGCATGATCTGGCACAATCATGCATATGGAATCGAAGCGCACCACGATCATTATCCGGGCGGATCTGCTCTCCGCCGCCCGCGCGGCCACCGGCATCCCCCGCAAGACTGACCACGGGGCCCGGCTGACCACCCGTGATCTCTCACTCAGAGCCGCGGCCCGCCGGATCGGCGTGCCGGGTAAGTGAGGTCGCGCAGGCTCAGTCGGCCGGGCGGCACGTCGCCATCGCGATCCGGTATGATGCCGCCGTGTCCAGCACCCCTGCGTCAACCCCAGCTTCGAACCTCGCGACCTCCGGCAGCGTCGTCGCTTTCGCCGGCCACATGATCGACGCGCCCGGCCGCGCCAAGCCGCGGTTCCCGCCGTCGTGCGAACACATCGTGGGCGGGGCCCTCCGGCGGGCCATCGATGAGCTCGACGCCAGGGTGGGCGTCTCGGCCCTGGCCAGCGGGGCCGACATCCTCTTCGCCGAGGCACTGCTGGAGCGGGGCGGCGAGCTGCACCTGATCCTGCCGCTGAACGTTGAGGAGTTTCTCGAGCAGTCGGTCCGCCCCAGCGGCGATGACCGCTGGGAGGAGCGGTTCCACGCCATCCGCGGTCGGGCGACGCGCGAGGAGATCATCGGCGACGACTATCTGCGGGCCTCGGGGACGCCCTTCCAGCTCGCGGCCCTGGTGATCGACGGGCACGCCCAGATGGAGGCCCGGGCCCGCCAGATGGCCTGCAGCACGCTGGGTGTCTGGGACGGCCTGGCGGGCGACGGCCTGGGCGGCACCTCGTCATTCCTCGGGCACGCGGTGGCCCAGGGGCGCCAGGCCTGGGCGATCGATCCGGTCTCGGGCCAGCGGCGGCGGGTCGGCGGCGAGGCCGTCGAGGCCGCGCAGAAGCTCTCCTGGCGCGTGATCAAGAGCAAGGATGTCGTCATCGAGCACCGCCTCGCGGCGATCCTCTTCGCCGACGCCCGCGGCTTCAGCGGCCTGCGCGAGGTGCAGATGCCCGCCTTCATGCGGGCGGTTCTGGGCATCATCCGCGACGCGGCGCCGCCGGGGGGCCCGACCCTGGTCCTCAACACCTGGGGCGACGGCCTGTACGTCGTGACTGAGAAGCCCGTGCAGGCTGCCGAGATCGCCCTGACCCTGCTCGAACGGGCCGCGGCCATGAACTGGAAAGCCGAGGGCCTCCCAGACACGATCACCTTCCGCGTCGGGCTCCACGCGGGCCCGGTCTTCTACACCAAGGAGGACGCGGTCCTCCGCCGGCCCAACGCCAACGGGCGTGACGTCAGCGTGGGGGCGAGGATCGAGCCCGTGGTCGAGCCCGGTCACGCCTGGGCGAGCCGGACCTTTGCGGTGCTCGCCGCGGCGACGGGTTGCGCGGGGTTCAAGTTCACCGATCTGGGCAGAAAGCCCTTGGCCAAGGGCTTCGGGGACATGCACTTGTACGGGGTCCGGCGGGCGTAATGCGCCACCCGCCGCACACCCAAGAATCCGGACGCTCCCGCAGCCCCGAACCCGGTACCCTATCAGCCCTATGGCCATCCTCGTTGACGCGTCCACCAAGGTCATCTGTCAGGGCATCACCGGCGCCTTCGGCGCTCAGCACACCCGCGGGTGCCTCCACTACGGCGCCAAGCTCGTCGGCGGCGTCACACCCGGAAAGGGCGGCGCCAAGGACGACAACGGCCTCCCCATCTTCGACACCGTCGAACAAGCGGTGAAGGCCACCGGCGCCTCCGCCACCATGATCTTCGTGCCCCCGGCGTTCTCCGGCGACGCGATCCTCGAAGCCGCCGCGGCGGGCATCCGCGTCATCTGCTGCATCACCGAGGGCGTGCCCGTCCAGGACATGATCCGCGTGCGGGCGGTGCTTGATGAAATGAACGCCGCGCCCGCACCGGCGGGGGTGGGAAACAGCGGCGGTCCATGGTCAAAGGTGGTGCTCGTGGGCCCCAACTGCCCGGGCGTGATCACCCCGGGGCCGAAGACCGGCGGCGGAACGGGCCCGGCCGACCCCTTCACAAACGCCGGCTGCAAGATCGGCATCATGCCCGGGTACATCCACACCCACATCAGCCAGTCGCGACTCAAGAAGGCCGTGGGCATCGTGTCGCGCTCCGGCACGCTGACCTACGAGGCCGTCTGGCAGACCAGCAACCTGGGCCTGGGGCAGAGCACCTGCGTCGGCATCGGCGGCGACCCGGTCCGCGGGCTCTCGCACACTGACGTCATCCGGCTCTTCGCCGCCGACCCCGACACCCACGCCATCCTGATGATCGGCGAGATCGGCGGCAGCGACGAAGAGGCCGCGGCGGAGTTCATCGCCCAGGAGAAGAAGGCCGGGCGCCTCAGCAAGCCCGTCGCGGCCTTCATCGCCGGCCGCACCGCCCCCCCGGGCCGCCGCATGGGCCACGCGGGAGCGATCATCGAGAGCGGCGGCCGGGGCACGGCTGAGAGCAAGATCGCCGCGCTGCAGGCGGCCAACATCGAAGTGGCCCTGAGCCCCTCAGACATGGGCAAGGCCATGGTCAAGGCCATGGGCCTGGGCTGAGCCGCGGGTCGCGTTCACTCACCCTCCGAAAGCCATGCTCGCCATCGTCTGCCATCGCCAGGGGTCGCCTGTCTCACCCAACGTCAGCCTCGCTGACTGGCCCGAGCCCGCGCCGCCCGGGCCCGGGGAGGTCACGCTGCGGGCCCTCGCCTCGGCGTTCAACCAGATGGACCTGTGGGTGGGCCGGGGCGTGCCGGGGCTGCAGTTGACCTACCCGCGTGTCTCCGGCTGCGACGCCTGCGCCGTTGTCGAGGCGCTGGGTGAGGGGGTCGACAAGGCCTGGCTGGGCCGGCGCGTCATCATCAACGCCGCGACCCGGGTCCCCACCCGCATCGCCCCCGACGACCCACCCGCCAGCACCCTGGCCCCCGACTACCAGCTCATCGGCGAGCACCACCACGGGATGCACGCCCAGCGATTCAACATCCCCGCAGCAAACCTCGCCGATGTGGGGCAGGCCGACCCGCTCGACGCCGCGGCGTTCGGGCTCTGCGCCCTTACGGCCTACTCGATGATCGTCGGCAAGGGCCAGCTCCGCCCCGGTCAGTGCGTGCTCATCACCGGAATCGGCGGCGGGGTGGCCACCAGCGCGCTGGCCATCGCCCGCCACTGGGGGTGCCGGGTCGCCGTCACCAGCCGCCACCAGTGGAAGCTCGACCGGGCCCAGTCCCTGGGGGCCGAGCTGGGCGTGCTCGACACGGGTCAAGACTGGTCCAGAGAGGTGCGGGCCTGGACAGGCAAGCGCGGGGTCGACATGGCCGTCGACTCCTCCGGCAAGGCCACCCACCTCAACTGCATTAAGGCCCTGGCGCGGGGCGGGGCGTACGTCACCCCCGGCTGCACCAGCGGGCCGGACGCCGTGACCGACCTGGCCCGCATCTTCTGGAACCAGTTGCGGCTCCTGGGCTCGACCATGGGCTCGGCCGACGAGTTCCAGGAAGTGGCCCGGCTCTTCCGCAGCGGGGCCTTGAAACCGGTGGTCGACCAGGTCTTCGCACCCAGCGAGGCCCAGGCCGCCTACGCCCGCCTCGAAGCTGGCGAGCAGTTCGGCAAGGTCGTCATCGACTGGCGGCGCTGAGACAGGGCCAACGGCCAGTTCTCCAATGAAAAAGGCCGCCCGAAGGCGGCCCTGTTGATCACGCGTGCGCCACACCCACCGGGCAGACCGTCCGGCTTACTTGGCCTCGCCCTTGAGCGCCGTCTCAACGGCGGCCTTGAGCTCATCGGCGGAAGGCGTGGCCTCGAAGAACGCCGCGACCTTGCCGTCGGCGCCGATCACCGCCACGCTGGGGAACCCGCGGACCTTGTAGTCGGCCACCACGGGGTCGCCCCCGAGCAGCAGCGGGAACGTGGCCTTGGCGTCGTTGAACGCCGCCTTCGCGGCGTTCACGCCCGCATCGCCCGGGGCCTGCCGGCAGGTCACCCCGAAGATCGACACGCCCTTGTCCTTGAACGAGCTGTTCGCCTGCTCGAGCACCGTAAGGGTGTTCTTGCTGTCGGCGAAGATCGGGCCCCAGAAGCCCATCACCACCACCTTGCCCTTCTGGTCGGCCAGCGTCACGTTGGCGCTGTCGTCGGCCCGCTTGAGGGCCCACGGCGGCGCCGAGACGCCCGCATCAAGCCCGCCCTTGACGATCTGCTGCGGGGCCGGCTGGGGCGGATTGGACTTGCCCGGCTCGACCGGGCTGGGCGGGGGCGTCGGCACGGGGGCCGCGTTGGCGATCTTGGACACCTTGAACCCCTCGGGAACGGTGATCTTGAACTCGGCGGGCTTCACCTCCGCCGGCTTCAGGTCCGTGATCTCGATCGAGTAGGTCTGGACCGTGCCCTTGGCGCCCGGCGAGATCTGGTCGATGCGGCGGGGGAGCTTGTCGCTCTGAGCGATGGCGATGCGCGTCTCGCGCTGGTTGCTGGGGTTCACCAGCCGCACCACGTCGCACTTCACGCCGGCGACGTCGATGGGGTCCTCGCTCTTGATGACCTGGGCGCCCATCTCGGCGAGGAACGGCTCATTCTCGAAGAACACGGGCGGGAAGTACTGGTCGCGCACCGTCTTGAGCCGCTTGGCGACATCGGGCGCGGGAACCTCCTGCTCCACAATCTCCTTCTTCTTCTCGTCGATCCACGCGGCGATCGTGCCGTTGAAGTAGCCTTCGAGCGTGACCACCTCGCCGGTGAGCGGCTGGGTCTGCTTGCCCTTGGCGTAAAACTGGCTGGAGCTTGCGGTGCTGGGGTTCCGCAGGAACCACGACTCGCCCGACGAGCCCATCTGCAGCTGCGGGTTGCCGGTCAGCTCGCGCTTCACCTTGAACGTCAGGCCCTTCACGGCCTTGATCGCCGCGCCAGAGGCGCCGAGCACGGCCTTGGCCTTGGCATCCACCTGAGCCGCGCCCGGGGAAGCAGCCGGGGCCGGGGCCGGGGCCGGAACGGGAGCCGGAGCCTGGGCCTGGGCGAAACCAGCCACGGTCAGCAACGCGCCCACGGCGCCGGCAGCGAGAGTCTTGTTCAGCCGCATGATCCTGATCTCCTTAGAGCCAAATCCCCGTCCGAGAATGACGGGCCTTTTGATACCGCGAAACACCCACGCCTCGTCGTCGGCCCGCGTGGGGCCGACTCCAGAATGCTAGGTTCGATCGGACGATTCCCTCCCCGCCTGCACCCCCCGCCTGCACCCCCCGGGGGGCGGCCGGGCTTTCTCCGATTTTGCGCTACCCTCCCCCCGTGGGCTTCAGGGCTCCGGTGCCCGCCGCTCGAACGACGTTCCACACCCTTCCGTAAGCCACCATCGTTTGCCATCCTTGCCCTTCAACCTTGCAGAATCCAAACAACTTCCCGGCGCCTTTGACGCCTGGCCGCTGCACGCCCTGATCGTCGCCCTCGGGGCCGGCGTGGTCGTCCTCGCCTGGCGCCGCGGGGTGATCGGCCCCCGTGCCTTCGCCGGTCGCCCGCTGCGCGATGTCAGCGCCGCCCCGATGGAGGTGTGGTTCCTGCTGCCGCTGGTGCTTTACCTCACGCTGGTGCTGGCCCAGACGACGGCCCTGGCGCTCACGCCTGACCCCGCCAGCAGCCAGGGCCAGGCCGTGGCGCCCGCGGTGGGGTATGGCGTCACCATCGCGTTCGCGGTGGCGCTGCACCTGGTCCTGCTGAGGGCCGCGCGGCCCCGCCAGGCCAGCTCACCCGGCTCGTCCGCTCCGCCCGCCCCCCCCGCCCCGCCCAACCCACTCCTCGCCGCGGCGATCGGCGCCCTCTGGTTCGCGGGGGTGCTGCTGCCGGTGCTGGCGGTGGGGGTGCTCGCAACGCTGGTGCAGACGCTCGTCGCGGGCAGCCCGCCGCCGGAGCTGGCCCACCCCACGCTGGAGCGGATCGTCGCCCACCCCACCGACCCCTGGCTGTGGCTGGTCATCGCCTCGCCGGTCATCGGGGCGCCGATCGTCGAGGAGTATGTCTTCCGCCTCGGGCTGCAGAGCGCGATCCGGCGGATGGGCGTTTCACCCGGGCTCGCGATCATCGCCGCGTCGGTGCTCTTCATGCTCGTGCACCTCTCGGCCGTGCCGCTCCACGCCCTGCCGACGCTGCTCGCCCTCGGGCTGGGCATGGGCCTGGCCTTCGAGCGGACGCGCTCGCTCGTCGCCCCGATCGTCATGCACGCGCTCTTCAACGCCCTCAACATCGCCATGGCGATCTGGATGACCCGCGGCGGGTGAGCTCGGGGCGCCGCCGCCGCGCGGCCACCATACCCTCTCCGCCATGCCCACCGACGCCAGCAAGCCCCGCATCCTGACCGGCGACACGCCGACCTCCACCGGCCTGCACCTGGGGCACTACGTGGGCTCCCTGGAGAACCGCCTGGCCCTTCAGGACCGGTACGACTGCTACTTCCTGATCGCCAACGTGCACGCCTTCACCACGCTCGCCGAAAAGCCGACCGAGGTGCGGGCGAACACCATCGGCATCGTCAAGGACTGGCTGGCGGTGGGGCTGGACCCCGACCGCTCCACCTTCGTGCTGCAGAGCGAGATCCCCGCGATCGCCGAGCTGACGTTCCTCTTCGCGATGCTGCTGCCCTTCAACAAGGTGATGCGCAACCCCACGCTGAAGACCGAGATCGAGAGCAAGAACCTGGGCGACACCTACTCCTTCGGCTTCCCCATGTACGCCGTGGGCCAGTGCGCCGACATCCTCACCTTCCGCCCCGACCTGGTGCCCGTCGGCGAAGATCAGGAAGCCCACATCGAGATGTGCCGCGATGTCGCGAGCAAGTTCAATCAGCTCTACTGCGGCGTGAACAACCGCGTGCCGCCCGAGGAGCACGTGCAGGCCGGCGGCCTCTTCCCCGTGCCCAAGGCCAAGATCGGGCGTGTCGCCCGCCTCGTGGGCCTCGATGGCGTTCAGAAGATGTCCAAGTCGCTCGGGAACGCCATCTTCCTTTACGACGACGCCAAGACCGTGCAGAAGAAGATCAACAAGATTACCGTCCTCCCCGACCCCGCCACCGGCCTGGTCGCGCCCGGCCACGTCCTGCTTCAGTACTGCGAGGCGTTCCTCCCCGCTGAGCGGGCGGATCAGATCAAGGCCGACTACGCCAGCGGCAGGGAGATGATGCACGGCCACATCAAGGCCGAGCTGGGCGATGCCATCAACAAGCTCATCGACCCCATGCGCACCCGCCGAGCGACCCTCGACGGCCCCGCGGGCGACGAACGGGTGGCCGAGGTCATCCGCGCCGGCCGCGCGAAGGCCAACCTGGTCGCCGAGGAGACGCTCTACCGGGCCAAGCAGGCGATGAAGCTGGATTTCGGGGGGCGGACCCTCGTCTGAGACCCGCCGAGATCCGCCTCTGACGGAGCCGTCGGCGGAAGCCGACGGGAAGGGCGTCGTCAACTGCGAAGTCGAATCCTGACATCGTCGTTGATAGCCTGCGCCCATGATCGCCAACCCTCCCATCCGTCAGGTGTTCGCCGGCTTCCTCACCCTCCTCGTCTGCAGCTTGACCGCCAGTTCCACCGACTACGCCCCCGCGGCCTTCCACTCGTCACCGCTCACCTCCCCCGCTGAGATCCCCCTCACCAGCGGCCTCGCCATCGAGGGCGTCGCCCAGTCCGCCCGCCGGGCCATCAACGTCGATTCCATCATCGCCCTCATCGCCCAGGGCGAGCTGCCCGCGCCCGTCGCCGGCGAGACCATCGCCCCCCCCACCGCCCTCAGAAACGCCGGCGAGCCCAAGCCCTGGCGCGCCGTCTCCGCCAACGCCCAGGGCGAGTTCGGCGATGATGCCCGCCGCGGCTACCTCGCCTTCTCGGTCGAAAGCGACCGCCCCCGCGTCATGATGCTCGTCGCCCAGTCGCATGGCATGGTCTACGTCGCCGGCGAGCCACGCATGGGCGACCCCTACGCAACCGGCTACGTCCGCTTGCCCGTCGCCCTCCGGGCTGGCCAGACCCCCCTGCTCTTCGCCCTCGCCGGGCGCGGCCCGTTCCGGGGCAAGCTCGTTGAGCCCCGGTCCGCTGTCGAGCTCAACCCCGCCGACATCACCGCCCCCGACCTCATCGTGGGCGAGCCCGGGCCCCGCTGGCTGGGCGCGCCCATCGCCAACGCCACCAACAACCTCCAGCGCATCACGCTCACCGCAACCTGCCCGGGTCAGCCCGGCCCGGCAGGCGCCGTCACCATCACGCTTCCGCCCCTCTCGGTCTGCAAGGTCGCTCTTGAGTTCACGCCCCCCGCCCACCTGCTGACCCTCCCGCCCGGCAAGCCCTCAGGCGAACTCGAAGTGGCCCTCACCGCCACCGGCCAGGACGGCGCCAGCGACACCGCGACCATCAAGCTCGCCCTGCGCACCCGCGACCAGACCCACAAGCGCACTTTCGTGAGCGCCATCGACGGCGGCGTTCAGTATCTCTCGATCGTTCCCCCGAGCGACTCGGCCAACCCCCCGGCCGCCCGCACCGCACCCGCCTTCGTCCTCTCCCTCCACGGGGCCAGCGTCGAAGCCGTCAGTCAGGCGAACAGCTACGGCGCCAAGCCCGGCCTGGTGATCGCCTGCCCCACCAACCGCCGCCCCTTCGGCTTCGATTGGGAGGACTGGGGCCGCACCGACGCCCTGGAAGCCATGGCCGCCGCGTCCGCCGCGTACGGCCGCGACCCCGCCCGCACCTACCTCACCGGCCACTCCATGGGCGGGCACGGCACATGGCAACTCGGCGTCCTCCTCCCCCACCTCTTCCACGCCATCGGGCCTAGCGCCGGCTGGCTCAGCTTCGAGAGCTACGCCGCGACGCCCACCCGCCTCCCCGGCGCCTCCGATGGCGACCCCCGCGCCGCCATCTTCCGGCGGGCCGGCTCGAGCAGCCTCACCCAGGACATGCTCGCCAACCTGCGCACCCGCCCCGTCTACATCCTGCACGGCGACGCCGATGACAACGTCCCCCCATCCGAGGCCCGCTCGGCTCAGGAGCAACTCCAGAAACTCGGCATCGAGCCCGCCATGCACCTGCAGCCCGGGGCCGGGCACTGGTGGGAAGACCCCAAGCCCGCGGCCGCCGCGTCGCTGGGCGCCTTCAAGGCCGCCTGCATGGACTGGCCCCCCATGTTCGAGCTCTTCAGCACCACCCGCGGCGCCCCCGTGGAGGCTCTCACACGGATCCAACTCACGCTGAATCAGCCCGGCCCGAGCGCAGGCCCCATCGCCCAGCCCGCCCCGGTGGTGATCGAGGCCCAGGAGCGCTTCGGCCTGACCTCAACGGTCGACGTGCGCGGAGAGGCGGGCGAGGCCGGCGCCGGCCCCGGCCGCCTCATTGGCGTGACGACCAACGTCACCCAGTTGCGCATCCACCCCCTGCTCTCCGCTGGCCGCGCGTCCATCGAACTCGACGGCCAGACAATCGCCATTCCCCCTAAGCCCGCGAACGAAGGGCTCAGCCTGCAGCGGAGCGGCGGCCGCTGGTCCCTCGGGCCCGGACCCGGCCCAGCCGGCGTGGCGCCCAAGTCAACCGCCCGGACCGGCCCGTTCAAGCGGGCCTTCGAAGACCGGTTCGCGCTCGTCTACTCCACCGGGGGCACGCCGGAGGAGACCGCCTGGTCGCTCGCGAAGGCCCGCTTCGATGGCGAGCAGTGGTGGGTCCGCGGGAACGGCCGGGCCGTGCTCGTGTCGGACAAGGAACTGCTCGCGTCGCCCCACGCGGGCAACATCGTGCTCTACGGCAACCAGGCGACCAACCTGGCGTGGTCCGCCGTGCTGGCTGACTCCGCCGTGCAGGTTGACCGCGCCGGCGTCACCATCGCGGGCCGGACGGTCTCAGGGCCCGACCTCGCGGTGCTCTGCGTCGCGCCCGGCAAGGCCAATCGGCTGGTCGGCATCGTCGGAGGCACGGGCCTGGTCGGGATGCGCGCCGCCGACCGCCTGGGCTACTTCTCCTCTGGCGTGGGGTTCCCTGATGTAACCGTACTGCGGGCCTCCACCTGGCGCGAGGGCCTGCCCGGCGTTGAGCTCGCGGGCTTCTGGTCCAATGACTGGTCGGCCGAGGGCGCCGAGCTCGTCTGGAAATGAGCGAGCGGCTCGGGTGCTCAGCTTTGCGCGGCGGCCGCGGCTTACGAGCCCGGCTCGCCCTCAAGCTGCAGCGTCGCCAGGGCGGTCATCGGGTCCTGCGCGAAGCGAAACACGCGATCCAGCCCGGTCAGCAGCATCACCGACCACACGTTGTCGCTCATCGAGCACAGCACCAGCGTCCGGCCCGCGTCGACCACCTTCTTGCGCAACCGCAGCAACTGGGCGAGGTGCGACGAACTGATGTAGTTGACCGCGGCGAAGTTGAGCACGACGTGCTGCCCGCGCTGGGCGCCGCCGTCAACCCGCTCATAGATCGCCGCGAGCTCCTCGGTGAGCTGCGGTTCATCCTGAAGCTCGCTGATCAGAATGTGCTCAGACCATTCCGTTGGCATGCCGCCATTCTAGCGGGTCAGCGGGGCGGCCGGGCCTCGACGAAACACCCTGAACAAGTGCTCCTCCGTCCGACCATCGGATAGCCACCCGACCACCCGACCAGGGGGCGATCATCAGCCGCCCGCCCGGGCATGCTGGTGCTCGGACGCGTGCTGAGCGCTGTGCGCCGCATGGGCGTCCACGGCATGCCGGCCGCTCCACAGGTCCAACAGCTCATAGCGGGAGGAGATCCCCAGCTCGGCGTAGATCGTCTTCACATGATCGTGAATCGTGTGCGGGCTGCGGTGCATGCTCAGGGCGATCTCGCGCTCGGTCTTTCCCTCGATCAGCAGCGGCAGGATCTGCCGCTGCACGGGCGAGACCCGCTGCAGCAGCATCTGTCGGCGGGCCTGAGGAACAGCGACCAGCGAGGTGTAGGCCTGGCTGAAATGGGGCCCAACCACCACCAGGAACTCCCGCAGCAGCTCCTCCTCCCAGGTCTGGCCATCGATCCGGTCCAGCTGGATGATCAGGCGGCCCGGGTCGCGCGGGGCGTTGAGCGTGCTGGTGAGGCGAATGAACTCATCGACGCCGATCACCTGACGACGGTGGCGGATCGGGCTCTCCTTCCACTGGGCGTCGCCGATCACGTCGCGCCGGGTCACCACGCCATCCCGCGGCGGCACACCGGCCGGAACACCACCAAGACCTGTCACGTCCACAGGGGGAGCCACGCCATCCCCAGCGAGCTGGTGGACCGTCTGACCGACGATCTGGCCACCCAATTGTGGCTGAGAACCAGTCCCCACGCTCTGGGCCCGCGCGGCTCGCACTTCAAAGCCCGCCTCGGCGACGGTCGTCAGGCGCCAGTCACCCGTCGCCCAGTCAGCCGTGGCCAGAGCACACCGCACCCCAACGCGCCTCGCGCTGGCTGGGTGATCGTGGAGCCGTTCCGACTGAGTGGCGATGGCATCCGCGGTCCGCTGGAGCCAGACCGCTGGGTGGTCGGTTGGCTCGAGCATCACCTGAACAAGGGAATCCGTCGCACAATGCGCCAGCAAGCCGGGCCCGGAGGGCGAGGCGGTGTAGCGGAGTAGCTCGGTGCTTGGACCGATCGTCGGTGTAACGGGGCTTTGGGCGTACATGGCAGGTTCCAGGTGGTAGGAGAAGAGTGCCTAGGAAAACGACTGCATGAGAGTATCGGTATCCCGAACTCGAAGGGACAATCCTGCCTCGTCCAAAGCGTTCCAAACGTTCATATATCGTTCAAACCGATCCGCGATTGAGAACAGTTTTCAGATGGATTTGTCGCCTATGAACGTGGTTATGGCATCGCCCTAATCGTTCACCACCCCCTAAAGAGGTATCAACCAGATGTGGCCTCGCCGACGGACCACGCCTTGAAGGCTGATCTCCATTCATGTAAGGGCTTACCCCTTCTGTTATCATAACGATCTGAGATCGGGAAGATTCACGTAGATGATTCTACGTTCCCGATTTGCTTAGGTGAATCACCTTACCAGGGGCACCCCTAGCCAGCTGATCTGAGAACATATCAAGGTAAACACCGAATTCGTGATCGCTATTCAACACGACCGTATTGGACGATAATTGCAGCCACCCAGTAGGGGCCTTCTCGTGCCCCAGAATGAACAACCGCACGCCCAGGGCTTCACCCAGTTGGCTGAGTTGCGCCGGATGGTGCCCTCGCCCCCACACCAGCAGGTGGGCCGACCCGCGCCGCGGCTCATAATCCGCCTCAACAAGGTCCCGCGAGAAGATCCCCAGATCAAAACGGTCCATCATCTCAGGGGCTGGCAAGCTGTGCGCACACAGCACATCTCCGCCCGTTGAGCCCTCATGAACCCCCACACCACCCTCGCCGGAGCCCCACCCAGCCGGGAGGCTCCAGGCGCACCGAAGCGCGAGCGGCATGGACCGAATGAACGAATTAATCGCTGCCGCGACATCACCCGTACTTGAGCCAAACGTGTGCTCGACGGCGTCGTTGAAAGCGTTTACGACGTTTAGGCCGTCCTTCACAATCCCGCTCCCCACGATCTGGGCCAGCTCGTGATTGGCCAAAAGCGTGTGAACATGCTCCGGAAAGCGGGCCTTGAGGGCTGCGGCCCGGGCCAGCACGCGGTACGAGAAATCCATGTCGTTGATCAGCCGGTCGGAGTGGATCAGCTCGTGGAGCGTGAGGTGCGCAAGCTCTGCGGATGGCGCGTCGTTGTATCCCGCCGCGTCGACCACGCGGGCGAAGTGGAGCGGGTTGTCGTGCAGGTCGCCGGTGGCGATCAGGCGGGCGGGGGCGCCGATGAGGTCGATTGACCCCTTGCGGCAGGCCGCGGAGCGGTTGGCGTCAGCGCCGTCGCGGAAGGCCTTGATCACGGCTCCGGGGTCGCGCAGGTCAACGAGGTGCTCGAGAATTGAGGACATCGACCCCGAGCGTATGGGGCCAGCCTCAGTATCGCTGGGGCCCGGTCCGGCTCAGCGCAGGTCACGCCCGCTCCGGATCCGGATTAATCGGCGTCGGCTTCGCTGGTAACCCGCCGGAACGCGCCGCTCTTGCGCAGCTCCGCCTCCGCCAGCAGCTTGCCGCGGGTCAGGTTGAGCCGCTCGGCCACCGTGATCATGTTGTCGGGGCGGCGGGCGGGCTCGATTTCGACGCACTCCATGATGAGCTTGTCGAACATCTCGGGGACCCGCTGGTTCCAGGCCGAGGGGGGCTTGGGCTTTTCCATGAGCTCGTCATCGAGCGAGCCCAGGAGCGAATCAGGCTTGGCCAAGGCCGTGGGCACGAAGCGGCGGGTCAGTGCCCAGTACATCGTGGCGCCGAGGTTGTAGATGTCGGTCTTCTCAGTGATCGGGCGGCGATGCACCTGCTCGGGGGCGATGTAGTCAGGGGTGCCCTGGATGCGCTTCTTGACCGTGTTGGTGGGGCAGGATTGGCCCAGGTCGATGATCTTGGCGTCGCCGCTGGCGGTCACGATCACGTTGTTGGGCTTCATGTCAGCGTGCACAAAGCCCTTGGCGTGCATGTACGCCATGGCCCGAGCCACCTGCTCGAAGATATGGGCCGCCTGCTCAAAGGTCCGCGGCGGGGCCTTGTCCAGGGGTTCGCCATCGATGAGCTCCATGATCAGCACGATCTCGGAAACTGACAGCAGGCCGTCCTTGCGGCGGATCATCCGCTCGATGCGGCGGATATTGGGATGCTCGAGGCGCGAGGCGATGTCGTACTCAAGCTCGGTCTGCTTCAGGAAGCGGTCGTCCTTGGCGTCCTCCTTGCCGACGATCTTGAGGGCCCAGATCTGCTTGGTCTTGGGATCCTGAACAAGGTAGATGATCGACGCCGCGCCGCGTCCGAGCTCGGACAGGACGCGGTAGCCTTCAACTTGGTCGCCTGGCTTGAGTGGAGTCACGGACGGGAGTTTCCTCGGGCGGGGCAGTTGGCGTTGGTCGGTCAAAGGCCGGCGGGAACCTGGTGAAACGGGCGAAGATCGAGCAGTTGAACAGAGAAGATAGGACGCGTCCGAGCGGAGAACCCGCCGAGGCGATCGAACGAGCAGCGAAGACCCCGCCGCCCCTCCACCCCCCTACCCCCCGACCCCAACCCCTCACCTCAAGCCACCCTCAATCAGACCTAGTCTAGCCGAAACCCACCAAACGAAAAGCCTAACGGTTGAGGATTCGGCGGCTTGCGGTGAAATGCTGCGCCGACGACTCCGGGGAATGGCCCGGCGAACGCCGCCGGCGACCGGAACAGGACTATCGACCGAACGAAAGCCCGATTCCAATGAGGTTTCGGCGCCTTTCGGCGGCTTTCAGCCGGTTGCCGCGCCCGATCGGGGACGACCGGGACGGGTGAACCGGGGGGCGCAGAGTCGACCCACTCGGGAATGAGCGGGCAAGCAGCATGTGGAGGACAACCACGAGCAACGCCAAGCCCCGGGGCCTTCCGGCTGGGGGTGGGCGGCGTTCAAGGATGTACGAAGGTCGAGCCGCCTCAGTTTCCGTCAGCGATCAACTGGCGGAACTGCGCCTCGGGGAAGCGCCGGCCAGGGTCGCTGACGGGGGCGATATCGGAGTGCAGCAGCACCCGGTCGCGCGGGATGTTGAGCTTGCGGCACAGCGTCGACACCAGCGCGGCAAGCTGCGAGAGCTGCCCACGCGTCGGCTGCGAGCGGTCGCCGTTGCCCACAAGGCAGATCGAGATCCCGTGCTCGTTGAACAGCGCGGCCTTGGGGCCCGCGGCGTGGGCGCCCGGGAGCTGGTCGCTCCACCGGTAGCCGACGTTGAGCTGGCCGTCGTCCATTCCGGCCCCGTTGCCGATGATGAAGTGGTGCCCGTTGCCCTTGAGGCCTTGCTTGGTGTGCTGCTCGCTGATCGAGGCGTCGTTACCGAAGTGCTGGCCGCTGTGGTGGATGACGATGTACTGCCAGCGCTTGCCGTCGAGGCGGACGCGGGTGTCGAAGATCTTCTCGAGCCTGTTGGGGCCGCTCTGAGCCATCAGGGGAGGGATCGCGAGGCCGTCGCTGCGTGCGGCCCGCCCGCTGTCCATCGCCAGCAGCACCCCGCCCAGGCCCGTCAGGGCGCCCACCAGGGCCATCCACACAACCTTGGCGCGGGCCGACACCACCCCGCCGGCGCGGCGTGCTGAACGGCGAGAGTTGGATGAGCGGCGGGCGCGTCGTGCCATGAGTGCGATCCGGTGGGAGTCCCCAAGGGGGCGGCGACCCGGGTCCGTGAGTCGCCAAAGACAGTTTATTATGCCATCGGGCCTCTGACCGCTTCGCCTTGCCAAAAGTGTCAAAAAGATTATCTGGAGGCTTGACAAGCTTCCGGATAACGCGCAGAGCTTGCCGCGAAGGTTGGTCTGCGCGGGCGCGTTCGCTAAACGATCGGGCCGCAACGCATGGGTCGCGCCGCCTCAGCCCCCGGGCCAGGCGAAGGTCCGCCCTTCGGGCGCGGCTCACTCGCGGGGCTGCAGGCGGCCGCGCAGGTTGGGCTTCTGGGAGCCGTACTCGTCTTCGATGTACTGCGGCGCGTACTGGGCCCGGAGCGCGTCGAAGCGGTCGAAGGGCGACCGCTCATCCTCCGGCGAGAGCAGCGGACGGGCGCAGCCGCCTCCGGCGCCCGCCAGAACCGAGGCGAGCAGGCCAACCGCCAGGGTGAACCGAACGACCCGGCCCCGCGCCGGTTGTGACGAATGCGCGGATGAGTGGGCCTGGATCGTCTGCATGAGGTGCACGGACTGCATGGACTGCGCGGGCTGAGAGGTCTGGGCGGCCTGCCATGCCAGTGAGGCCGTGGCAGTGAGGACGCTGGGCACGTTGAGCTGGCTGTGCCGACCACGCCGCCCGAACGGCCCATGATAGCAACCGAGCGGGCTGTCAGGCCCGCGGCGGCAGTCGGCTGTCGGCATCCAGGCTGAGAACCCCGGCGGCCCTGAGCTGGCGCAGGCCCTCGTAGATCGCGGCGCAGACCGCCGTGGCCAGGTTCAAGGACCGCTCACCGGCCGCCATGGGAAGGCAAACCAGGCGGTTGGGGTAGGCCGCGAGCAGGTCGTCGGGGAGCCCGCGCGTCTCCTTGCCGAACACCAGATGGTCGCCGGTGGCGAGCGGGGCGTCCCAGACCGGCGTATGGGCCTTGGTTGAGAAGAACCAAAGACGGGGTGGCGAGGGTGCGGCGGCGGCCAGATACGCATCCCACGAGGCGTGCTCGCTCGGGGCCAGGCGCGGCCAGTAATCCAGACCCGCCCGCCGGCAGGCCTTGACGCTCGTCGAGAACCCCAGCGGCTGGATCAAGTGGAGCTCGCACCCCGTGGCGATGCAGGTGCGGCCGATGTTGCCGGTGTTGTTGGGAATCTCGGGCTCGTGCAGCACAATGTGAAACGGCATTGGTGGCGGCGGACTTCGAGGAGCGGTGGCGAGTGTGGCGAGCAGGCTCATGCTCAGGCTGAGGCTCAGGCTCAGGCACAGGCACAGGCACAGGCACAGGCGACGCAAAAAGGCAGCGGCGCCGGGGGTGAGCCCGGCGCCGCGACGGTGAGTTCAGGATATGCGGCGGGGCTCAGCCGCCGGTATTGACGCCAGCGGCCTTGAGCGCGGCCGTCTCGGCCTTGCGGCGGGCCTCAACGCCGGGGTCCACTTCCATGATGACCTGCACGATCTTGCGGAACGACGGGTCGGCGGGGTGGCCCTGCCAGCGGACGATGCCGTCGGAGCTGATGACGACCATGTGGGGGATGCCGCGCAGGCTGATGGCCTTGGCGAGGGTCTCCTTGTCGTCGTAGCAGTGGTGGTAGAGCAGTTCCTTGCCGCGCAGGTAACGCTCGACGGTCTTGATGTCTTCGCCCTGACCGGAGAAGGCGATGATGGCCAGGTCGTTCTTATAGGCCTTGGCCATGTCCTCGAGGAGGGGGATGGCCCGCTTGCAGGGGTAGCACCAGGTGGCCCAGAAATCGAGGATCAGGACCTTGCCGTTCCAGTCGGGCTTCTCGGTCAGCCAGACTTCCTTCTGGCCGAAGGCGTCGGCGTTGGGCAGACGCTGGCCCTGGATGTCGTTGGCGCCGATCGACTCCTGAACCTTGTTCTTCTCAGGCCACGCGGCCTTCTCGTAGACGCCCGCGTCGGGCAGCTTGAACTCGACCTTGGGCATCTGCTTGGGCCGCAGGATGTCGGAGACCTGCACGGGGGTCTCGAATTCCTTCCGCTCCGCCACGATCTTGGCCTTGAGCAGGTCGGCCTGCTCGGCAGCGGCCTGGACCGACTCGCCCAGGGTCAGCTCGACGGCCTTGTTGATCGAGTCGGTCTCGATATCCGCAAACCGCATGTTGCCGGCGCGGTCGATGAGGTAGAAGTCGGGGTCGCTGTCGGACATCAGGCGGGCCCGCAGCTTGCCGTCGTCCTGAGCCAGCAGGCCCTTGAAGTTCTTGGTCTGGGCGAGCTTCACGGCGGCGTCCCACTGCTCGGCCTTGTGGGCGACGACCACGACCAGGCCCTTCTCGGCGCCGCTCTCAGCGAGGCGGACGACGCGATCGAAGGCCTTCTGGTTCGAGGGCTCCCAGTTCGACAGGGTCATGATCAGGACGACCTTGCCCTTGGTGGCGTCGCTGGTCAGGGGGGCGCCGCCGGTCCAGTTGCTCAGCGAGTTGAACAGGTCCGACGGCGCGGTCTTCAGCTCGGTCTGCGTGAGCTTCTCACGGCGGCTGGTGCCCAGATCCTCGCGGCGGATCTCGTCCTGCCAGATGCGGGTCTGGCCGCAGGCGACGCCAGCGGCGAGGGCGAGAGCAACGGATGCAGTGATGAGGCCGAGTTTCATGACGAAGTTCTCCAAGCCGCTCCGAGGCGGCGGGTGCGGCGAATGTGGCGGAGGTCGGCCAGAACGGCCCAACCTGCTGATCCCAACCGAGATGCACTACGCGGAACTACCGGGCCGAGAACCGGGTGGTATCTCGAAAAGTGTACAGGAATCGGCGCCAGAAGGTGCGAATAGAACGTGAATATCCACAAAAGGCCTGTGAAATTCTCCCTACATACCCAAAGACACCCTCACCAAACACAATACGAATAACGACCCGGCCGTTGATACACAATTGGGTTCGTCACCAAGACACCGCTGGAGGCAGCCCCGGCGGGGCGCCCGGGCGATCCCCCAATGATCTCCCAATGATTCCAAATGCACAACGCCCCCTCCAGCGCTGGAAGGGGCGTCGCGGTTCACTGATTGTGCGCGGCTCGCTGCGTGAGCCCGATTACTTCCCAGCCGGGGCTGGCTCGCCACCGGGGGCGCCCTGAGCCGCAGCCTCCGCAGCCCGGCGGGCCTGCACGCCCGGGTCGATCTCCATGGTCAACTCGACAACGCGGCGGAAGCGGTAATCGGTAGGGTTGCCCTGCCAGCGGACCACGCCATCGGTGCTGATGACCACGACGTTCGGGATCAGCCGCACGCCCAGGGCCTTGGCCAGCACCTGCTTGTCATCAAAGCAGTGGTACCAGGGGAGGAGCTTGGTCGAGCGGAGGAAGCGCTCGACGGACTTGTAGTCGTCATCCTGGCCTGAGTACCCGATGATGCACAGGTCGTCGCCGTGATGGGTGATCAGGTCCTGCAGGCCGGCCAGCGAGCGGTTGCCGGCGGTGGTCCAGGTGGCCCAGAAGTGCAGGATCAGGATCTTGCCGTTCCAGTCGGGCTTGTCGGTGAACCAGATCTCCTTCTGGCCGAAGGAATCGGCGTTGGGCAGGCGCTGGCCCTGCACGTCGTTGGCGCCGATCGATTCCTGGATCGTGTTCTTCTCAGACCACGCGGCCTTCTCGTAGACGCCCGAGTCGGGCAGCTTAAAGGTCACCTTGGGCCGCTTGCCCGGCGCCGGGATGTTGCCGGCGGGGATCGGCTCATCGAACTTCCGGCGGGCGTCGACAATCTGCTTCTTGATAAGGTCGACCTGACTGGCGGCCGACTCGGGCGTCTCGGCGAGGGCCAGCTCAACGCCCTTGTTGATCGAGTCGGTCTCGACATCGGCGAAGCGGAGCTGCCCGGCGCGATCGATGATGTAGAAATCAGGGTCGGCGTCGGAGAGCAGCTTGGCCCGCAGCTTGCCGTCGTCCTGGGCGAGCACGCCCTTGACGGCCCGCTCCTTGAACAGCTTCACCGCCCCGTCCCACAGCTTGGCCGGGTGGGCGACGATGAAGACCAGGCCCTTGTCGGCGGCCGCGTCAGCAAGCTTTGCGGCCCGCTCCAAGGCCTTGAGGTTCGAGGGCTCCCAGCTCGAGAGCGTCATGACCAGCACCACCTTGCCCTTGGTCGAGTCGCTCGTGACGGCCGGGCCGCCGGCCCACTCGGTGAGCGTGCTGAACAAGTCGGCGGGCGCGGCCTTGAGCTCCATCTGCGTGAGCTTCTCGCGACGGGCGGTCCCCAGATCCTCGCGCCGGATCTCGTCCTGCCAGATGGTCGTCGGAGTCTGGGCCGTCGCGACGGATGCGGCGAGCAGCAGGGCGGCGGAGGCGATGAATCGCGAAAGCGGCATGAATGAGATTCCTGACTGCGACGGAGGCGCAGAACCTGCGAACCGAGCACGGGTGGAACGGACAACCGGCGACACGAGCAGCCGAGGCTGCTTTCCGAACCGGAATCGCAGCGGTTCCGACAATTCTACCTCGGGTTGGCGACGCGGCCCGTCCCAGGCGCAGCCCGAGGCCAACACGGGCGGATTCGAGCCCGCACGGCCACCCAATCAAGGCGATTCTCAGCGGCTAAGCGTCGGCATCGGCCGCTCGGGTGAACACCCGACTTGGATATCGGAACTGGCTCCGAAGTTTCAGGGCCGGATCAAGCCTGGGCCAGACGGGCGCGGGCGAGCCTCGCGGCGCCCAGGCGGCCGCCCTGCCAGACGGCGACCCCGCACACAACGCCCATCATGCTGAAGCCCGCCGCGGGGAGCGTCCAACCCATGGCCTGCACGCTGGTGTCGCGGTAGCGGTAGGTGGAGATGTACAGGCGCGGGATCGCGAGAAGCGCGGCCTGGAACTCCCAGCTTCGCTCAGCGATGGGCTCGACCTTGGCGGAAGGATCGGCGCGCAGGGCGGGAAGATACTTCTTGCCGGTGCCGTACTCGACGGCGGGGAACTGAACCCGGCGCTGGGTGATGTCGCCCGACGGCAGGAACTCGACAAGGTCGAAGGTCCACAGCTTGCGCCCGACCAACCCGCCCATCTCGTCGTCATGGCCGGGTGCGGGGTTGCGTTTGACGATCACCAGCCGGAAGTCACGGGCCTGGGCGCCGCTGAGGTCGAGGGGAACTTCACCCTTGTCGAGCGGCGAGAACGCGGTAAGGGCCAGCCACTCCTCGTAGGCGTCGAGCTCGGGCATGCCGGAGACCTTGGGGTGGTGCACCGGGAGATCGAGCTCGCGGTCGCCGTAGCGGATGTGCAGGGCGTGCTCGCCATCGACCGTGACGTCGGTGAGGTTGAGCGGGCGGCCCCAGACCTCGAACGAGCGGCGCGTGATCGATTTGAACAGGTACTCGGGGGGCGGGGCGGAGCGATGGTGCTCGGCGACGCGCCACGACATGAAGAGCACGCTGGCGACGAAGATCAGGACGGAGGTGATCGTCAGCGCGATGCCGAGGGAGATGGTGCGCGGGGCTGGCACAGGGGTCAGTGCTTCTCTGCGGGCTTGGCGGGGTCGGGCTTGGCTTCGCCGGCGGGCTTGGCGTGGTCGTCGGCGTGGCCGTGGCCGGCCGAGCCGCCGCCGAGCTCGGTGAGCGTGACGCCGGTCTTGACGCGGCTCTGGTTGGCGCTACTGGAGGTGGACGCGGCGTGGCCGTGGCCGTGGCCGTGCTCGTCGTGCTCCATGTGGGCGGCGTACTTGCGGAGGTGCTTAGGCCACTGATCCTTGGGCTTGCCGGACTTGCGGAGCTCCGCGATCGCGGCGAAGGCCTGCGTGCGCGAGAACAGGGCGATCGAACCCTGGATGACTTCGCCATCGGGGGCGCGCTTCACGCCGCCGGTGCCGCCTTCGACGATCTGGCGGGCCTTGTAGGAGTAGAGGGCGTCGCGGGCGCCCAGGTCGATCATGGTGAAGCCCAGGAAGCACATGAGCACGAAGAAGGTGAATACGGCGATGGCGCCGTTCATGGGGTTGTCGTAGCGGAGCTGCATGAAGTAGAGGGCGACGATGATGCTCTTGACCGCCGCGATGGAGAGGGCCACGGCGACGTTGACCCACTGAGGGATCTCGATGCGGAAGGCGTGGGCGATGAACTGCTCGACGTTGGCGGCCAGGACGGTCGTGAACGTGAAGAACAGCAGCAGGCCGAAGACCACCAGCAGGGTGCGCGCGGGGACGACAAAGTGGCCGTGACCATGGCCGTGGCCGTGACCCCCATGGCCTGCATGACCATGACCGGCGTGGGAAGCGTGGCTGGCGTCTTGTGAGGCGGTATGAGCCATGGGTCGGTCCTGTGGCGCGGGGGTGGAGGGTCGGGAGGCGGGCGGGAGCGGCGAGGGGAGGCGGGAGGCGGGGGCAGGTGGCGAGACCCGCCGGCGGATCAGTGGATCAGGTAGAGCATGGGGAAGAGGAAGATCCAGACGATGTCGACGATGTGCCAGTAGAGGCCGACGCCTTCCACGGCGTTGTAGTGACCGGGACCGAACTGGCCCTTGCGGGCCCGGATGTACAGCCAGATGAACAGGGCCATGCCCACCAGCACGTGGCTGGCGTGGATGCTGGTGGCGCCCCAGTAGAGTCCCCACCACTGCGGCTCGTAGGGACTCTCCCAGAAGGGGTAGCTGTACCACTTCCCGGGGAGCTTGCCCTCGACCCACTTGGGATAGTACTCGAAGATAACCTTGATCAGCAGGAAGGCGGTCCCGCAGATGAACGTGATGATGATGTTCCGCTGCAGCGCGGCCTGCTGACCAAGCTGGGCGTTGCGGACGGCCGAGGCGACGGTGTACGAGGAGTAGAGCAGGACGAGGGTGTTGAGGAGGCCGATCCTCCAGTCGAGCAGGCTGGAGCCGTGGATGAAGGCCTCGGGGTGGAGCATCCGCATGATGGCGTAGTAGACGAAGAGCCCCGAGAACAGGAGCACCTCGGTGGCCAGGAAGAGCCAGACGCCCATCTTGACCGCGTCGAACTCATGATCGCGGTCGCGGAAGTGCTCCGCGGCGCGATACGTCTCGTGCGGGGGGCGGCCGTCGCCGGCGGTGTCGAGTGGGAAGGTGGTCATGAGGTGGTCTGCTCTGGCGTTCGAGGAGGCGTCTTGGAGCGGCTCGGCGGACGGCGAGTGGGTTCAGTGGGCCTTCTGACCAGGGGGCAGCGGCGCGGGCAGGGTGAACTGGCCCGGGGGGCACTGAGGGGGGTAGACATCGTCGAAGGCGTAGGGGTGGTGCGTGCAGACGGGCTCGACATGGAAGTTGTGGGTGATCGGGGGGCTCGCGGCGTGCGTCCACTCGAACGACAGACCGCCCCACGGGTTGGCCGGGGCCTTCTTGCCCAGCAGCAGCGAGTGGATGAAGTTGAACAGGTGGACCACGAAGCCCGCCAGCAGGACGAACGACCCGATGGTCGAGAGCTGGTGATAGGGGATGAACTCATCGACGTAGTTGGCGTAGCGGCGGGGCATGCCGTGGACGCCCATGATGAACTGGGGGATGAAGGTCAGGTTGAAGCCCAGGAAGACCAGCCAGAAGCCCACCTGGCCCCAGAACTCGTTGTACATCTTGCCGAACATCTTGGGCCACCACATGTGGATGCCGCCGATGAGGGCGATGATGGTCGAGCCCATCATGACGTAGTGGAAGTGGGCGACGACGAAGTACGTGTCCTGCAGGTGCAGGTCGGTCGAGAGGGCGCCCAGGAACAGGCCCGTCAGGCCGCCGATCGAGAACAGGAAGAGGAAGCCCAGGCCGTAGAGCATCGGCGTCTTGAGGTCGATGCTGCCCTTGTAGAGCGTGCCGATCCAGTTGAAGACCTTCACGGCAGAGGGGAGCGCCACCAGGAACGTCAGGGCCGAGAAGATCGTCGCGGCGAGCTCGCCCTCGCTCGTGAAGAGGTGGTGGCCCCAGACGATGAACGAGATGCCCGCGATGGCCAAGGATGAGAACGCCACGGCCCGGTAGCCGAAGACCTTCTTGCGGGAGAAGACCGCGATGATCTCGCTCTCGATCGCCATGCCCGGGAGGATCATGACGTACACCACCGGGTGGCTGTAGAACCAGAAGAAGTGCTGGAACAGCACGGGGTCGCCGCCCAGGCGCGGATCGAAGATGCCGATGTGGAAGATCCGCTCGAAGATCAGCAGCAGCAGCGTGATGCCGATGACCGGGGTCGCCAGCACCTGGATGATCGCGGCGCCGTAGATGCCCCACACGAACAGCGGCATGTCGAACCAGCCCATCCCGGGGGCCCGCAGCTTGTGCACCGTGACGACGAAGTTCAGACCCGTGAGGATCGAGCTGAACCCCAGGATGAACGCCCCCGCGATCATGAAGACGACCTTCCAGTGGCCCTCGCTCGTGATCGTTGAATACGGCGTGTAGAACGTCCACCCTGTGTCAACGCCGCCGGCCAGCGCCGAGGCGATCGCGAAGAGCGAGCCGAACAGATAGATGTACCACGAGGCCAGGTTGAGGCGCGGGAAGGCCACGTCCTTGGCGCCGATCATCAGCGGCAGCAGGAAGTTGCCCAGCGACGCCGGCACGCTCGGGACGATCACCAGGAAGACCATGATCAGCCCGTGCAGCGTGAACACATGGTTGTAGATCTTGTTCCCCTCCATAGCGCTCGCGGCGCCGGTGGCGGAGAAGAGCTGGCCGACGATCTCGACCTTGTCATTGGGCAGGATCAGGGTGCGCGTGGGCGTGAACAGCTCGACGCGCACCGCCAGGGCCGCGACGCCGCCCAGGAAGAACATGAAGAGCACCGCGAAAAGGTACATCACGCCGATCTTCTTGTGATCGACGGTGGTCATCCAGTCCCAGACCGTGGCCAGCCAGGTTTCCTTGGCCTGGAGGTACGGCGCATCATGGGCGCCGTGGTCGTGGCTGTGGTCGTGAGGAATGGCGGCGCCGGTGTTGGGGATCGATGCCATGGTTCGCCTCGATTTCGGGAGTCCGGGGGGCCGGAAGGGGCGGGGGGGCGGGGGGGGGCGGAGAGAGACAGGGGCCCAGCGGCAGCGGACAAGTCAGGAATCAGACAGGAATCGGATGGACTACTTCGGAGCCGGTGAGGGGGGGGCGGGGGGGGCGGGGGCCATGCCTGGGGCGGCGGCGGCTTCAGCCTTGGGGACGATCTCGTCCTCGGGGCGACCCTTGCCATTCAGCTTGCGCATATAGGCGATCACGCCGTTGATGCGCGATTCAGACAGCCCCTTGTAGCTGGGCATGTTGCCGTTGGCGTAACCCTTGACGATCTTCGCCTGGGGGTACTCGATCGACTCGCGAATGTAGTTCTCCCAGGCGTTGGGCTGGGAAACGTCGAGCGGCGGGCCCGACTCGAACTCGTGGGGTTTGGTGGAGCTGAACAGGTCGCCCTTCCACGAGGGGCCGGTCCCCGCGGTTCCGTCGAGAGAGTGGCAGGCGGAGCAGTTGTTCTTCCACACGATCTCGCCCAGGGCCGCCGGGGCGGTGGTCTTGTCGATATCCCCCCACTTCGCGACGATGGTCGCGTAGTCCTCTTTGGACACGACGCGGATGATCCCGGCCATCTCGGAGTGGTTCTCGCCGCAGTACTCGGCGCAGAAGAGGTAGTGATCGCGATGGAGGAACTTCGCCGAGAAGTGCTTGTCCTTGTCCTCCATCAGCACGCCCACCTGAGAACCTTCGGGATTGGGTGTGCTGAAGACCGGGGTGAAGCTCAGACTGGTGTAGCGGTTGGGGAAGACATCCATCTTCACCCGCATGTCGGGCACGTAGAAGCTGTGGATCACGTCCTCGCTCGACATGCGGAACTTGATCGGGATCCCCGCGGGGACGACGAAGATCGGGACCCGCTCATTCCCGCGGAACTGCTTGTCACCCTCATCGCGGTAGTCGAGATAAACGGATTCAGGGCTCGTCGCGCCGTTGGGGTAGGTGGCCGCCCACGACCACTTGCGGGCGGTGATCATGACCTCGATGGCGTTGCCCGGGGCGATCAGGGTCTTCATGTAGCCGTGGAAGCCCCAGAAGAAGATGAACGTCATCACGATCAGCGGGACGACAACCCAGGTGACTTCCAGGGCGGTGTTGTGGTTGGGCGTGCGGATGGCGGGGACGCCGGGCTGGCGGCGATAGCGCCACGACCACCAGACCATCGGAACCATCAACAGGACGAAGCTGATGATGCTCACCCACAGGATGAACATGAACAGCCAGTCAGAGCCCTCGAACTTCAGCGAGCCGTCAGGGTTCACGACCAGGTCGCTGTTGGAAGGGCGGAACCAGATCTTGTGCAGCCAGGCGTTGATGCCATCGCCCAGGGTGAACAGCAGTCGGTTCATGGTGATTCTCTATCGGGTCGAGGGGATCGGGGCGAGGCCCCGAACGGGGGAACACAGCGAGGACTGACCTACACAGTGCGGGCCGCGGGACCGGCGGAAGCCGGCGGGAAGGCGGAATCGGCCGGGGAACTCTGTCGGGCTTGCTCGAGGCGGCGCCAGCGGCGGCGACGCTCCAAGACCATCATCCAGCCCAGAACCGCCGCGAGGGCCGCGGCACACAGCGTGGCGCCGACCTGCATGACGCGGAACGCCTGAATCACGTAGCGGTTGGCGTGGGGATCGAAGTGGAAGCACCACAGGAGCACCTTGTCGACCGTGGTCCCGATCTTGCCCTCCGACGCTTCGAGGAGAGCCAGTCGCAACGTCACGGTGGGGAAGTCTAGTCCGTACAAGTAACGGCTGATCGTTCCTTTCGGTGAAACAATAAAAAACTCTGTCCCATGGGAATACTGATTGGACTCTGGAAGGTACCGATAAGGGAAACCCAGCGCATCGGCCAGCTTTCCTCCGTTCCCCCCTGAATCAGTGAGATACTCCCAACTGGCCTTGATCGAGTCGTTCATCCTGCGCGTGTAGGTCGCGTGCCCGCTCTTGCGCTGCTCCGCGGCACGCAGGTAATCCTCCGTCGGGTCGAACGAAACGATCAGCACGTTGTACTTCTCGCCCACGTTGAGGTCGAGCTGGTTCAACCGGTTGTAGAGCCGCTGCATGATGCCCGGGCACTGCATGGGGCAGCGGAAGTACACCATGAGGATGATGGTCGGCCGACTGTCGCCAGCGCCCTCGGGCGACTGGCCGAAGAACTTCCCGAGCTTCACTCGCTTGCCGTAGGAGTCGGTGAACTCGAGATCGAGCGGGAGCGTCGCGCCGAGGTGCTCCTTGTACTCGAGCCCGCGGATGGCGTCGGGGGTCCGGGGCGAGCTCGTGTCGCCGGGGGCGCCGGGCTGGGCCAGGGCCGGCGCACCCGCACCGAGCACGAGCACCAGCGGGAGCGCCACCAAGAGCGCCAGCAGCCTGCAGATCGCCAAGGTCGCCCGGGCCGCCCGGGCCGCCAGCTCCGCCGGGGCCGCCAGCGGGCGCGCACGCAGCGACCGGCGAGGCGTAAACAGAGGCGAATTGGCGGCGGCGGCGTTCATGCGGCGGGTTACTTCCCCTTCTTGGCGTACTCGGCGACGACGGCCTCAAACGCGCTGCCCTCTCCCCGCAGCGGGATGCGGACGCGCTTGTCATCGTGCCAGCCGTACTCCTTGAACTCGCTCTGCGACTTGTTGACCTCGGCCAGGTATACGGCCTGCAGCTTCTGCTCGTCGGACTGGGCGTTGGCGTCGAAGTTCTGCACCCGGGCGATGGCGAGCTGGTTGGCGTACCAGTAGAAATAAACGCTCGTCGCCACCACCGCCCCGACCACGATCATGAACGCGGCGGTGCCATAAATCAGCAGTTGCCCCACGGCGACGTTTTCGCCGATGACGTGCCCGCGCAACTGATCAGCCGGCACGTGCCAGGCGTCGTGACCGCCGTGCCCCCCATGCCCGCTCGCCCCGCCATGCCCGGCGTGGCCGTGCGGGTCGGCATGCGAGTGACCGTGAGCGTGTTCCTGGCCGTGCGTGTGGTGATCCATGACTCGATCCTCATTACCGGATGACCGGACAGTCAACGATTAGACGTAGTTCTTGTGCCCGGCGGCCTCGGGCAGGCGGGGGTCCTTGAGCGGGCACAGCGGGCCGCGGCTTGCCGTCCACAGCAGCAGCCCGAGGAACAGCAGCACCGGCCCGAACACGGCCGTGACATCCACCCAGGCGAAACCGACCGGGTCGGCGGCGCCGGCGAACAGGATGGGGCGGACGACCCAGAAGATGTCGGCGCAGTGGAGGAAGATCATCCACACCCCGATCACTCCGAGGAACAGCGACCGCTTCACATCGCGGAACAGCAGGATCAGGAATGGGCCCAGGAAGTGCCCGAACATCAGCAGCAGGCCCACCTTGTCCCATCCGCCCGTCTGCCGGACGATCATCCAGGCCGTCTCCTCCGGGATCGCGGCGTACCAGATCAGGAAGTACTGGCTGAACCCGATGTAGGCCCAGAAGATCGTGAAGCCCAGCATCAGCTTCCCCAGGTCGTGGAAGTGCTCGCCCGTCACCAGGCCCTGCAGCTTGCCCGACGCGCGGATCAGCGAGAAGACCAGGGCCATCAGCGACAGCCCGGCGATCATGTTCCCGGCGAAGAAGTACACGCCGAACATGGTGCTGAACCAGTGGTAATCCATGGACTTGAGCAGGTCGAAGCCCGCAAAGGCCACGGTCAGGGCGAAGGCCAGCAGGCCCCAGGCCGAGGTGAACTTCGCCTTGTTGGTCAGCCACTTGTCGCCCGTGCGGTCCTGCTCGCGCGACAGCCCCGCCATGCGCAGGGCGAGGTACGTCCACACCACGGCGTAGATGGCGATGCGGATGACGAAGAACGTGGGGTTGAGGAAGCCCGCCTTGTGGGCGAGGATGGGATCGTCCTTGGGGTCGACCATCCACCAGTGGAAGAGGGTCTTGCCGAAGACGATGCTTGGGATCAGCAGCAGGATGCCCAGGGGAACCAGCGACGCCGCGTTCTCCATCTGGCGGCGGAGGGTGGCCGACCAGCCGGCCTGGACCTGGTGCAGAATCATGATCAGGCCCAGGGGCCCGAGCGACAGGCCCAGGACGACCACCGCCCCGACATGGTGCGAGTGCAGGGCGTGCTTGGCCGCCTCCGCCCCGCCGGTGAGGGCGTAGAGCAGCGTGCCGACGAGGCCCAGCAGGCCGCCAGCGATGAGCACCAGCGCGAGCCCCTTGAACGACGCGGGGGCCGAGACGTTCTCCTCGCGCAGGAGGGTCGCCAAATCGGGCCCGTGGTCGTGGCCATGACCATGCCCACCGGAGTGAGCGTGCGCGGCGCCGTGAGAATGTGCGGAGGCGGCGTGACTCATCAGTTATTCCCTCCGGACGGGGGGGCCTTTGGCTCTGCGGCGGGGGGTGGGACGGCGGGCGCCGCGGGTGCGGCCCCGGCGGGCGGGGCCGCGGGCGGACGGGTCTGCTGCAGCTTGGCCCGGACGGCTTCGGGGACGGCTTCGAGCGAGCCCGCAGTGCTGGCCTGAAGAGCCCGGACATAGAGCACCACGGCCCAGGAGTCGTGCTCGTCCAAGGCGTGGGCGTAGCCGGGCATGTTGCCCTTGTTCCAGCCATTGCGGACGACGTCAAAGATGTGGCCGTCGCCGTTGGAAGCGGTCTGCGCCGACGGGCCCGAGCCCGCAGGCGGCCGGCGGAACTTGTCTTCGTGCAGGTTCGCCGGGGCGATGCTCAGGCGCAGCCCGACGGTGCCCTGACCCTTGCCATCGAAGCCGTGGCAGGGGGCGCAGTAGATGTTGAACCGCTCCCCGCCGCGCTCGAGCATGGCGGCGAGCCCGGCGGTCCGGCGGGCGGCGTCGTCGCCTTCGGGCTTGGCGAGGGCCACGAAGTGGTCGATCGCGCCGTCAGGCATGGTGGGAACGACGTCGCCGCGGGCGTTCTTGCCGGTGAAGAACGGGCCCTCGTCCTTCATGTAGCGGGGACGGTCGGGATCCTGGGGGTTGGCGGAGGACCCGAAAGGCACGGCCCCGGCGACCGGCTGGCGCATCGAGCGGCCGTCAGTGAAGAACTGCGAGCGAACCTGCGGCTTCCACTTGGGGCTGTCGTCCATGTCGGGGAGGAACTGGCGGGGCGGCTTGTCGGAGCGGTCGCCCCGACAGGCCGGGAGCGCCAGGCCCGAGACGATCGCCAGCCCGAGGGCGGCGCGGCTGATGCGGCTGGTGTGCTGAATCGGCATTGGAAGATCCTGATTCGTGCGGGCCGGGGATGCGGGACAGGCAGGGGAGCGAGGCAGGCGGAGCGGGGGAAGCCGAACGAGGCGGGGCGGGAGGACGGGGCGGTGACCTTGCGGGTGCGGGTCAGTCGTCTTCGACCCACTCGACCGCCGTGGCGCCGGCGCCTTCGAGGAGCTGGCGGGTCTGCTCGGGGTCGAAGCGGGGGTCGGCGGTCTCGATGGCGATGATGAACTTGTCATCGCTGACGCGCAGGAACCGCTCCTTGGTCAGCAGCGGGTGGTGCCAGCGGGGCAGGCCGTTGAAGGCGAGCATGCCCAGCAGCGCGGTGAAGGCGGTGAAGAGGACGCCCAGCTCGAAGGTGACCGGGACGAACGGCTGCCAGGCCTCGGGCGGCTTGCCCTGGTGCACCAGCGGGTACCACACGCCCGAAACCATGTACTGAAAGACGAACGCGATGCAGGCCATGCTCAGGCCGATGGTGGCGACCACCAGCGGCAGGATGGGACGCTTGAGTCCCATGGCCTCGTCAATCCCGTGGATGGGGAAGGGGGCGTAGACATCCCACTTGCTGAAGCCGGCGTCGCGCACCTTCTCGGCGGCGTGGTAGATGTCGGCGGGTGTGCCGTACTCGGCGATCATCCCGTAGAGATCCTTGCCTTCGGGGGTGCGGTAGATCCTGGCGGCGCTCATGCTTCACCTCCGGTGGGGCCTGCGGCCGGGGCGTGGTGGGCGCCGGCGAGCGACCCGCCGCCGCCGGTCCCCTGGCCCGACTTCGAGGGGGTTGGCGGGTGATGGTGCGGGCTGGCCTGGGGCATCACGTTCTTGATTTCGCTCATGGCGAACTGGGGCAGGAACTTCATGAACAGCAGGTAGAGCGTCAGGAAGGTGCCGAAGCTGCCCACAAACGTCAGGATGTCGACCCACGTCGGGTAGAACATGCCCCACTCGCCGGGGAGGAACGCCCGGTGCAGCGAGGTGACGATGATGACGAACCGCTCGAACCACATGCCGATGGTGATCAGCACGCTGACGATGAAGATCACAATCACGTTCTGGCGCAGGGCCCGGAACCAGAAGACCTGGGGCGAGAGCACGTTGCAGCTGATCATCGTCCAGTAGGCCCACCAGTACGGGGCGCCGCGCGGGTCGATCCAGGGCGGAATCACGCGGTTGTACGTGAAGGCGTGGCCCTCGTAGGGGTTGCCCGAGTACCAGGCGACGAAGAACTCCATCGAGTAGGCGAAGCCGACCATCATGCCCGTCACGAGCAGGATCTTGGCCATGTTCTCGAGGTGCCGCATGGTGACGAAGTCCTTCATCCCCGCGCACAGCTCGCGGCTGGGGATCAGGAGCAGCAGCACCATCGCGAAGCCGCCGAAGATGGCGCCGGCGACGAAGTAGGGCGGGAAGATCGTCGTGTGCCAGCCCGGAAGGACCGACGTCGCGAAGTCGAACGACACGATCGAGTGCACGCTGAGCACCAGCGGCGTGCTCACGCCGGCCAGCATCAGGTAGGCCTTCTCGTAGTTCAGCCAGTGGCGGCTGCTGAAGCGCCAGCCCAGCGACAGGACGCCATAGGCGATCGCCTGGGCCTTGTCGACGCGCAGGCCCAGGAAGGGGATCTCGGGCCCGTGGGGGTTCTTCATCAGCCGCAGCGCCGCGCGGTCGCGCAGGGTCGCAAAGTCCGGGATCATGCCCATGAACCAGAACAGCACCGACACCGTGCCGTAGGTCGAAACCGCAAAGACGTCCCACAGCAGCGGCGAGCGGAAGTTCGACCAGATCGCGTTGGCGTTGGGGATCGGGAAGAGCATCCACGCCATCCACACCCGCCCGACGTGGATGCCTGGGAACGTCGCGGCGCAGATCACCGCGAAGATCGTCATCGCCTCGGCCGCCCGATTGATGCTCGTCCGCCACTTCTGCTTGAAAAGGCACAGGATGGCGCTGATCAGGGTCCCGGCGTGGCCGATGCCGATCCAGAACACGAAGTTCGTGATGTCCCACGACCAGTCGACCTGGTTGTTCAGACCCCAAACGCCCACGCCGGTGATGATGAGGTACAGGATCATCAGCGGCATCAGCCCCGCGACGGTCGCGAAGAACCCGAAGGCCGGGAACCACCACGGGCCCATGCCCTTCTCGATATAGCCGCACACCGTCTCGGTGATCGAATGGAAGTCGCGCCCGCCCAGCACCAGCGGGGCCCGCACCGCGGGGTCATCGACCAGCGTGCCGTCGCCCGTCACCGGGTCCCACATGCGGGGTCGGCCGGCGTCGGGGGCGCCGGCGAGGCGCCCGGCGGAGACCTGGTCAGGATTGAATGCGCTCATGCGTGACTCCGGATCATCAAACGGCTCTTCGGAACGTGCGTGCGGACCAGCTCCAATCCAATCCAATCCAATCCAGTCCAGTCCGATCAGGTGGGCAGCACCGACAGGCTCAGGCGATAGCCGCGCTCGCCGGAGCGCGCGGGGTCGATGAACGCCCCGTGCTTGGCTCCTGCGGGCGCGGGTCCCCCGTGCGAGTCGTGGCCGCCTTCGTGACCGCCGTGACCATCATGACCATCGTGCCCGTGCCCGTGCCCGCCGTGCTCACCGAAGGGGTGATCCCAGATGGCCTGACGGTCGGCGGAGACGAGGTTCTTGTTGGGGTTGCGCATCCCGATCATGTAGGTGGTGCGCGGGCGGGTGTTGAGGAACGCGAGCAGGGCGTAGGTGCGGTCGTGCTCGCGGTGCTGGCGGACCATCGACCCTTTGCCGGAGTGGCTGGCCCGATCCACGATGTCGCCGAAGACGATGGCGTTGGTCGGGCAGGCCTGCTGGCAGGCCGCCTGCACGAGCCCGTCGGGCATGCCGTCGCTGGGACGCTTGCCGGGGTTCTTCAGCTTGAAGTCGATTTTGGCCTCGTTGGTGCGCTGCACGCAGTAGGTGCACTTCTCCATCACGCCGCGGCTGCGGACCGTGACGTTGGGGTTCATGCGCATCTTGCTGATCTCGTCGAGCTGCTTGCGCAGGCGGGGCGGGATCAGGTTCTGGTTCGCGGGAAGGTTCTCGGAGACGAACGAGGGGACGGACTCTTCGATCCCTTCGCGCAGGCCGCCCTGGAACTTGGCGACGGAGTACTCGAAGAAGTTGAACCGGCGCACCTTGTAGGGGCAGTTGTTGGCGCAGTACCGCGTGCCGATGCAGCGGTTGTA
>CAZSZO010000033.1:0-44388 GCA_964611125.1 uncultured Phycisphaeraceae bacterium | reverse complement strand
GTCACCCGCTCGGGGACCGTTTCATCATCCTGGCTCGTGAACCAGTACTCCAGCTGCGCCGTCCGTGCCGCGCTCCCGGCCTCGCCTGCGCCCGGCTCGGTCGGCTCCAGGGAACCCGGCTCGATCAGCCGCTCAAACAGCGTGCCCCGTTCCACCACCGGCCGCCCAAGGGCGTCCCGGGCAACCGCCTCGACGATCTTCTCCTGGCACGTCAGCATCACGCGCCGCACCGGACCCGCCTGGCCCTCGGCGTCGATGATCCGGTATCGCGCTTCCACCCGCGTCCGCTCCACCGCGCCAGCCGAGGACAGGATCGCCGCGCGCAGCGCCAGCGCCGACCCCAGCGGGTGCACACGCTGCGTCGTCACACTCTCGACATCCGTCCGCTTGGGCCACTGCACATCCGCCCACGGCGCCAGGATCCGCATCGTGCCGATCGTCGCATACGACGGCCAGCCCACAAACAGCCCCGCCACCAGCAGCGCGATCCCCCCCGCAGCGCCCGTCGCCGCCAGCATCCGCCCCGGACGGATGAGCTCCAGCGTGCCCACCGAGGTCGCCCGACGCGCCGCCTCGCGGATCACCGCCGCGGCCCGAGGCCCGCCGGTCTGGGCCAGGTCGACCGCCGAGGCCAGCAGCCCCTCCAGCCCCGCCCTTCGGCCGCCGGGCGACTGCTCGACACGCAGCGCAAACTCCACCAGCGACGGCGCAAAGCGGGCCGCCGGGGCCACGCGCTTCAGGATGATGAGGGCCGAGATCGCGGCGCCCAGCCCCAGGAACCCCCCGCGCAGCCACCCCGGCATGCGCAGCACATAGTCGGTAAACGCCACCAGGACGCCGCCGGCCACGAAAACCGCGATCAGCCAACCCAGCCGCTGCCACACGAGCATCGCCTTTGACACGCGGCGCAGCCGGGCCAGGCGGGCCTCGATCGGCCCGATCGCCGCGCGGGCCGCGGCTCGGTCCCACGCCGGTTCCCCCGCGCGGTCTTCGCCCGGAGGTCCCTCGCGCCCAGTTGGCTGTGGCGAACCCAAGTCCATGTCCGCTCCCTGGGCCGATCGGCCCCGATTCTCCGCCCCGACCGCCCCGACCGCCCCCTCCGGCCCGTCACCACCCTGCGGTCAAGTTCGCCAGCGTCTTCATCGGTTCAACGAGCCGATGCGATGGGCCATTCACCTACCGTCTTCCGCCGCCGGCTCTTGGCGCCGTTGTCGCGGCCCCCGCGGGCCTCCTCCACACTCTCAATACGATGCTCCCCGGCCTTCGGCCGAACAGCGAGCCCTCCGGCATCCCATAACGTACCCCCCCGCCAAGACCACGGTGCGGTTCAGGGTCAATTTCCGCGCCCACCGGGGCCGCGCGACCCCTCCGGTCGCGTTGTGTTCGGGACTGGCGCGGGCCGGGACCCCAGCCTACTTCCCAGGCTGGCCACCCGCCGCCAGGTGGGCCTTCACCCGCGCCAGCAGCCGCTTGCCACTAGCGGTGGTCGGTTCACCCAGCCACGCGACGTGCTCGGCGCGAACCTGGCCCACGCACGCCGCGCTGGTCACCAGCCATTCCGACCCGCCCCCGTCACCAAAGATCGCCCCGAGCTCCCGCTCGGTCATCAGCAGCTCAGCCACCCGCTTGGCCTCGTCCTCGCGCTGCGCCGACAAACACGCGGCATACGTCCGGCAGCCCTCCACCGCCAGCAGCCAACGGGCAAACCCACGCACCCGGTCCGTCTCCGCCGCGCCCGACCCGCCCGACCCGCCCTTATCTCCCGGCTTGGCGGGCTTGCCGACTCCCCGAGCCGCGTCGCGGATCCGCTTGAGCGCAGTCAGTGCATCGCCATCAGCCCCCGGCGCCGTCCACGGGTCGACCCAGTTCAGCCGCGGGAGCATCAGCTCATACACCTCCCGGTCGCCCGCCGAGAGCATCGTCCGGGCGTCCGCATCGTCGAGCGCCGCGTCGAGAAGGTCCAGCGTTTCCAGGTGCTCATCGATCGTCCGCGCCAGCATCAGATACGTGAACAGCCCGCGGTCGTCCATCCCCGGGATCTCCCCCGTCCGCGCATCCTTCAGGGCTTTGAGCGCGCTGCGCACCCCCGGGTCTTCGCGGCCCAGCGTGTGGCTCCAGCGCGGGAGCGCCCCCAGGCTCGTCGGCAGGAACGCCGGGCTCTCGGTCGGCCCACGCTCCCACAGCCACGCCGTCAGCGCCGGCAACCGCGCCTTGTTCACGCCACCCCCACCCACACCCCCACCGCCGGCCCCACCCCCATCAGCCGCCCCGGCCATCGTGGTCGCGGCCTGAATCGCCGCGATGTAGCGGGCCACGGGGTCGCAGGCGCCGTCCTCGCCGAAGTCCTTGCTCGGCGCGCCGCTCACCGGCGCCGGGAGGCGATCAAACAGCGTCGCCGGCGCCGCCGCGTCACGCCCCGCTTGAACCGGCGGGTTGCTCGCCTCGTGCCGGGCGAACCACTCGGGATCGCGCGTCTTGAACGACCGCAGCGTCCACTCCAGCCGCAGCAGCATGCGCAGCGAGGTGTTGGGCCGTCCCGCCTCCGCCTGCACGCGGGCCTCCTTGGGCGCCTGCCGGATGCGCACGCCGCCGGGGAGCCCGTCGTCGCGCACCACCGACCCGAAGAGCCGCTCCTGCTTGCCCCCCCGAAAGATCAGCGGCTGATCGGGCAGGTTGCAGATGAGCTTGGCGTCCTGCAGCACCTTCATCGTGTCACGATCGGTCACGCGCACAGCGATGGCGTGCCGCTTCACCCATTCGCGCAGCGCCGGGTTGGCCCACAGCTCCTGGGCCTGCTTGTCCTTCTCCCGGCTTGGGTTGGCCACCACGATCAGCAACCGGTGGCGGGCCGTCGCCTCGTCGAGCGCCTCTTGCAGCGGCCGCTCCTGGAGCACGCTCTCGGCCGCGGGGGTCGGGGCGGGCCTTGGGCCCGAAGCCGGTCGCGCGGGCCCGGTGCCTGGGGGCTTGGTCCCCTGTCCTTGGGCCAGCGACGCGCCCACCAGCAGCGCCACGGCGACCGCCGCCAAAGGCCACGTGCCCGGGCGAGCGGCGCCGTTACGGCTTTGGCTTCGGTTTCGGTTCCAGCTTCGGTTCCAGCTTCGGTTCGAGTTTCGGTTCCGGGCCTGCATGCGTGGACTCCTTCGCTGGACCCGCCGAGCCTCCAAGCGGGTCAGGCCCCCGGCCTGCACCGCTCACAAGGCGATTCTTGGCCGCTCGCGTGCAGAACGCCGCGCCGCCGCCGCGCCTGCACCCCCGCTCGCGCCCCCGACCCCGCCCGCACCCACGATACCAAGAGCCCCCTCAAGCTCCAGCAGCCGCTGCTTGGCCGCCAAGCCGCCCGCGTAGCCCGTCAGCGAGCCATCGCCCCCCACCACCCGATGGCAGGGCACCACGACCATCAGCGGGTTGCGACGCAGCGCCCCGCCCACCGCCCGGGCCGCGCCGGGGCGCCCGATCGCGCGGGCAACCTCTCCGTAGGTCCGCGTCTCGCCGCGCGGGATGGCGCACGCCGCCGTCCAAACTCGCCGCTCAAACGCCGTCCCCAACCCGGCCGCCACCGGCAGATCGAGACCCTCGCGGGCCCCCTCCGCGTACTGATCGAGCTGCCGGGCCGCCTCGGCCACCACCGGCGGCGAAGTCGATCCGCTTCCGGCCCCGGGCGCTCCCCCCGCCGCGAACCCGAGGCGGGTCACCGCTCCCGCCTCGTCCACCGCCACCTCCACCACACCCAGCTTTGTGCTGATCGTCCACGTTGTCATGGTTTGGCCTCCCCGAAACGGCGCCAGATGTGCATCGCGGCGTACGCCCGCCACGGCCGCCATCTGGCCGATGCCTCCTCCGCCCGCCGCTCGCTCAAGCCGCCCAGGGCCCGGCGCAGCACCAGATCCCCCGCCGGAAACGCGTCGGGCCATCGGAGCGCCCGCATCGCGATGTACTGCGCCGTCCACGGGCCGATCCCCGGGCACGCCTGCAAGGCCTTGATCGCACCCAGCGGGTCGGGCGCCGGCGCCATCATCAGCTCGCCTTGCGTCACCCGCCGCGCCAGCTCCACCACGCACCCCGCGCGGGCCGTGGTCAGCCCCAGGGCCGAAAGCTCCGCCGGCCTCGCCGCCGCCAGCCGCTCCGCCCGCGGCGTAAACCGGTCGAGCCCCTCCAACGGGGCGCCCACCGGCTCGCCGAACGACGCCGCGACCCGCCCCGCCAGCGTGCGGGCCGCCGCCACCGATACCTGCTGCCCCAGGATCGCCCGCAGCCCCAGCTCAAAGCCGTCCGCCGCGCCGGGCGCCCGCAGCCCCGGCGCCCCCGCGACCATCGGCGCCAGCAGCGGGTCTTCGCTCAGCGCCTCGGCGATGACCGCCGGCTGGGCATCAAGATCGAACAGGCGCCTGGCGCACGCGATCACCTCCGCGGCGCGCTCAGTCAGCGAGTCGCTGATCTCCAGCTCAAGCTCCGCCTCCTGGTCCGCAGGCCGGGCCCGCCACCATCCACCGCCGCCCGCGCCAGCCCCGGCCAGCGCGCCCTCGCTCCTCCAGGTCCGCGCGTAGCTGTCGCCGCTCACCAGCTCGACCCCGGGAATCGCCCGCCCGCCCAGGAATCGCAACAACCGGGCCCAGTCCAGCGGCGGCCGATACGCCAGGCGGACACGCAGCCCGCTGGCGCAACCGCTGGCAAGACCGTCAGCGCCGGCCCGGGCAGGCCGTCCCCTGATTCGGCTGGCCGAAAGGCCATACCGCGTGCGCAGCGCCGTCTGCATCCGCCTGAGGCTGCCGAAGCCGCTGGCTCGGGCGATCCGCTCGATGGGCGCCCGCGAGCCGGTCAGCAGGTGCTTGGCGGTCAGTAGGCGGGCTGTCTGGGCCAGTTGCACCGGCGACACGCCCAGGTGCTCGCGCACCAGCCGGCGCAGATGGCGCGGGCTCACACCCGCCCGCCGGGCCAGATCCTCCATCCCGCCGCGGGCCCCGGTCCCGCCGCCGGGCGCCGCGCGCAGCTGGGCCGCCGCCCAGTGGGCCAGCATTCGCCCCTCGTCCTCGCCCCACCCGCCCCCCCCACCGCCGCCCGCCCCTGGAGGTCGGCCGCCCGGCGCCGCCCCGACCCCCGGCGCAAACTCCGGTCGGCAGCGCAGGCACGGCCTGAACCCTTCCGCCTCCGCCCGCGCGGCGTTCTCAAAGAACACGCAATTCTGCGGCTTGGGCGGGCGGGCGGTGCACACCGGCCGGCAGTAGACGCCCGTGGTCTTCACCGCCGTGAAGAACACGCCGTCAAACCGCGCGTCGCGGGCCGAGTACGCCTTGTAGCAGAGCATGGGGTCCAGCATGACGCCACCACCATACCCCCCGCCCAGGCTCGCCACGCGCCGTTTTCGGCCAGCCAATCCAAGTCGCTCACGCCGCGGCGAGCGCCTGGCGGATGAGCGGGCAAGGTCGCCCTCCGCTCGCTCAACGGGCTCAACGGGCTTACTTCATCGGTATCGCGTCGGCCCGCAGCCCCTGCTGAAGCACCGTCTTGCCCGTCCGCAGGCTCTGCGTCAGGAACCAGTACACACCCAGCAGCGGCCAGAGCGGGTACGACTTGGCGAAGTTCCCCACCGCCCGCACCGATTCGAGGATCTGCTCCTCCACCGGGCGCGGATCTCGCCAGGGCCTGAATCCCAGCGTCCGGCGCGCGTAGTCGTCCGCCTCGCTGTGCGCCGCCCACAGGTCCGGCAGGCTCCGCCCTGGAAGCACCTGCCGCAGCTTCCCCGGCCGGCACGGGAAGAGCGCCGCCCCCGCCCCGTTGCAGGTCGTCAGCCCCCGCTCCCCGGCATACATCGAAACCACGTCCGTCATCACCTCGCCCGATGGCGCCAAATAGGCCGCCAGCGTCGGCCCATCACCGGGCGATCGCCACGCCGCCAGCACCATGCTGGGCACGTTCGGGAAGCTGGTCCGGAACGCGCCCACCCACTCGAGGCCGTGCTGATCGGCGAAGTTCTCGTGCGCCAGAAGCTGGGGCGCCGCGAGGGCGTATTCGCCGCTGGTCAGCACCGCCAGGCGCCCGTCGGGCGAGACCAGCCCGTTCACCGACTGCCAGACGGCGAAGGCGATGAGCCCCGCCAGGCCAAGCGGGATCAGCAGCAGCAGATAGACCCAGTCAGGAATCACCGCCGCAGAATACCAGCCCGCCGGACGCTCAGACCTGCTCGCGCAGCCACGCCCACTGGCGGGCCACGCCCTCTTCAAAGCCGATGCTCGGGTTGTAGTCCAGCTCCGCCCGGCTGCGCGTCAGGTCGGCATAGGTGCGATCAACGTCCCCCGGCTGCATCGGCGCGGTCCTGATCACCGGCTCGCGCCCCACCACACGCCCGATCGTCGCGATCATGTCGCGCAGCGACACCGGCGCGGAGTTCCCCAGGTTCCACACCCGGCAGCCGTGCCCGTCGATGCGGTCGTACGCCGCGAGCACGCCGGTCACGATGTCGTCGATGAACGTGTAGTCCCGCGACATCGAACCGTCGCCGAACATCGTGATCGGCTCCCCCGCGGCGATCTTCCGCATGAACAGGCTGATCGCCAGGTCCGGTCGCTGTCCCGGCCCATACACCGTGAAGAACCGCAGGCTCGCCACCGGCATCCCCGTCAGGTGATGGTGCGTGTGGGCGAGCAGCTCGCACGCCCGCTTGGTCGCGGCATACGGGCTGATCGGCGCCGTCGCGGTGTCCTCTTCGCTGAAGGGAACCCGCGAGGCGTTCCCGTACACGCTGCTGCTCGAGGCCAGCACCACCCGCCGGCAGCCCGCCCCCGCGCGCCGGGCCGCCAGCGCCGCCGAGAGCACCGCCTGCGTGCCCAGCACGTTCGCGCGCGCATAGCCGACCGGATCGACAATGCTCGGGCGCACCCCCGCCTTCGCCGCGAGGTGAATGACACCCTCCGGGCCACAGGCCAGGAAGATCTCCCGCAGGGCGGCCTCGTCGGTGATGTCGGCTTCCACAAAGCGCCAGCGCCCCGACACGGCGGCGCACGATTTCACATTCCGCTCCTTGGCCACCCGTGGGTAGTACGGGTCAAAGTTGTCGATTCCGACAACCTGCATCCCGCGATCGAGCAGGGCCCGCGACACGGCGGACCCAATGAAGCCCGCGGCGCCAGTGACGATGATGGTGGGTGGAGTCGGTGTGGAGGTCATGAGTGAGCGCGACGCCCCCCCAAACTGGCCTGAGGGCAGTCAATCGGCGGCTGTTCGGTGCGCCTGACCGATTCCGTCAGTGTAGCGGAAAAGTCTGTTAATCTGGGTAATTTGGCTCCCGCCGATCGGCCCTTGATCGCCAAGCAAACGCTGAAAAAGGGTCGACTGCAAAAACTAGCAGGGCGCCATCGCAAGACGGCGCCCCGCTGGAGGAGAGAGAGATCTTGTGTAGTTTACCAACTATCGGCCGTCGACGTTCACCAAACTTGAATGATTGTGGAAAGATCCCTAGGGATTTCAGCCATACTTGCGCGAAAAACCGAACCAAAACCGATAATGGCTGGCATTTCCACTTTTCCGTTTGAAGTTGCCCCACCACCCTTACCCATACTGCTACGCACCCCAAAGTTCTTCGGTTCCCCGCAAGTTTGAGGGGATTTTCGGCCTCAAAGCCCGCCTTTGCCCGCATCGCCCAGCCCGCGCACCACGGCAATGACAGGCCCGCAGGCCCAAAAAGCAGGCAGCGCGATCACGGTCGCGCTGGCCTGCAAACTTCACAATTGAAACTGTCCACAACCCTCTGGCGGGGCCCCGGGCGATCAGCCGGGCTTGGCTTCCGGCTCGGGCACCTTCACTTCATCCATCGATGCCGGGGCTGGCGTGCTCGAAGCTCCCGCCCCTTTCTCAGCCTTCGCCGCGCCTTCCAAACGCTGCTCGACCCGGCGGAGCAACTCCTCGCGCTGCTGGGGCGTCAGCCGCTCGAAGAGCCGCAGCACCCGCTCGCGCATGGCGGGAGGGAGCTCCGACGCCCGCGGGGCCGCCGCGGGCGCGATCGGGGCCGAGGCGGGCTCGGCCGCGCCGGCGGCCTTCTTGCCCTTGGGCTTGGCCTTGGCGTCAGGCGCGGCCGCGGCGCCGGGCTCGCCCTGCTTCTGCTGCACGCGCTTCTTGACGTAGAGCTCGTTCTCGCGCTCGCGCATCTGCTCGCGCATCGCATCGATCTTCGCCTGCACCGCGGCCTGCTGGGGCTCGCTCAGCACGGTCCAGATCTTGGCGCGGACATCGCCCGGCTTGGGCGCCCTGGAGCGCAGCTCCTCGGCCCGCTCGCGCAGGGCCTGCATCTCGTCCTTCGACGGCGCGTCCTGCTGCTGCATCCCGGCCGCGTCAGGGTTCATCTCGCCCGGCGCCTGCGGGTTCTTCTTGTTCTCGCGCTCGGCGCGCCCGCGCTGCTCGCGCCGCATCAGGTCGGCGGCCTCGGGGTTGGCCTGCATGAACGTGCGGACTTCTTCGGCATAGGCACGGTCGAGCGTGCGGATCCGGCCCTGCTGCTCGGCGCTCAGACGCACGCCCTCAGGCCCCTCGGGCCCCACGCTCGACCGCAGCGCCTCCATGAACGCCCGGTGCGGCAGGTCGCGCTGCGCGAGCTTGCCTGTCTCACGCGAGCCGAACGGCTCCGCCGCGCCCGGAGTCGTCCGCTCCTTCACCGCCGGCCCACCCAGCGGGGCCTCCGACTGGGCGAGTACGGGCCCCGCCAGCGCCAGCCCCGCGGCCAAGGTGAGCAGGCGAACAGTAATTGGAAAGGTGCTGCTGTCCATCATCGATCTCCTGAGACGCCCCAACCCCCAAACCCCCACCCGCGGCCCCCCCGCCTCCCTCGGCATGGGGAACACCGAGCCAAACGCGGCTGCGGGGCGGGTATTTCATCGGTCCGGAACCACCCGCCAAGCGCCGCGCGATAACCACGGCCGGGCGTCCACTAGAATCGCCGAGTCGGCCCGACGGGCCAAAGCCTGAACGAAGGAAAGGACCGGATGACGCCGATCGACGAGCTGGCGGGCAAAGGGCAGGAACTGGCGACGAACCTGGAGCGGCCTACGCAGCCAGCCTGGGGCAAGGCGACGCGCAGCCGCGAGGAGGTCGCGTTTCTCGAGGGCCCGCGCCGGCGCGGGAGCGAGCTGTGGCGGGCCATCCGCATCTTCCTGGAGTGCATCAGGGGCTTCCGGGCGCTGCACTTCGTCGGGCCCTGCGTGACGTTCTTCGGCTCGGCCCGCTTCGGCGAGCAGCACCCCTACTACCGCCTCGCCCAGGAGACCGCGGCCCGCGTCTCCCAGATGGGCTTCACCATCATGACCGGCGGGGGCCCGGGCATCATGGAGGCCGCCAACCGCGGCGCCAGGGACGTCGGGGGCCCGTCAATCGGCTGCAATATCGAGCTGCCCCACGAGCAGAAGCCCAACCCCTACGTCGACAAGTTCGTCGAGTTCCGCTACTTCTTCGTGCGCAAGGTGATGCTGGTCAAGTACAGCTACGCCTTCGTGGTGCTCCCGGGCGGCTTCGGCACGCTGGATGAACTCTTCGAGGCCCTCACGCTGGTGCAGACGGGGAAGATCCGCAACTTCCCCATCGTGCTGATGGGCTCGGACTACTGGGCCCCGATGGTGGAGTTCATCCGCACCGGGATGACCGAGGCCGGCACCATCGGCCCCGCCGATCCGGGGTTGATCACGGTGACCGACTCGATCGAGGAGGCCGTCGCGGTGCTCGAGAAGCACTCGATCAACGCCTTCGGACTGGTGCGCCGTCGCAAGATGAAGCGGTGGTGGATCCTGGGCGAGTAGCGGCCCTCCGGCGTGCTGGCCAGCATCCCGCTTTTGGGTGATTCAATGGCGGCTCTGACCCCGCCTTGACGACATCTGAATTGTGGATTATGATATCATGAATTGGTCGCGGCTTCTGCGACTCAGTCTCAGTTGCTATGCTGTGGGTCTCCGCGATCAAAAGGGGCCGCCCGTGAACGATTTCGCCACATCCATTCCAGCCGTTCCGCCGCGCACGGTGGCGCTTTCGCAGATGCGCGTTGGCGAGGTGGGCGTGATTCAAGAGAAGATCCTGGAGGATGGCGATCGGGCGATGCTCCGGGCGATGGGTCTGGCGTGCAACGCGACGGTGAGGCTGTGCCGGGCGGGCGAGCCGTGCATCGTGGCGGTGATGAGCGGCGGCGACGCCGGGGGGCGTGTGGGCGGTGACTGTTGTCGTATTGGCCTGGCCCGTCCGCTGGCTGAGAAGATCCTGGTGAGCGTGCGCGTCAACCCCGCGACGCCGCGCGCGTGAGCACCCTCGCTGATCGCAGCACCCCGCCCGGGGCGACGCCGCCAACGCCGCCAACGGGCGCGCCCAGTCCGGGACCCACATCAGTACCCGGCCCCGCGAATGCGTCCGGTCCGCCCGGTCCGCTTCGCGTGGCGCTGGTGGGCAACCCCAACACCGGCAAGACCACCCTCTTCAACCGCCTGACGGGCCTGCGGCACAAGACCTCGAACTTCCCGGGGACGACCCTGGAGGCCCGGATCGGGCGCTTCACGCTGGCCGGCGCGCCGCACGCTTGCGGTGCTGCCGGGGAACGCGGCGCGGAAGGTGCGCCGGGCGCCGCCCAGGCCTCTGTCCAGAAGGACGGGGCGGAGGGCGACCGCGAGGTGGAGTTGATGGACCTGCCAGGGGTGTACTCCCTGGAGCTTGACCAGCTCGAATCGCAGGTGACCCGCGACGCCCTGGCGGGGCGGACCCGCAGCCGACCGGTCGGCCGGGGCGGTTCGGACGGTCGGGGCGGGAGCGGGCCCGAACCTCATGTGATCTGCGTCGTGGTCGACGCCACCAGCCTGTGGCGCAACCTGCGCCTGGCCGGCGAAGCCCTGCGCCGCCGCCTGCCCACCGTGGTGGCGGTGAACATGATCGACATCGCCCGCAAGCGGGGACTGGCCATCGATGCCCCGATCCTGAGCGCCCGCCTGGGGTGCGAGGTCGTCTTCTGCAACGCCCGCACCGGCGAGGGCCTGACCGAGCTGCGCTCGGCCCTGGCGCGGGCCCGCGTGCCCTCGCGCACGCCGCCCGGCGATGAGAGCAAGCTGACCGAATGGGCGTCGGAGATCTATGCCGGGGCGGCCAGCTCGCGAGCCTCTGCGGACCTGGACCCCGGGGCGTTCACCGACCGGGTGGATCGCGTGGTCACGCACCCGCTGCTGGGGCTGCTGGTGTTCGGGGCGATCATGGGGGGGCTGTTCTACGCGATCTTCAGCCTGGCCCGGCTGCCGATGGACCTGATCTCGGGCGGCTTTGAAGTGCTCATCGGCTGGCTCGAGGCGGGGCTGCCGGGCGGATTCCTGCGCGATCTGCTCACGGGCGGGGTCTTGCCCGGGGTGACGACGATCCTGGTCTTCCTGCCGCAGATCTGTCTGCTGTTCTTCCTGATCTCGCTGCTCGAAGACACGGGGTACCTGGCCCGCGGGGCCTTCCTGATGGACCGGCTGCTGCGGCCTTTCGGGCTGCCCGGGCACGCCTTCGTGCCGCTGCTGTCCAGCCACGCGTGCGCGCTTCCGGGGATCATCGCCTGCCGGGCGGTGCCCGATCCCAAGGAGCGGCTGGCGACGATCCTGGTGGCCCCGTTCATGAGTTGCTCGGCCCGTCTGCCGGTGTACGCCCTGCTCACGAGCCTGCTCTTCCATGATCAGCCCGGGTACGCGGCGCTGGCCTTCGTGGGGTGCTACGCCCTGGGCGTGCTGGCGGGGGTGGGGAGCGCCCTGATCGCCCGCCGCACCATCCTGCGCGGCAAGGCCCGGCCCATGGCCCTGGAGCTGCCCAGCTACAAGTGGCCCAGCCTGCGCACGGCCCTGATCACCACCTGGGACCGCGGCCTGGTCTTCGTCAAGAACGCCGGGACCAACATCCTGGCCATCTGCATCGTGCTGTGGTGGATGGGCGCCTTCCCGCGCCTGGCCCCGCCCGAGCGGATCGAGCAGTTGCGGACCCAGGCCAGCGCCCTGCACGCCGAGGGGCGCGACGCGGCGGCCAAGGAGTCAGCCGATCAGGCCGGCCAGCTCGAGCATGAGCATGCCCGCGAGCAGAAACGCCTGAGCTTCCTCGGTCAGCTCGGGCGGACGGTGCAGCCGGCGCTGGCGCCGCTTGGGTATGACTGGCAGCTCACCGTGGGTGTGATCGCGTCGTTCGCCGCCCGAGAGGTCTTCGCCAGCACCATGGCGGTCGTCGTGACGGGCGAACCCGACGCCGAGGACAAGGGCGTGCTGGCCCGCGTGGGGGCCGGGCTGCGCGACGACGGCAAGACGCCCATCTTCACCCCGGCGGTCTCGTGGTCGCTGCTGGTGTATTACGTGCTGGCCATGCAGTGCCTGCCCACGCTGGTGGTGACGGCCCGCGAGGCCGGCGGCTGGAAGTGGGCCGCGCTGCAGTTCGCGTGGATGAGCGGGCTGGCGTACCTCGCGGCCGCGGCGGTCTTTGCGCTGCTGGGCTGAGTTCAGCGGGAACTCCAGGCCTTGAGCCGGCTGGCCTTGAGCTGGCTGGCCTTGAGCTGGCTGGCGGTGAAGCTCGCCCCGGTGGTTTCGCGCTCCCAGGTCCAGGAGCGGCCGCGTTTGGCCTCGTAGAACGACCACATCTCGAACCAGTAAGCGCGGAACTTGTGCTCACCGAAGGGCTCAAAATGCCGCGCGACCTTCTTCATCACCTGCCGATCGGTCCCGCGGAAGCCCAGGAGCGTCCGCCCGTGACGAACGCTCTCGGAATCCAGCGGCAGGCTGCCGTAGCGGCCGAGCAGCTGCAGCAGGTTGTTCGCGGCGTAGGGGCCGATGCCCGGGAGCTCCAGCAGGGCGGCGCGGAGCTCGTCATCGGTGCGGGCGGGGTCCTCGAACCAGGCCGCATCGACCTGACGGGAGCGGACGAGCCGGGCGAGTTCGACGATGCGGGCGTCGCGATACCCCACCGAGCAGCGGGCCCGCAGCGAACTGGGCCGAACCGCCGCGAGCGCCGCGGGCGTGGGGAACGCGCTGCGCCCCGAGGGCGCCTTGCGGCCGTAGACGGCGCAGAGCTTGCGGTTCATGGCGATGGTGCTGGGCCAGGTGACGTTGCAGCTCGTGACGGTCTTGATGAGGTCCTCAAAGAACGTCGGCGAGCGGAAGAGGCGGGCCCGCCCGCTGGCCCTGCAGCGCGAGTCGAGCCGGTGGAACGCCCGAACGTGGAGGTGGTCTTCATCGAGGCGGAGCATGCGGGTGAGCTGGGCGCGGGCGGCCGCGAGGTCGGCGGCGTCGAGCTCGCGATCGGCGGTCAGATGCAGCGGCGAGCCGCGAGCGGGGAGACGGCCCCACAACCCACCGCCCCCCGGGCCACGGCCCCACAACCCACGGCCCCCCGGCCGGCGGCCCGGCTGGGCGATGGCGAGATCGGCCGGGCCGCCGGGCAGATCGAGCACGCGCCGCAGCACCCGGGTGCGCGGGTCCCAGTGGTTGGGCTCAAGAATGAAATAGCCGTAGGAGCAGACATCGCGGTGCAGCAGATAGTCCCGCGGCGGGGCCGGAAGGGCCGACTGGGGAAGCTGAAATGTGGCGGGCATCGCACCCCTCGCGATCAGGCGCTCAGACCTTCAGCCGGCGCACCACGGGGAAGAGCAGCCCCGCGATGCTCGCGCACAGGCGGGTCGACAGGCGGTCGTAAGTGTCGTAGTGCTCATCAAGCTGCTTGGAGAGGTCCCCCGGCGCCAGCCCGGCCTGGGCCATCTGCTTCTGGCAGGCCTGGTCACGGGCGAAGCCCTCGATCTGCGGGCGGGTGAACTCAAAGTGATGCTGGAAGCCGTAGGTCCGCAGGCCCGCCTTGAACGCCTGCACCTTGCAATCCGGGCTGCTGCTGAGGAGCGTGGCGCCATCAGGAAGCTTGCTCACCTCGAAGAAATGGCTCTGGAACTGGTAGCTGCTCCAAGGGATGCCCGCAAGCATGACATCGGTGTTTCCCGCGGGCGTCTGGGTGATGCGGCGGAAGCCCCACTCCGGCTTCGCGGCCGGGGCCACGTCGCCCCCCAGGGCCTTGGCGAGCAACTGGTGACCCAGGCAGACGCCCACCACCGGCAGCTGCCGCTCGTGGGCGCCGCGGAGGTAGTCCATTTCCTGTTGCAGCCAGGGGAACTGCCCGACATCGCCGACGTTCATCGGGCCGCCCAGGCTGATGACGCCCTGGACGTTGTCATAGTCGGCCGGAACCGGCCGCCCCACAGCGCCGGCGCCCGCACCGGCCGTACCCCCACCCCCACCCCCACCACCCCCCGCACCGCCCACGGGCAGGTCGAGGCGGTGAACGGCGAAGGTGAAGCCGCGATCGCGGAGAATCGGGCCGAGCCGCCCGATGCCGCCCGATGCGTCGTCGCTGTGCTGAAAAACGATGATGGGCATAGTGGGCGGATGGTACCCGAGGAAAGGGCGCCCGTGACAGGCCAATCCCAGGCTGAGGAACCCTTCACGGGGCCAGTGGAGGCGACGGGACCCGGCGGGCTCGGCGGTTGGCCGCCGGGTCTGGTACCCTGCGGTCATGGCTGGTACCTCGCCCGCTCCCCGTCCGCCCGCGCCGCTTTCGCTTGCTGCGGTTCATCAGGTCGCGGCGCTGGCCCGCCTGGAGCTGACCGACGAGCAGGCCGCGCGATACCAGGCCCAGCTCGGGGCGATTCTGGCCCATGTCGACCGACTCCGCACGCTCGATCTGACGGCTGTCGAGCCGATGGCCTCGCCACTGAACCAGGACGGCCCGATGGCTGCGGATGTGCCGGGGCCGACGTTGACGCCCGAGCACCTGATGGCGCTGGCCCCCGCGAGTTTCGAGTCCTTTGTCAAAGTGCCCAAAGTGCTGGGGGACGGCGGCGGCGCCTGACCCGCACCTGTGCACTCTTTGGAGCCGACCATGTCCAGTGCCGCGCCCGCTGCCGCCACCATGCCTGTTTTTCGAGGCGTCTTCAGGTTCCTGACGTCGGCGGTGCTGCTCCCTGGGCTGCTGGCCGGGGTTGCCGCGGGCCAGGACCTGACCCGCAGGCCGCCACCACAGGAGGGGCCGATTGCGATCGTCAACGCGCAGGTCCACCCGGTGAGCGGGCCGGTAATTCCATCGGGCTTTGTGCTCTTTGATCGCGGGGTGATCACCGAGGTGGGCTCGATGACGGGCGGGCGGGTCTTCATGGCCACGGTGCGCCAGATCGATGCCACGGGCAAACACGTCTATCCGGGGCTCATCAGCCCGATGACCCGCCTGGGCCTGACCGAGATCGCCGCGACCCGCCCGAGCCAGGATTCCAACGAAGTCGGCGATTTCACGCCCGAGGCGGTCGCGGCCAGCGCGATCAACCCCGATTCAACGCTCCTGCCCGTGACGCGGGCCGGCGGCGTGCTGCTGGCGGGGGTCTTCCCCGCCGGGGGGCTCTTCCCCGGGCGGGCGGGCGTGATCCGGCTGGAGGGCTGGACCACCGAGGACATGACCGTGCAGCGCGACGCGGGGCTGGTCATCAACTGGCCGGTGATGCGGACCATCACCGCGTGGTGGATGGACCGCGGCGAGGACGACCAGCGCAAGGACATCCAGCGGAATGTCGAGCGCATCCGCGAGGTTTTCCGGTCGGCCCGGGCGTATTTGGCTCAGCGGGACGCCCTTAAGGCCGGGGCCGGGGCGGGGGCTGGGGGAGGCGCAGGAGGCGCCCCGCCGGTCGACCTCCGCTATGAAGCGTTCCGGGGCGTGCTCGCCGCGGACAAGCCGCGGCCCGTGTTCATCGCCGCCAGCGAGTACGACCAGATCAACGCGGCGGTGGCCTTCGCGATCCAGGAGGGACTCCGCCCCGTGATCGTTGGCGGGCGCGATGCGCCCATGTGCGCGGCGCTCCTCAAGAAGCACGATGTGCCCGTGATCATCGACTCGGCGCTGCTCATGCCCAAGCGCGATGACTCGCCGGTGGATGAGTCGTTCACGCTCCCCGCCCGCCTGGAGGCCGAAGGGGTGCGGTGGTGCCTCACGAGCGGACAGGAGCCCTCCAACGAGCGCAACCTGCCCCTCGGGGCGGCGATCGCCACGGCGTATGGGCTCGATCCCGCGGCGGCGCTGCGCGGGATCACGCTCTCGGCGGCGCAGATTCTGGGCCTGGCCGATCGGCTGGGTTCGCTCGAGCCAGGCAAGGAGGCCACCCTGTTCATCACGAGCGGCGATGTGCTGGAGGTGACGACCAGGGTCGAGACCCTCTTCATCCAGGGCAAGCAGCTCTCCACCGACAACAAGCAGAGCGAACTGGCCGAGAAGTACCGGGAGAAGTACCGGCAGCAGCAGCAGCAGCGGAAGTGAGCGGCGACGATCGTCGGCGCGGCTACTCCTCCGCCGTGCGGGCGTAGAGCAGGTGGTCCTCCCACACCCCGGCGATCTTCACGTACCGAAGGGCCAGCCCCTCGCGGCGCATGCGGCACTTCTCCGCCACGCGGATGCTCCGGTGATTGCGCGGGATGATCCCCGCCTGCACGCGATGCAGCCCCAGGCCCCGCGGCGGCGGCGCGAACGCCAGCTCCAACAGGGCCCCCACGCCCTCGGTGGCGTAGCCCTGCCCGGCGAACTCCGCCGAGACCAGCCACCCGGCGTCGGCCATCTGCCCGACGCCCCGAACGATGTTGTTGAGGTTGAAGAGCCCCGCGAGGCGGCCGTCGGCGGTCACGCCGGCGAGGCGGGCCGCCGAGCCGGTGGCGTGAGCCTCGGCGGAGCGCCGGAGGGTTTTCTCAAAGAGCGCCTCGGGGCCGGCATCCAACCCGCTGTCGGCCGGCGCCGGAGACCACGGGGCCAGGTGGGCTTCACTGAGGCGATGAAGCCGCACAAACGCCTCGCGATCATCGGGGGTCAGGGGCCGCAGCGTCAGCCGCGGGGTGACCACCGGCTGCTCCAGCCACGCGCCGCCGGCGGAGCCAGACCGGCCGGGGGACTGGCCCCACAGCGGCGCCCAGGCCGGCCACTGCAGCAGCGGAAAGGCGTCGGGCTCTGGCGGCGGGTGCTGCACAGACCAGCGTACGACGGGCCCCCCGCAACGGGCAACGCCCCGGCCGCCCAGAACAGAAGCGGCCGAGGCGTTGCGTTGACGAACCAGAGCGGCTCACCCCCGGCGCCCACAAGGCGCCGCGAGATCAGCAACCCGCGAAGAACAGGGCGATGAAGTCCGAAAGATCATCAGGGTCAACGAAGCCGTCGCCGTTGATGTCCGTCCCGCCCGCGGCCGGGGTCGAGAAGAAGTCGCCGATGTAGGAGGAGAGGTCGTCAGGATCGACAAAGCCGTCGAGGTTGAAGTCCGCCACGCAGACCGTCGGGCACCCGGTGGCGCCGCAGAACGTGGCGATCTGGGCGACATTCGATAGGGCCTGCCCGCCTGGCGCCGCGGGATCTGCGATCACCCACTGGAAGTAGAAGGTCCGATTCTGGAAAGCCGGCCCGGCGCCGATGGGGAAGTGGAACGTGCCCACGCCATTCCCCGCACCGGCCCCGGACAGAATGAACGTCTGCGAGATGTCGCCGGTGAGCCGACCGTTCACCGGCGGTGAGTTCGAGATCACCACATGGGCCTGGGCGCCACCCAGCCCGCCATCAACACCCACGCGGAAGTCGGGGTTGGTCAGCACCGCAGGGTCCACGGCGATGATCCGCGGGGCCACGCCGCCCGAGCCGGCGACGCCGGTCCCCAGCAGCACGGCCCGATGCTCGGGCCTCTGGGTGAACAGGGTCGGCCGGTCGAAGGGGAACGTCTCGCTGGCGACGCGCGGGTCGGTCAGGCCGTTGGTCAGGAAGTCGACCAGCGCGTTGACCACATTTCCCGGGACGCGCACCGGGACGAGCTGGTCGCGGTTGCCGCCGGGGCCGCCGTTGAACATCTGCGGCGAGTTGGGGCCCTGGTTGTAGAAGGCGATGATGGCCGGGATGTCGGTGAAGCGGCCGTTGTGCATGAAGCTGTTGCGCAGGCCGACGTTGCGCAGCGAGGGGACCTTGAACCGCCCGGCGTCAGGCGGCGCGCCGGTCACGAGCTGGCGACCCAGGTCCTCGGCCGTGGGCCGCACGCCGATATTGCGGAACGTCTGATTCGAGAAGACCGGCGCGGTGTGGCAGACATTGCAGGCCGAGCCCTGGAAGAAGTTCAGGCCCTGCTGCTGGCCCGGGGTGAGCGCGGTGTTATCTCCGGCCACGAACCGGTCCCACGGGCTCTGGTTGGGCAGCAGCGTGCGCTGGTAGGTCGCCAACGCCATCGCGATGCGGCTGGCGCTGATCGACGGATCGCCGAACGCCGCGGCGAAGAGCTCGGGGTACTTCGTGGCGTTCGTCAGGCGGGCCGAGACATCGGCAGGGAGGTTGGTGGCCAGGGCCATCGGGCGCGACCGCTGCAGCTTCGCGGTGACATCCGCCCAGTCGCGACCGCCGTGGGCCATCTCGACATCGCTCAGGGGCGGGTTGACGGCCTGCGACTCGAGCCCGGCGTTGTTCTGCAGCGCGACCAGACCGGTCTGCGGATCGGTGAAGCGGGCCCGAGCCCGACCGTCCCAGAACGTGTCCTGCGAATAGGCCGCCATGAAGTATGGCATCGATGAGCGGTCGGTGACCTGCGGGGCCAGGCCAAACCCGGCGTCGCGCACGAAGTTCTTGAGCGCGTCAGACTTGATCACGCCTGGGGAGCCGAAGGCGTCGTCGGCGTTGTTGATGATGCCGTCGAACCCGCCGTTGCGCACGCGCCGGGGATCCACGCCGCCGCGGGCCGGGGAGTGGCAGGTGCCGCAGGACATCGTGTTGTCGCTGGAGAGCTGCTCATCCCAGAAGAGCATCTTGCCCAGCACGCGCTTGGGCTCGGTAATGGGGTTGTTCTGCGGAACGGGGACCGGGGGAAGATCGCCCAGCGCCTGGGGCGCCAGACACGCAAGCCCGCCGGCACAGATGGAGATGGCGATCACGTGATTCCGAATAGCCATGCGAAACTCCTGGGATCGGCTCCGCCCGTCCGGGGCGTAAACGTCCGCGTTTATTGTGCAGGCGTGCGGCCGAGGGGACACCCTCAGGTGACTTTTTGGAGCGGTTTGTGAACTTGGGTTCCCGCGCTCGGGGCCTGCGGCGCGGCTGGCGGGAAAAACCCCGCCCGCGTCGCCCCCGGGGGAGAAACTCGAACGGTGGGCACGACGTGCTTACTTGCCCAGGTGCGCTTCGGGCGAGAACCACCCGGCGCTCAGCACCGGCGACGCCACCCGCTCAAGGACCACCAGCCTGGGGGGCGGCGGGAATCGTCCACGCTCAAAGTCCGGCGGCGCTTCCAGCAGCAGCGGCCTCCGAGGTCCACCCCCGCTTCCACCGCCGCTTGGTCCTGCCCCGCCAGGATTCCCAGGGCGCGGCGCCCCAGGCGGAGGTCCAACCTCGCCCGGCATGCCCGGACCCGGGCCCGTCGGGTCCGGTCCTCCTGGTCCGCTTGGCCCTCCCGGTCCGCCTGGCCCTCCCGGTGCTGGCTCCGGCCCGCGTGGGGGCCGAGGCCCGCCCGGCCCACCCGGCCCACCGGGTCCGCCAGGGGGTCCGCCGGGGGGGCCACCCGGGCCGCGCCCAGGCTGCTCGGCCAAGCCGCGAACCAACTCAGCACCGTCGAAGCCTTGCGATCCGCCGAGCTCCGGCACGCGGGCGACCGTCCTCCGCTGCCAGCCCGCCGGCCCGGCGTCCGAATCGCGCCCGTCACGCGCCTCGCGCACTGGTGCGAGCTCGCCTTCGACCTGGGCCCGGCCCCGCTCGACGCCCGCGCCAGCTTCTCCAGCCGCGCCCGCGCCGTTCGCCTCAGGGCCCGCGGGGCCCGACGCGAAGGCGGGCCAGTGCATTTCGAGCCGCTGCACGAGCTTGGTCGTGCGCCCGATCCAGAACTCGATCCGCTCCGGCCCGGGGCCGGGCAGCTGACGCACCGCCGTGAGCCGGTTGTACACCTCGCCCGCCGCGCCAACGGTCGGATCGCTGGGTGGCGACGGAAGCGCCTCTGCGTCGCCCCGCTGCAGCGCATAGGCCTTGGGCAGCGCCTCCAGGAGGCCTTCCACCGACTCAACCATCAGCGTGCTGCCGCCCAGGTTCAGCCAGCGGGGCTTGCCGCGCTGGGTATCGTCGCGTTTCACGGTTCCCTCGGCGCTGATCGCCCAGTCACCCTGGTCATCGCGCCCGAACGAGACCACCTCACCCCCCGGGGTGCGGATCGTCATGAACAGCCGGTCCGCCCCGCGGACATCAACGCTGCCGATGACCTGCTCGGCCCGCCCGGGGCCAGGGGGCAGCACGCGCACTTCGTAGCGCCGGTCCCCCGCCGACTTCGACGCCGTGAGTGTCGATTCCACCATCGCCAGGGCCGTTGGCGTCGTCGGCCACAGCAGGAACAGCGTGGCGCACAACATCAGCGACGCCGCGACGCCCACGGCGGAGCGCCAGTTCAACCGGGCGATGACCGGGCCGGGCGTCGGCTGAGCGGGCGCCGCGCCCGCCCCACCCAGCGTCGAGATCGCCGCGATGACCGCGTCGACCCGGGCCCGCTGACGGCGGACGTCATCGTTGGCGAGGAAGGTCAGCACCCCGTGCACGAACTGCTGGTCCGCCACGGCCTGTGCGTCGGCGCCGTTCGCCGCGGGGTCGCGAGCGGGCGTGAGCGCGGGATCGAACCGGACCGGGCCGGGCCGAGCGGCCGCGCCGGACGGGCGGGCCGGGTCGGGTCCCTGGCCAGGGCGCGCGTTCGAACGGGGAGGCTGGCTCACGCCTCGGCTCCTGCTTCGACGGCCGGGCCCGCGCCCGACTCACCGGCGAAGCACAACGCCAGGGCCTCGCGGGCCCGCTGCACGCGCTTCTTGACCGCTTCCTCGCTGGCGCTGAGCGCCTCGGCGATTTGCCGCAGCAGCATACCCCGCACATACGCCAGTTCGATGCACTCGCGCAGCTTGTCGGGCAGGCGGGCGAGGCAGAGCTTGAGCCGCTGAATGCGCGCCCGGAACGAATCGCCCGCGAGTTGAGCCACACCGTCGAAGCGGCGATCGAGCGCCTGGAGCACATCGGGCTCGCAGCACAGGAAGCCGCGGGCCGACTTGCGCCGATGCTCGAGGACCAGCGTCGCCGCGATCCCGCGGAGCCAGGGCCCGAACGGGCGCGACTTGTCGTAATCACCCAGGCGCCGCCAGACGACCAGCAAGGTCTCCTGGAACAGATCGTCAACGACTTCCGAAGAGTAAACCAGGCTCCGCAGGTACGCCGTGAGCATGTCGGCGTGCTCGTGCACGAGGATCTCGAACACCTGCTTGGCGGAGGGATCGGCAGAACCGCCCGCAGGCGGGCTGGACGCCACCGGGGCGTTGCGTTTGGACTCTGATTGGGCCGCGCGGTCAGAATGCAAGATGGGCGCCTCCGGAGGTGTTGTCGCAGCCTAGCGGCCGGGGGACATCGGCCGCGGCGAGAAGCGACCCGGCCCCCTGCCCGGCCCGGCCCTTCTCGGCGGGCCAACGCCCTGAGGCCGCGCCCTTACACTCTCGCCATGCTGCGTCCCCCTCCCGCCCCCGCCCTTGGCGACCGCGCCGCCCGCCCGACCCGCCTTTCTCGACTCGCCCGCGGTCTGGCCCTCGCCGCCGGGCTCCTGGCCCCGTTCCTGACCGCCCCGGCGCCCGCGTGGGATTCGGTGGGCCATCGCACCATCACCTGGCTCGCCATGGATGGCCTGGCCCCCGACACGCCCGTCTGGCTGCGTGAGCAGGCCCGGATGCACGCCATCGGCTGGCAATCCAGCGAGCCCGACCGCTGGCGCGGGATCCGCTCGATCTACCTCCAGCATGAGAACAACCCCGACCACTACTTTGACGCCGAGGACCTCGTCCGCTACGGCCTGACGCTCGAGAGCATGCCGCGATTGCGGAACCAGTACGTCGCTGCGATGGCCGTGGCCCGGGCCCAGCACCCCGAGGGCGTGGACGGCACGCTGAAGCCGCGCAACGCCAAGCTCGACCCCGCGGGCGAGCAGGAGTGGCCGGGCTTCGCCCTGCACGCCATCGCCGAGCACTACGCCAAGCTCACCGCGAGCTTCCGCAACTACCGCATCCTCGAGAAGCTCGCCGACCCCGCGCGGGCGCCGCAGCTCGAAATGACCCGCGCCAGCATCGCCGTGGAGATGGGCGTGCTCTCGCACTTCGTGGGCGACATCGCCCAGCCGCTGCACACCACCCGCCACCATCACGGCTGGGTTGACGACCGCAGCGAACCGTGGCCCGACAACCCCTTCGGCTTCACCACGGCTCGCTCCGTCCACGCGCTGATCGATGGCGGCGTGATCCGCCAGAACGCCATCACCTACCAGTCGCTTCGCCCCGGCCAGAAGTACGAGACCGCCATCGACCCCGCCGACCCCTGGCAGGACGTGCTGGTCTACTTCAAGCGCTCGCACGAGCTGGTCAAGCCGCTCTATGAGCTCGAGAAGGCCGGCAAGTTCAAGGGCGCCGACGCCGAGGGTCGGCGCTTCGTCGAAGAGCGGCTGCACGACGCCGCGGCGATGCTCGCGGCGCTCTACAACGGCGCCTGGAAGATGAGCGAGCCCACCCAGAAGGACATCGACGACTTCGTGAAGTACGACGGCTTCGACCCCGGCATGCTTCCTGGCGCGCCGGGCGCCGCGTCGCCGCCGGTCGCCGTCCCCTGAACCCCGCCTGAACCATCGCGCCGAGGGCCTGCTCCATGACCGACAGACGCTCAAGCCTGAAGCCCCTGTACCCCCGTCCTGGGACCCCCGCGTCGGCGCCAGTCCCGGCGTCGCCGCCAACGGCGTCGGCTCCCCCGCCGCCCGCGGCCGCCACGGCTGAAGCGCCCGCGCCGCAGCGCCCGCTCGTTGAGCAGTTGGCCCCCCTTGCGGTTCTGGGGCTGGGGCTCTTCCTGGCGACGGTCGCTTATCTGGGCGGTTCGGCCCCGGTGGCGCTGGTGTTGCTGGTGACCTTCGCCTGCGCCGCTCAGGGCCTGTGGCGGGGCGGGGCTGAGGTCATCGGCCTGCTCGCGGGTACGCTCGCGGCGCTGGTGCTGGCCCCACCCCTGGGTAAGGCGCTCGAGGGCGTGATCGGCGGCCTGATCGGGTCCGGCGGGCTGCAGGGCCGCATCATCAGCGTGGCGGCCGTGTTCGTGGTCGTCATGCTGGCCGTCACCATCGCCGCCAGCATCGCCGCGCGCCGGGCGCTCCGCGGGCGCGACGCGTGGCGCCGCTGGAATCACCTCGCCGGCGGCGGCCTGGGTCTGATCGAGGGCGTCATTCTGGGCATGGCTGTGCTCTGGGTTCCGCTGGCCCTGGAACCCATCGCCCAGGCCCGCCTGGCCGCGGCGGGCGAACTGGGCGAGCCGGAGAACCCCGCGGCCCGCCGCCTGGTCGACTTCGCCAAGGCGGTGCGTGAATCGCCGCTGGGGTCGCTGGCCCGGGAGACCAGCCCCATCGCGGGCTCGGAGCTGCTGGCCATGGCCGAGGCCTACGCCGCGGTCTCGCGTGACCGGGAGGCCCTGACGTTCTTCCTCGATCAGCCGGTGATGAAGCGCCTCAGCGAGCTGCCCAGCGTGCGCTCGGCCCTCGATCGGCTGAAGGCCGACCCCGAGCTGCGGGAGATGTTCTCGCAGTCGAGCGCCGTCTCGGCCCAGACGCTGCTGGCCATCATGCAGAGCCCGCTGGTCCTGGACATCCTCGACCACTCGACGATCGTCAAGGACCTCACGCCCGAGGTCGACGCCGTCGCCCAGGCGCTCAAGGCGGCCCGGGCCAAGGTGCCCGGGGGGTGAGCGCGGGGGGGTGATCGCGGCGGGTGAACGCCGGGGCGTTGACTGGGTGGTGCACGCCCCGCGATTCCACCCCGCGGGTCTACGCTTGGCTCCTTCCTCTCAGGAGCGCCGATCATGGCCGACGCGTTGATGCTGGGCGTCAGTGGATTGCGGGGCGTGGTCGGGACCACCCTCACCCCCGAGGTCGCCACCCGCTTCGCCGGGACTTTCGGCGCCTGGCTCGTCGCGCAGCGGCGGCGGACCAAGGGCCGCCCGATCGTGGTTCTAGGGCGTGACGGGCGGGCCGGCGGCCAGGCCCTTCGCAACGCCGCGGCCGCGGGCTTGCAGTTCAGCGGGTGCGATGTGCTCGACCTCGGCGTCGCCATGACGCCCACCGTCGGCGTCGTGACCGACAGCGTCGGCGACGCGGGCATGGTCATCACCGCCAGCCACAACCCCCAGCAGTGGAACGGCCTGAAGCTGATCTACTCGGCCAATGGCGGCTCGCCGACCAAGGCCAGCGCCTCGGCCCCGAGCAAGGCCGAGGCCGACGCCATCATCGCCCGCTTCCATGCTCCTGCTCCCGTCCCCGCGCCGGCCGGCGTCGCGTGGGACGCGGTGGGTGAGGAAGCCCTCGACGATCAGTGCTTCCTGTCGATGACGCACGCGGGGAAGGTCCACACGGTGCTCAAGGAGCTGGGCGTGCTGGCCAAGATCCGCTCGGCCCGGCTCTCGGTTGTGCTCGACTCGGTCAACGCGTCGGGCGGCGTCATCACGCCGTCGCTGCTTGAGGAGCTGCGCGTGAACGCGGCGCTCATCAGCGGCGAGCCCACCGGCCTGTTCCCGCACCCGCCCGAGCCCATCGCGGCCCACCTGGGCTCGGTCGGGCGGGCCGTGAAGAAGCACAAGGCCGCCGTGGGCTTCTGCCAGGATCCTGACGCCGACCGCCTGGCCCTGATCGACGAGAAGGGCCGCTTCATCGGCGAGGAATACACGCTGGTGCTGGCGGCGCGGGCCCTGATCGAGCTGGGCGCGGTGAAGAAGGGCGCCAGCTTCGCCGTGAATCTCTCAACCAGCCGCATGATCGACGACCTGGCCGCCAGCCGCAAGCTCACCGTCCACCGCACCGCCGTTGGCGAAGCCAACGTCGTCGAAGCCATGAAGCGCCGCGGCTGCGTCCTGGGCGGTGAGGGCAACGGCGGCGTCATCTGGCCGGAGATCACCTACATCCGCGATTCGCTGGGCGCCATCGGCCTGGTGCTCGCCCTGCTGGCCATGACCAAGAAGCCCCTGTCGGCCCTGGTCGGCGAGATGCCCGCCTACGCCATCGTCAAACGCAAGGTCGACCTCGCCCGCAAAGAGGACGCGGCGCCGGCCGTCGAGAAGCTCGCCAAGGCCTACAAGCACGAGCGCGTGGACCTGCAGGACGGCGTGCGCGTCGACTTCGACGCCCGCTCGGCGTGGGTCCACGTGCGGGCCAGCAACACCGAGCCCATCATGCGGCTGATCGCCGAGGCGCCGACGAGCGCCGCGGCGGAGGGGCTGCTCGACGAGGTGGCGGGGGTGATCCGCTGAGGGAGGGCGCCCCTCCTTCACCCATGCTTCCCCCCTTCCCACCCCCCTTCCCCCTGATCTGCGGCCCCACCGCCTCCGGCAAGTCCGCCGTGGCTGTCGAGCTCGCCCGCCTCCTCCGCGACCGTCAGCCCGACCCGGTCCCCGCTGAGATCCTCGCCGCCGACGCCTTCCAGATCTACCGCGGCCTCGACATCGGCGCCGCCAAGCCCACACCCGAAGAGCGCCAAGGCATCCCCCACCAGCTCATCGACGTGGTTGAGCCCACCGACAGCTTCACCGTCAACCAGTGGCTCGACCTGGCCGAGGCCCGCATCGAGCTCCTGCGGGCCCGCGGGGCCATGCCCATCGTCGTCGGCGGCACCAACCTCTATGTGCGGGCGCTGCTGGACGGCCTGTTCGATGGCCCCGCCGCCGACCCGGCCCTCCGCGCCCAGCTCACCGCCATGGACCCCGCCCAGCGCCGCGCCGAGCTCGAACGCGTCGACCCCGCCGCCGCGGCACGCATCCACTTCAACGACGTCCGCCGCTCCGTTCGCGCCCTCGAAGTCCACCGCCTCACCGGCGCGCCCATCAGCGCCCATCAGCAGCAGTGGGACCGCCCCGGCGCCGGCCGGACTGACGCCATCCTCGTCTGCCTGTCCTGGCCGGTCGAGGCCCTCAACCGCCGCATCAACGCCCGCGTGCGGGCCATGTTCGATCGCGGCCTGCTCGACGAAGCCCGCGCCCTCCACCACGCCGGCCGCCTCGGCCCCCAGGCCCGCGAGGCCCTGGGCTACAAGCAGCTCATCCCGGTCATCGAAGGCCGGGCCCGCCTCGATGACGCCATCGAACAGATCAAGATCGAGACCCGCCGCTTCGCCAAGAACCAGCGCACCTGGCTCCGCCGCCTCTCCACCGCCCCCGGGGCCCTCACCATCGACATGAGCGCATCCGACCCAGCCCGCGCAGCATCTCAGATCGCAGCCGTATTGGCGAACTCTCCCTAATTTCGTCCAAACTTCTTGACTCGCCCACCCGACCGGGCATTCCCTACACCGGTTCCCGAGCGAAGTTGGGAGGGGTTTACCTTACAGAATGCGATCGGAGTGTTGAACTCGCCGCGATCTCCGCAGCGTACTGGTTCATCATCCGATAAGACGCTGCCAAGTCCCGTGTTCCGCCCTCCACCCGCCGCGGCCCGCGCCCTTCCTTACCTTATGGCCAAGTCTCGTTCCACCTCGCGTTCCGCCGCGGCAAGCCCCCCCAAGGCCCCCAAGGCCCCGAAGGGCAAGCCTGCCCGCTCGTCCCCCCCTTCACCGGGTGAAGACGCCGCGTTGCCCTCGGCCCGGTCAGGTTCCGGCAAGCAGTTGGTCATTGTCGAGTCGCCTGCCAAAGCCAAGACGATCAACAAGTACCTAGGGTCGGATTACCAGGTGCTGGCGTCGGTTGGGCACGTCCGCGACCTGCCGAGCAAGAACCCCAAGGGCGTGAAATCCCCCGTACCGGGGGTCGATCTTGAGCATGACTTCGCCCCGACCTATGAGATCCTCGACAAGAAGGGCAAAGTCATCTCCGACCTGAAGCGCGCCGCCAAGGGCGCCCGCGAAGTGTGGTTCGCCACCGACCCCGATCGCGAGGGCGAGGCCATCGCCTGGCACGTCGCTGAGGAACTGGGGATCAACCCCCTGACCGCCAAGCGGGTCATGTTCGCCGAGATCACCAAGAGCGGCATCCAGCGCGCCTTCGCCAACCCGCACCCGATCAACATGGACCGCGTGAACGCCCAGCAGGCCAGGCGGGTCCTCGACCGCATCGTGGGCTACCAGGTCTCACCGCTGCTTTGGAAAAAGGTCGCCCGCGGGCTCTCCGCCGGGCGCGTGCAGAGCGTCGCCGTGCGCCTCATTGTTGAACGCGAGCGCGAGATCCGGGCGTTCATCCCCGATGAAACCTGGGAGCTCTCGGCGAACTTCACGACCGACCTGGCCCGCGCCGCCGGGCTGGCCGAGGCCTGGCGGGCCGAACTGGCCAAGCGCAACGAGAAGGGTGAGGCCCCCACGCAGAAGGCCCTGGACGCCTGGCTGGGCGAGAGCGGCGCCTTCCGCGCCGCACTGGTCGAGGTGGGCGGGGCCAAGTTCGATCTCTCCCAGCTCGGCGCCAAGCCCAGCTTCGACGATCTGGCCGCCCGCGCCGCCAAGCTCGCCGAGCTCGCGGGCCTCACGAACGTCAAGTCGCGCCTCGTCGAAGACGCCAAGGGCCGCGGCCCGGCCCGCTTCGTCCGCGAGGTCTTCGGTGTCGTCGACCCGCGCACGCCCTACCGCGTCTCAGCGATCGAGACCAAGCGCACCAGCACCCGCCCCTCGGCGCCCTTCATCACCAGCACCCTGCAGCAGGCCGCCGCCAACCGCCTGGGCATGAGCGCCAAGCACACCATGGCCGCGGCCCAGCAGCTCTACCAGGGCGTCGACATCCCCGGCGAGGGCCCCGTGGCCCTCATCACATACATGCGCACCGACTCGACCCACCTCTCGGCCGACGCGCTGACGATGGTGCGGGGCTATGTCGAGTCGCAGTTTGGCCAGAAGTACCTCCCCGAGAAGCCCAACTTCTTCACATCCTCCAACAAGGACGCCCAGGAGGCCCACGAGGCCATCCGCCCCACCAGCATGGCCTACCCGCCATCCAAGCTGCGGAGCGTGCTCAAGCCCGACCTGTTCAAGGTCTACAACCTCATCTGGAACCGCTTTGTCGCCTGCCAGATGACGCCCGCCCAGTGGGACGCCACCGCCGTGACCATCACCGGCGGCAAGGACCCGGCAACGCCGCTGTCGTTCCGGGCCACCGGCCGGATCCTGGTCTTCGACGGCTTCTACAGGGTCGCCGGCGTTCCGCAGAGCGTTGATGAGCAGACCCTGCCCAAGCTGGCCGAGCAGGCGCCCGTCGCGCCGATCGCCGTGGAGCCGCGCCAGAAGTTCTCCTCGCCTCCGGCCCGCTATACCGAGGCCAGCCTGATCAAGGCCCTCGAAGCTGACGGCATCGGCCGCCCCAGCACCTATGCCTCGATCATCAGCGTCGTGCAGGACCGCAAGTATGTCGAGCAGCTCGAGCGCCGCTTCTACGCCACGGATCTGGGCGAGGTCGTCACCGACAAGCTCATCGAGGCGTTCCCCGATCTGATGGATGTCGGCTACACCCGCGAGATGGAGACGAGCCTGGACAAGGTCGAGGAGGACCACCTCGACTGGGTGCAGATGCTCCACCGCTTCTACAGCCCGTTCAAGAAGCGCCTCGCCGAGGTCGAGACCACGATCAAGCACGCCAAGGCCGAGACCACGCCCGCCCCGGCCGACTACAAGTGCCCCCAGTGCGGGAGCGCGATGGTCTACCGCCTGGGCAAGAGCGGCAAGTTCCTTTCCTGTTCAACCTACCCCACCTGCGCCTATGCCTGCCCGGTCGATCGCGAAGGCAAGCCCCGCCCCGTGCAGGCCACCAACGTCGCCTGCAACAAGTGCGGGCGGCCCATGACCAAGCGCACCGGCCGCTTCGGCCCGTTCCTGGGCTGCTCCGGCTATGGCGACAAGACCAACCCCTGCGACGGCATCCTCCGCCTCGACAAGAAGGGCCTGGTCGTCGCCCCCGCCATGCCGCCGTACGTGCCCGACCCGCCCCAGCCGTGTCCCAAGTGCCAGAGCCCCATGAACCTCCGCCCCGGGAAGTTCGGCCCGTGGCTCGGCTGCAGCCGCTTTCCCAAGTGCCGGGGCCGCGGCAACTTCAAGGCCCTCCCGGAGCCCGAGCAGAAGAAGCTCATGACGGCCCTCGAAGGATGGGAGCAGCAGCACCCCACGCAGACGATCAAGACCACCGACGGCAAGCCCCTCACTGACGCCAAGGGCAAACCCCTCCCCGACGCCCCACGCATGGACTCCCAGTCCGACGGCTCCGGCGCCGAGACGCTCGAAAGCGTGGCCGACGAGCTGGGCGTGTAGGAAGTTCACAACGCCGAGACATTCGACGTTCGCGGACGGTTCGATGCCTCACACAGGCCGAAGGCCTGCACGCCCGTAGCCGGGGGTGGAGCGCAGCGACACCCCCGGGTTACCGAACGTTGGCGCACCGGTTCCGGCTCAGCACCCGCCGAAGAACACCCCGATGTAGTCCGACAGGTCGTCGGGGTCGATCGCGCCGTCGCCGTTGTAATCGGTCCGCGGGTCGGGCGGCAGCGAGAAGTAGCCGCTGATGAAGTCCGACAGATCGTCGGGGTCCACGGCGCCGTCGGCGTTGAAGTTCGCCGGGCAGGCCAGCGTCCGCACCAGCGAGGCGTTGGCGCCCAGCGACGACGTCGCCGACGCGGTCGACTTCATCCGCACCGTGAAGTAGAACCGGCCGTCATTCTGCAGCACGCAGCGGTCGCGGAAGGAGTGGATGAACAGGTTGTTCTCGAGCACGCCGTCGTTGTCGAGGTCCACCCCGTCGCTCTCGCGGGCCAGCACGTGCCGGCGGCCGAGCACGGCCACGTTGTTCCGCAGCGCGTCGGCGTTGTCGGTCGAGCCGACGATGACCCACTCGCCGCTGTTGTTCCCGCGCACTTCCTGGAACGACGTCCACCGCTCGCCCGAGCCGGGGAGGATCGGCTGCCCGATCGCCGCGATCACCACGCCATTGCGGAGGATCCAGTCGGGCCCGCCGGTGCTCGAGCCGCGCACGAACCACGTGCCGTCCGACTCCATCCACACATCGCTGATCGACGACGCCACGCCGCTGCCGGGGATGCTGGTGACCCCCTCCTGCACCACCACCACGCCATCCACCACCGCCACCTGATCGCGCGTGGTGGAGGTGTTCAGCTTGCCTCGGGCGATCGAGCGCGTCCCCGAGCCGTCCTGGAAGAACAAATTCGTGTCGATATCCGACCACGCGGCGGTCTCGCCCCCCCCCTGCCCGGTCGGAATGGTGACGAATGTCGAGATGATCGGCGTGTTCCCCCCGCCGCTGAGGGCCGCCTCCAGGATCGCCAGGTCGTTGTCGACCGCCGTGACGAAGGCCACGTTTCCCGCCGCGTCGATGTTGGGCGAGTGCATCGTCAGCCCGTACACGCTCCCGAGCAGCCCCGGGATGAAGTCCCCGGTCCGCGCGATCACCTCAAGCGGCGAATCCGCATCCGGCCCGCCCTTGATCACCCGCTGACCCACCAGGCTCATGCCCTGCGGCGTCAGGTTCATCGCCCACGCCCCGCCGTCGCTCACCCGCGGCACCGGCAGGCCAGTCGAAAAGTCCACCCGCTCGCCCGGGAAGAACTCCGTCACGCCCTCGCGGGCCAGCAGCCGCCCCGTGAGCCCCGACCCGATCACCAGCACCTGATCCTGCGTCGCGGGCGTGCCGTCGGTCGTGGGCACCACCAGCCACAGGTTGCTGTTTGGGCTGCGGAACATGCGGTTGTTGAAGTTCGTGAACTTCAGGGTCGAGCCCGGCACGTTGGTCTTCGGGTGCCCAGGCGTGTGCCCGGTGATCGAATACACGACCTCCGTCGGCCCGGCCAGCACGGCCCGCGGCGCCGCGATCAGCGTGAGCATGGCCAAGGATCCGACGGCGAGAACAGCCAGCGACGCCGGCGTCCGGCGAGAGCGCGTGAACATGGGAGATCTCCTGCGCCAGGACGCACACACAGTCCGGCCCCACCCATACGGGTCACCCCGCCGCCGGTTGAGCCCGAAGGCCAAACCCGCGCGATCTTGTTCATGGCTTGATCCGGAAGCCGGCGCCGCAGCGCCAGATGGGGGTAATCCCTCCCGTGCGTGCCGCCCGCAGCCGCCCTGCAGTCCCCTTGGAGGCGGAGCGCCGGGGAGCGCCTCGCCAGCCGGGGGTAACGCGAAGCGACACCCCCGGATGATGCAGAAACCCCCGCCCGCCCGACCCCAATAATCTGTGGCCTCGCACCCGCCGGCCGCCCGATCTCATCGGGAGGCTGGCGGGTGCGTCGGCCACCATGGTCACCACACCCCTTCCACAGCACCATCGCCAGCCCGGGCCTTCGATCCCCGCTATTGCGCTCGCCGCGCTGGGGTTGTTCGCCGCCCTGGCGGGCTATTTGCGGTGGATGCAGGCCGGCGCGTTCGCCCCGGCCGAGGCCGGCGCACTCGCCGGGCGGGCCCCTCCGCCGCCTCAGGTCGTCGATGTGCATCGCGCCGTGCAGGCCATGCACCTGGTCACCCTCACCCTTGACACCACCGTCGTCGTCACGGCCCGCGATGAGAACGTGTGGCGGGGCGATATTGATGCGACCCTGCGCGTGCCTGTCCGCCAGTATTACGGCGCCGACTTTTCGCGGGCCCGCGTCGACTCGGTCCGCATGGGCCCACTCCTCACCAGCTATCTTGTCATCCTCCCGCCGCCCCGCCGCATCGCCACCGAGACCTTCCCCGAACGCGAGGTCTCCGATGTCTCCACCGGCTGGCTCCGCTTCCGCTCCATCGGCGGCGAGCACGCCCTCGGCATGGCGCGTCGCAGCAGCGGCGAAGAGGCCCGCCGCATGGTCCTCAATCCCGCCGATGAGCAGATGCTTCTCGAAGAAACCCGCGGCCGCGTCGCGCAGCTCGTGCGCGCCATCGTCGGCGACAACGCCTCCGTCACCGTCATCTTCGATGAATCCCTCGCCGCCGCCCCCGCGGAAGCCGCGGAGCCTCCCCGGTGAACATCCTGCGCGCTCTCCTGCGCATCCGCTGGGGGCTGCTCCGGCTGGGGCTCGCCGCGTTCCTGGTCTGGGCCCTCGCGGCCGACTCCGCGGCCCGGCTGGCCCGCCTGCAGCTCGCCGCGCTGCCTGATTACGACTTTCCCGCCGAGGTGGCCCGCCTGCGGGCCGAGGGCCGCTTCGGCGAGGCGGTGATGATCGCCGACGCCGGTCTCGCCGCCGGGCCGCCGACCCAGCACGACCACGTCGCCCGCGAGCGCCAGCTCACCATCGACGAGCAGGACAGCTGGCTGCGCAAGGCCCGGGCCTTCGGCTTCGGCGCCCTGACGGGTCGAGGCGACTCGCTCGAAGCCCTCGCCGGGGCCGTCACCACCGACCTGTTCCTGATCGGCGACATCCGCGATCTCGCCATCCAGGGCGCCAGGTACGCCGTGGATGGCGAAGCCGACCCCGTCATCGCCTCCCTCTCGGCGCTGGGCGTCGTGCTCACAGTCGCGCCGGAGATCGACTGGGCCGCGTCGCTCCTCAAAATCGGCCGTAAGACCGGGGCCGTGGGCCGGGGCGTCGGCGATTTCATAGTCTCATCGGTCAAGAACGGCGAGAAGACCGGCCTGACCACCCTGCTGACCGACGTGCGCAAGCTCGCCGGCGGCTCCTCACCCGCCACCGCCCTGCGGGCTCTGCGGGCCGCCGATTCGCCCGCCGATGTCGCCAAGCTCGCGGCGTTCGTCGAGCGTAACGCCGCCGGCAACGCCGGCGCTCTGGCCCTGCACGTGGGCGGGCGCGAAAGCGCCGACCTCGTCAAGGCCTCTTCGGCCGCCGCGACTCAAGCCGCTGACGCCACCCGCGCCGCCCAGGCGGCTCAGGCCGCTGTGACGGGCGAGCGCGCGCTCATCAAGGCGGCCGCCAAGGGCGAGCCCGGCGTGGCCTTCTTGCGCCGCTCGGGGCGAGCCCTTCTGCGCCCCCACCCGCTGGTCGGGCTGGCCAAGGGCGTGTACAAGGGCAATGTCGAAGCCCTCGCCGCGCGGCTCGCCCTGCACCTCGACCCCCAAGGCTGGTGGCTGCTCCCCGCCCTCGCCTCGTGGATGCTGGTCGAGGTGGGGCTGATCTGGCGGAGGCTGGCGAGATCCTGAGCGCTGGCCACGCGGCGGAGCTCTCAGCGCGTACCGAAGCCGAGCGTTAGGGAAACCAACCGGATTTGGGCCGACCGCGCGATGCGTGAACATCCAGTGGTTCGGGACGGACGTAGAGACAACGTCCGACCATGACGTTGACCAGATTTGACTCGGGAGGCCCTGAATGCACACCCGGCATGTCGTCTTGACCAAGCTGCTGTCCCTGCTCATTGCCTTTGTCTGTTCGACGGTCGGGGCGTCTGCGGCCCCGCCTCAGGTGATGGCGGTCCCCAAGCAGTCCGTTACCTTCAAGCGGGGATCCAACGTCGCACCGGTGACCTCCATCTGCATGGAGCCCGCGCACCGCCCGCCAGCCATATCCGATTTCTACTCTCGACTGGACTCCCGTTGCAGGATCTCCTTCCTTGACGGCCGCCCTCCGCAGGAGGGCCCGTTTCAGTCATTTGCCGATCGTGACTTGGTCAGGCTCAGCGGGGCCTCAGAGGGAATCGCGCTTCGGCTCGAACGCATCGACCGGGGCGTGGCGAGCGTCGAGTTTCTGGACGCGGGCGCCGCCCTCCCTTCCAGCCGCTTGGAGCTGAACGACGACTGGGTCACCCACCTGAACAAGGAGGCGAAACGCTGCGGAGACCGCTGGTCGCCTGAAAAGGATGCGATCGCGTTTCAGACCGATTGGTGGCGCCGCCAGACGCTCCGCGAGGAATTCAAGCAGAAGGGCTGGGTAGATCTGACGTCTTCGCAGTTTGACCCGAAGTGGAATACACGATTTGACTTCCCTCGCCTGCGGCGCAACGCGTCGTCAGCCGTCGTCAAACTCCCCAACGGCGACATCGTCCTCCACGATGTCGGCGCCGAAGCCGCCGAGATTGACGAGCTGCTCGCCTCGCTTCCCAATCAGAACGGACCGCTGAACATCGCGATCGTGATCAGCCACCTTCATAGCGATCACTTCAGGGGCATTGCCAGGTTGCTCGATGTGGTCAGGCAGAACCCGGACAAGTACATCATCCACTCTGTTCTGATTGGATCTCGCAAGACACCAGATCAGTTCGGCAGCGAGCCGGAGCGGGCAGCGCTGGTGACGATGCTCTCGGCAATGTTCCCGAAGAGCGACATATCCAAGAGCTGGTGGATCTTCTCGACGGGGGGTATTCGCTCGCCGTCCCGACTGGATTTCGCTCGCTCGACGCGCTTTGGTCCGGATCAGCTGTCGCTGCAAGTCATCCGCCTGAGGGGTGACAATGGCGAACCGTTCACCATGCGGGTTCTGAGTGTGCCATCACCCGACAAGGGTTTGAACGCCGAAAGCCTCGTGTGCAGCTACGACTTCAAGGACTTTCGAGTCATTGATCTGGCAGACCTGCCGGTCGCCGGCGTCCGGACATTGCTCGCTCTCCGGGCTCATTCATCGCGCGAACAGGATTTCCTCAGCTGCAACGTGCTGAAGTGGCCGCATCACGCTTGGAGACCGCTGAAGGACTCGGATCGGGAGGGGATGGTCCAGCTCATCGGCCGATGCAGCCCGCAGGTCATAGTTCTGGAGGTTGGCAGCGAGAATGTGCAGGCCGAGAAGTCGAGGATCGACGCCATCCGGAAGATCGTCGAGGACGCCGTCAGGCGTTTCGGGTTGCCCGAGATCGAAATTCGTGTCACTGGCGAGCACGGTGTGCGGCTCCACGTCCGTTCAGTCGGCGATTCACGGATCCTCAGCGCGGCTGCGTAGGACGACTCGTACGCCCGCGCCAGCCTAATGATCTGCGTCAAGGCCGTTGCCCGCCCTCCACCCACTCCCGCTTCTTGATCGCCTTCGCCGGGTTTCCCACCGCCACCACCCACCCCGGCAAGTCACCGAACACCGATGACCGCGCCCCCACCACCGTCCCGCTCCCCACCGTCACGCCGGGGCCCACGAACACATCCGTCGCGATCCAGCAATCATCGCCGATCGTGATCGGCGCCGGAACCAGCGGGTAGTTCCGACGCGTGTAGTCGTGGCTCGCCGCGCACAGGTGCGCGTACTGGCTCACCGTCGTCCGCGCCCCGATCTTCACCGGCGCCACGTTGTACACATCCACGAAATAGCCCAGGCACGCGTACTCGCCCAGCTCCAAATTCCATGGCGCCCACACCCGGGCCGACGGATACACGTGCGCCGTTCCCGCCACCTTCGCCCCAAAGCCCCGCAGCAGCATCCGCCGCCACGCGTGCAGAAAACTCGGCGACGGCCTGAACAGCACCGCCCACACCACCCCCCACACAAGCCGCCCCAGCTTATTCCCCGCCGGCAGCACGCTCGCCTGCGGCGGCACATCAGCGCGGGCCGCCGCCAGCGGCCCATCGGCCGGCCCGTCCGAGCTGCCCGCCGCGCGTCCTGATTCGGTTGATCCCGCCTGACTCATCAAGCCTCCCGACAAGGTCGCCCGTTCCCAGCACCCCCGCCAGCCTAACCGCTCACCCACCGCCACTCCCCCCGCCACTGCCCCCGCCGCCGCTCACCCCACCACCGATCGCCCGCGTCACGCTGACCGCCGCGTACATCCCCGCCACCTGCTCGCGTTCCAGCACCCGGGCCGGGTAGCTTGGGTTGAGCGGCTGCAGACGGATCATCTCTGGCCCGTCGTCGCCTCCACCCTCGAGGTACACCCGCTTGAACGTCGTCTCCTGGTCGGGCTCGATCCGCACGAAACAGTCCATTCCGCTGGTCACCGGCTTGGCGGGGCTGAACACCACGATGTCGCCCTCCTGATACGTCGGGGCCATCGAGTCGCCCACCACCCGGGCGGCGAAGGCGTCGGGATCGCGGATATCCGGGCTCCGCACATACTCATCGGCGACCCGCGCCGGATACCCGAGGTCCGTGAACTCTGTCGGGTAGCCCGCCGCGACGCTGTTGATCAGCGGCACCTCCACCGGCAGAAGCCCACGCAGCGACCATCCCGAACCCGCCGGGCCTTCAGGCCTTCCTCCAAACTGTGTCCCGCCCGCCCCGCCCCCGGCCCCGTCGGCCTCGGCCGGAACCAGACGATCGATCAACCGCTTGAGCTCGCCGGAGCGATACCACTCGTCAAGCCGGCCGCCAGCACCCCCTCCCCCGCCCCCCCCGCCCGCGGCACCCCCGGGCGCCCCCGGGGCCCCGGCCAACAGCCGGGCGAGCTCGCGCGTCGCCCGCTGCTGATCGCCGAGTTTCTCCACCTCGCGCCGCAGCTCGCGCGGAGCCGAGCGCCAGTGCGCGGCACGAATCAGCCTCCCAGGCTCGATCTGGAGCGAGGCCTCCAACCGCTGAAGCACCTCGCGCGAGGGCGTCCGCACGGGCCCCGCCCCTGCCCCAGGCGCTCGGCGCCAGTCGTTCTCGATCATCGAGAGGTACGACGCCGCGCACCCCGCCTTGGCCCCCAAGGCCTTGAGCGTCAGGCCCAACGACCGCCGGCGGGCGCGCACCATCGCGCCGAGTTCGGCCTGGTCGTTACCACCATCCCCCGCTTCTGGGCTGTTTTCACTCGGGCTGGATGGCCCTGGTGCGGGTTTGGGCAGGCGCTTGGGCATGGTTTGCGCGCAATAGTGAAGCGATACCAAACAAAAACCTTGCTCTTCAGTTACCCAATGGGAAAATACTCAGACTTATTCACTATAGAGTGAAAAAAACCCTTGTCAATCCCTGAGCAAAGGAACCTCGGCCATGCCCACGCTGGATGCACCCCGACGGGCCATTGACATCCTATCACAGACCGAACACGACGTCGACCGCCGCCGCACCGCCGGGCCGGCGCTCGCCCAGTTGCTCGTCCGCCGCTCGGCGCATCTCCCGCCCGAGGAGCACGCCCTGGTCCAAGCGGTGCATGAGCAAGGTCTCACCATCGCCACCGTCGCCGGGCTGACGGGCCGAGATCCGCGGGCCCTGCGCCGCCATCTCCGCAAGGTGGTCACCCGCCTGACCCACGACACCTTCGCGTTCGTGCTCACGCATCGCGACCAGTGGCCCCCCACGCGCCGCGCGGTGGCCACGCAGTGCTTCATCCTCGGGCGCTCGGCCCGGCAGGTGGCCCGCGACCTGGGCGTGGGATACCACGTGGTCCGCCGCCATCGAGACGCGATCCTGGGCGCCGCGGCGCTGCGGCCGACTCACGCCGCCCAGTCAGCCCGATCCGCGGCCCAGGCGAAGGCGATCGGAGGTGACGCGTGAGCGGCCCAGCGCGCCCGCTCGCGCCCTCCGAACGCCTGCTGCGCGTCGCGTCGATCTTCGGCCTGCGCCTCGCTCAGCACCACAGTTCAGCGCGCCGGGCCTCGGCGCGCCCAGGCTCCAACCTCGCGGCCGGCGCCATCGACGCCCGACTGGCGCCCGGGGGGCTCGCGTTCATCACCGGCCCCAGCGGAGTCGGGAAGTCGCTCGCGCTGCAGGCCCTGCGGCGGAGGCTGGGCGACGCGAGCCTCTCGGAGGGCGGGTTTCCCGCCCCGGGCGATCGCCGCAGGCCGCTGGCGGATCTCTCGCCGCTCCCGCTCGACGCCTGGCTGGCCACGCTGGCCCGCGCGGGCCTCGCGGAGGCGCCGCTCTGGCGTATGCCCTATTCCAGCCTCTCGGAGGGGCAGCGGGCCCGCGCCCGCCTGGCCCTGCTGCTGGCCGAGGCGGCCTGCTCGCCGGCGCGCCGCGACGGGTCGCCCTGCCGCACCCTGCTGATCGACGGCTTCTGTGAGCCGCTGGATCGCCTGACGGCCCGCTCGGTCGCCGCTGCGCTGCGCCGGTGGCTCGACAACTCGCCCCCCGGGCGCGCCGCGGTGCGCATCGTCGTCGCCTCCGCTCACGACGACCTGCTCGAACCGCTCCGCCCCGATCTGGTCGTGCACATGCCCCTCAGCGGCCCGGCGGAGGTGCTCGCGCCATGAACGCCGCCGCCGGGAGTCTCGCCGATCGCCTCCGCCGCGCACACCAGGAGCGGACCGACCCCGGCGCGCGCCTGCGGATCGTGCCCGCCAGCGAACCCGGCCCCGGCGGTCGGAGCGCCGCCGAGCTCGACCACTGGGCGGGGCTGCACTACCGGCGTGGCCGGCCGCCCACGCCCTCGTGGTGCTGGCGGCTGGTCGACCCAGACCACGCGGGCGAGACCGTGGGCGTGCTGGTCGTGTCGCGCCCGGTGCTGAACGGCCGCTGGCGGAGCATCGCCTGGCCCGGACGATTCGACGATCCTGACCCGCGCAAGCGGGCCCGGGTCATCAACCGTGAGCTGCGCGTGATCTCGCGCGTGCTGATCGACCCGCGCTACCGCGCCCTCGGACTTGCGACTCGTCTGGTGCGGGCGTATCTCGCCAACCCGCTGACGCCCTGCACCGAAGCGCTCGCGGCGATGGGCGCGGTCTGCCCCTTCTTCGCGCGGGCGGGGATGCGGGCCCTGCGGCCGCCCGAATCGCGCCGCAACCGCCGCCTGCTGGCAGTGCTCTCGGCCGGCGCCATCGAGCCCTGGCGCCTGGCCTGCCCCGCGGCCTTGCCGCGCGGCGTCGTTGACGATCTTGAGGCGCCGCTGCGCCGCTGGGCCGGCGACTCGCGGGCCACGGCGCGCCAGGCCGGGGGCCCCATCGAGGGTCTGTTCCTGCTCGCCGCCCAGGGTCTGTGCGGGCAGTGCGTGTATGTCGCCGGGCCCGAACCAGGCCCCGGACAAGACCTTGGACAGGCGCCCGGACTGGAACCCAGCTTTGGGCCGCCCGTCGAGCACGCCGCCGCCGCGATCAACCCGCCCGCACCGCACCAGAAAGGCGCTGTCCAATGAGCCAACCGATTCAGTCAGACCAGGCAGACCAGTCGGGCCAGCTGATCCAGCCGGGCCAGCCGGGCCAGCCGGGCCAGTCAAGTCGTCCCGAGCAACCAGCGCCGAGCCCGCAGTCGGCGCGGGCCAAACGGGCGCCGCGCGCTGCCCGCGCCCCCCGGAAACGTCGAGCTGGCAGTGAGGCCGCCAACCCCGGTCCGCCCGCCGCGGCGTCGGCGTCAGCGTCAGCGCCCGGGCCCGAGCCTGTGTCCGAGCCTGTTCCCGGGCCGGGGCCCGCCCCGCGTTGCGCCCCGCCCGATACGCCCGGCACGCCGAGCGCGCTGCACGCGTGGTTGGTGCGCGAGCTTGATCTGCATGTCGCCCGCCTGCCCCTCACGCACAACAACGGGGCGCCGTTCGACTACCTGGCTCACGTGTTCTTTGAAGGGCGCATTCCCGGCCAGACGCCGCGCGAGCACGCCGATTGCGTCGTCTGGGCCAACCGAGGCGGCGGCAAGACCTTTCTGGGCGCCGTGGCGACCGCTCTTGACATGATCTTCAAACCCGGGATCGAGATCCGCATTCTGGGCGGCTCGCTGGAGCAGTCGGCCCGCATGTTCGCCCACCTGCGCGCCATTTTCGAGCGCGACAACCTCGCCCATCACGTCAAGGGGCGCCTGAGCGAGCGGTCGGTCGAGCTGGTGTCCGGCTCGCGGGCCCGCATCCTGGCCCAGTCCGAGACCGCCATCCGCGGGGCCCGCGTGCAGAAGATCCGCTGCGATGAGGTCGAGCTGTTTGACCGCGAAGTGTGGGACGCGGCCCAGCTCGCCACCCGCAGCCTCCGCTGCGCCGGGCCATGGGGCGCCTGGGTGCGCGGCGGGATCGAGGCCCTCAGCACCATGCACCGCCCCTATGGCCTGATGTACGAGATCATCGGCGCCGCGCAAAGCCAGGAGCAGGCGCCGTTGCCGGTCGAAGCCGCCGACCCAGGCTCGTCGGGCTCGCCATCGCCCGCGCCCCCGCCCGGAGGCGCCCGCCGGGCCCGCCGGCTGTTCCGCTGGGGCGTGGTGGACGTGCTCGAGCACTGCCCGCCCGAGCGTTCGTGCGCGGCGTGCGGCCTCGAAGCCGACTGCGCCGGGCGCGCCAAGGAGCGGGCACCACTTGATGCGGGGCACCTGACCATCGATGACGCACTTTCGATGAAGGGACGCGTATCGCGGAACGCGTGGGAGTGCGAGATGCTCTGCCTCCGCCCGAGGCGCGACCACGCCGTGCTGCCGGAGTTCAACCCGGCGATTCACGTCTTCGGGCACGCCGGCGACCCCACGCCCGTGCGCGATCTGGAAGACGACCTGGTCTGCGGGATGGACTTCGGCTACCGCAGCCCGGCGGTGGTGCTGTGGGCCCTGCAATCTCGGGGCGACCGGTTCCGCACGCTCCGCATTGTCGCGGAGAGGGTGGTCGCGGGGGCGCGTCTGGGGGAGCATGTGGAGGCGATCATGGGTTCGCGGCTGGGCCTGCCGGCGTGGATCGGGGTCGACCCCGCGGGCAACGCCCGCAGCGACCAGACCGGGGCCTCGAATGTCGAGACCATGCGGAAGGCGGGTCTGAAGATCCGCTGGCGCAAGAGCCTGGTGCACGAAGGGCTGAACCTCATCCGCACGCGCCTCGATCCTGCGACGATGGGCGCTGCCGCGAGGCCCGGTACGCCGGCGGGCCCCGCTGGACCCGCAGGCCCGAGCGGGCCGACGGGGCCGACGGGGCCGACGCTGCTGATTCACGCCCGCTGCGTCCGCCTGATCGAGTCGCTGACCACGCACCACTACGACCCGGACAACCCGCGCTCGCTCCAGCCGGTGAAGGACGGGAGCGACCACGCCGTGGATGCACTGCGGTACCTGGTGGCGAATGTCGACCGCCCCGACACGCGGGCGGGGAACTACTTGCGCGGCCGGAGGTTGTAACTCAAAGCGCCACAGTTCAAAGCGCCAAAGTTCAAATGCGGACGGGATCGGGGAGTTGTCAACGAAGGGCGCGAAGGAAGCGAAGGGGGAACAGCCCAAAACTCAAAGTTCAAAGCGCCGGAGTTCAAATGGGAACGGGATCGGGGAGTTGTCAACGAAGGGCGCGAAGGAAGCGAAGGGGGGACAGCCCGAGGTTCAGGAGGGTGTGCGGGGCCAAAGTACAGAGTTCAAATCGCCAAAGTTCAAATGAGAACGGGATCGGGGGAAAAGTCCGAGGTTCAAGGCGCTCCTGTTCTGATTTGAACTTTGGAGATTTGAACTTTGACCTTTTCTCAACCCCTCATCCAGCGGACGTAGACCTCGACGAGCAGGAAGCTTGCGGCAGCGAGGCCGGCGAGGCCGAGCAGGATCTGGAGGGACATGGTCGCCACGCCGCGGGCGTAGCGGGCGGGGGTGAAGTCGTAGATCCGGACGGCCTTGTAGATCACCGCGACGAGCACGGAGAGGGGGATCACGAAGAGCCACCAGTGATCGAACCACTCCTGGGGCATGGGGTCGAGGAACGGCCGCCACGGCCACATCGCGGCGACCTGAGCGGGGGGGAGGGGGGGCTTGGCGGGCTGGATGGCGGGCTGAAGCGGCGCCTGGGCCAGAACCGCGGCCGCGATGAGGACAAACCCGGAGATCATGCCGGGGCTCCTGAATCGCGAGGGGCTTGGCGGGCGGCCTGGGCGTGGTGGCGTTCGAATTCCTCACGCCTGCACGACCACGCGGCGTCGATGATGCAAATCAGGTTCAGCATGCCGGCGATCGCGCCGAAAAGGGTCCCCAGTTCATTGGGCCTTCCGATGGACTTGGTGATGGCGGGCTGCACGCCGGCCGGCGCGGGGACGAGGACCTGCCGGCCGCTGGAGTGGCTGGCGATGGCCTCATCAGGCCTGGGAACCCGCAGGGCCCCGGTGGGGCGGCCGTCGATGGGGCTGGCGGGGTAGCCCTTGAAGCGTGATTGATGGATGTTGTCGAGGATGAACGCGGTGGGCCCCACCAGGGCCTGCCCGATGAACCAGACGCGGTTTTCGCGGCTGTCGACGCAGTTGAGCCCGCCGATGAGCACCCCGCCGAGAAAGAGTCCGAGGACCCCGATCATGATCGCAAGGCCCCGGCCGACATAGCCCAGAAAGAGCTGCCCGGCCCCCGGAAGAATGCAGGCGAGAATCGCGGCGACAGGTTGGAGACGGTCTGGGTGGTCGCCGGTGTGGGCCATGCGTCGTAGGGTTTTCGCCCGTCTCCGCCCCCGGAGGGCCAATGTGAGGAAAAGGTGGGCGCCGGTCAGCGGGTTGACACGGCGGATGAGGCGAGTAGTGTACCGCGCTTTAGAACCGATCCAAGCCCGGGCGGCCTCATTCCGCCCGCCCGGGACGCCGAGGCGGCAGGGGCTGGAGCCCCCATCGGCATCGGTGAGAAACAGACCCGACGACCCGACGAGGAATTGACCATGGCGCTGCTGCTCTCCCGGATGGATGCGATGACCGACACGATCGTTGAGCCGTCCGGTCAGGACGAAGGCTTGGCGCTGGCCGAGCTGGACGTTACCGGCGTCGGGCCCGAGATCCCTTTCGCCCAACCTGTGGCCGCCAAGGGGCGGGACGAGGAGGAGGAAGAGGAAGAGGAAAGCCTGGACGAAGAGGAGGACGGCGAAGAGGACTTTGACGAGGAGGAAGGAGAGGAGGACTTCGAGGACGAAGAAGACCTTGAGGAAGGGGAGGAGGAGTTCGTCGAAGGAGAGGACGACGAAGACGAACTGGGCGAGGATTTCGACGATGAGGATGACGACGATCTGTGATCCCCGCCTCGGGGCGGCGCGTGAACGCGCTGGCGACTCCGCCGGGGAACCCCAGCGCAAGGCCTTCCTTGTCGCGGAGCACGCCCATGAGCGACGGCGCCCACCATTTGGATCCGAGCCTTCTCCCTGAACAGCAGCAGCCTAACCAGCAGCACGCCGAGCGGCAGCAGCCCAAGCAGCACCAGTCGGGCGGCTGCACCGTCGAGGGCCGTCTGAAGCTCGAACGCCGCAGCCGCGAGGAACGCCGGCGCCCGCGGCCCGCCGAGAACCGCGCTGCGGGCGAAGCGACCGACGCAGGCGGCTTGACCGAGAACCCCGCCGCCCCAGGGCCCCGGGCATCCTCGCCGCCAATCAGTGTCGAGCGCCGCCGAGGCGAGCGGCGAGAGCAATCCGCCCGGGCCGAGAACCCCAGGCCGCAAACCGGGCAACCGCCGCTGAGCGAGCCGGCCGATCGCGATGAGCAGGAGCTCATGACCGCCGCGGAGTCGCTGAGCGACGCGGCGGTCTCGGGCCTGGCCCGCAAGCGCGGCGTCGGGCGCCGGCTCTCCGAGTCGCTCCGGTCGGCCGAGGAAGGCGAGCTCAACCGCGAGCAGTTCCTCTTTCTGATGGCCGTCGAGGGCTTCAAGCGTGAGAACGGCGTGACCTTCCCGGCGTGGACCGACGTGCTCGAGGTCTTCCGCCTGCTGGGCTACCGCAAGACCATGCCCAGCGAGCTGACGATCCGCAACGCCGAGGACTGGACCGAAAAGCCCGACGGCCCGAGCAACGTACGGCCCAAGGGCTTTGAACGCCGGGCGGCGTAAGGCGAATCGGCTGATCCACCGGCCGACCGAGAACCCGGCGCGGCGCCCGGCCGTAGAGCGGAGACGCTGCGGACTGGGCGGGCGACGGGGGCGGGCGCGATCGACGCGCCAAACCCGCCGGATCGGGGTGAGGCAGTCCGGGCGGCGCCTGATCGCGGCGGGTTCAAAGGCTGCCGGGTGTGCGAGGGAGAGAGGAGGCGAATCAGCCGGCCGAGTCCCCAGCTGGCGGGAGCGGGAGAGGAAACGGACCGATGTCGAGGTGTCAAATTTCGCGTCCGCCGCCCCGGCGAAGGGGAGGCGGGCGAGTAAAGTTGTGGCCGTCGGCCGGGGAGCCTCCGCAGCGCGCGGGGGCGACGGCGGGGCCGGGTCTGGGAATGGTCAATCAAGTCGGCGCTGAGTCGGCGTGGAGCACAGAGTCATGGGCAAGAACCTCACCGTGGTCATCACCGGGGCGGGCGGCTTCATCGGCGGGCACCTCACGGCCCACTTCCTGCGGGCCGGGGCGCGCGTGAAGGCCGCGGACATCAAGCCGCTTGACGAGTGGTACCAGGTGCATCGCGGCGCCGAGAACCACGCCGGCGGCGTGAACGGCGACTGCCGGGATTTCAAGGTGTGCCGCAAGCTGTGCCAGGGGGCTGACGAGGTGTACCAGCTCGCCGCGGACATGGGCGGCATGGGCTTCATCGAGAACAACAAGGCCCTGTGCATGCTGAGCGTGCTGACCAACACGCACATGATCCTGGCGGCCCAGGAGGCCGGCGCGTCGCGGTTCTTCTACGCCAGCTCGGCGTGCGTCTACAACGCCGACAAGCAGAAGAACCCCAACATCACAGCCCTGAAGGAGGCCGATGCCTATCCCGGCCTGCCCGAGGACGGCTACGGCTGGGAGAAGCTCTTCAGCGAGCGCATGTGCCGGCACTTCCGCG
>CAZSZO010000032.1:0-45063 GCA_964611125.1 uncultured Phycisphaeraceae bacterium | reverse complement strand
GACAAGCTCTTCCGTCTGCTCCGGCCGGAGCGAATCGGCTGCGAACTCACCGACAACTGGCAGATCGTGCCCGAGCAGAGCACCAGCGCGCTCATCGTCCACCACCCGCAGGCGAAGTACTTCAACGTCTAACCGGTGGGCCGGACCTGAAAGTGCTCACGCATTTGCAGGCGGGCGCACGCTGCGCCGGCCCGCCGGATCCGGGCGGTTCGCGGGCCGCCCGGCCCCGGGGCGACGGTCACTGCGAATTCCGCGTGATCACCGCCGGTCCACCCTTGACAGGTGGGCGTTTCGAAGTAACCTGACGTCGGGTCGCCCACCCAGGACTGTCACAACATGCGTATCCGCTCCCTTGTCTCCGCCCTGTCGTTGGTCGCTGCGCTCACTGCCTGCGCCGGTGCCCAGCTCTCCGTGACCTCGACCCTCCCGGTCCGCAACGCCAACAACGTCGCCCGCTCGGCGCCGATCTCGATCACTTTCGATCGCGCCGTCGACCGCTCGACCTTCACCTACGCCAATTTCAAGGTCTTCGGCAAGCTCAGCGGCCCCATCGGTCCGGGCCTGAGTCTGCCCGCGAGCATCGCCTTCTCCGCCGATGACCGCACCGTCACTGTCACGCCGTCGCGCCCGCTGATGGCCGGAGAGACGGTCATGGTCGTCTGCTCGCGCAACCTGCGCGGGGCCGACGGCGTGGCCCTCCGCCAGGGCGGCTATACGTTCATGTTCACCGTCGGCGTCGCCAGCTCGCCGCGCCGCTTCCGGGAGATCGCCCGGGTCTCCAACCGCGACGCCACCGGCGCCCAGACCCGCATTTACGGCGGGCTCGCCTGCGACCTCAACCGCGACGGCTGGTGCGATATCACCACCATCAACGAAGTCTCGGCCGATCTGCGCGTGTTCCTCAATCGCGCGGACGGCGGCTCGGGCGGGCCCGCGCTCGGCCCGTTCCTGCCCATGCTGCCCGGCTACGTGCCCATCCCTTTCGAGTCGAGCCCCAATGAAGTGGCCGACTTCAACGGCGACGGCTTTGTCGACGTGGTCGTCTCCAGCAACGCCGAGAACCGCATCGCCATCGCCCTCGGTCGCGGCGACGGCACGTTCAACGCGCCGACGCTTCTGAACACCGCCGACTTCCCGCGCGGCTTCGGCATCCTCGATGTCGACGGCGACGGCGACTTTGACATCACCGTCGCGTGCGCCAACGGCAACGTCGTGCAGATCTTCCAAAACAACGGCGCCGGCGTGTTCGGCGCCCCCACCAGCATCGACAGCACCGGTAGCGGCGAGTACGGCCTGGCCGCGGCCGACATGAACAACGACGGCCTGCTCGACCTCGTCGTGGGGTGCACCTTCTCCCGCACCGTCCACGTGCTGGCCGGCAACGGCCAGGGCGGCTTCACCGTCGCCTCCTCGCGCCCCCTGGGCGGGGCCAACTGGGTGATCACCTGCGGCGATCTCAACGGCGACGGCGCCATGGATGTCTCCGCGGCCAACTCAGGCTCCTCGAACGGTTCAATCGTCCTGGGCAACGGCGACGGCACGCTCCTCCCCGCGGTGGTGACCCCCACCGGCGGCAGCACCGTCTCCACCGATCTGGCCGACATCGACGGCGACGGCGATCTCGACTGGATCCTCTCCTCCTTCGGCGCGGGTCTCTGGTACGTGTACCTCAACGACGGGGCGGGCCGGTTCTCGCCGCTGGAGCAGGTCGTCGCCCCCGCCAATCCCTCCTGCGCCGTGCCGATGGACATCGACAACGACGGCGACATCGACCTCGTCCTGACCGACGAGATCGCCGACGTCATGGTCATCCTCGAGAACTTCTGCCCGGTCGACTTCAACGGCGATGGATTCTCCGATCCCGACGACCTCTCGGACTTCATCTCCTGCTACTTCCAGACCCCCGCGTGCGGCGATGCTGACTTCAATTCTGACGGCAGGACGGACCCCGACGACCTGAGCGACTTCATCGGTGCGTTCTTCAACGGCTGCTGACGGAGCGTTGAGGGGGCCGCTGCGTGCTTTCCGCCACGAAACCGGGGGATCCCGCTGGGCGATTGTGACGAATGTTATAGAATGTCAGGGTTCGCCCCGCCGAATCTCCGGAGGCTGTCCATGCGCGCTGTTCTCACCTTTTCTCGGGCCTTCCTGGCCTTGCTCGGGCTCGCCCTCATTCTGTCGCCGAGCCCGGCGACCGCCCAGCCGCTGCCGCCGATCGTCATCAGCCAGGTCTACGGCGGCGCCGGGAGCGCTTCGTCGCTCTACCGGGGCGACTACATCGAGCTCTTCAACCGCGGCTCTGACCCGGTCGACATCACCGGCTGGTCGATCCAGTACGCCTCCGCCAGCGGCAGCTTCGGTCAGAGCGTCCTGATGACGGAGCTTCCGAGCGTCATCATCCCCCCGGGTCGCTACTTCCTGTTCAAGGTCTACTCACCCAACACCGCTGTGGGCTCGGCCATCGGAGAAGACGCCTCGGCGACCAGCCCCGTACAGGGCGCCGGCGTGGGCATCAATCTCTCCGGCACGGCCGGAAAGATCGCCTTGGTGAACACCACCACGCTGCTCCCCACGGCGGGGTGCATCCTGCCCAACGGGGCGGTGGTCGATTTCCTTGGCTACGGGACCAGCAACTGTGCCGAAGGCGGCGCCGGCGCCCCGCCGCTGACGGTCAATCTGGCGGTCTTCCGGGCCAATGGCGGCTGCACCGATACGGATAGCAACCAGGCCGATTTCGGCGCCGCGACGCCCGCCCCGCGCAACTCCGCCACGCCGCTGCGCAACTGCGCCGTCACCAACCCCACCGGTGTGGGCGTCTCTTCGCCCGCCACGCAGTGCACCGGGCTGAGCGTTCAGCTCTCGGTGACCGTGACGCCGGGGACCAACCCCGCGAGCACGGGGATCGCCGTCACCGGAGATTTCACGGCTCTGGGCGGCGGCCCGGGCAACGCCTTCGCCAGCCAGGGCGGCGGCGTCTACACCGCTGCCGCCACGCTGAGCACGAATCTGAACACCCCGCGCGACCTCTCGGTGCCGGTCTCAATCAGCGACGCGCAGGGCCGCACGGGGCTGGCCACGATCGTCGTGAGTGTGATCGATTGCTCGCTGCGGGCGACCGCCGCGTCGATTCCGCCGGGCGTCTGCAATGGTGAACCCGCCATGTTGACTGTCACCGTCACCCCCGCTCAGACGCCCGCCAGCACCGGCGTGACGGTCGCGGCGGACCTCTCGGCCATCGGCGGCGACGCGGCTCAGGCTTTCGTCGATGACGGAACCAGCGGCGACGCCCTTGCGGGCGACCAGGTGTACTCATTCACCGCCGTCGTGCCCGCCGGCACGCCCGACGGGCCCTCAACGCTTCCCGTCGTCATCGCCGACGCCCAGGGCCGCTCGGCGTCGGCGAGCCTCACCATCACCCACGGCGCCTGCACCGATTCCCAGGCCTCGGTGGTCATCAGCCAGATCTATGGCGGCGGCGGCAACACGGGAACGACCTTCCGGCAGGACTTTGTCGAACTATTCAACCGCTCGTCGGCTCCGGTCGACCTGTCGACGTGGTCGCTCCAGTACGCGTCGATCGGCGGGGAATTCACCGCAAGCCTGCTCGTCCCGCTGACGGGCGTCATCCAGCCCGGGTCGTACTACCTCGTCGGCCAGGCCTTCGGCGCCGGCGGCACGACCGACATCCCGCAATCGGATGTTGACGGCTTCATCGCCATGAGCGCCATCGCCGGCAAGCTCGCCCTCGTGCGCGACCAGATCGGCATCGGGGCTGACTGCGCTTCGCCTGCTGTTGTCGATCTGGTGGCCTATGGCCAGGTCGCGTCCTGCGTTGAGGGCCTCGCGGGAGCCCCGGGAACCAACAACTTCCTGGCCGTCATCCGGCGCGACGGCGGGTGCCACGACACCAACAACAACGTCCTCGACTTCTTCACCGGCGCCCCCAGGCCACGCAACAGCCAGAGCCCCGCGAGCCCCTGCACCCCGGCCTGCCGCACCGACTTCAACGGCGACGGCTTCACAGACCCCGACGACCTGTCGGACTTCATCTCGTGCTACTTCGGCAACCCGCCTTGCGACCGCGCGGACTTTAACGGCGACGGCAACGCCGACCCCGATGACCTGAGCGACTACATCGCGCAGTTCTTCAGCGGCTGCTGACCCGGAAGGTGAACGATCTGCCGCTTCCAGCGGCGCTAAATCGGACGACGGCGTCTCCGCGCCGCGGATTGTCGGCGGCCATGCCGAAAGTCTGTGGTAAACTGCCGGTTGGCCCGGTTCTCGGCCGCTGAGGAGTCTTCATATGCGAGCATGTTCGTTCATCATCGTCGCCGCGGCCGGTTGGTCCCTCATGGCGATCGGGTGCGGGTCTTCGTCGGTCGGGTCCGGCGCTGGGCTGGTGTCCGGCGGCGACCTCATGGGCGAGCCGGTGGTGGGCGAGGCCGCGCTGGCGCCGATTCACCAGCGCATGATCGAGCGGCTTGCCCAGCGGGGCGAAGCCGACCCTGGCCGAGGGCGGTTCTCCGCCTGCTTCGCCCCCGGCACGCCCGACGCGGTCGTCGAAGCGTTCACGCAGCGGCTCCAGCCTGTCGGGTTCTTCCAGGCCTCAAGATGGGGGCCGACGGCCCTCGACCCCGCCGGCGGCGTGCTTGGCCGACCGACCACGATCACCTACGCCATCGTGCCCGACGGAACGACGATCAACGGGTTCAATGGCGAGCCTCAGGCGCCGTCGAACCTCGTCGCCTATCTCAACGGCATCTACGGCTCGCCCGATGTCTGGCAGCCGATCGTCCAGTCGGTGTTCGACCGCTGGGGCCAGCTCATCGGCGTCACGTACGTGCTCGAAGCCGCCGATGACGGCGTGCCCCTCGCGTCGGAGCCGGGCGTCGCCGGCGTGCGGGCCGACGTCCGCATCGGCGGGCACTTCATCGATGGGCCGTTCAACGTGCTCGCGTACAACTTTTTCCCCGACGGCGGCGACATGGTGATCGACACCGGCGACACCTATTTCACCGACACCTTCGGCGAGTCGATCCGCCTCCGCAACGTGCTCTCGCACGAGCACGGGCACGGCATGGGCCAAGCCCACGTCTGCCCCATCAACCAGACCAAGATCATGGAACCGTTCATTTCCGTGGCCTATGACGGGCCGCGCGAGGATGACATCCGCAGCGGGCAGAGCTTCTACGGCGACCGCTTCGAGCCCAACGACATCCAGCTTGACGCCGCCGACCTCGGCGTGATTGTCCCGGGCGGGTCCCAGATCGTCGGCGCCCTACCGCCGCCCGTCGTGCCCTTCGCCTCGTCGATCTCGCTCCGCGAGGGCGAGGATGACTGGTTCAAGTTCACGCTCGCCGAGCCGGCCAGCGTCACCGTGACCGTCACGCCCATCGGCCGGAGCTATGAGGACTCGCCGCAGGCCTGCGCGGACAATGCCGGGCGTTGCTGCGCCGGTGATTTCACCGATAGCCTTCGCGCCGGCGACCTGGGCGTCGAGGTCATTCCCGCAGGTGGTGGCGGCCCAGCATCCGCCACGGGCCGCCCCGTCGGGGAGGCGGAAACGCTCACGCTCAACCTCCCGGCAGGCGTGAACTCGTTGCGGGCCTTCCTCAACAGCGCGACCGCCCCGCCTCAGATGTACACCCTGACTGTCGAGGCCGCAAGCCTCGCCTTCGCCGCGGAGTTGGTCGAGCCCGCCCCTACGAGCGTGCAGCCCGGGCTCGCCAGTTCCATTGAGATCCAGGTCGTCTCCGGCCAGCAGACCCTCGACCTCCAGGCCTCCGGCCTGCTGTACCGCGATTCCGACTCGGCGCCCTACTCATCATCGCCGCTGGCTGACCTGGGCGGCGGGCGCTTCGCCGCGACTCTCCCCGCCTTCGCCTGCGGCTCGGCGCCGCAGTTCTACTTCAACCTTGTCGGCTCCGGCGGCGCAACGCTCACGCTGCCCGCCTCGGCGCCCGCAGCGCCATTCGCGCTCTTCGTCGGCGAGATCGTCACCGTCTTCATTGACAACATGGAGATCGACCGCGGCTGGTCGGTCGCCACCACCGCCACCGCCGGCGCGTGGGAGCGGGTCGACCCCGTCGGCACCGCCGCGGCGCCCGAGGACGACAACACCCCCGAGCCCGGCGTGGCTTGCTGGGTCACCGGCCAGGGCGCGCCCGGCGGCGGCCTGGGCGAGAATGACGTCGACAACGGCGCGACGCAGCTGATCTCTCCGCTGCTGGACCTCTCGGCCGCGGGCGATTACACCTTCACCTACGCCCGGTGGTACTCCAACGGCGCCGGAGCCGGTCCCTACAGCGACACCTTCAGGGTCGATGTGTCAACCGATGATGGGGCGACGTGGACCAGCGCCGAGGTGGTGGGCCCCGGCGGGCCCGCCGATGCCAACACCAACCCGGGGTGGATCAACGCGTCGTTCACGCTGGCGTCGCTGGGCCTCTCGCCGTCAGGCCAGGTCCGCGTCCGCTTCACCGCCGAGGACGCGGCGCCCGGATCGCTGATCGAGGCTGCGCTCGATGACTTCCTCGTCATCCGCCGCTCCTGCACCGCCCCCGTGTGCCCGGCGGACTTCAACGGCGACGGCTTCGTCGACCCCGACGACCTGTCGGACTACATCGGCTGCTTCTTCGAGGCCCCGCCCTGCCCCCGTGCCGATGTGAACAACGACGGCTTCGCCGATCCCGATGACCTGTCGGACTACATCGGCCTGTTCTTCAGCAGCGGCTGCTGACACGCGATGCTCGCGCCAGCCGGGCCAGCCGTTCCACCGACCGCCGGGCGGCGGTCGGTGGTTCTGTGCAGGGCAGGGGCTGCGGAGGGGGCAGTCTGCTCGCCGCGCTCAATGCGCGGGTCTCAACAGTGAATGGGCGCGAAGCTGGGGCATATGGACGCGCCGTGCGAATCTCAGTGGGATAAGGCGCCTACTCAATCCGCCGCAGCGCCTCGACATCCAACCCAAACCCCGGCAGCACGGAACTCAGCACCCGCCCGCCGCCCGCCGCGGCCTGAACGAACCGGCCCGCCCCCCCCGGTGCCTCTGCGCCGCCGGCCACACCAGCCCCAGCCTCTCGCCCCTCCAGCCGCAGCGCGCGAACCGAAAGCGGCTCGCCCGGGTTTACGATCCAGTACTCACGCACGCCGCAGCGCTCGTAGTCGGCCAGCTTGGTCTGCTCGTCCATCGACGCCGTCCCCGGCGAGAGAATCTCCACGATGAGGTCGGGCGCCACGTCGATCCGGCGGAGGGGCTTGGGCAAGCGGGCGTTGAGCACCACCACCAGGTCGGGCCGGTAGACGAGGTCCGCGCCGAAGCGCACATCAATGTCCGGGAACACCCGCGCGATCGGCTGGACCTTCAGAAAGTCGCGGATCTGCGAACAGACTTCCAGCAGCAACGCCTGATGGTGCGGCGTCGGGCTCGGTGACATGACCACCACTCCGCCGATCACCTGGTACTTGAATCCGTCGTCGGGTAGCGCCAGAAACTCATCGGCGCTCATCCGCAAGCCGATGTACCGCGGCGAATCGAACCGGCGTGACGCGGTCGACTGAACCATGCCTAAGGATAGCCGGGCGATCAAACCCCGCCGTTCACGCGTGAATCACCCGTCCCTCGCTCGCCAGGGCCGCCTCGTGGATGCTCTCGTGCATCGTCGGGTGCGCGTGCACGGTGCAGATGAGCTCCTCGGTCGTCGCCTCCAGCCGGCGGGCCAGGCTCATCTCCGCGATCAGCTCCGTCGCCTGGTCGCCCAGGATGTGGGCCCCCAGGATCTCGCCCCGCGGGAGGCCGCGGATGATCTTGACGAACCCGTCGGTGTGGGCCGCCGCGATCGCCTTGCCGTGCGAGGAGAAGTTGTACTTGCCGACCTCGTAATCCTTGCCCTTCACCAGCCCCTGGGCGATCAGCGCCTGCTCGGTGAAGCCCACGCTGGCCACCTGCGGCACGCAGTACGTGCAGCCGGGGATCACCGTGTAGTTCATCGGGATCGGCTCGTGGTGCTGCTTGGGGTTCTTGGCCCGCCAGGCGATCCGCTCCACGCACAGAATCGCCTCTTCGCTCGCCACGTGGGCCAGCCACGGCGGGCCGATCACATCGCCCACGGCATGCACGCCGGGCAGGCTCGTCTTGTAGTCGATCGCCTCGTCCTTGGTCTTGCCCGGCACGTAATCGGTGACGATGTGGCCCTTCTCGATCTTGAGCCCCAGTGACGCATCGCACAGCCCGTCGGTGCGGCCCACGACGCCGATGGCCAGCAGCACGCGATCGGCTTCGAGGGTCTGCTTCTTGCTGTCATCGGCCTTGCCATCAGCGAACGGCGCCACCGTCACCTTCACCCCCGTGGCGGTCTTCTCCACCGCCGTGGTCGTCGTCGACGTCATGAACTTGATCCCATGCTTGGTGTAGATCTTCTCCAGGGCCTTGGAGACCTCGTTGTCTTCCACCGGCAGGATCCGGTCCAGCATTTCGACCACCGTCACCTCCGAGCCCATGCAGTGGTAGAAGTACGCGAACTCCATGCCGATCGCCCCGGCGCCAATCACAATGAGCTTCTTGGGCTTGTCCTTGTTGTGCATCGCCTCGCGCGCGCCCCAGATGCGGTCGCCGTCAAACTTGGCGAACGGCAGGTCCCGCGCCACCGACCCCGTCGCCACGATCACGTGGTCGGCCGTGAGCGTCTGCGTCGTCTTCCCCGGCGTCGCGGGGGCGCTCGTCAGCTCCTCCTTTACGGCGCACTCCTGCACCTCCACCGTGCACTTACCCCCGCTCGCCGGCGTCGCGGCCTTGGTGAGCTTGGCGTTGCCGACAAAGTGGGTGATCTTGTTCTTCTTGAACAGGAAGCCGATCCCGCCGTTAAGCTTCGCCGCGACCTCGCGCGAGCGGCCGATGATGCGGTCCCAGTCCAGCGTCACCGCGCCGCCGATCTTGACTCCCCAGAACTTCTGATCGTCAGCCTTGGTGATCTTCTCCATCAGCTCGGCGTTCGAAAGCAGCGCCTTGGACGGGATGCACCCCCAGTTCAGGCAGACGCCACCGAGCTTGGCCCGCTCCACGCAGGCGACCTTGTACCCAAGCTGGGCGGCGCGGATCGCGCCCACATAGCCCGCAGGTCCGCCGCCGATCACGATGAAGTCAAAGTGGGTGCTCTCAGCCACGGATGGTCCTTTCAAGGGCGATCGGGGTTGGTTCGGTCCCGTCGCGGCCTCGACTATAGGAACTTCCGGCTATCCGGGTCATGCCCCTGCGCTGATCGGTCATTGGCGCTCGCCGCGAGGCCCGCTTTGCGTCGAAGTGAAGGGCCTTCCTCCACGCACGCGCCCCCCCAACGGTGAAAACCCGGTCCCCCTGTCCCGAACCGCTCCAGATCCCCATTACTCACTGATGTCTCCGCCGGGAGCAGCCCACACTCCCGTCGCGATGGAGGGATCCCATGCGCCAAGCCACCCCGCTGCTCCCCACACGCCTGCCTTGCGCGCTCGCGTCAGCGGCGCTGTTCATCCTGTTCTCCGCCGCTGAGTGCCCGGCCCAGTTCACTTTCACCGGCGCTGGCTCGCCCCCCACCGAATGGTGCCGGGGAACCAACTGGATGCCCATGCAGACGCCTCCCGACGGCTCAACCGTCATCATCCCCCCCGGTCCCCCCATCGACATGTTCACCTGCGGCGATCCGCTCTACACGCTGGGCGCCGTCACGGCCCAGCGACGCGTGCGCTTCTGGCCCGCCATGAGCTTCCTCGCCGGTGGTGAGCTCACCGACGCCGACCTGGCCATGAGCATCGGCGAGCCTTCCACCATCAATGGAACCCTCACGTTGCTCGGAGACGGTTCGACCCTCACCTCAGGCCACATCACCAGCGGCCAGATCCTCAACACGGGCCGACTCCGGGTCGTGCAAATGACCTTCCCGAATCACAGCACCCGGCTTCTCGACTCGGGCGCGACCCTCGTAAATCAAGGTCGCCTCGAACTCGAAACCAGCATCGGTATCCGTGGCGGGGCCATCATCGACAACATCGGCACGCTGGTCTTCAAGCCCTTCGCGAACAACATTGCTTCACTGCAATACAGCGGCATGCCTGAGTCCGGTGTTCTCACCAACCGCGGAATCGTCGAAGTCGACGGCTCTTCCTCCGGGTTCATCCGCACCGATTACGACGGCCCCGGAGCCGTGCGTGTGGCCACCGGCCGCCTCGAGTTCTTCAACGGCGATCATTTGTTCGAAGGCACCTCCTTCCAATCCTCAGGCGGATTGATCATGATCAATGGCAACGGTCTCGCCGATCTGGCGATCATCCGCCAGGCCTCGGCAACCGGCAGCGGTAGCCTCCAGCTCGAAGGCTCCGACATCACCATCGAAAGCCTCAGCGCCAGTTTCAGCCGCGATGTCGGCAACGGGCTCTGGTTCACCAACCGGCCCACGGACATCTCCATCGGTGTTGTGACCTCCAACGGCCTGGTCTCCTGGAGCCAGGGAAACCTGCGGCGCTTGCTGTCGGGCCCACCGGCTCCCAATGACCCGCCCAACCTCACCATCGCCCAGGGTGGCCTCTGGCGGATCGGCACCCCGGTCGAAGCCAACGGGCCAGGGTTTTTTGATAGCATGAAAGCGCTTGTTCTGGGCGAGGTCGATCAGCAAGCCGACCTGCGCCTCCGCAACGGCTCCATCGTCACCGTCGAGCCCTCCGCCCGCTGGACCATGCCCGCCCCTCGCGGCCTCCGCGGCGATAACGGTGACACCTTCATCGTCCGAGGTCAACTGAACGTGACGCCCGCACCGAGCGACGACTTCGCCACCATCGCCCGAGTGGTTGTCCGCTTCGAGGGAGACGGCCGCCTCAACCTCGGCCTCACCCGCCTGGAAGTCAACAACCTCATCACCACCCCCAATCCCATCGAGATGGCCGACCGCGCCGTGTTCGATATCGCCGGCAACGGGATCGACCCCCTCCGTGACTTTGGCGAGTTCCGACTTCAGAATCGTCTGGTCGCCGTCAGCGGTTCGCCCCGCTGGACCGGAACCGGACGCTTGTCCACCACCGGCACGGTCTCCCCCGGCACGACAGTTATCCAGGTCAATGACGCCGCCACGCTGACCAATGAGTTGAACGGGATCCTCGCCACCGGCGGATTCGTCCTCGCCCACACGCTCACCTCCGGCCCCGAGCCGCTGACTGCAGGCGCGCGGTTCATCAACGCCGGCTTGATGTCCTGGAACTCCGGCGAGATCAGCCTTCCCGATCCTCCCAATCCTGCCCCGCCGATGAACGACGCGGGATTCCGCAACTCCGGCTCTCTCCTGCTGCGAGCCGGCTCCATACGCCAGCTCGCGCGCGGTACGCTCCGCAACGAGGCTCTCATCAGCCAGGACGTAGGCGCCGTGTTGTCGCTGCGCGACAGCGCCGTCATCGACAACCGTGCCGAGTACAGTATCGAGTCCGGCGCGATCCAGCGATCAAACGCCGTCGGCGACCCTCGCTTCGTCAACGCCGGCCGCCTCCGCAAGATACAGAACAACGCGCCGAGAACCACCGCGACCCTTTCCCTCCCGCTGGATAACCCCGGCGTCGTTGACGTCTTCCTGGGCGAGCTGGTGCTTTCCGGGCCCATCGCGCAGATCACCGGCGCTTCTTTCAACGCCACCCTCTCCGGCGGAACCTGGGTCGTCGGCCCCTCCTGCATACTGAGCACGCCGAACCGAACCATCACCACCCTGGGCGCCGGCGCCAGCGTGAGCCTCTTCGGCGACTGGCCTCAGCTCCAACTCTCCCGCAACGACGGCATGCTCCGCCTCCGCCCCGGCGCCTATGTCGCCAGGGCCCCCTTTACCAACACCGGCGAGATCGTCCTCGAACCCGGCGCCACCCTCCGCCTCCAAGGATCCGACCAGCGCATCATCCAATCCGGCGGCAGCATCGACCTCACCACCGGCGGAACCCTCCGCTTCGATTCCAACTACCTGCTCAGCGACCGCGGCCGCCTGATCGGTTCCGGTCAGGTCATCGGCGGGCGCGTGGTCGCCTCCGGGGGCGTCATCGCTCCGGGCTCCTCGCCGGGCCGCATCGAAATCCAGGCCGATCTCGATTGCAGCCCCGCTGCTTCGTTCGAGATGGAGGTTGGCGGCCCAGCCCCCGCCGTTGGCTACGACCAAGTGGCGGTCGCCGGCGCCGTGACACTGGCCGGCGCCCTGCGCGTGCGGCTTCTCGACGGCTACCAGCCTCCCGTCGGCTCGACCTTCGACATCCTCACCGCCTCGTCCCTCTCAGGCGCCTTCACGAGCGTCGACCTTCCCCGCGCCGCCTCTGGCGCCCCGCTCTTCTCCGTCTCGTACGCCCCGACCGGCGTCCGCCTGACCACGCTGTCCTGCCCCGCCGATTTCAACGCCGACGGCGCCGTCGATCCCGACGACCTCTCCGACTTCATCACCTGCTACTTCTCCCACCCCCCCTGCCCCCAAGCCGACCTCAACGCCGACGGCGCCATCGACCCCGACGACCTGTCCGACTACATCGCCCTCTTCTTCAGCGGCTGCTAGCGAGCCCAGGGCGTCCCCTTCGCAAGGCGGGTGTTCCCGGTCGCATGGGGCTGCCCCAATGAAGGGCTACTCGGCCGCGTTCTTGAACCAGGGTGACAGATGCTGGCGGGCCAGCTCAATCGGCGCCGGCGCTGGCGAGCGAAGCGCGGGTGATTCGCGCGTGAACGCTCATGGTCCATTTGACCGCGTCACGTCGGTCCGATCCACCGTGGTGCATCGGCGACAAGGACGATCGGGGTTGGCTCGGTCCCGCCGCGGCCCCGACTATAGGAAGTTGCTCCCGCCGCAGTCATGCATGCGCGCCGAAGGGTTCTCGGAGCTCCCGTGCCATCCGGCCGGCCCTCCCTCAAGGCGCCGTGTCCGCCTTCGCACCCGAATCCCATTGTTCTGAGAATGGGCCCGCCTCGCGGCCACAGGAGCTTCACCATGACCCGCATTCCTTCACTCCCCAGCCGCGCCGCCATTATCACGCTGGCGCTGCTCCCCCTGCCCGCCGCGAGCGCCCAGTCCTTCCCGGTTCGCGCTGCGGTTCTCCCCCACGTCGATCCCGTTCCCGGCGTCCCCGGCGCCATCTTCTCCAACAACGCTTCTCCCACGCAGCTCGATGCCGCGGGACGAGTGAGTTTCGTCGGCGCCATCTCCTCCCCCAACCTCACCGGCGTCTGGAGCGAGGGCTCCGGCGTCCTCCGCCTCATCGCGCTCCAGGGCGCCGCCGCCCCCGCCCCCGGCCTACCCGCCGCCGTGTTCCCCACCTTCTCCGGCACGCGCCTGGTTATGTCGGACACCAACCGCGTCGCGTTCGTCCAGCAAGCCAACCCCGGCAGCCTCACCGGCGTCTGGCTGCACGACGGATCCAATCTCGTTTGCGTCGCCCTTCACGGCCAACCCGCCCCGCCCGCCTCCCCCTCCGGCCTTTGGGAGCTCAACAACAACCTGCCGACGCTCGCCCTCGGCGCCGCCGGCGCCGTCGCCTTCAAGGCCGGCGTCTCCACGCCCCAGTCCGCTGACGCCTACTCCGCCCTCTTTTCCGGCGAACCTGGTTTCCTCGCCATGTGCGATCGCACCGGCGTCAACCAGAGCGCCGGATTCATCTCCTTCGGTGAGGTCCAGCTCTCCGACGTCGGACGCCTCGGCTTCGCCACCTCCGTCCGGCTCGAAGGCGGCAGCTCCGTGAGCGGCATCTTCGAAGGCCCCTGCGGCCCGCCCGCCACCCTCGCCGTGACCAACCAGCTCATCGCCGCCGACGGTCTCCCCGCGGGCCTCACCTACCAGCTCCCCCGCGCTCCGAGCTTCGGCCAGCCCTCCGCCGCCGCGTTCATCACCGGCCTCGCCGGCGCCGGCGTCACCAATTCAAACAACTCCGCCATCGTGCTCATCGATGCCCTCGGTCAGCACCTCGTCGCCCGTGAAGGCGATCCCGTCCCCGGCCTCCCCGGCGCCGTCTACGCCGATTTCACCAACGGCTCCCTCGTCGGCCCGCTCATGTCCGCTTCCGGCCATGTCGCCTTCCTCTGCACCATCGCCGGACCCGCCGTCGCCTCCGATACCAACCGCGTCCTCCTCCTCCGCCGTCCCGACGCCGTCGTCCGCGTCCTTGCTCGCCTCGGCGACACCCCCCCAACCTACCCCGCCTCCACCGTCATCCTCGGCTTCGGCAGCGGCAACTTCGCCATCAACGCCTCCGGCGCCATCGCCTTCCAACTCAGCCTCTTCGGCGCTCCCGCCGACCGGGGCGGAAGCCTCATCTTGGCCTCCACGCCCGCCGGCGACGCTTCGATCCTCCTCGAATCCGGCGCCGTCCGCACTGTTCGCCCCGGCCTCGACCTCCGCATTCTCGACGCCCTCTCCGGCCCGCAGCTCAGCAACGGCCACGACGGCCGTCCCCACAACTGGAACGACGCCGGCCAACTCGCCTTCCGCGCCAACTACGCCTCCACCGCCAGCCCCAACGTCAGCCTCGGCGTCGGCGTCTTCGTCGTCGGATCGCCGTCCACCCCCTCCTGCCCCGCCGATTTCAATGCCGACGGCGCCGTCGATCCCGACGACCTCTCCGACTTCATCGCCTGCTACTTCGCCCACCCACCCTGCCCCCAAGCCGACCTCAACGCCGACGGCGCCATCGACCCCGACGACCTGTCCGACTACATCGCCGTCTTCTTCGGCGGCTGCTAGCTCCCGGTCGTGCTGGCGCCCGCCCTCATAAGGCTCCAAGGCCGCGTACGCACACGAGGGCGAAAGGTCCTGACGGGCGGAGCGCAGGTGATTCGCACGTGAACGCGTTTGGTCCAGTCGGCCTTGTCATGCCGGTTCGATTCGCCGCGGGCTCGGGACGATCGGTGTTGGTTCGGTCCCGTCGCTCCCCGTCGATAAAGAGCTGTGGTGCGGCGCATCCGCCGCGCCGAAGCCGCGTTGATTTCGCCCGCCGACTCCCGCGAAGCCGGCCCTCAGCCGATTCGTGGGGGTGAGGGGGCGCCGGGAGGGAGAGGGCTCAGATCGGAGTATGTTCGGAGAGAAATCCGCAGAAAGTCTGCGCCTTGAGGCCGGATCGTGCGCTCCTCTTCCCGCACCGTCCGCCAGGAGACTGCATCATGCCGCACCATCGCCGCCCCGCCAACCCGATCGCCATCCTCACCACGCTGTCTGCCGCCGCGGCGGCGTTCGCCCTCACCGGCGCACCGGCGCTCGCCCAGCCGATTCCGATCGCCAATGCCGGCTTCGAGGCCAACTTCGCCAATCCCAATTCCTTCCCGGTGCTCGTGCCCCAGGGCTGGACGCAGTACGACCCCGGCAACATCATCGACTTCACCGTCGACGCCGTGGGCGTGCTTAACCCCTCCCAGTCCACGTTCTTCCCGGGCGGCGCCCCCGAGGGCCGCAACGTCGCCCTCGTCTACCTCGCCGGCGATGTCGGCGTCGCCCCCGCGGGCCTCTCCCAGGTTCTTCCCGCGACGCTCCAGGCGGGCGTCACCTACACCCTCCGCGCCGAGGTCGGCAACATCGCCTCGGGTTTCGGCGCACCGCCGTTTAACGTGTTCTTCAATCTCGATGGGTTCCCGGGCTACGCCGTGCAGTTGCTCGCGGGCGGCGTGGTGGTCGCAGAGGATCACAACACCCTGGCCGGCTCGATCGCCGAAGGCCAGTTCGCCACCAGCACCGCCACCCTCCGCGTCGGCCCCGACCACCCGCGCCTCGGCCAGGCCCTGGAAGTCCGACTCGTGAACTTGAACCTCATCGCCCCTTCGGGCCGTTCAGGCATCGAGGTCGACTTCGACCGCATCCGCCTCGACGTCTCGGCCTGCCGCGCCGACTTCAACCTCGACGGCGTCGTCGACCCCGACGATCTCGCCGACTCCATCGCCTGCTACTTCAGCACGCCGCCGTGCGCCGCGGCCGACTTCAACGGTGATGGCGCAGTCGACCCGGACGACCTGTCAGACGTGATCGCGACGTACTTCCAGGGATGCTGATTCACCGCCCGCCATCAGTCCGCTTCAGTCAGCAGCCGCCAAAGTACGCCGTCACAAAGTCTGAGAAATCATCCGGATCGACACGTCCGTCGCCGTTCACGTCCCCCGCCGGGCACGCCAGCGTGGCGAATGAGCAGGTGATGAAGTCCGACAGGTCGTCCGGACTGAGTTCGCCATCACGGTTGAAGTCGGCGATGCACCCCGCGCCATCCCGGTCCACCGCGCCGCCGATTCCGTTCCGCTCCCCCCGCCGCGGCGGCACGCTCGTGCGCGGCCCGGCCACGGTCAGCGTCGCCGGCATGCTCCCCGCCGAGACGCACGAGTTGAGCACGTGCAGCTCATACCGCCCCGCATCGCTCAACCTCAGGTCGCGTATCCGCAGCGTGGTGCTCGCGCTCCCGCTGACTCGCCCGTCGCTGACCACCTGCACCCCGTTGCGCAGCCATTGATATGTCAGCGATTCTGTGGCGTCGTCGGCCGCCTGGGCGGTCAAAGTCGCTTCCTGCCCGATCTCCCGCGAGAGCGGCTGTGGATTGCTGGTGAAACTCGGGCGGTGGGTGTTCACCTCGATGGTCGCGGGGTCGCTGAGCACGTCTCCGCAGGCCCAGCGGGCCCGCAGCCTGTAGACGCCCGCGTCACCGCCGACACCGGCGAGGTTCAGCTCGCTCGCGGTGGCCCCCGCCACCTCCGCCGCGCCCTTGAGCCATTGCAGGCCCAGCACTTCGCCGCTGACGGCCGCCGAGAGCCGCACGGGCCTCCCGGCGCAGACGTTGGCGCCGGTTGGCTGCTGTGTGAAAGACGGGGCCCCTGCGCTCGTCACCGTCACCACGGCCTCCTCGGTCATCGCGCTCCCGCAAGCGCTCGAAACGCCCAGGGAGTAGTTTCCCCCTTCCGCCGGCGTGAGGTTCGCCAGCGTCAGCGTCGCCGCCGTCGCCCCCGCGACCGCCTCGCCGTTCTTGAACCATTGATAGCTCAGCGGCCCGAGCCCCGCGATCGTCGGCGCCAGCGTGATCGACCGCCCCGGGCAACGCTCGCCGCCCTCCGGCTCGCGCAGCACCACCGGCGCGGCGGGAACCTGAAACGTGAACGTCCGATCCGGCAGCGGCGTCACCGGCGCCGCGACGGGTGTCGTGCCGTTCACGGCGTAGATGTACCGGGCCCCCAGATTCCGCACCGTCACCGAGATCTCGGGGTTCCAGTCCCGTCCCGGGTGGGCCTGAGGGACGTACAGGAACCGGTAGATGCTGGCGTATTCCCCAACACGCTCCCCCCCGGGGCCGATGGTCGCCCGCCCCAGCGGCTGGCCGTCGTAGATGCCCGCGCGCGACCCGCTGATCGCTGTCAGGGTCTGCTCGCCCGCCGGGCCGGTGCGGATCACCCCGTTGAACGCGTCGGTGTTCGAGCCGCCCGACCCGACCGGGGCCAGCGGTCCGCGAAACGCGCTGAACAGCCCCGCCAGCGGCTGCCCGGTGGTGTCGACTCGCGCGCCGCCCTGGGTCGTCACCTCGCCGGTGGTTCCCCGAAGCAGCAGGCCCTGGGTCCCGGCGCCTTCCACCAGGCCGTTGGGATCTGTCACCGTGATCAGCAACGAGCCGTCGCCCCCGCCGACCCGCATCACCCCGAAGTTCGCCGTCCCCGCCGGGTTGGCGATGATCGCGACCCGGGCCTGCAGTGTGAGCCCGATCGCCGGCGCGTCGCGACAGTCGGTCACGAACCGCACGTCCCAGAGCTGGCTCTGAGAGGGCGCCTGCCCAAAGGCCCCGCCGGTCAAAGCCGCAACGACGAGCCCGCAAACATGGAAGGTGCGCATGCCCATCGCATCGGCCGTCGGCCCTTCGCAGGATGAAGAAGCTCCTCCCTTCGGACAAGCCGAGTGCGTCGGAGCATCGAAAGAGAGGAGGCGACTGCAGCGCCGCGGCGGTTTCCCACCCGCCGAGGCGCTCGCGGACCAGGCCGCCCCCATGTGCTTGAGGGTGAGGGAGGGCAGCCCAAGTCCGTGACCGGCCCCGTCGCCGCGCCGGTCAATGTGCGTCGAGTCAGGAAGCACCCAACTCAGACGCGTGAGCTTAATGCAAAATCAACATTCAGGCGGCGGAACCTGCCCGCTCGTGCTCGGCAATCGCGCGCAGATCCGCCAGCAAAACACCGCGTTCAGGGGTGTTCGGCAGTTCGCTCGCCGCCTCGCACACCGCCAGCGCCCCGGCCCGCACGTCCTGCCCGATGCCGTCGAGATAGGTCGCGGCGCTCCAGCACTCGTGCAGCAGCCGATTCACCCGCTCCGGATCCTGCACCTCGCCGCCCAAACTGGCCCTGATGATGTCGCGAAGGTGATCGGCCCGGGCAAGCAGCATCCCCCGCGCGGCGTCGAGCGTCTCGCCCGTGATCGGCGGTCGCACTTCGAGCATCCAGCGCATCGCCACCGAGCGGGTGAAGCGGCTCCCGCTCTGCAGCAGGCGGGCATACTCCACGGCCAGGTTCGGCCGAGCCCGAATGAGCGCAACGGTGCGGGCTCGGGCGTGGGCGGATGGGGCGCTGGCCAACTGAGACATCCACTCCACCAGCGGCTCGCCCGGCTTCGCCTCCGTCACCGTGTGCGGCTCGATCGCCCCCCCGGGCGTGGGGCGCTCGCCTTCCATCAATCCCGCGTGTCGCTGGGCGGACTGACCCTCAACGGCGAGTGGGGGGGCCAGCAGAGCCCACGCTCCATAGGCCGCCGCCAGCCCGACGTTCGCGATGGCGATGAGCCGTAGCGGCTGGATCCACGGCGTGGACCCGAGCCCACTGATCGACTCCACCGCCAGCAGCGCCTGCGTCACCAGTGGACCCAGCACCGTCGTGCCGATGGCCGCGAGCCACCGCACCCCCCCTGGCTGGGCGCCGCCCAGCAGATCCCGCAGGCCGAGCAGCGCGGCGGCGCCCAGCACGCCATGGGCCGCCATCAGCAGGCTGATTGCCCCGGCCGAGCCAGCCCCGAGCGTCGGCGTCCAGGCGAAGCCGCCGCGGGCGACGGCGATGCAGATGACGTTGGCCAGGATGAGCCAGCGAGGCGCCATGAGCATGGCGTAGGTGACCCCCACCATGCCGTCGCGCAGGCGGGCTTGGGCCCGATCCGGCCCCGCGTGCGGGATGATCGCGGCCAGCACGATCGTCAGCGACAGGGCGATGATGAGGAGGAGGGCAGGGAGCATGAGCCGCAGCGAGGGTGTGAGAGCACGGGCGCCGAGTTCGGGGTCGATCCATCTGCAATGCGACAGCGGGCCGCCGGTTTGCTAACCCCGTGTAAAAATGACCGCCCTGACTGGGCGCGAGGCTGACCCGTCTGACCAAAAAGCGACCAACCCCTCGCGACAGGCAAGGGGTTGGTCGTTGCACAGGAAGAATGAGATCGTGACACCTAAATGGGGGATCTAGAGGTGTGCCTGCCACGCTGGATTACTTGCTGCCGCGCCGGCGGCGGGGGATCGTGACCATCGCGCCGAGCAGGGCGAGGGCGCCGGTGCCGGGGGTCGGAATGATCGAGGGGCCGTAGATGAACTGGTCCTGGCGCGTGCCGCTCTCAAGGGCGAAGACCGTGTTGCTGAGCCCGCCGGAGCCGATCGAAGCGATGATGTTGTTGAAGGCGCTCACGACGTTGCTCGAAAGCGCCTGGTTGTTAGTCCGGCGGAAGGCGATGTTGCCGCCAGTAAGGTTGATCGAAGCCACGCCCACGCTGGGGTTGTAGTCGTAGAGGATCTCCCACACGGCGAGCTGGAAGGCGGTGGCGAACTCCGCCGAGGCATTGGAGGCGATGGCGCTGGAGCCCTGAGCGTTGAAGATCTGGCGGATCGCGTCGCCGCGCCCGTCGCCGAGCACCTCGCCGCGGACGTGGAGGGCGACCGGGGCGACCACCGAGAAGACGCTGGACGAACCCGAGACGTGCTGCTCGAAGTCACCGCAGTAAGTCAGACGCTGGCCGACGAGCGACGCGGCCTGGCCGGTTCCGCTGGTGATGGTGTGGGCGATCTGGCCGGCGAAAACATCAACGTTGCCCGAGCCGAAGAAGTTCACCCGGACGTTCGACCCGGCGCCGACGCCGGTGAAGGCCATGTTGACGGTGTCGGCTGAGGCGAGGCTGGCGAGCCCGCCAGTGGTCAGGCAAGCGGCGAGGGCGATGGTGGCGAAACGAGTCTTCATGGTTGTCTCCTCTTGTCTTGTGCGGGCGCCGGTGGCCGAGCAGGGAAGGGCCCCTGCGATCGATCCGGCTCGGCGCCCATGTGCGGTCACCCACACTGTGCGATGCAACGCTGGGCCCGGCCAGCGCTGGACCCGGACGGGCGCGTCACGGCGCCGCGGGGGCAAGGGCGGAAAGAGATGCCGCGCAGCGGTGCGGTCCGAGAGCCGGGCCTGATGATGGAGGGGAGCGCTGCTGCGAGCGCGCGAGCGAGCCATCGCCCTGGCCGAGAAGCTGGCGGGGCCTGCTGGCGATGAACTTGAGTTATGGGTCGGGCGCCGCCTGCTACGCCGCGAGGGCGTCTTCAACGGTCTCGAAGACCGGGAGCCGCTGATCCATGCGGGTCGTCTGCAGCAGGTTCTGCATGTACTGCGTCGGCGCCGCGAGGCGGAGCTTGCCGCCGCCGGTCATGATGGCGACCTGGAGCTTGAGGAACGACCCCATCGCGAAGCTGGAGATGAACTCCAGGCCCGAGAGGTCGAGAATCACGACCTTGGTCCCCAGTTGCCCGAGCTGGAGCATCTCAGTCTCGAAGGCCTCGGCGGTGTGGACCGTCGCGGCCCCGAAGAAGCTGGCGACCACGGCGGACGGGTGGTTGGTCAAGGTGACATTGAACGGCTGCGACATGGAACCCCTCGCTGGCGTGTGGGCGCCGGAGGAAAGCAAACAGTAGGAACGCAGGGCATCTGGGCGGTTTCGGGGCCCGGGCGCCGTCCGAACAGGTCTGCAGATACCCCGACGCAGTCAGATCGGGCCTTGGAGGGGGAATCTGGGCCCACCCGCGCCGAAATCTCGATTCGCAGCGCGGAGCTTTGGCTGCTACGCCGTCGGCGCGATTTGCCGGCCCGCGGGGCCCTCCCCGGCCTGCCGATCCGCCGGTTATCGGCTGTTCACGCGCGGGCCGGCTGGGCGTGCTCGACGCCGACGCCCGCCCACAGGTCGGGTTCAGCCTCGCTGTCGAGTTCGAGCAGCTCCTCGGGCGAGCGGGCCCGGAGGCGTTCGACCATGGCGACGCCGTCGATGATCTGGATCTGGCCGTCAGCATCCTCGACCAGGACCGACCCGGTCTCGACCCAGTCGCCGCAGTTAAAGTAGTCAACCTTGCCGCGCCGGATTTCGGCTTTGTGGATGTGTCCGCAGACCACGCCATCGAGCCCGCGCTCGATCGCCATCTTTTCGAGGGTCTCCTCGAACCGGGCGACGTGCGTGCAGGCCGACTTCACCTTGAGCTTGAGGTACTTCGAGAGCGACCAGTAGGGCTTGCCTCGGAAGCTGCGCCAGGCGTTGTACCAGCGGTTGATGACCACCAGGTGGTCATACGCTGCGCCGCCGATGGCCGAGAGCAGCTGGTAGTTGCGGACCACCAGATCGGCCTCGTCGCCGTGGATGATCAGCAGGCGGCGCCCGTCGGCGGTGACGTGCACGGCCTCGCGCTGAATGACGATCCCGCCGAAGTTGAGCCCGACGTACTCGCGGGCCGCGTCGTCGTGGTTGCCGGGGATGAAGATGACATTGGTGCCCTTCTGGGCCATCTTCAGGATGCGCCGGACGAAGCGGTGGTGGCACTCGGGCCAGCGCCAGCGCGACCGCAGGCGCCACATGTCGACGATATCGCCGACCAGATACAGCGTCTCGCACTCGATGTGCTTGAGGAAGTCGGTGGCCTGGTCCGCCATGGCCGTGCCGCTTCCCAGATGGATGTCGCTGAGAAAGAGGGTTCGATAGCGGAGTTTGAGGCTCATGGCGGGTGCGTCCTGCAGCAAAGATAGGGAAGCAGGGAACGGCGGCGATTGCGGGTGAGTCCACCACCCGGATCACAAATTATCGTAGGTAATTGACGCGGATGCTGTGGAAATTCGGTTAGGACCTTGTGAACAATCACGCTTCCCCTGCCGCTGCGGCCGAGCGGGGCCGGTTCGAGCCGTGTCATCCTCCGGCCCCACCCGCCCGCGAGTCCGCTACGCTGAGAGTTCCCGGTCGAGATTCCCGGACCTCGTTGGGCCCCAGCCCCCCCTCCCTCTCCAGGCCTGTTCAAGGATCTAGCAGCCATGCCCAAAGCCGCCGTCGCCGCCGAGTCCAAGGGCCTGCTGCACGAGGCCGTTCGCCATGCCCGCCCCCTCAGCAAGCGGGGGGTGCAGGAGCGGCTCTTCGCGGCGTGGTTCAACGGGCTGGTCTACAACCAGATCTGGGAGGACCCGCGCGTCGACGCCGAGGCCCTTCAACTCGGCCCTGGCAGCCGCGTGCTGACGATCTCCTCCGCCGGGTGCAACGCGCTCAACTATCTCATCCACGATGTTGAGTCGATCACGGCGGTGGACCTGAACCACCACCATCTGGCCCTGACGCGTCTGAAGATCGCGGCGGTGCGTTTCCTGCCCGATTACGAGTCGCTCTTCGCCTTCTTCGGAGCCGCCGACGACATCCGCAACATCGAGCGGTTCGACCGCTTCATCCTGCCCAACCTCGATGAGTCGACGCGCCGCTACTGGTGCAAGCGCACCGGGCTCTCAGGCCGGCGGATCGAGTGGTTCGCCAACGGGTTCTACAAGCGCTCCCGCCTGGGCCGCCTGCTGGGGCTGATCCACGGCGCGCTGCGGAGCATCGGGCGCGACCCCATGAAGCTGCTGGAGGCCAAGGACCAGGCGGAGCGCGAGCGGGTCTTCGATGAGGTCTTCGGCCCGCTCTACGACAACAAGATTCTCAAGTGGATCGGCGGTTCGCCGCTCTCGGTCTTCTCGCTGGGCATCCCCCCCAGCCAGCACCAGCACATGAGCGATGAGACCGAGGGCCGCCTGCTCGAGGAGTACCGCCGCCGCACCCGCCGCCTGATCTGCGCCTGGCCCCTCGAAGACAACTATTACGCCTGGCAGGCCATCGCCCGCTGCTACGACCGGCGCGACCGGCGCGGCGTGCCTGATTACCTCAAGGCCGAGCACTACCCCGTCATCAAGGCCCGCGCCGAGCGCATCCACACCCGCCTTGCCTCCACCATCGACGCCCTCGAGAGCGCCCAGGTCGGCGCCTTCAACCGGTTCATCTTCCTCGATTCCCAGGACTGGATGCCCCCGGCCGTGATCGAGCGGCAGTGGCGGGCCATCGCCCGCGTGGCGCCCATCGGCGGGCGGATCATCTTCCGCACCGCCGCCCAGGGTTCGCCCATCGAGGCCGCCCTCCCGCCCGACCTGGCCCCGCGCTTCAAGGGCCATCCCGAGGAATCCAAGGCGTTCTACCTCGCCGACCGCTCCGCGATCTACGGCGGCTTCCACCTGTACTCAGTCGTCTGACCCCGGGGCCGCCGACCCATGACCAGCCTTCCGAATCAGCCCGCCAGCGAGGCGCCAGCCGGGGCGGCCTCGGGTCACGGCGACCTGATGGACCGCATCTACCGCGGCCAGCGGCACATCTACGACCTCACGCGGAAGTTCTACCTCTTCGGGCGCGACGGCCTGCTGGCCGGCATGCGGCTCAAGCCGGGCGACCAGGTCTGCGAGATCGGCTGCGGCACCGCCCGCAACCTCATCATGCTGGCCAGCAGCCGCGGGCGCGAGGGCGTTAGGCTCTACGGCCTCGACGCGTCGGAGCAGATGCTGGTGACGGCCCGGGCCAAGATCGCGGGCCGCGGCCTCAGCGGCCGCATCACGGTCGTGCACGCCTTCGCCGAGCAGCTTGACCCCAAGGCCACCTTCGGCCTCGACCGCCCCTTCGACGCGGTCTTCTTCTCCTACGCCCTGTCGATGATCCCGCCCTGGAAGGCCGCCCTCGACGCGGCCCTGGCGTCAGTGAAACCCGCCGGCGAGATCCACATCGTCGACTTCTGGGATCAGGGGGGCTGGCCGCGCTGGTTCCAGGGACTGCTCCGCTGGTGGCTCTCCCTCTTCCACGTGAAGCACGAGCCCGCGTTGCTCGAGCACCTGCGCGACCTCGAAAAGCGCGGCGTCTGCTCGATGACCATCGAGTCGGTCGGCCGCCGCTACGCCTATCGGGCCGTGCTGCGCAAGCTCTGAGCCGGGGCGCCGACGGGCCGCCTCCGGCGTCACAGCAACGCCACCGGGTCAACGTCCACCGCCGTGCGGGCGTCGCTCTTGAGCAGCCCCCGCGAGCGCACGTCGCCCAGCACCGCCTGAATCACCCCGCGGGTCTGGGCCATCAGTTCGATGCCGATGCGGTGGTGATCGGCGATTCGTGCGATCGGGCACGGCGCCGGGGGCCGCAGGCGGACGCGCCCCGCGCGCTCGCCGAGCGCGTCGATCGCCGCTCTCAGGGCCGCGTGCACCTCCGCCGCGTGGGCCGCGGCCTTGGCGTGGTCCTCGTCTCGGCAGACGATCCGCGCCATCCGCCCGGCGGGAGGCAGCCCCGCGCGGGCCCGCGTGGCGAGCTCGGCCCGGGCGAAGGCCTCGTAGTCGTGGCGCGCCGCCAGCGTGATCGACGCTTCCTGCGGGCTGGCGGTCTGCACGATCACCAGCCCCGGCTCGCGCCCGCGCCCGGCCCGCCCGGCCACCTGGCTGACAAGCTGGAAGGTCCGCTCCGCGGCCCGGAAGTCGGGCAGATTCAGGCTTGTGTCGGCGTTGATCACCCCCACCAGGCGGACGTTGGGAAAGTCGAGCCCCTTGGCGATCATCTGCGTGCCCAGCAGCACCCGCACCTCGCCCCGCGCGAAGCGGTCGAGCACCGCGAAATAGTCGCGGGCGTCGCCCATGGTGTCGCTGTCCACGCGCTGCATGGCGCCGCCCTCGCCGCCCCGCAGGCCGAGCGTCACGCCGAATTTCCGCTCCAGCTCCTCCTCGACCCGCTGCGTGCCCAGCCCGAAGGTGTTGACCTTTCTGGCGCACACCGGGCACTTGGCCGGGAGGAGCTGCTCGCTGTCGCAGTGGTGGCAGCGGACATAGCCGCCCCCGGCGCGGCCCGCACCAATCCCCCCTCCCCCCCCGCCCCCTCCAGCCTCCAGCCGTTCGTGCAGGTGCAGCACCATGGTGACGTCGCACGATCCGCAGTGCATCACCCAGCCGCACTTGGGGTCGGGGCAGCAGATGTAGTTGGCGTAGCCGCGCTTGTTGAGCAGCAGCATCGCCTGACCCCCGGCCTGCAGCGTCCGCTCCAGGGCCCGCTCGAGAGTGGGGCCCAGCAGGTGCAGGTGGCGGTCGCGCCAGCCGTCCTGGGCGGCCCGGGCCCGGCGCTCGCCGAGCAGGTCGACGATCTCCACGCGCGGGAGCGCGCCTGAAACCCGGCTGGGCAGCGTCCAGAGCGTGTACTTGCTCGCGCTGCTCCCCGCGATCCCGCTGGCCGCCGCCGCGGCGTCCCCACCCCGCCCACCCTCGCCACCCCCCCCTGGCTCGACCGGCAGCGCGTTGGCGAAGCTCTCCAGCGAAGGCGTCGCGGAGCCCAGCACCACCGGGCAGCCCAGCAGCTGGGCCCGCTTCACCGCCACGTCACGCGCGTGGTAGCGGGGCAGCTGATCCTGCTTGTACGAGCTGTCATGCTCTTCGTCGACCACGATGAGGCCGATCCGCGGGAGCGGGGCGAAGACCGCCGAGCGGGCGCCGACCACCACCTGCACGCGCCCCGACGCGCAGGCCGCCCACTGGGCGTGCCGCTGCGCCGCGGTGAGGCCTGAATGCAGCACCGCCACCGCGCCAGTGCGGCCAAAGCCGGGGATCGGGAGAGAGGGGTTGGCGACATTGGCCGCGCTCGGCAGCACGCGCGCGAACCGCTCGATGAACCGCCCCGATGTCTGCGGCGTCAGGGCGATCTCCGGCACCAGGACGATGGCCGAGGCGCCCCGCCTGACGCACGCCTCGATCGCCCGCAGATAAACCTCGGTCTTCCCCGAGCCGGTCACCCCGCGGATCAGGTGCGCCGAGAACCGGCCCAGCGCCGCGATCAGGCCGTCGATCACCCGCTGCTGCTCACCGGTGGGCGTCGGGGGGAGGGGGGGGGGGCGGGCGCCGGGGGTCGAATCGCGCCCGGCCGCCGCGTCGCTCGGGTCGGCGCTGCCCAGGCCCGACAGGTCGCCATCGCCGCGGGCGTGAATCTCCTCGCGGAGCGTCTCGGTCAGGCGGCCGAGCGCCACGAGCTTCTTGAGCGTCGGCAACGAGACCTTGCCGCCGGCCTCCGCCAGGACCCCGGCGAGCTCCTTGTGCGTGAGCGGGAAGGCGCTCCGGTCGAGCGTGCCGACCAGCTCCCAGGCCTTGCGGACCGCTGGCGAAAGTTTGGGCCCGTCGGGCTCGCCCTGGCGACCCTGGTCAGCGGGCGAACCCTCGCCCCCCGCGGCGAGATCGACATACGCCACCTGGCGCGCTCCCGTCCCGCGCTTCACCGCGGCGGGCATCATCGTCGCAAGCGTCATCCCCAGCGGACAGATGTAGTACTGGCTGATCCACCGGCCCAGCTCGAGCAGGCCCGGCGAGAGCCCCGCGCCCGTGCGTCCCGCGATCGCCTTGACCTTGTCCGCAGGCAGATCCCCCAGCAGCTCGGCCCCGCCCACGCGGATCACGATCCCCTCGACGAGCTGATCCCCCCGCCCCAGCGGCGCCCGAACGCGATCGCCGGGCGCAATGGCCGGGTCATCGGCCCGGTACGTCAGGGCCCCGTCGATCTCCTCGGCGCCCGCGCGGCGGGGGGCTCGCCCGCGCCCGCGGCCGGCCTGTTCGATGCCGCGCTCGATCGCCACCTGCGCAAACCGGGCCCGGCTCAGGTCCGGCGGCTCAGGGGTAGTGAAGAAGAGGTTGGACATCAGTCGGCGGTCGGGTTATCGCTCCGGGGGGGCCCGCGAGCAAGGTATGCAGCATCAGCGCCGCTGCGGCCCTCATTTCCTGTGCCAAAAGCGCGCCCAACGGAGTCGTCCTCGGGCCCGTCGGGCCGCAATGCCGGTTCCCCCCGCCTATCCTCCCGCACCATGTTCAGCGACCAATCGCAGCGTCCCGCCCGTCTGGCCCTCCAGGACGGGGCTGTTTTTCACGGCCAGGGTTTCGGCGCCACCGGGCGGCGGCTCGCCATCGCGGCGGAGGTCGTCTTCAACACCGCCATGTGCGGCTATCAGGAGGCCCTGACCGACCCGTCGTACACCGGACAGATTCTCACGATGACCTGCCCGCTGATGGGCAACTACGGCGTGAACACCGACGATGTCGAGAGCCGCAAAGTGCAGGTCTCCGGCTTTGTGGTGCGTGAGCTGTCGCGGATCCATTCCAATTTCCGCGCCAGCGACGACCTCTCGTCGTATCTCGCCCGGTTCAATGTGCTGGGGATCTCCGATATCGACACCCGCGCCCTCACCCGCCGCCTGCGCAGCCAGGGCGTCATGCAGGGCGTCATCACCGATCGCACCGACCTGTCCGACAGCGAGCTGGTGCTGCTCGCCCGCCGGGCCCCCTCGATGAACGGCCAGAACCTGGTCCCGCTGGTGGGCTGCTCCAGCAACCAGTCGTGGAGTCAGACGCTGGGCGAGTGGTCCCCTGTCGCCTTGCTGAGCGAGGCCGCGGCGGGCCGGCCCCGCACCCCAGGCACCCGCTTCCGCGTGCTGGCCCTGGACTGCGGCGCCAAGGAGAACATCCTCCGCCACCTCGCCGACCGCGGGTGCGAGGTCATGGTCGTTCCCCACGACATCCCCGCTGAAAAGATCATCGAGCTGTTCCGGGCCGGCCAGATCGACGGCCTGTTCATCTCTAACGGCCCGGGCGACCCCGCCGCGGTGGAGGCGACCGTCAAGACCCTCGCCGCGGTCGTCGGCCCGCTGGCCCCGATCAGCATCCCCACCTTCGGCATCTGCCTGGGCCATCAGCTGCTGGCCCTGGCCCTGGGGGCACGCACGTACAAGCTGCCCTTCGGCCATCGCGGGGCCAACCAGCCGGTGCACAACCTGCTCTCCGGCCGCGTTGAGATCACCAGCCAGAACCACGGCTTCGCGGTCGACCCCGAATCGCTCAAGTCTGTCGGCGGCGAGGCGACGCACATGCACCTCAACGACCACACGCTCGCGGGTTTCCGCCTGACCCACAAGCCGCTGTTCTGCGTGCAGTATCACCCTGAGGCGTCGCCCGGGCCGCACGACTCGGCGTACCTGTTCGATGCGTTCGTGCAGATGATGGGCGACAAACAGCCCGTCACGTTTGCGCCGCCGCAGGCCGCCCCGGCGCTTCAGCCCGCCTGATCATCCGAATCGGCATCAATCCAGCCGTCGGCGCCACCACTGGCGTCCATCGACGGCAGTTCGCGGATGCCTGCGCCGGTGTCGCTGGCTGCGCTGCGGGCGTCACCAGCCGGCCTCTGCCGCCGGGTGGCGTCGCTCGGGCCCGGCCGCTCGCCCGACGCCGGCCGCTTGCGGTTTCCGCGGCTCGCCTGGCCCGGGCCCGTGTGGCCTGGACCAGACCGTCCGGTGCCTGACGGCCCGGTGCCCGGTCTCGCCTCGCCCTTGGGCGAGCGCGCGGTGAGCCCGGTGACGCGGCGCAGCTCGCGCAGTTCGTCGCGGGTCAGTTCCCGCCATTGTCCGAGCCGCACGCCGGTCAGGCGGAGCGGGCCGATGCCGGTCCGCTGGATCTTGGCCACCGTGATGCCCGCCTCGCCAAGCAGCTCGGGGACGCCGCGCGGACCGGTCTCGGTGAGCCGGATATCGAGCGTTGTGCGCCCGGGCTCGCGCTGCACGACCCGCAGGGCGATGGGCGGCAGCGGCGCCTCGCCGGCGGCGCCGCCGCGGACCGGGCCGTTCCCGCCGCCATCTTCCGCCGGCATCCCGCGGAACTCCGAGACCGCCCGCTGGTGCTTGAGGTTCAGCCCGCGCTCCAGATCAGCGATGTAGTCGTCCTCGAGCACGCCCTTGGCCAGCACGCGGTAGTACTTGGGCACGCCGTAACGGGCATGCGTCAGGCGGTTGGCGAGTTCGCCGTCATTGGTCAGCAGCACCAGCCCCGACATATGAAAATCCAGGCGCCCCACCGGAAAGAGCCGGGCGCCGAGGGCCCCATCCTCGCCGCGCGTCGCGGGGTGATCGACGTAATCCATGATCGTCCGTCGTCCCGCGTCGTCGCGGGTGGTTGAGAGCACCTTCTCGGGCTTATAGGCGATCAGGTACAGAAGGCGTCCCCCCGTCAGCGTCGCCCCGGGCCCGCGCCGGCCGCCGGTGGGCTTCACCTTGGGGATCGGCCGCCCGTCGACGACGATGGTGTCGCTGGCGGGGTCGACAAACGCCGGCAGGTCCTTCACCTGCTTGCCGTTCACGCTCACGCGCCCGGCCAGGATCAGCTCTTCGCAGATGCGCCGCGCCGCCACGCCCGCCGCGGCCAGCACCCGCTGCAGCCGCACGCCCTCCGGCGCCGGGCCCACGCGCCGCGCCGAGCCGCCTTTGCCTTGCCGCGCCGGCCGCGCGCCGTCAGGCCGGTCGGCCCTCAGCCGGCCTCCAGCGGGGCGCGATCGCCCCCGCCGCCGCGGTCGACCGGGGCCGCCGCCAGAGCCAACCGCCGGTGGCGCTCCTTCGGCCCCCTCGGCGTCGCCAACTCGCTCCATCGGCGCACCGAACCGCCCCGATGGGTTTGGTCGCTTGGCCCTGATCCCGCCTGCTGGGGATACGGAGGGCGGCCCCCCCTCCCCCCGGCCGCCCCGGCCTGCCTGCTCGAACTCGCTTCCAGCGCCCGTCGACTCCCCACCGCCTCCGCCTCGATTCAGCTTTGCTCGACGGATCATCGCCCATCGTAGTCGCCGCGCCGCCCCGCCCACCCTGGAATGATTGCCCGTGCCCAGGTACAAGCTCACCATCGCCTACGACGGAACCGGCTTCTGCGGCTGGCAGAAGCAGGAGCCGCTGACAGCCCCGCCCGAGCAACGGGCCGCCTACGCCCCCGGCACGCCGCTCATCCCCACCGAGCGCGAAGGCCGGGTGGCCCTGCGCACCGTGCAGGGCGTGCTCGAGCAGGCCCTGCGCGAAGTCGTCCGCGAGCCCGTTGAGCTCACCGGCGCCAGCCGCACCGACGCGGGCGTGCACGCCCGCGGGCAGGTCGCGGCGTTCTCCTGCGAGCCCCGCGACCAGGAGTTCGCGGTTGCTCCAGAGCCGGCGCCAGCGCCGCTTGCGAAGCCAAGCTCGCCAATCGCGCCGAGCGACTCGACCGATCCCGCCTCGCTCGCGCCGCCCGCCCCGGCGCGGCGCTGCGGCTGGCCTCTGGAGCGGGGCGGCGCCCGCCTGGTGGCGGCCCTCAACTCGCGATTGCCCGAGGATGTCGTCGTTCTCGACGCCGCTCCCGCGGCGCACCACTTCGACCCCATCAGCGATTGCACGGGCAAGGGCTACTCGTACACGTTCCACGTTTCGCCGCACCGCCCGCTGTGGGACCGCCAGTTCGTCCACCACGTGTGGGATCCGCGCGGGCTCGACCTCGCGGCCATGGCCGACGCCGCGTCGATCCTCGTCGGCGAGCATGATTTCGCCGCCTTCGCCGCGGCGGGCCACGGCCGCCAGACCACCGTGCGAACGGTCTTCACCTGCAGCGTCTCGCAGCGCCCGACAGGGCCGCAGCTCGCGGGAGACTCGGCCCCCGAGCGGCGCGTCGCCATCGAGATTTCCGGCAGCGGTTTCCTCTGGAACATGGTCCGCATCATCGCCGGAACCCTCATGCAGGTCGGCCTCGGTCAGCGAACCCCAGCCGACGTCCTCTCCGCCCTCCAAGGGCGCGACCGTGTCAAATCGGGCCCAACCCTGCCGCCCACAGGCCTGTGCCTGGAGTGGATCAGCTACCAGGAGCGATCGCCGTAGCCCCATGCCATGCGCCGAACCGACCTCGAAGAACGCAAAGATCCAAGCCAAAGACCACGAAGTTCCGCCCCCCTTTCCGAACTTCGCACCCTTCGAGTCCTCCTTCGCGAGCTTCGCGGTTCACTCCGATTCCGAACGTCCGGCGGGTACGCTTCGTTCGCCCTCCTGTTTCCTCCCCATGCGCATCCTCCACGTCTCAACCCGCTTGATCCTCGGCGGCTCCCAGGAGAACACCGTCCTCTCCTGCGAAGGGCAAGCCCGGCTGGGGCACGAGGTCCATCTCGCCTTCGGCCCCATCTACGGGCCTGAAGGCTCGCTGCTGGAGCGCGTCGAGGCCTTCAACCAGCACTGCCGCCAGAGCGGAGGCGAACGCGCCGCCCCCATCGCCACGCACATCGTGCCCGATCTCATCCGCGACCTGCACCCCCTCCGCGACTGGCGGGCCTATGGCCAGCTCAAGGCCCTCATCGCCCGCCTCAAGCCCGACATCGTCCACACCCACAGCAGCAAGGCGGGCGTCCTCGGCCGGGCCGCGGCGTGGTCGGTCCTCCAAAGTCGCGGATCCAGCCCGGGCGCCGGCCCCGCCATCGGCATCGTCCACACGATTCACGGCCCGCCGTTCATGCCGGTGGAAGGCTCGGCCCCACGCCGGCTGAAGACCCGCGTGGTGAACGCCGGTTACGAATTGGCCGAGCAGTTCGCGGCCCGCCGCTGCCACGCCATCGTGTCGGTCGCCGGGGCGATGACAGCCCAGTTTCTCGCCCGCGGGATCGGGACGCCGGCGTTGTACTCAACGGTCTTTTCGGGCATGGAGCTCGCCCCGTACCTCACGCCCGCGCCGGGCGAATCGCGCGACGAGGTGCGCGGCCGCCTGGGCCTGGCCCCGGATCGTTTCGTCATCGGCACCGTGGCCCGCCTGGCCCAGCACAAGGGGCACGACGACCTGCTCGACGCCCTCGGGGCCCTGCTGCCCGGGAACCCCCGCTGGATGCTGCTCTGGGTCGGCGACGGCTGGTGGCGCGAGCGGCTCGTGGCCCGGGCCCGCGCTCTGGGCCTGGTGGTCCGTGAGCTTGATCGCGAGGCCGCCCCGCCGGCCCCGTCCGACAGCGGGCCCGCCCAGCTCTTGCTGACCGGCCTGGTCCGGCCCGAGCGCGTGCCGGGCCTGATGCGCGCCATGGACCTGCTCGCCCACCCGAGCTATCGCGAGGGCCTGCCACGCACCGTGCCGCAGGCTCTGCTCGCCGGCGCCTGCCCGGTTGCATATGACGTCGACGGCGCCGGCGAGGCGTGCATCGACGGCCAGACCGGTCGGCTGGTTCGCCTGGGGGACCGCACCGGGCTCCGCGACGCCATCGCCGCGTTGGCAGATGACCCGGCTCAGCGGCGGGCCCTGGCCGAGCGCGGCGGGTCAATGTGCGCCGCCCGCTTCGACGCCCGCACGATGGTGACCGAGTTGGAGAAGGTCTACGCCCGGGCCCGGCGCGGGGGCTGATCGCTACCATCGCTCCCGATGCCCCTGACCTGGTCTATCGCCGCCGCTCCGCATGCCCAGTCCAGCTTCGTCGTCGACCTGCTCGTCGTGCTCGCCGCCGCGGCCCTGGTCTCCATGGTGCTCCGGCGGCTGCGGCTGGCCACCATCCCCGGCTACCTGATCGCCGGCGCCCTCATTGGCCCCGGGCTCATCGGGCTGGTGGGCGAGAGTGAGAACATCGACCAGATCAAGCAGCTCGCCGTCGTGCTGCTGATGTTCACCATCGGCCTGCACCTTGACCTGAGCTCGGTTTCGCGCGGGCTCGTCCACATCCTGGCCGTCGGGGCCATCTCGACCATCAGCGTCGTGCTGCTCAGTTGGCCTGTCGGCTGGGTCCTGGGGGCCTCAGCGCCCGGGGCCCTCGCCATCGCCATGGCCATGTCGATGTCCTCCACCGCCGTGGTCCTGCGCCTCTTGGCCCAGAAGCGCGAGACCCACCGCATGCACGGCCGGCTGTGCGTGGGCATCTCGATCGTGCAGGACCTGCTCTCCCTCGCCATGCTGGCGGCCCTACCGCTGCTGGCCAAATGGGCCGGCATGGTCCCCGCCGCGGCCGATGACGGCGGCGGCGTCTCCGCGGCCATCACCAAGGGGCTGGTCGCCCTGGGCAGCATCGGGGTCCTCATCGCCTTCGGGCTGTGGATCCTCCCCCGCCTGCTCATGGAGGCTGCGCGCGAGGCGTCGGGCGAATCCACGCTCGTGCTCTCCGCCGCCGTGGCCCTGGGCGCCGCGGTGCTCACCGGCTTCGTCGGCTTCAGCCCCGAACTGGGCGCCTTCATGGCCGGGTTCCTCCTCGCGGCGACGCCGTTCCGCTATCAGCTGGCCGGGCAACTCTCGCCGCTCCGCGACCTGTTCATGGCCGTGTTCTTCACCGCCGTGGGCCTCAAGCTCAACCCCGCCACCGCCGCCGCGGCCTGGCCGGCGATCGTGTGCGGCCTGCCCGCCCTGATCATCATCAAGTCGGTCGTGATCGGCTTGTGCACCTGGGGCGCCGGGGCGTCGGCCCCTGTGGCCGGGCGGACCGGCCTCTCCCTGGCGCAGGCCGGGGAGTTCAGCATCGTCATCCTCGGCCTCGCCGCCGCGCAGAGCGTGATCTCCGGCCCGGAGCAGACGGTCGCGATCACCCTCGTGGTCCTGTCGCTCATGGTGACCCCCAACCTGTATGACCTCGGCCAGCGGATGCAGTCTTGGCTGGCCCGCTTCCGGCCCGTCAGCTGGACCGGTGATGCCCTGAAGGAGCTGCCCGAGGGTCACGAGGTCGATCCCGGAGCCGCCGGGGCCGCCGGCCCGGGCCCAGCCCTCACGGCGGGTGCTCCGGAGGCCCGCCCCGCCCGGGGCAACCACGTGATCGTGGCTGGATACGGTGTTATCGGACGCGCCGTCGCCGACCACCTGGAGGTCAGCGGCGTCCCCTACACAATCGTCGAGCTCAACTCGCGCACCGTCGAGACCCAGCGGGGGATCGGCCGCACCGTGGTCTTCGGCGATATTGGTAATCCCGAGGTCCTGGAGCGGGCGGGCATCCAGACCTGCGACGCCGTGTTCCTGACCATCCCCGACGATGACGCCACCACCCGCGCCTGCCAGAGCATCCGGTCCCTGGCCCCGCACGTCTACATCGCCGCCCGCACGGCCTACCTCAGCACCGCCTTCGCCGCCAGCGCGGCGGGGGCCGATGATGTGACCATCGCCGAGGTGGCCACCGCCGAGGCCATGGCCAAACGGATCGTGGCCCGCCTCAAAACTCGTCACGCCCCGAAACGCACCTGACTGACCGGTTGCACCGCCCCACCGGTCCGGTTTGCGTCGTCCCGGCGGACGGATCGATCGCCTCACTCGTTGAGGTTCTTCAGTTCATCCCGCAGGATCGCCGCCAGCTCGTAGTTCTCCGCAGCCAGCGCGGCTTGCAGCCGTTTCTTCAACTCCGACTTCTGGCTCACCGGCAGCTTGGGCACCAGGGCCTCGCGCATCCCGCGCAAGGCCTGAACTTCGCTGGACTGCTCATAGGCCGATTCCTGCCCCGCCTCGGCGAAGTGCCGCTGAAGCGCCTCCAGACCCTCGTCAATGGCGTGGATCGCCGCCTTGGGCTCGTTGTCCTTGAGCGCCTGGCTGGCCAGGGCCCGGGCCCGCATCATCGTGATATAGGCCCGGAACTGCTCCAGGCACTGCCGGTCGTCCTGCGTCTCGGCGTGCTGCTTGCACAGGTCGAGCACGCGCAGATTGCGGCTGGTGTCGCGCACCACGGCCTCGAAGTCCTCGAGCACCAAGAGCGCCATATAGCGGTGGTAGTACTGCACGGCCTCTTCGCGCAATTCGCGGCATTCCTCCGGGGATAGTGAAAACCCCGATGCCGACCCGTGTTCTGAGACGTGGTCGTCGAGCCGTGTTTCCTGGTACTCGAGCAGGCTCTCAAAACCGCGTGGCCGCTGGCCGTCGGGTCGGCCCTCGACGTGCATCTGGAGGACGCCCAGATCCAGTCTCATCTGGATGCGGGGTTCGCCATCTTCACCTTCGATCTGACGGACGTTGAGCTTCCCGGGTTCGAAGGGCCAATCCCGCAGGAGCTTGCTGATGTCGTTGGTCATACGGAACCCCGCGAAGGGAGAAACCACAGGTCGTCCACAGGCTATCGACACCGGAGCGGAGGGCGGGAACGGGGCACGGAGGGGCGGGGGCGGGTTGGCCCCGCTCGGGAGAGGGCGGGTGAAGGAACTATACGATTGTTCAACAAATCGCGACGAAGGGCCTTCCGGAGATCGGGGAGAACCGCTAAACTCCGCCTCCGACCGTGATCCGGCCATGAGTCGCCCACCAGAGAGATCCCAACTCAAGGGCCCGGGTCGGTCGGTCGATGCATCCGAAGTTAGGTCCGAGGCGTAGGGTCATGCGGTAGCCCACGTTCCGTTTCCGATCGGGACAGCTTTCGCGAGTCCTTGCCAAAGAAAGTGGGTTGCGTCTTGCCATCCGGGAAGTCCACGCGCGCTCCAAGTCTGGGAGACCTGCAATCAGGTCTGCAGCTGTACCTCCGCCAGATCAACGAGATCCCCCTGCTTACCGCTGAGGATGAGAAGCAGCTGGGGTGGGCGATCATCAACGATAACTGTCCCGCCGCCCGGGAGCGGATGATCAGGGCGAATCTGCGCTTGGTGGTTTCCATTGCGAAGAACTACGCCAATCGCGGGCTCACGCTTCAGGACCTCATCGAGGAGGGCAACGTGGGCTTGCTGCGGGCCGTGGAGGGGTTCGACCCCGCCCAGGGCGCCCGGTTCAGCACCTATGCCTCCTGGTGGATCAAGCAGGCCATCAAGCGGGCCCTGATCAACGCCGTGCAGCCGATCCACGTCCCGGCGTACATGGTGGAGCTGATCGCCAAATGGAAGCAGGCCTCCCGCAAGCTCGAGAGCCGTCTGGGCCGCCCGCCGACGCTGCACGAGCTGGCGGAGGAGTTGCAGCTCCCCCTCAAGAAGCTCCGCATTATCAAGCGGGCGATCAAGGCCGTCCGCAGCCCCGCCCAGGCCCCGGTCGACGAGCAGGGCGAGGTGATGAGCTTCGCCGAGATGCTCCCCGACCACCGGGGCGGCTGCCCCAGCGAGTCGATGGCCAAGGGCGACGAACTCTCCACGATCCGCCGGCTGCTGGACGCCATCGACGAGCGTGAGGCCCGCATCCTGCGGATGCGCTTCGGCTTCGACGGGCAGGAGCCGCTGACGCTCAAGCAGATCGCCACCGAGATCGGCATCAGCCGCGAGCGGGTCCGCCAGATCGCTGACGAGGCCCTCCGCAAGCTCAACGCCCAGATCAATGACGAGCGACCCAGCCGGTTCTTCCGCAACGGCGGGGCGCCGGTCGAAAGTCTGGAGCTCGACGAGGTCGATACCCGGGTCCGCAGCATCGCCTGAACCAGTCACGTCGCTTCGAGCAGCTCGCGGTCGGTCGCGCTCAGCGCGATGATGGCGCCGGCCTTGTCGAGCGTTTCACGCCATTCCGCCTGCGGGTCTGAATCCGCAACGATGCCCGCGCCCACGGGGAAGTGGAGACCGGCGCCCGGAGCGAACGCGCCCGGCCCCCCGGCGGGGTCGGCCGGACCGACGATGTGCGCGGTGCGGATGGCGATGTTGAACGCGCTCCTCCCGCACCGGCTGAGGTAGCCGATCGAGCCGCAGTAGGGTCCGCGGGCGAACGGCTCGAGCTCTTCGATGATCTGCATGGCCCGGATCTTCGGCGCCCCGGTGACCGACCCGCCCGGGAAGGTCGCCCGCAGCAGGTCCCCGAGCGTCGCGTCAGGCCGAAGCGTGGCCGAGACGGTCGCGACGCCCTGCAGCACCGCCGGCGCGCCGACGCCGTGCCGCTCGATGACGCGGGCCTCGTCAACCTCAACCGACCCGAGGACGGCGACCCGCCCCAGGTCGTTGCGCATGAGGTCGATGATCATGTTGAGCTCGGCGAGGTCCTTGGGGTGGTCGACCAACTCCTCGGCGGAGGCGCCCTGGGCCGGGCGCGTGCCCTTCATCGGGCGTGTGATGACCCGCCGGGCCCCCGGCACGGCCCGCGGATCGACCTCAAGGAACAGCTCGGGGCTCATCGACAGCACCGCCTGGCGCGGTTCGGGCAGCTCGAGATAGGCCCCGCACCAGGGGCGGGTGCGGCCGACGAGATTGGCGAAGAGGGCCCGGGCGTCGCCGCTGAACCGACCTGTCAGGTGATGGGCCAGGTTCGCCTGGTAGATGTCCCCAGCGAGGATGTACTCGATGGCCCGGGCCGCGGCCTGGGTGTAGCGGGCTCGCCCCGAGGTGCTGGAGAGCGGCCCGACACCGAAGGCCCGGGACGGGGCCGGGAGCCAGCTCGCGGCGAGCTCGATGAGCCGGCGGGCCGCCGCGGGCTCGCCGGTGGTCCACCAGCGGCCGGTGGCGTGGTCGAAGGCGAGGGCCGCGGGGCAGGCGTGCAGCAGCAGCTGTGGCCAGGGGTGGGGGGAGTGGGGGGGGTGGGGGGGGTACGGGGATGGCGGGGGGCCGCCGACCCGGCGCGCCAGGGGCTCAAGCTCACGCCCCAGTTCGTAGCTGATGGATCCGATCCAGCCGCCCATGAAGGGCGGCGCCCCGGGCGGAAGCTCCGGGGTCGGAAGGGGGTTGAGTTCAGCCAGCGGGAGGGCATCGAGGGCCCCGGGCCCGGCGGCCACCAGCGGCGGCCCCTCGGGCTGCGCGAAGAGGGTCCAACGCGACCAGCGCCGGCTTGCGGGGGACGCGTCACCCGACCAGAGCACCGCCAGCGGCCGCTCTTCCGGCCAGCGAGCCAGCAGCTCGGCGGGGGTCAGCCTGAGATCAACGGTGCGCGCGTCGAGCCCGGTCACTTGACGTTCTGGGTCCGCCAGGTGATGTGCCAGGTGAGGGGCTCGCCTTCGGTGGTCGCGATGTCGACCGGGATGGCGATGGTGGCGCGGGTCTCTTCGAAGGAAGAGTTGACGCCGCGCAGCTTGCTGTCAGACCCGGCGGAGATGACCACGCCGGGGACGCTGACTTCGAGCTTGAACATCTCGCCGATGGTCGAGGCCTTGGCGGTCGGGTCGAGCGCCTTGGAGGCGGCCTTGCGGGCCTCGCCTGAGGCGACGGTGAACGCCGAGGGCCACTTGGCCCCGGGCCCGCGTGGGATGCGCACGCGCAGGATTGGCTCGCCGGTGGCGCCCTCGGCCTTGAAGGTGATGCCCCCGATGTTGAGGGTGTTGATGTCCGTGAAGCCGCCCTGGGCCATGGTGATGGCCCCGCGCGAGCGCCAGGTGATCCCGCCGACGCTGGCCTGGGAGGCGTCGGGCTGGGCGGGCACGGCCATGGCGCTCGTGAGCAGCTCGCCGGAGAGGTCGGCGTGGAGCGTGACCTTCACCGAACTGGCGTCGGAGGTGTCGCACGCCGGGATGGCCAGGGCGACCGCGAGCAGGGTGAGGGGGAACAGCAGGGCGCGGAAGCTTCGCATGAATCGGTCCTCAGGCGTCGGTGGAGGGAGACAGATCAGCAGCCGGGCGGGCGTGTGCAGGCTCGGCACGAGCATGGTACACGCCTTAGGATCGTCCCCACGTTCCCGGTCCGGCGGAGAGTCTGCCCGTCCGCGCGCGGGGCCGCTCCGCCCTTGAAGGTTCCCGAGATCATGCCCAGCAGCGACCCGAACCCACCACCTGCCGCTCCGCCCCCGCCCGTGCCGGCTCGCCGGCACGCGGGCGACCCGCTGGTGCAGTTGCCCGTGGCCCGCTCGCCGGTGCACCTGGACGACCTGCTCGACGGTCTGCTGTGGCCCAAGCTGCTGCGGGCGCCGGCCCTGGCCTTGGGCCCGGGCCGGCTGGGCTTCGCCTCGGCCCTGGTGGTGGTCATCTTCACGCTCGACACCGTGTGGCGGGCGATCTTCGGCGGCCCGGCGCCGGGGCCGCTCGTGAACACGGTGCAGGGCCTCCGCAAGCCGGCGGGGGAGCTGCTCACGGCGCTGCTGCCGTACTCGCAGGGCGGCTCATGGACGTGGAACCCGGACCTGGCCGAGGCGGGCCGGGCGACGATGAGCCTGTTCATTCACGTTCCGACCAGCCTCGTGCTGCCGACGGACGCGCAGCTCGGCGGGCAGGCGGGCGGGCAGCTCGTCCCGGGCATCCTGGCGACGCTGCTGCTGCTGCCGCTGGGGGCCCTGCTCCTGGCGATCTGCGGCGGGGCGATCAGCCGGAGCGTGGCCTGCGAGTTCGCCCTCGGGCAGGTCATCAGCTGGCCCAAGGCCCTGGGCTTCGCGCTCGGGCGCTGGGGTTCGCTGCTGGGGGCGCTGCTCGGGCCGGTGGTGGTGGTGTGGGGGTTGTGCGTCGTGCTGCTGGCGGTGGGATGGCTCATGAAGTGGCCGGTGCTGAACTTCGCCATTGCGCTGCTGTTTCCGCTGGCGCTCGTGCTGGCCCTGCTTGCGGCGGTGGTCATGGCCGCGTATGTGCTGGGGCACATCATGCTGATCCCCGCGGTGGCGTGCGACGGCGCCGACGGGTTCGACGCCATCCAGCGGGCCTATGCCTATGTCTATGGGCGGCCGCTGCGGCTGGTGGGCTATCTGCTCATCGTGCTGGTGCAGGGGGTGCTGGCGTTCCTGCTGCTGGGGGGCTTCGCCTACCTGACGCTCATGGTGGCCCAGCAGACCACCGGCGTGGCCGTGGCCACCGAAGCCCGCCCCGCGGCGACGGCCGCGTGGTTCGACCGGGCCACCGCCTGGACGGTCCAGTTCTGGGGTTCGCTCGTGAAGGTGGTGGTGTTCTCCTACGCCATCAGCCTGTACTACACCGGTTCGACGCTGATCTACCTGCTCATGCGGCGCCTGAATGATGAGCAGGACATCCGCGATATCTGGCAGCCCGCCTCGGGTGGCGTACTGGCGGTGGTGGACACCAGGCCGATCGCCTCGCCGGCAGGGCCCATGCCCGCCGCGGCGCCCATCCCAGAGCCGCCGCCTGCGCCCGAGCCGCGGGCGGACGGGGGCGTCCATGCCTGAGGCCAGGGGCCCCCAATCCGGCGGCGCCGCGTGCGGTCCCGGGCGTGGGGTGGTGCTGGCCGGGCTCCTGGCGGAGGCGGGTGTGCAGTTGCTGGTGTTTACGAGCCCGGGCGAAGCGGACGTGCTGCTGCAGACTCGAAGGACGGATCTGCCGGGCGTGCTGGCCGGGGCCCCCGCGGGGTCAACGCTAAGAACGCCTGACGGCTCGATCCGCATCGCGGCGGAGCCGAATGAACTCCGCTGGACAGGCTTGGCCGGGGCGTCCTGAACGATTTGCGTACGTCAGTCCGCCGACCGGGGTGGGCGATAACGATTGAACGTCCGAGACGGAATTCCGCGACAGGAGGTCGACCGTGGAGAACTTGCCCTTGACCGTCGTGCACGTGACGCACGAGGCTGTCGATCACATCGGCGGCATCGGCGCGGTGCTCGAAGGGATGATCGCCAGCCCCGTGTATCAGCGGGCCGTGAGCCGGACTCTGCTGGTGGGGCCCCTCCCCTGGCCGGACCGGCGGCCGGCGAGCCTGGTTGATCGGATGGGGCCGCAGGGGATCGCCTGCAAGTACTCCGGCGCTGACCACCACGACCCCGAGGGGCTGGGCGCGATCTTCCGGCCCATCGAGTGGGCCTTCAACGTGAAGATCGTCTACGGCACGCGCCGCTTTGTCGCGGCCGGCGGGCTCTCCGGCGAGGCCGAGGTGCTGCTGGTGGACGTGAGGAACCCCGATCCGGATCGGCTCGGGGCGTTCAAGTGGCTGCTGTACGAGCGGTACGGGATCGACAGCCGGCCCTATGAGAGCGGCTGGGATTACGAGGAGTGGTGCCGCCTGGCCGATCCCGCGTACCACGCGCTGGTGGCGCTCCTGGGCGCGCAGAAGCAGCCGGCGGTGGTCATCAGCCACGAGTTCATGGGCATGTGCACGGCCCTGCGGTGCATCACCGACCGGGTCCGTTTCCGGGCCGTCTTCCACGCCCACGAGTGCAGCACCGCCCGACGCATCGTTGAGAACCTGCCGGGTCAGGATGTCGCGTTCTACCCGCTCATGCGCCGGGCCATGGCCGAGGGCAAGAGCATTGAAGACGTCTTCGGCAGCCAGGCCGACTTCGCCCGTCACGCCCTGATCAGCCAGGCCCACCTGCTCGACGGGATCATGGCCGTGGGGCCCGAGACGGCCGAGGAGCTGCGGTTCCTCTCGCCCAAGATGCGCTCGGCGAACGTCACCGTGGCGTACAACGGGCTGCCGGCCCCGCGCATCACCATGGCCGACAAGCAGCGGTCGCGCGGGCTGGTCAACCAGTGGCTCAAGAACGTGATCGGCTTCGTCCCCGACTATCTCATGACCCACGTCACCCGCCCCGTGCCCAGCAAGGGACTGTGGCGCGACCAGAAGCTCGGGGCCCACCTCGAAAAGCACCTGCAGCAGGCCGGCAAGACCGGCGTCTACGTCCTCCTGACCTGCGGCGCCCCCGTCCGCACCCTTGAGCAGGTGAACGCCATGGCCCGGTCGCACGGCTGGCCCGCCCGGCACGTGCAGGGCTACCCCGACCTTGACGGCCCCGAGGGCTGCCTGTTCACGTCCATGCAGCACTTCAACCGGCACGTCCACCCCGCCGCGGGCGAGGCGGGCCCGATCCGCGCCATCCTGGTGAACCAGTTCGGCTTCTCACGCGAGCGGCTGGGTGACGCGGCGCCGGAGGGAATCACGATCCACGACCTGCGGGCCGCGGCGGATGTCGAGCTGGGTATGTCCACCTATGAGCCGTACGGGATCGCGCACCTCGAAGCCCTGCACGCCGGGGCGGTGTGCGTGCCCAGCACGGTCTGCGGCTGCCTCGGGCTGGTGAAGCGGGCGGTGCAGCAACTGGGCATGGGCCTGGGCGATTGCCCGCTGGTGCTGCCGGCGGAGTTCACCGATGGCGAGGTGACCGACGCCAAGCGGTTCACCGCGCACGACCGCGACCAGTGCGAGGAGCGGGTGTGCGAGCGCCTGGCTGGCGAACTCTTCCGCCGGCTGCCGAAGAATGACGACGACCGGGCCCGCTACCTGGCCATGGGCCAGCGGATCGCCGAGAAGATGAGCTGGGACGCCGTGTGCGAGAGCGACATCCTGCCGGTGCTGAAGGGGACGCTGCAGCGGTGACCGGGTTGGAAGCACCGACCGCCGCGCGGCGGTCGGTGGCACGGGGGGCACGGGTGGTGCGGGTGGTACAGTTCGCACGAAGCGCCCGGCGTCACGCCCGGGCCAGGTTCCCTCCCCAAACCGACAGCACCAGCAACATGTACAGCCGCTGCGAGTGGTCCCGCTCCCCATTCAGGTGCTGAGCGATCATCCGCCGGACGCAGGTCATGTTGAGCTGCAGCCCCGCCCCCGCCGCACCGAAGGGCTCACGGCTCAACAGGCGGTCGAGCAGCAGCGTGCGCATTCCGCCATAGTCGCTGCGGAACCACTCGCCGATGGGGATGGCGAAGCCCCGCTTGGGGCCATCCACGATCGCCGCGGGCAGCCTGCGTCGGGCGATCTGGCGGAGCAGGCCCTTGCGCTGGCGACGGGGCATGAGGCTCTCCACGGTTGCGTGCATCGCTGGCTCGGCGACGTCGCGGGCCAGGAATGGTGAGCGCACTTCGAGGGCCACGGCCATCGATGCCGAGTCGGACTTGCGCATCAGGTCCTCGGGCAGGTAGAACAGGCGTTCGAACCGGAGCTGGGTGTCCACTTGATGGGCCACCGGCGCCCCCCAGCCCTGCAGCACCAGGCCGAGGTGATTCCACCCTCGGTCCGCTTGGCTGCGACCGCCCGCGGCCCACAGGTTGCTCCCCAGCCCGAGTTCCTCATCCAGCGGCCAGGGGAAGATGGCCAGCAGGTCCTTGTATCCGCCCGCCGCGGCGGCGCTGGCCAGGCGCCACAGCCGCGTGCGCCATGAGCGGGGGTCGCCGTCGGCCAGCGGCGTCTCGGCGAGGGCCCGCCAGGCGTCCTGCGGCAAACGGGAAGCCCAGGCCATGGCCCGCATGACGCGATGGCGGTCATAGCCCAGGAACAGGTCGTCGCCGCCATCGCCCGACAGCGCGACGGCCACGCGGGTGCGGGCCGCGCGGCTCACCCAGTGCGTGGGCAACAGCGAGCTGTCGCCAAAGGGCAGGCCCAGTTGCCCGATGAGCGCGACCAGGTCGTCGGCCGGGGCGGCGTGGCAATCGAGGATCTCGTGGTTCAGGCCGAGGGCCCGGGCGGTGGTCGCCGCCGCGGCTGACTCGTCGTAGGCCGGGTCGGGCATCCGCACCGTGAACGCCAGCAGGTCGGGCCGAGCCTCCGCGGCGAAGCTGGCGACCAGGGCCGAGTCGATGCCGCCGCTCAGGAAGCACCCGAGGGGGACGTCAGCCTCCAGGCGCGAGTGGACAGCCTGGCGGAGGGCGGCCTCCACCTGCGCGGCGGTCAGGATGCGGCGCTCGGGGTTAAGCGAGGCGGGCCAGGCCCAGCCGCCGCGCGGCCGCTGGTCAGCGGGCCAGGCGCGGGGGTAGCCGGGTGGGAGGGGATGGACGTCGCGGTACGGTGACCCTTGGCCCCAGCCGAAGCGGACCCAGCCGCGGAGCGCCGGGAGGTTGAGCTCGGGCGCGGCGCCTTGGCGGAGGGCGCCCAGGAGCCGCACCAGCCCGGCGGGGCCGGTTGAGAACGCCAGCAGCCCCTCGGGCGCGCCGGTGAGGTCAAGGATGCTGAGCGGCTTCTCGCCGAAGGTGTCGCGGGCCAGCACCAGGGCGCCCGCCGAGCGGTCCCAGAGGGCGAGGGCGAACATCGCGTCGAGCCGGTCCAGCAGTTCGCCCCGCCAGGCCCGCCAGCCGTGGAGGAGGACTTCGGTGTCGCTGTGGTCTGAGGCGAAGTGGTGGCCTGCGGCGAGGAGCTCGGCCCGCAGCGGCCGGTGGTTGTACACGCAGCCATTGAAGACGGTGGCGACGAGGCCGGGCCCGGCGTGGTGAAGCGGGCTGTAGGCGACAGCCTCGCGCGGCCCGCCCTGAAAGAGCAGGGGGGCCGGGGCCGACGGGGCCTGGGCCCCGGGGGTCGGGGCGCCAGCGCGGGGGGAGATCATGGGCTGGGCCCCGCCGCGGAGGTCGATGATGCTCAGGCGGCGGTGGATGAGGGCGATATCGGCGACTCGGCCGTCCGCGCGGAGTGCGCGATCGCGGAAGCGGCCGTGGCCGTCTGGGCCGCGGTGGCGGATGTCAGCATCGAGCAGATCGAGCCAGACCTCGGGGATCGCCTGCTCGTGGGAGCGGCGCATGAGGCCCCCGAGCGCTTCGGCCGAGGCGGGGGGCTGAGAGATCCGCAGGATGCCGGCGATGCCGCACACGGGGGGCCAGCGTATCCGGGGCCGGGGCGGGGGGCGGGTGTGGTGCGAGTTACCGGCTAGTGCTTGACGGCGCCCGTCGGGCTGGACTGGCCGTTGCTCAGGCCGAGCACGATGGGAGGGGCCGGGGGCCCGGCTGGTGGTCCGGGCGGGTCGGCGGACGGGTGGGCTGATGGCTCCGGGCTCACCGCGGCGGCGCGGGCTTTCTGGAGCTGCTGGCGTTCCTCGCTGAGCAGCCAGAGCGTGTGCAAAATGCGAGAGGACAGCACGCCCAGGCCGAAGCCCGTGGTGGTGGCGAGGGCGACGCTGACGTTGTAGCGGTGGACCAGGACCCACTGAGTCCCCAGCCACAGGGCGTAGAGCAGCGGCGAAAGGACCATCCGCTGGAACTGGACCTTGGTGGCGTCCTTGAAGAACGGCGTGTGCGAGATCGACGCGTCGGCGACTGAATGGAGCTGCTGGGCGGGCCGCCCGGCATGGTTGGCCAGGAAGTGCAGGAAGTAGTACGCCACCAGGTCGCACAGGACATCGGCGGTGAAGGTGACGACCGGGAGCCACTGGCGGTCGACCTTGAGGTAGTCGCACAGCTCCAGGATCAGCAGCACCGGCCCGAGCGCAAGGACGCCCGCGATGAGAATGTTCACGTTCACGTTCACAACGCGACGTGCATACTGCCTGGCGAACCACTTGAGCATGCGACTGAGAGGGTACGCCGGGCGGGGCCTGCCCCGCAGGCCGCGCAGGTCACGGCG